>JBAWZQ010000002.1:0-264529 GCA_037142955.1 Opitutaceae bacterium | reverse complement strand
TCATCTCGACAGATTACATGAACGCCGATCATCCCGCTATGAGGTCTCCGGCCGGCTTTCAATTACCCACAATTCTACGGCCAAGAGCATAACCGAGGGTGAGATCAGTGAGTCGGGAGAGGCCGCGCCAGATGACAATGTTCCCGGGCGCAGGATCATGGGTGCGGGCAAGATAGCCGCCGAGCCGTGCGATGCGGATGATGTAATGTCCGAGAGTCGGCGTGCGCGCGGGAGGCGATGGATCGGGGAAGAGTTGATCGAGCAGTTCCAACTCCAACTGAGTGAGAGCAACAACAGGAGGTGCTTCTGGCTGGGTGCGATTGATCATCGTCATCCAGAAGATTCGCCAACTGAGGATGCAGCAGGTCGCTAACATGCGCACAAGGCGCTCGGCGGTGCGGAGGCGAGATTCCTCGACCCGGCAACCGGATTTGAGGATTTTATGGAAGACTTCGATTTTCCAACGTAATGCATACCAGTGAAGTTTTTCGATGGCCTCGGCCCGCGAGTTGACCGGCAAGTCTGTGATCAGCTTCCAGTCGATGCGTTCGCGATTCTTCGGCGCGTCTCTTTCCTGCGCATAGATGATGGTGAGGACGAGTGCTGGATATTGCTTTTGCTTCGCCACCGGCGGCAGCACCCGCACGCGGCGATATTTGAGTTCGAGGACCGCCTCAGAAGCTTTGCCCTGCCGGCCCCTCACGGTGATGCGATGCACGCCCTTGACGGCGACTTCGGCCATTTCGTCCTCCATCTTCGTCGTGCCGTCACCGGCCAGGCGATTGGCGCAGGCGCGCACGAGGAAATGGGTGCCCGCATCGTGCGCGGCGCAGAACAACTCGTAGATGTCGCTTTCGCGATCACCGACATGCACACACCTCGCCGGTTCACCCAACAGAGCGGTGGCATGCTGCAGGTTTTGCAGCCAGCGCAGACTCTCCTTCTGGTCGATGGGCACCCGCGTGGGATTGATCTTCCGCTTCAGGGCGTTCGTCCCCTTGAATTCTTGCCGAGTCCAAAACTTCACGGCCGCCAGGCCGAGTGGCAATCCGGCCGTGGTCACGACGAGACTCGAATGCATCGAAATGCCGCAGAGCGGATTGTCCGTCCGCCACGGATCGCTCGGCCCGTGCTTGGGCTTGTGTAGCAGCCCGATATTTTCCCGCCGGTAGGATAGTTGCGTGGTGTCGTGCAATACCAGCATGGTGCCACTCACCCCCGCAAACCTCTCCCGGGTCGAGCGAAAGTGCCCGGCAAGAATGTCCTCCTCGGTCACCCGCTCGTTAGCGAAAAACCGATAGGCGGCCTTCGTGTTGGCCCAATCCTGGCACGCCAGTGGGATGCTCTCCGCCGTGCCGTCTGAAAGTTGCTGCAGCATTACGCCGAATCGCTTGCCCAAACGTTCATCCGGGAAGGCCCCGCACTCCAATTCCTTTTGAATCAAGCTGTCAGCGTCCCTGGCAGCCGCTCCTAAAGTCTTCGCATGATCGGGTGTCGTCATGCACCGCACTATATCATGCCACGCTACTCTCCCGTGCTTCCCGACCTGCAGAATTGTGGGTAATTGTAAGTCCGGCCGGACGCTTACACCGCTCCGGCGATCGGCGCGGTAGATGGACCCAACTTCACTTCGGCAAAGTTCAGTGTCTTCGCTCGCACTCGCCCATCTCGCCCGTGCCGATAGCACCACTTCGAGAGCGTGTGCCAATTAACTCCTTCCCGCTTAGCGAACTGTTCAAGCGTTAGCCCACTCGCACGATAGCCCTCCACCAGTTCTTCGCGCCTTGCCACCGATGTGATCGGCCGACCGCGGCGGTCTCTCTTTTCATCCTGCACCTCTGTCTCGATTGTTATCATCTCGACAGATTACATGAACGCCGATCATCCCGCTATGAGGTCTCCGGCCGGACGCTTACGGTTCATCCGCGAGATCATGCAGGCGGTTGGGACAAGGCCAAGCCTCAGACCCATAGCCTTGGCTTCAACGCGGAAGGGCTTGGTTCGCGCGCCCTAGGACAGGAGGCCTCCCCTCAACCGCCATTTTAACCCGCGCACATTGCGGTGCGCTAGCGCGGCGTGTCACTCCCACCCAATCCGCTCTTTTTCAATCACTAGCGGACGCTTCGTGACCTTCGTGTGGATCGAGCCGAGGTATTCGCCCAAGATCCCGATAAAAAACAACTGCACCGAAGCAAAGAAGAACAACCCGATCACGACCGGCGCGATCCCAAGCGCAAAGCGCTCCCAGAAAATCAGCTTGTACACGAGATACGCGAAACCGACCACGAACGACAACGCCGATGCCCCAAACCCCACCATCGTCGCCAGCCGCAGCGGCACCTTGGAGTGGCTCGTGATCCCCAGCATCGCGACGTCGTAGAGCGTGTAGAAATTATTCTTAGTGATCCCGCGCTTGCGCAGCGGTTGCTCGTAGGGCACGCGCGCCACGGGGAAGCCCAATTCGCACACCAACCCGCGCACGTACGGATACGGATCTTCCATCGCGCGCAACGCCTCGATCACCTTGCGATCGTAGAGGCCAAAGCCCGTGGCATTCTCGATCAATTCCACGTCAGCCAGACGCTTGACCAACCGGTAGTAAGCCCGCCGCAAAGTGAAGAATAACCACGATTCCTCGCTCTGGATCTTCTGCCCCATCACCACAGCGGATCCCTCACGCCATTTTTCCACAAACGCAGGAATCAATTCCGGCGGATCCTGTAAATCCGAAGCCATCACGATGACGGCATCTCCGCTCACCGCCAAGAGCCCATGATAAGGCGAGCGCACGTGCCCAAAGTTGCGCTGGTTGAGAATGACCTTAACCCGCAGCCCACCCTCGGCCTGACGCTCGGTTTGGGCTACGAGTTTCCGCAACTCCGCTTGGGTGCCATCGGTGGAAGCGTTGTCGATAAACACCAACTCGCACGCCACGCCGGATAAACCCGCGACGACCCCAGCCAACCGCTGATGCAGCAACGCCACATTTTCCCGCTCATTGAAGCAGGGCGCCAAGAGGGTCAAAGTGCGAGTCATTGGAGTCATGTCGTTGCAGCCACAGGTGACAGTCCCCACTTCCCACCGCAAGCCCTGCCTATCGACTTTAACATCCTGCACTCACCCGCGTGATCCTTGGTCAAAAACTCGCCCGTCGGATCCGTGTTCAATTTGCCTCCGCTTTTTTATTGGCACGAGGCTCATCGCTTTGCCTCAAACGCGATCGAAATTGCGGAAAAATATTCTCAATCGAGGCACGGTTCGTATTCCGGAATTAAAATCTTTAAATTCTTTTTGAGGTCGTTGGCGCTCAACTCATCCACGAAAGGCTCAAAATCCGTGCGGGCCAATTGGCTCACCTTGGAAAAATCATTGGTGGATGAAAACTGCATGATACGCGGGTGCGCCGTCGAGGTGTGCTGCTCGTTGTGGTGTTGCAATTCTTCAAAGAGCTTCTCGCCCGCTTTGAGGCCCGTAAATCGGATATCAATGTCTTCGCCCACCTTGTAGCCACTCAGCTCGATCATACTTTTGGCGAGATCGACAATTTTTACAGGTTGCCCCATATCGAGGACAAAAATTTCCCCGCCCTGCCCCATTCCGCCCGATTGGAGAATCAAGCCCACCGCCTCCGGAATCGTCATGAAATACCGCGTCACATCAGGGTGAGTGACGGTGACCGGTCCTCCCTCCTCAATCTGCTGCTTAAAAATCGGCAAAACACTACCAGAGGAACCCAAGACATTACCAAATCGCACCGCCATGATCTTGGTCGGGTTACGTTTGGATGGCCTCGCCGTACTGTTCAGCAAATACGGCCCCGCAGCTTCCGCTCTATTACCGGAGCGCGACCTCTCCGTACTCGCATCGACTTTCGTGTTTGTTGCACCTGAACCCTGGACGGCTCCATGCGAATATATCGGGGTCGAAGCGGTCTTAAATTGCTCAGCGTAGACCGCCTGCAAATGAATTTCGGCGAGCCGCTTGCTCGCACCCATGACGTTAGTGGGGTTGATCGCCTTATCTGTCGAAACGAGCACAAAGGTTTCGGTCCCATGGGCGATGGCGATTTCTGCCAATTGCCGCGTGCCCATCGCGTTATTTTTGATCGCCTCGGCCGGCTGCCGCTCCATCAAGTATACATGCTTATGCGCCGCCGCATGGAAAACGATATTTGGCGAGTGCGTCGCAAAAAGTGCATGGATACGATTCGCGTCTAAAATATCGGCGACGCAGGGCAAAATGCAGCCGGAAAAGCCGAGCTTAATGAGTTCCTGCTCAATTAAAAAGAGGGCCGGTTCGGATTGTTCCACCAATAATAGGCGGCGAGGATTCAGCGCTGCGATCTGCCGACACAACTCACTACCAATACTGCCACCCGCACCCGTAACCAAGACCAATTTATGCTCCACGAGATTACGAATCGAGGCATTGTCCAAATCAACCGCCGGACGCCCCAATACATCCTGAATTTCAACCGGCCGAATCCGGCTTACCCGAGCCTTGCCCGAGGCTAAGTCTTCGATGGCTGGGACTGTCTCCACCTTGACCCCTAGACGAGCCAATTGCAGCGCGATTTCTGCCCTGCGTTTCACCGGTGCCGTTGGCATAGCGATGATGGCATGCGTCACCTCTTTTAACGAGGAGATATTGGCAAACTGATCCGGAGAACCCTCCACGGGAACGCCATGAATCAACCTCCCTTGCATGGTGGCATCGTCATCGAGCAAAGCGATTGGCCTAAGCCCTCGCGCCGGCCTAGCAAGCAACTCTTTCGTCAATGAGGCCCCCGTATCCCCTGCGCCCACGATTACGACCGCTATGTACTTGTGCTCCCTGACCCCGCGCGCCGCCGTGATCCGTTCTTGGTAGATTCGAAAGGCCAGCCGCAGAGCGCACAGCCCAATCACACTTAGCAAAAAATCAATCAGCAGAACGCCGCGCGATAGTGTCAAATTGGCGAAATCAAAAAAACGTGGGACAATTAAGAGGCCCGCGCTCAAAGCCATCGCCGCCACCAATCGCGCCAAATCGGGCATACTGAAGTAGCGCAGCACGCTCCCAAGCTGGCGCAGCAAGACGAGGCAACCGAACTTGATCGCCAAGACAAAACCCAGCAACCGCAAGCGCTCTTGCTGCGCTTCGCGCGCGAGCGCGAAATCATACCGGAGCTCAAAGGCGAAGTAGAACGAAGCCGCTAGGAGCAAAAGATATGCACCACCTACAAGCCAAAAACGAAAACCACCGATGTTTAAAAACGCCCTCAAGATATAGTAATTAAATCCGCCTGAGGCCCAACGGCACAAGCTCGAAACCAAATGATTCCGATGATTTGAGCCAATGAGCGCTTCATATAGGTTTATTCTTCAACCCTGCCGGTGGTACACTTCCCGCATGAGTTGGACAAACCGATCATCAGGCACTTAGCAGCTCAAATGCCACGACCGGACACGATCTTCACGGCGCCGGGGGGCGGCGCAGGTTGCAAAGTAAAGCGACGGGTCGCCACCGCGACCAATTCAGGCGGAGCACCAAGTTCAGCCACAAGGGCGCTGATGCGAACGAGGGCTGCTTGCCGGTTCACAGCGCTGAGCAGCGTGAGCAAAATCAGCCTTATATCGAGCAGCACTCCGGCATTTGTTGTGTAAAGCAGTCCAAATCGAGACTTGTATGGGCGAATAATCTGGTTGTAGGTGAGGTCGGGATCAGGCTTACCCTCGAGAATACTGCCTTCATCGGCGAAAATAATTGATGAGATGTCGGTGATACCTGGGCGAACCGAAAGCAGCACCTTCTCTTCGCTGGTATAAAGGCCCGTTTCACGCGAGACATTGGGTCGCGGGCCTACCAAAGACATTTCCCCGACAAGGACATTCCACAGCTGAGGTATCTCATCAAATTTGCAGCGTCGAATCGTGCGCCCTATAATGGTAATACGCGGATCATTATTGGCCGTGGAATCTACTTTGCTAGCGTCAGCTCGTACCACCATAGACCTCAGCTTAATCATCCGATAAATTTTTTCACCCCGACCGACACGATTAGGAATGTAAAAAGGGGAATGACGATCCTGCATCCAAACCATAATACTTACCAGCAACAGAAGTGGAAAAAGAAACAGTAATCCCAAAAATGCTATGGTTATATCTAATAATCGTTTCATTATTTTCCGAGGATTTTAAGTGCTGCCGATGTTACTTCAGCTGCATGAAAATAATAAGCCTTTTCAAGAGGCTTACTCGTTGGAGCAGGTGCATCAGGAAGCGTCAATCGCCGAGGTGTTGCCTTAATTGCTGTAGGCGAAACCCCCTCAACTGCAGACGCAATGATTTCACTTGCCATTCCACAAGTCGACCAATCGCCATCTACCGCTAGCAGCCTACCAGTTTTTTTCACCGATGCAATAATAGCAGAACGATCCAGCGGATTTATGATCCGCAGGTCAATCACCTCTGCACTCACGCCGTGTTGTTTCAATTCCTCAGCAGCAACACGACAGAGGTGCGCGGAGTAACTGCAACCAACAAGAGTAATATCGGTGCCGGTCACATCAACGCGAGGTTTAACATCCGTTAAACGCAAATTCGGATTCACTGGGGGTAATATATCCGTGAGAACGTAGAGCCAACGATCATCTATAAAGAGCACGGGGTCTTTACCCAAAGACGATGCGATCAATAAATCACGGGCATCTGCCGCAGTCGAAGGCATCACGACACGAAGACCAGGAATATGGGCAAACCACGAATGTAAGGACTGCGAATGTTGGGCCCCCTGTTCACCCCCGCGGTTGACGATAGCGCGAACAACGACTGGCACATCAACTTCACCGCCGAACATGTGGCGCCACTTAGCGGCTTGGTTTACCAATTGGTCGACGGCCAACAGGAAAAAATCGACGCGAGGATGTATGACGATCGGACGTTTGCCGCTCAATGCGGCGCCAACAGCAGCGCCGGTGACAGCAAGCTCCGAAACAGGGGTGTCTATGACACGGTCTTTTCCAAACTCCTTATCCAAGTCGGTCATGCTATTGCCAACATACCATGGGCTCCAGAGCCCTTGGCCGATAGTAAATACTTCGGGGTGGTTTTTGAGCAGGTAAGCGAAGCCTTCCCGTAATGCGGAACCGTAATTGGTCATGTTTAGTCAGTCGGTTGGGAGTAGACGCGTTCGAGTAAGGCGCTTTCCGCCGGATAAGGATCGGCGAAGGCTTGAGCCCACGCGATCTCGACATCACTGCGTGAAATTGACCAAGCAGTAGCAACCGTCGCTTCGGTCTCGATCCCTGCCTTAGTCATAGCGATAACGAGGCGGCCGATCGGGTCACGCAGCTTCCAGGGAATTAGGCCTTCCTTGCGGGCGACGCCGACGTCATTGTCTTCGCGGTTCCCGACATGGCCACGCCAGCGATAGGTGACTGCCTCAATCAATTGGGGGCCACCGCCGGTGCGGGCTGAAATGATAGCATCGCCGGCGGCCTTGGCCATGGCTACCACGTCGTTGCCGTCGACCCGTCGCCATGTGACTCCATGAGCCTGAGCAAACCGGCAAACCGAATCAGACGATTGGCGGAGACTAATGTGGAGGTGACTGGAGAAGAGGTTGTTCTCCACGACATAAATTACGGGCAATTTGAAGACCGAGGCAAAATTGAGTGACTCGTGAAATACACCTTCTTCAGTGGCTCCGTCTCCGAGATAGCTGACCGCTACGCCGCCAGCTCCGTCCATCTTTGCCGCCAATGCCGCGCCGGTTGCGATCGGAATCGTCGCCCCGACGATGGGCACAGAGCCGAAGAAATTATTGGCACGATCAAGCAAATGCATGGACCCACCCATGCCTCGCGAACACCCGGTGTCTTTGCCCAAGGTCTCGGCAAGTAGGTGGTGCAGGGTTCCTCCCTGTGACAGAAAGTGGGCGTGGGAGCGGTGAGCGCCGAACACCCGATCCCCATTGATAATATGTTCCGCGACTCCAACCGCAGGGGCCTCCTGACCGATAACAAGATGGCAAGGGCAATTGATGACGCCCTTGCCGAACTCGTCGCCGATTTTTTCTTCGGCACAACGGATCTGAATCATCTTGCGCAACCAACGCCGAAGCTGATCTGGGGCGCAGCCTTCGATGCAGATCGGTGCGCGAAATTGGAGCGGGTCCGCAAGGGCCCCGAGATGAAAAGCGTCGCTGGACATATACTGATTATTGGCGGCCGTAAAACTTGCGAATCGTCGCGCAAATGTAGTCCACTTCGACATTAGTGAGGGACGTGTTCATGGGGAGCAGGAAGCAGCGCTTGAAAAGTCTTTCGGTCGCCGGGAGGTGATAGGTGTGCAGTCCGAGGTCCTTGAACTGGTGCACGGGGGTCCCGGCCCATTGGATAATGGTGCGGACGCCGTTCTTCGTGAGGTGATCGCGGAGCGCTTCGCGCTGGCCTGCCTCGACTTCGTAGTTTTGATAGATGTCGAAGTGATCTGGATCGTTGTCGGGACCCGGCGGGAGGGTCATATCTTCGAGATCTTTCAGTCCGTCATTGTAAAGCCGGGCTAATTCCCGGCGACGCGTCATCTCTTCGGGATAAATCCTAAACTTCGCCAGCAGCACAGCGGCTTGCAGGTTGTCGAGACGGCTATTCATTCCCCAACGGACGACCAAACCATCATCATTACGGCCGTGATCGCGAAGCTGTCGTAATGTCGCATAGGTGTTGTGGTCGTTCGTGAACAAAAGCCCACCATCGCCGAAGCAGCCCAAAACCTTGGCTGGATAGAGGCTGATGGACCCTGCGAAACCGAAGGTTCCGGCACACTTACCTTTAAATTTTGAGCCGAGCGCCTGAGCTGCGTCCTCAATGATCAGAAGGTTGTGCTTGATCGCAATTGCTTGGAGCCGATCCATGTCGCAGGTGCGGCCGTTGAGCTGCGTCGGCATGATCGCTTTAGTGCGTGAAGTCACCGCGGCGGCAACGGCGTCGGGATCGATCATGTGATCGGGGCCGCAGTCCACGAGAACAGGAGTGCCGCCGGCAAAATGCACCGCAGCCGCTGTCGCGATATAGGTGTGTGAGGCGAGGATAACCTCATCGCCTGGAACAATCCCGGCCGCCTTCAGGGCCAAGAATAATGTGTCGGTACCGTTAGCCATGCCGATGGCATGTTTCGCGCCAGCGAAATCGGCTGACTGGATTTCAAATTGCTTGAGTTCGTCTTGGAGAATAAACGCGCCGCGTTCCATGACGTTGGTCATCGCGGACAGAATTTCCTCGCGCTGCTGGCCTAAAACATGCGGGTAGCGGAAGAAGGGAATTTGCATCATAAAGCAGAAATGGAGTTAATGACACGAATGAGCGTTGATTAATTGGGCAAGACCAAATAATCAGCGGATTTCGGCCGGTGTGTGTCCGACCCCCACGATCTTGAATGCGTAGCGGTGCAGCCAAGGGAGTTGCCGGTCAGCAAGTTCGAGCCAGCGCGCGGCTCGGTCCGGACCCAGCAGGCGAAGAATCGGGACGAGAAAACTGAAAATGCCGTGGTAGTTGACCTGCAAGTCCGGGAAATCGCGGCGAATGCGTTGCAACGTGCTGAGGGTAGGCATACGCATGAGGGTGGATCGGCTGCGCTGCCCCCGTTGATGGTGCAGCCAGCGGTTGACCTGGTAGATCAGATTGTGGTTGAGCGAATCTACAAAAATGAAGGCTCCACCCGGCCGGAGCAGGCGGACGACCTCGCCCAGAAACAACTCCAGATTTACGTAGGAGAGGCTGCCGACACAGGTCACCACATCGAATGAATCCTCAGGCAAAGGGATGCTTTCGGCGTTGGCGAGGAGGGTGTCGATCCGCAAGCCGGCCCGGGTGGCGCGGGCTTGCGCGACCATGAGGTTGTTCTCCGCGAGGTCGGAGGCCGTCACGCGGGCGCCGAGGCGCGCGGCGGTGAGAGAGTGGGTGCCGTCGCCGCAGCAAAGATCCAGCACGGTTGAGCCGGGACGCACATGCTGACGAACAAGGTCTTCGAGGGCGAGATAGGGGCGGCGGAACACAAGGTCCACGCCTTCCGCTCCGTCAGGGCCAAGCGTCGGGCCGGCGATTTGCCGGGCGGCGCGGGCGTTATACCGCTGTTGTTCAAGGTCACGATCCCGGTCGTGATTGTTCATGATCATGATGCACGGCGGGGCCACGCCCTACCCCGCCCCGCATCGGGCCAGGGTTCAGGAGTTTGCTGCACCGGGGCGGTGCCTGTGGCCAGTCTGACCAACCCCGCCAGCACGCCGAGGCCGTGCAAGAAATGAAATCCGAAGAAGCAGAAAGGGAGCAGCAAGGCGTGGAGCGACCGCCGGAAGCGGATAGCCTGTTGCAAGGCCGAGAGGAAGGCCAGGACGCCGTAGAGCCACATGACGCAAGCGAAGGGCCACGCAATGCAAGGGATAAGGGGGCTCAGCGCTAGGCCGCCCAGCAGGCCAAGGGCAAACGCCCCTGTGATGGCGTGGCGGGGAGCGAAAGCGTAGGGCGCAAGATACCAGAGATACGCATTGTATGGTGCCTCGTGGAAGAGTTGCTTGCTATAAAACGCCAGAAGGGTCGGCTGGTTGAAGTAAAGTGAGTGAATCGCAGGGTTGAGCCAGACCGTGTGGCCGGATGCGTGGATGCGCCGGTTGAACTCGTAGTCTTGGGCGCGGACGAGGCGCTCGTCGAAATAACCAATGGCGTCGAAGAGATCGCGGCGAAAGAAACCGAATGGCACGGTATCGCGTTGCCCTTCCGCCGCACCAGTGCGGAAGCCGGAGTCCCCGACGCCAAACTTGTGGGTGGTAAGGGCCTGCACGAGTTGAGCCTGATAGCTAGCGCCGCCCGCCTGCGTGATACAGACGCCGCCGGTGTTCGCGGCGCCGGTGCGTAACGCGGTGGCGTGGCAGAGTGCTAAATAGTCGGGGGGATATTGTGTATGCGCGTCGAGGCGCATAATCCACGTGCCGCGGGCCTGTCGCACGCCGAGGTTGAGGGCGCAGGATTGGGTGATACCCGGGTTGTCCAGCCAGCGGACTCGCGGGTCGCGGGCGGCGACCTCGTCGATCAGCAATCGGGTGCGGTCGGTGGAACGGCCGTCGATGACAACGATTTCAAACTGCACGCCGGTCGGGAGCGCAAGGGCTAAGACGGAGGCGAGACAGGGGCGGATATAGTTTTCCTCGTTCCGGCAGGGGATGAGGATGGTGATCAGGCTTTCCATACCTTGGTCCGATCCGGCAGCGCGACCACGGCCATGGCGTTGCGGGTGTCGATGATGGCCTGGGCCCAATCGCCAAGCTGGGCGTAGTTAACGGCCGCATGGGCGGTCGAGATGATAACGAGATCGTAGGCGGAGATGGTGGCGCGGTCCCAGGGGGCGGAGCGGCGGCCGGTCCATTCCGCGTGCTCGCGGGTGGGCTTGATCACGGGGATATGCGGGTCGTGGTAGTCGACCGCGGCGCCGGCCCGGGTGAGGATCTCGAAGAGCGCGAAGGTGGGGGATTCGCGCTGGTCGTCGACGTTGGCCTTGTAGGCGAGGCCGAGGATGAGGATGCGGCTGCCGTTGACGGCGCGGCGGCGGGTGTTGAGGGCCTCGGTGGCGCGGGCGATGACGTATTGGGGCATGGCGGTATTGATCTCACCCGCCAATTCGATGAAGCGTGTGTGCTGGCCGAATTCGCGCGCCTTCCAGGTCAGGTAGAAGGGGTCGATCGGGATGCAGTGGCCGCCAAGGCCGGGGCCCGGGTAAAAGGGCATGAACCCGAAAGGCTTCGTTTTGGCCGCCGCGATGACTTCCCAGACGTCGATGCCCATGGCTGAGTAGACCACTTTGAGCTCGTTCACGAGGGCGATGTTGACGCTGCGGAAAATGTTCTCGAGTAGTTTGGCGGCCTCCGCGACGCGGCAGGAGGAAACGGGAACGACCTGCTTCACGATGTGCTGGTAGAGGGCGCACGCCTTCTCGGTGCAGGCGGGGGTGAGGCCGCCCAC
Organism: Opitutaceae bacterium; assembly: GCA_037142955.1. Classification (GTDB taxonomy): domain Bacteria; phylum Verrucomicrobiota; class Verrucomicrobiia; order Opitutales; family Opitutaceae; genus Tous-C4FEB. Next base: position 252,537 of record JBAWZQ010000002.1, on the reverse strand, counting down.
GAGTTTGGGCATAATCTTGAGCTCGCTCTGCGGATTACCCGGGTCTTCGCGCTCGGGCGAGAAGGCGAGGTGGAAGTCCACGCCGGCCTTGAGCTTAGAGCCGCGTTGGAGGGCCTCGCGGAATTCGCCGTCAGTGGTGCCGGGATAGGTGGTGGATTCAAGCACCACGAGGGTCCCGCGCTGCAGCTGAGGGGCGACGGCTTCGGCGGTGGAGATGACGTAGCTGAGGTCGGGCTCCCGGAACTTGTTCAGCGGCGTAGGCACACAGACGATGATGGCGCCAGCCCGGCGCAGCTCGGCGAAGTCGGTGGTGGGATGCAGGCGGCCGGCGTCAATCTGGGCGCGGATGTCAGCGGCCGCGATGTGGGCGATGTAGCTTTCGCCCTTTTTCAAGGCGGCGACTTTGGCGGGATCGTTGTCGAGGCCGATGGCATTCGCGCCGGTGCGGGCGAACTGCAGAGAAAGCGGCAGGCCGACATAGCCGAGACCGATGATGGCAACTGGACTCATGGGAAAGCTAGTGGTTAGGTGAGCGCCCGCTTGAGCGCCAGCATTTTTTGGTAGAAGCCCGTCGGGCCGAGCCGGGCGAAAAATTGGCGGGGCCAGGGCGGAGGCGCCAACCGGCCCTCCGTCAGGCAATGGCTTGCCTCGCGCAGGGTGAGCAGGTGGGAGAGACCGCCGGCGGCGCGCAGGTTGAGGTCGCGCTCCGGGCCGCGAACATGCTGGTAGCCGAGCTGGAGGGAGTGGTAGTCGTGGTTCTGGTGCAGCGCCGCGATGTCGACAGTGGCGTCGATGACCGGCACACCTACCATGCGGGTTTGCCACACCAGCCACGAGTCCCAGCCGACGCGGCCGACGGCGAAAGGCGGCATGCCAAAGTCGTGTTTCCGGGGAAAAATGAAATAGTCCATTCCCGCGGGGCCGTGCAACCGGCCGCGGGTAGCCCGGGTGGCGAACAGTTCCGCCCACGCCGCCGGCGGGCCGGCGCGCCAGTCCTTGTTTATGGCCAGGTCCCAGCGCCGGCCGCTCAGCAGGAACGCGGGCAGGTGGCTCACCGCTTCGAGCGCCGCCAGGAGGCTTTCATCGTAAAGCATGTCGGCATTGCTATACATCAAGAACGGCTGCTGGGAAAGGGTGCGGGCGCGGGCGAAGGCGTCGGTGACGAGCGGCGTGCCGTGGGCATTGAGTATGATTTCCGGCTGGTGACGCAGGCCGAATTCGGCCGCGGCCTCGGCGACGCCGGCGTCGGCTCCGAGCAGGATCACCTCGACAGCCGGAGCCAGCCGCCGCCAAGAGGCCAGGGCGTTGCGCTGGATGACGCCGATGTGGCCGGTGAATGGTTTGGGAATGGAAAAGAGCGTCAGCATGGGCAGGGCAACAAAGCAGGTGCAGCCGCCGGCCCCGCTGCGCTGCGAGACTCAAGCGTGACACACAGAGGCAGCAGCACGAAAAGCAGGTCGGTGCTGAACAGGTCGAGGGTCATGTTGAACATGCCCGACACGAGCAGGCTGAGCAGGGTGGCGGTGGAAACGAAGCCGAGTCGTGTGCAGCTTCGCCAGCACAGGCGCAGCAACAGAGCGTAGCCTGCCGCATAGGCCAGAACGAGCAGCGAGCCGCCCTCGAAGAACCAGTTGAGCCAGTTGTTGTGAAGGTTGGCGTAGGACGCACGCACCCAGTCCTCGTCCTTGGTCGGATACTTCGCCGTGATGCTGCTTACGTCAATGAGGGTTGGGTGCGCAATGATCACACTGAATTGGTTTACACCATGGCCGAGCCAAGGATGGGCAGCGGCGAACGGCCATACCACGCTCACTATGTCAGAACGGCTGGCGGCCAACTCCTGCGCGGAGGAGGCTAGGCGGGTGTCGAGCAGCTGTGTGGCCGGGCCTCGGAAAATTAGGAACAGGAAGATGACAGGCACTAGCCCGGCTAAAACCTTTGGTAACAGCCGCAGAGCAAGGCTTGGCTGCAGAGCGAGATAGAAAACCGCGGCGAGACAAAGAGTGAGGAAGCCGTTCCGGGAAAGCGTGAGAGCAGTGCCGGTCACGCATAGCGCGGCGAATAAAAAATTGACCCAGCGGCGACGGAAGGGGCAGGCCACGATCAGCAGCGGGATCATACTGGCGGTGTAGGTGGCCTGAGAGTTCACACCGGTGAAGCCGACCGCGCGGAAGAAATTTTCCCACGGATAGTAGAACGGCTGGCTTAGGTCAAAGTCCGGCGGGAAAATGGATAACGTGGTGAAGATGGCCTTGCCCAAGTCGTAGCCGAGGGAGGCGCAACCAACTTCCGCGAAGCTGTAAACGCTCGAGAGGACCGCGCCGCCGGCGTAAGCGCGGAGGAGCGCCCTGTAATCCGGTCCACGGCCTTGGTGCAGCCACAGCACGATTGCGGTCAACCCGAGAGCCCAAGCGACCAGGGTGCACATTCCCCTGGCATACTGCTGGGCTGCGAGTGGCCCGAGCCCGGGGTCCAGTTGCAGGGCGGTCAGCAGGCTGACAAGGACGATGATCCATTTCGCGGCCAACGCCTGCCGCCAGCTGGGCGTGGGCAGAGGCAGGCGGCGCACGACAACCCGATGAAGGGCATAGGCCAGAATGAAACCCAGCATCAGCAGATCGAAAATTTGCAGCCGGACGACGTAATAATATTGCCACAAGCGCATGGCGCACATGAGGGGCAGCAACAGGCACAGAGATTTGAGCACGGGGCGCAGCATGGCGTGGTGGTCAGGCGGGCTCGAACAGGAGGAAACTGAAATTATCCAAGGCGCAAGGGGGCGGCAGCCAGAACCGGGACAGGCGCATCCCCGCCCGCGCAGCCTGCCGCTGGTAGTAGCCAAGCGAGGGATTCCAGCCATGCATGCGCAAGCGGCGTTTAGCGACGAGGCGTTGGTAGGCCGAGCCGTGCAGGCCCCAAGCTGTGTCACTCCAGGTGCGGCGCAGATAGCGGATAGGACCGAGCAGTTGGGAAGTGGCGGCCATGAACGGCACGCCGGCCTCGTGGCAGACCGAAAGCACCGTATGCAGCACCGGTTCGTCGAGCGCATAGATGATTTCCCAGCCTGCCAGCAGATCGAATCCGGCGAGATCGGATGCTGCGATGCGGCTGACATCCAAGACGCTCTTTTCGATTCGATTGAGCAACGGCAGCCCGAGACATTTCTCGATCACAAAGGGATCGAAATCTGTCGCCCGATACCGCAGGTGGGGAAAAAGGTTGGTGAGAGTGTAAGCCTGCGCTATCTCGCCACAGCCGATTTCGAGTATGGTGCGGTAGCGCTGGAAATCGAGGGTGCCGGCCAGGCGGTTGGCCGCCTGCGCAGCCGGTGCGTTGTGAGTGGCGAGCTGTTGGCGGTAGCCCTCCTCGGTGTCGAGCAGCGGCCGGCCGGCTTCATTGCCACGATAACCGGCCGACCGCGCATGGCTCCACTCTTCGGCGGTATAGGCGCCCTCGCGGTTTAAGGACCAGCGTTCCTCAATGTAGGCGGGCAGTTTGAGCGCAATGCTCCGCCCGGCCCATAGATCAAGATTGATGAGTCTGCGGCGCAGCATAGGTCAGGCCGGGGGGGTAGACGGGAAGGCCCGCAGCTTCTGCCGCAATAATGAGCCGAGGGCGACGAAACCCGCGCAGCCGAAAACGGAAACGAAAAATCCTAGCCGCCGCAGGCTTAATCGGAGGCGGTAAGTGCTGTGCCAATGATGGTGAAAAGATTCAGCCAGTTCACGGGCCCACGCAGCCGGCAGGGATACGTGCGAAAGTACTTCATTCGGTGGGAATCCGGCCCATATCACAGGATCATAGAGAATTCGCCGCCGAAAATCGCTACTGGCCACAAAAGAGGCGATGGCGGGTTGCAGATCTTGACGGGCGGCCAGGTGCAGCAGGATTTTCGCCCGGGTGATCAGGTTGGGGAGGTTGCCCGCGGACTGGTTCATCTGCAACTGGGACTGCCCGGGGTTCATCTTGCGGTAATACATCAGCACGTCGGGCACGACCTGGATGGCTCCGCCGGCGTTGATGTAGTCGATGAGAAACATGAGATCATCGCCGATGCCAACGTCGCGGTTGGGTTTGATGCGATCGTGCACGCTGCGGCGGGAACAGAAGGTCGCCGGATGATACAGCCAGAAGGGCAGGGCATCCCCCACCAATACCTCGCGCATAAGCCTGTCATCCCGCGCTGAGATCAGCAACGGCTTGGGGGCGCGGCGGGAGAGCGAGACTCGATCGTGTTCATCAATCACGGTATAACCGAAAGTAAAGAGGTCCGCCGCGGGCTGCTCTGAGATGGCCGCAGCCAGCGAACTTAGTGCATGGGGGTAGAGCTTGTCGTCGTCGCACAGGACGACCTGCCACTCGCCACGCGCTGTCTGGAATAGAAAATCGCGGTTGCCGGCCTCGAAGAGATTGACCGGCTGCAAATGCAGGTGCACGCGGGGGTCGTCCAGATATGGCTGCAACACGGCGACGATCTCCGATCGTCGGGGCGACTGGTTGTCGGAAATGATGACCTCAAAATCCGCCCAGTCATTGGCGAGTACCGAAGCCACGGCCGAGCCGATCAGTTCCGGGCGATTGTAGGAGGGAATTAGGACAGAGAAAAATGGACGGGAGGACAAGCAGGTATGGATTGGAGTGGACTCAGAGTTTGTAGCCGAGGCGAGCGGCGGTATCCTGGCAATAGTAACGGATGATCGATAGCTCCAAGCGGGAGAGGTGATTCTTGAAATCACCGACCAAGCCCTTGCGAAACCCGATGCTCTTCGTCGGGTCGTTTATGATTTCGCGCTTCTTGATCTCTGCCATCGACAGCTTGTGCGCGGTGTCACGCAACTGGGGCTCGTCCACGGGAAGCTCAAGGTAGCGACAAATGCCGGCCATGGTTTCGATGGGCTGTTTCACGAGATCCTCAAATTTAACCAAATGGCAAAAAGGAATCTGTAGCCAAGCTTGATGGAAGGAGCGCCATCTGCGCGAAATCATTACAATTGAGATCAATCGGTTGCCAAAAACAAATCGCCATATCCGATCTTTGAAGGTTGTTTTTCTTTTCATCGGGGTTTCCAAGAGAGATAATTTTTGAGCATCCTCCTCCACATCCGACCCAGTGGTCTTCATGACGTGGAAACGAAGTGCGGCGGATGTTGCGGTGTCGCGTGGATCGCGGACAATAAGCACGACCTTGCGAGTCAGACTGAAATGTGGGTCAGGGCATTCATGAGTTTTTACCACCAGTGAATAGCCGGAACTGGCACGGTTATGCAACCGGCCATTGGCAAGTTCGCGCACATAGTCGTTACCGGTGTAAACGATGCCGCGTAGCAGGCAGTTGGGCTCGAGGAAACGCGCGTTGAGGGCGTGTGCCATTAAGAAGCAGAGCCAAGTTTGCCCCGAGCGCATTACGCCGGCGACGAGCACGATGTCTGTGTCGCCATCGGCGGAAGGCTGAATTGCGGTGGGGGCGTTCATCGGAATTAGAGGATCATACCGGCGGCGACGGTGATGTGGGTAAACTCGTCGACCAGCAGCACGCAGCCTGTTTGGCGATTTTTCTTATAGGTATCGCAGAACAGGGGAACCATGCTGTGAAGCAAAACCCGGGCGAGATCATTCATCTGCACCGGTGTGGTGTCGGCCTTGCGCTTCAGGGTAGTGACATCGAACTTGTACCGCACTTCGCGCACCAGGCACTTGGTGTCTCGGGTGGTATGGAGCAGCACGTAGCGGCGTGTGGGGTCAAGGGGCTTGTCGGCCAACCAGCAGAGCATGACTTCAAGGTCTTGCGTCGACTCGGGCAGGTTGCTGGGCTTCGCGAGCATCTCGCCCCGGCTGATGTCCAAGTCCTGGTCGAGCTCCATCACAACCGACATCGGGTGGAAGGCTGACTCGACGGGACCGTTGGGTCCGTGTATAACCTTCAGGCGGGCGCAAAAACCGGTGGGGAGGTGCATGACCTCGTCGCCGGGACGGAAGACGCCGCTTGATATTTGGCCGGCCAGTCCCCGGAAATCGAGAGTGGTCGCATCCTGCGGCCGGATGACAGCCTGCACCGAGAATCGGGGATCGACGTGATTGGCGTCGTTGCGTACGTAGACATTTTCCAGCGTGTAGAGGAGTGGAGTGCCTTGGAACCAAGGCATACGCGCGGATTTTTCCACGACGTTGTCACCGTGCAGCGCGGCCATTGGAATGAATAGGATATCGGCGGCTTCGAGCCGCTCGGCGAAGCCCATGAATTGTTCGCGCACGCGCTCAAAGTCTTCTTGGCGAAAGTCGACGAGATCCATCTTGTTGACGCAGACAATCAGGTGCTTGATTCGCAGCAACGTGGCGATGAACGCATGGCGGCAAGTTTGCTCTGTGAGGCCTTTACGCACATCCACCAGTAATAGGGCGAGCTGCGCCGAAGATGCCCCGGTCACCATGTTGCGGGTGTATTGAAAATGTCCCGGGCAGTCGGCGAGGATGAACTTGCGGTGCGGAGTCGCAAAATAACGGTAGGCCACATCGATGGTGATGCCCTGTTCTCGCTCCGCGCGTAAGCCGTCGGTGAGGAGGGCGAGGTCCAGGTAGGTGTCACCGCGGCGCTGGCTGGCGCGTTGCATGGCATCCCATTGGTCTTCGAAGATGGATTTGGTGTCGTGGAGCAGTCGGCCCAAGAGCGTGCTCTTGCCTTCGTCCACATTACCACAGGTAATTAAGCGCAGGAGGTCCATGGGTGGGATTAGAAATAACCCTGTCGTTTGCGATCTTCCATCGCGGTCTCGGTGCGGCGATCATCATGGCGGGTGCCGCGCTCGGTCTGCCGGGCGGCGGCGACCTCGGCGACGATCTCGCTGAGCGTCGCGGCGGTCGAATGAACCGCGCCGGTGCAGGTCATGTCACCCACAGTGCGGAAGCGCACTCGCTCTCGGCGAACCAGTTCGCCGGGCTGCAGAGGCAGAAAGGGAGTGGCCGCGAAGAGGGTGCCGTTGCGAACGAAGACTTCGCGCTCGTGGCTGAAGTAGAGCGATGGCAGCGGCAGGTTTTCTTGCTGGATGTAGGCCCAGATGTCGAGCTCGGTCCAATTACTGAGGGGGAATACGCGAAAGTGCTCCCCAGGGCGTTTTCGCCCATTGAAGAGATTCCAGAGTTCCGGTCGTTGGTTTTTGGGATCCCACTGGCCAAATTCGTCGCGGTGGGAGAAAATACGTTCCTTGGCTCGGGCCTTTTCTTCGTCGCGCCGCGCGCCTCCAAGGCAGCCGTCAAGCTTTAGCTCGGTAATGGCGTCCAGGAGCGTAACGGTTTGAAGACCATTGCGGCTGGCGTTGGGGCCAGTTTCTTCGACGGCGCGGCCAGCGGTGATACTGTCTTGGACTAGGCGCACAACCAAGCGGTAATCGAAATCACGCGCAAACTCATCGCGAAAGGCCAACGCCTCGGAGAAATTGTGGCCGGTATCGATATGCAGCAGTGGAAACGGCGGCCGCGCGGGGGCAAAAGCCTTGCGGGCTACAGCGGCGAGCACCAGCGAGTCCTTGCCACCGGAAAAAAGGATTGCGCTGTGCGGGAACTGTACAGCGGCTTCCCGTATAATGTGGATGGATTCGTGCTCGAGCAGGTCGAGCTGGCTGAGGTTCAGGGGCGTCATTCGGTCAGGCAGCGGGGTCGAGACGACGCAGCGAGAATTCCAGCAGGCGGCGGGTACAGGCATCGACGGATTCCTCGGCCGTTTGGAGGGCCAAATCAACCTGGATCGGTGATTCAAAAGCGGAGGACACGCCCGTCATCTGGGCGACTTTGCCGGCAGAGGCGCCAGCGTACAGGCCTTTGACGTCCCTTTGCCGGCAAATTTCCAATGGGGCGGTCACGTGGATAAGCGAAAAGTTTCTTCCCCCAATGATGTCCATGACCAGGCGCCGGTGATTTTCCTGCGGGGTGATGAATGAGGCGACGACGCACAGGCGGGAATTGACCCCCAGCTTTGCCGCCTCGGCCGCCCGCCGAAGATTTTCGGCCCGGTGTTCGTCGGAGAACCCCAGCCCCTGGCAAAGCCCTGACCGCAGAATATCACCATCAAGGGTCAGCACAGGTATGCCGCGCGCACGGATTTCTGCGGCCAACCGTTCGGCGATAGTGGATTTGCCGGAGCCGGATAGACCGAACAACCAGAAAACATGCCCTTGGAATGATGGGTCAACATAAGCCATCAAACGATGTGCCTGCGACCGAGGCGCGGTGACTTGGTTCATTTGTCGAACGGAGTAGCTGATTCAGACAATAATTTCATTTAATTCATTATTTTGTCTTTGCCGTGAGGTTACTTGCAAGCGCATTTTTGAAGCGCCGCCGGCTGGATAGGCGGGACCAAATTATCGCATCAGTGTTCAAGCCAGCGGCAGATGGTTTCGGCGGAGATTTCAGCGGCAGGTTGGTCCGTCTGGTAGTAGAACTCCGGAAGGAGGTGGGAGCACTTTGCGAGACGGTTTGCCCGCCAGCTGGCGAAGGCTGCGTCATCTCCGAGCTGTCTCAGCAGGGCTTCCAGTTCCGCGGGCGTGCGAACCACCGCGGGCATGTCGCCAAAGGCCTTGAAGCGGTCATCGCCATCGAACAGCGCGGCGATAGCAGCGCGCTGCATCAGAGCAGCCTCGAGGATGAGCGAGGAGTATTTGGTGACAATGGCATCCACGGCGTTGAGGAAATGCTTTAACGGCGCGGCTCGATCGAGAATGACGACGTTAGGCTGTGCGATCGCGGCGAGCAGGGACTGGAGATCAGTGATCGGGTAGGACGGGTGCGGCTTTACCACGATGACGAGCCCGGGGTTGTGTCGGGCCGCGCGCAGCAGGGCGGCGGTTATGTCCGCCTGTTCCCGCTTCGACTGGTAGCCGCGGAGCGCACCACTCGGATCAAAACCGATGTAGCGACGGCCGGGAGGCAGTCCCAGTTCCCGCCGTGATGCGGCTGCCGTATGTTCCGATGCAAATTCCGCGTAGCCAGCATAGCGCGCCTGCCCGACGATCTCCACCTGCGCGCCGCTCAGCCCGTAGTTCTGCCGGGCGATTCGCGCCTCGTGCGGACCTGCCGCCAGGAAGAAATCCGGTGGGTGCCGCGGATCTGCGTAGGGCCACTCCAGCGACGCTCCCAGCCAGTAGTGAAAAACCAGCGGCGTGGAGGTGTTCGCCTGCAGCACCCGAAGTGCAGCCTGCCCTTCGAAACTTTCCGGTCCGGCCCAAGGCTTGAACCCCTTGGGCTGCACGCCGGAGAGGCAGGTGGCCAGCGCCCGCTGGTAGAGGATGCGCTGGGGCGCTTCAGCAATCAGGAAATGGCGAAGGGAATCCTGCAGGAGCGGAGCCAGTGCGACGCGGTTATATTGCAATTGCTGCCACGGTCCCGGCGCGCGGGCGGCGAGGCGGATACGCCGGCGTATCCGCCCACCCAGACGGGTGCCAACCCAGAGATCACGCAGCGTCAGCCAGCCCTCCAGCCTGACGGCAGTGAGGTAGCGTGACGTGATTTGCGCGGACGCGGCGTCCCGAGTGTATCGCTCGGAAGCCGACCAACAAAGCGCGACGGGGCGCTCGCCCCGCGCCTGCAAGGCGAGCATCAGCGGGACGATATTTTCAACGTGCTTGCGCGTGGAACTGCCGAGCTGGAACAGAATCGAGGCATCGCGCACCGGCTTGACCGCCGGCTGGCCGCGGCCAAGCCGCAGCACGTTGCAGCGGTAATAGATCGCAACCGCGTGCGGCCGCAGCCAGGCTACCAGTGTTTCCTTCCAGCGGGCTAGTGGCTGGACGGCGTGACGGACCAGCGGGATCTTCGCGTGGCGGGCGACAGCGACCAGAACCAGGTCATCCCAGAGCGCGGTCGGTTCGGCAATGAGATGAACCGCCGTCGCGCTGGTCTCCCGGAAAAGTTCGCTATAGAAGCGGATCAACAGCAGCGCGTCCTGCACCCGTTGGGTCGTGAGTCCACCCTCTACGTTGCGCCCCCAGTCGAGGGTTTCGGTCTGCAGCCCTTTCTCCGCCCCCGCGAACGAGGTCAGCCAACCGTTGATCTCTTCAAGCACACGCACTACCTCGGCCGCCACCGTGTAGAACGAATCTCTTTTCTCGATGAAGCGCACAGCCTGCACGCTGGGCAGGGACTGGGCGGCATATTGCACACGCAGGTCATCCGACGCAACCACCCAGGGGGTGTCCAAACGCAAGTGCTTGAGCCGGGGGATGCCAGCTAGGGAACGACAGATGACTAGTGTGGGTGGCATGGCAGGAATCGCCTTAGTATAATTATGCCGCCACAGGGAAATGAAGGCGAGGTTATCGCAGTCGCCGGTAGGTTCATTTTTGTAGGCCCTTCCGGAGTATCTCCAAATCGTCGGCATCAAATATGCCCGTGGCGACAATGCAACCTGCGTAAACTAGCATACCTCCTGGTACCAACAGGGCAACCACTAGGAACATGGAACACGAGGAATCGAGTACAAAGCGCCCGCTAGCCAAGAAGGCAGACATCACGGCCACCCCCACGAAGATCCGAAGCAGGCAGGAAAGGTCCAGTCGGACAGGCCAGCTTTTTGCATGGGACCGGTGAAGGAACACCAGTGCGCATGCGTAGCTGACAATGGACGTCAGCGAGGCGACCTCCAACATACGAAAATAATAAAGCAGGACCAGATTCAACGTGATGCTGAGAGAAGCCGCCAGGGCGTTTGCCCGCAGCCAAAGGCCGGTTTGCATTTTCACGAAGAGGGCGTTGAAAATGATGTAATTCCAGCCATAGAAGAGGGAGGCAACCGCAGTTAACGGGACGACCCACCGGCCGGCGAAGCCGATCTCCGGGGTGGCCAGCAGGGAAAGAAGAGGTTCAGCGAGAAATGCCGCACCAGCAATGAAGGGTAGACCCAGGACAAGGAAAATGTTAAGTGTCTTTTGGAGCAGACGTTCGGCTTGGGGTTGGTTTCCGACATCGACGGCGCTCGCCATGGCGGGGGAAAGAATGCTTGAGCAAATCTTGGGAAAGATCAGCATGGTGGATCCCAGCGCGGCGGCAGGGGCATAGATGCCGACGGCCGTAGTGGACAGGTAGCTGCTGAGGATATACCGGTCACTGACGGTGAGAAGGCTTTCGAACAGGACGGCGGCGATGAGGGGAAAACCGTATCGGATATCCTCGAGGTGATATCTTATATTCGAGAGCCCGAAGTGGATGGGAAATTCATGGGCGATCTTCAGCCACAGCCAAAGACTGAATCCACCATAGGATGCTGCTTGGCAAAGCAGCAGGCTGTCCACGTTGAGCGTTCCGCCTAGAAACACATGAAGGATGACTAATACCGGGTAACCCGCCGCGCGGAGAATGCTTACAATCGAGATGATCCGGATGCGGTGTGTATACCGGAAATAATCGTCGGAGAGATTGTTCAGGTATACGCTTGCGACCACGGCAATGATCGTCGTGGCGTTGATGCGGTCGTGGCCAGGGAACAGCATGTCTTGCACCGCCCTCCCCATTATGATGAGCACTAAGGCGGCGAAGGCGTACGTCAGAACCTGAAAGCTGGCACTGTAACCGAAGACTTTTTGCTGGTCTGTCGGAAGGTGCAGGGATGGCAGGGTGCGCCGGGCCTTGAATCCGGCACCGAGCGTAAGTAGTGTGAGTCCCAAGTTGATCACCGATGACCAGAGTATAAACGAGCCATAAACCGATGCACCCGCATTTTTCAACACCAGTGGTATCAATGCTAGGCTGACCGCGTAGGTCGAAAAGGTGGCGCATCCCTGAAAGAGAAAAGAGCTGATCACGCTGCGGCGCTGGGGGGCAGCAGAGGGCAAGGAGCTGGGCGGCGTGGGATTCAAATTTGGTATTTCTGACGATGAATTTCAAAACCGGGAACCATTATTCAGTAGCATCCTTTTCGCCTTATAGGCTGCTGTCTACTGCGTGAGCGGCCTTTCGTGGCCTGGCGACATACCTTGCTGCGGCGCTCCGTGCCCATGGGGTAATTCGCCGCCCGTGAGGCGTGAGTGCGGGGATCACACCGGGCCATGCCCGCGTGGATTATTCCTACAGGGTCCAGCCGTCGTCCACCACGAGGTTCTGGCCCGTCATGTGGGTGGAGGCAGGCGAGAGCAGGTAGATGAGCGAGCCGGTGAGGTCCCCCGCCTCCAACATCTTCCCCCCGGCTGCGTGAACGCTGTATTTATCAACAAACTCCGCCGGTTGGCCGGCGAAGATGCCGCCTGGGCTGAGGGCGTTGACGCGGATGCCGTGGGGTTTGAAATACTGCGCTAAATAACGGGTGAGGTGGATAATGCCGGATTTGATGACGGAGTATTCCACCGGCATCGTCATAGGCGTGCCGGCGTAGATGTCGAATCGGGGGGCGATCACGCCGTAAATGGACCCGAGATTGACGATGTTGCCATGTCCCTGCCGAACAAAGTAGACGGCGAAGCGTTGGGCGGTGAGAAAATAGCCGCCGACATGCTGCGAGATGTTCTCGGCGAAGTCGGCATAGGTCACTTCCTCCACCTTGGCGCCGTAGCGGGCGTTCCGCGGGTAGGCGTTGTTGACGACGGCATCGATCCGGTCGTGCCGGCGGTGGAGTTCCTCGATCGCGCGGTCGATTTCGCCGGCACGGGTGATGTCAAAGGTCAGGGCGAAAGCCGCCGTCGGGCCATGGGCTAGGCACAGTTCCTCGGCGAGCCTTTCCGACGCATCAGCCGCGGTGTCGGCCACGACCGCCGTGCCGCCGTTCGCGGCGATACCCGCGCAAAACACGCTCCCGAGCCGGCCGGCTCCGCCCGTGACCACGATCACCTGGCCGGATAGCACGCCGGTCATGTGAGTCGCCGGAAACCGGGCTGGATGACGCGGCCCTTGAGCTGCGTGGCGAGATCGCCTTGATCGAGGTGCGTGCGCAGCCGCGCGAACACCGGATCACATTCGGCGAGGAACTGATCGATAATGGCGGGCGTGTAGGCGTAAGTCGTGTAGATCGCCCCGCCAAGGAGGTAGCCCCGGGCTAGCATTTCCTGGGCCCAGAAGGTCTGGGCCTCCAGCGGTTTTCCCACCTGAAAGGCGAGGTAGATGAGCGGGTCGATACCGGTGATACTGAGAGGAATTCCCTGCCGAGCCGCCAGCTCACGCAGGCCGGCAATGATCTGCTGCCCATGGACGCAGAGATGCTGCGAGACGTCACATAGCTGCATTTTTCTGATAGCGGCGAGGGCGGCGGTGAATCCGATGCGCTCAGTCCAGAAGGTCGAGCTGATGAACGAGTCCTGGGCGGCTTCCATGACGGAGGCCCGGCCAATGATGGCGGCCATGGGGTAACCGTTGCTCATGCCTTTGCCGAGGACCGCAATGTCAGGTTCGACGCCCTGGGTAAGATGAATGCCGCCGACATTCAGGCGGAAGCCGGAAGTTACCTCGTCGAAGATCAGCACGGCTCCGATTTTCGTGGCGATGGCGCGGACACCGGCCAGAAATTCAGGGGTGGGTTTGCTGCCGCGTTCCGGCTCCATGATGATGGCCCCGAGGCGACCGCCGTTTGCGGCGACCGCGCGCTCCAGGGAACCGAGATCGTTGAAGTGGAACGGCACCGCGGTGCCCTGCAGGTGGCGCGGCACGCCGGCCGGCGCAAGCCCGGGCATGAGCTGGCCGTCCAGATTGCCCGCGTCGGCCAGATTGGCGGCGAGATACCAGTCGTGCCAGCCGTGGTAGCCGCAGAAGGCGACACCGTCCTTGCCGGCGGCGGCGCGCGCGATGCGCACGGCGATCGAGCAGGCCTCGCCGCCGGACCGGGCGAAGCGCGCCTTCTGCGCCCAAGGATGCAGGGAAAGGATCAGCTCGGCGAACTCAACCTCCTCGTAGGAATTGAGCGTGGTCATGCTGCCCGCCCGGATGCAGTCGACGACGGCGTTGTCCACGTCGTCATCGGCATAGCCGAGAATGCAGGAACCGACCCCCATCTGGGCAAAATCGTAGAAGTGGGTGCCATCGAGATCCCACACCTCGCAGCCCTTCGCCTTCTTGTAATAGGCAGGCCAGAGGTCGGGCAGAAAGCGCTCGGCTCGTTTGGACAGCAGCTGGTTACCGCCGGGGATGATGCCCTTAGCTTTCTGCCAGAGACGGGCGCCGGACGAGGGAGGGATGATGGTTGGCGGATTCACGGGAGGCATTAGTTTCAGGAATTGGATTTCTTCTCGATTTCCAACTGCCGGCGGAAATTCGCCCAGTATTCCTCGGCTAGGGCGCCGTTATGCAAATAGAACTGTCGGTCCAGCACGAGGCGGACGATCTCCTCGTCGGTCGCGGCGGGGGCTTGCGGCCCCAGGGCCTCGAGTAAGGCGCGGAAAAACTCCAGGTCGGCGGGATAATCGAGCGTGAATCGCAACCGTTCATCCTGCGGCATGTGCGCATATGAAATGGTGGCGGGTGCCTTCCCCTGAAAGATGCGCCCCCAACCGGTTTCAAGTGTCCCCTGCTGGTGCCCGGCCATCGCTTCCGTCAGGAAGCGGCGGGTATAGCCGAAGGAATTGATGCCGAAAGGCAGGCCGCTGGTCTGGGCGTAGGAGGCACCACCGGCAAGTTTTTCCGCCACCGCCAGCACACCGGTTGGCGAACAGAGAATGTCGTCACCGTCGACGGAGACGATCTCACTACAGCCAACGGCCTCGGCTGCCTGCAACTGGCGCAGCGGGATGTTGTGAATCGACCCGTAAAACACAGAGGCCTCGGTGCCGACCACTTCCTCAAAAGTACGGTTGGCGGGCTCGTCTGAGGTCGCGATGACGATGCGCGCCCGACCGTCGGCGAGTTGGGCCGAGAAAGTGTGGCGCAGGCGACGGATGAGATGGAGCAACACGGGCACGCTGGCGGCGGGCTGCAGATGCTTGGCCTGCAGGCGTTGCGAGCCGAGCCGGGCGACAATGAAGATACCGCAGTTCATGGGGCGAAATCGACGAAGCGGCCGGTGCGGTCGGCCTCCTCGACCGCGTAGAGCAGCCGGAGGTTGGCGTGATCGTTGGCCAGGGTGTTCGGGAAGGTGCCACGGCACTGCGCGGCCTCCAGGAAGCTGCGTATTTCCTCGATGTACATGGTCTCGCCAATGTTGGCGTTGTAGCCGGCGGCCGCGTGGCCCTGGTCGTAGCGATGCTGCTCCCATGCGCTGGTGGCCGGGTCGTACAACCGCACAACCTTCTCGTCCCAGTCCCACACGAGCTGCCTGCGGTCGCCGTTGATGATGAGACGGCGTACCGCGCAGCGGGAGACGACGTCGACCACCAGCACCATGAGGTGACGGCCGTAGTCGAAGACGCAGTTGTAGGTGTCGTCGATCTTCTCGGCCCCGGCGATGACGATGGTCTTGCGGCAGGTGCCGGTGACACGGCGGGGGAAGCCGAAAACGGCGGTCAGCCAGCTGAGCTCGAAGGGCACGATTTCGCGTGCGCCGCCGGTGGCGGGGTTCGAGACGTAATAATCCTGCACGGCCTCGTAGGTGTGCCAATCGGGCAGGTATTGGCCGGAGTGATGGACGACATTGGAGATCGTGCCGAGCGCGCCGGTGCGGACCAGCTGCGCGACCAGCTGGATGCCAGGATGGAACAGCATGGTGGTGGAGGGCGCGGCGAGCAGCCCGAGCCGGCGGCAGGCCTCGTCCGTCTCGCGGAGGCCTTGGTCCACCACGCTGGCCTCGACGAAGAAGGGGAGCTTGTCCGTCACGGCCCGGGACATGAAGAGGTGGTGCACATCCGGGGGCACGGAGATTATCAGCGCATCCGGCCGCGTGGCGGCGACCGCCTCGTCGTAGGTGGCATGGACCGGCACGCCGTATTCCTCCGCCGTTTCCTTGCGGCGGTCAGCGCGGGCGTCGACGCCCGCCAAGAATGTGTAGCCGAGGGTTTGCAGACAGCGGATGCGCCGTTTGCCCATGGAGCCCAGGCCGATGATGAGTATGTTCATGTGAATTCAGCTGCCTAAAGGTGCGCCCAAGGCATTGCGAATGGCGCGGATGACGCGTTCCTGCTGCTCGGCGGTCATGTTTGAACCCGAAGGCAGGCACACTCCCCTGGCGAAGAGATCATCCGAGACGCTGTGGCCCGACTTATGCGGATAATAGAAACAGCCGGCGAACAGCGGTTGCATGTGGAGGGGCTTCCAGACATGCCGGGCCTCGATTTTTTCCCGACCCAGCTGATTGATGAAACCGGCGGCATTCAGCCCCCCGGCGCCTGGGCGCAAGGCGCAGGTGCTGAGCCACCGGGTGCTGCGGCCAAACGCAGCCTCAGGCATCCAGTCCAAGGGCAGGCCGTCGAGTTCGGCTGCATAGCGGGCAAAGATGGCGCGCCGGGCGGTTACGCGCTGCTCCAGCACCTTAAGCTGACCGCGGCCGATGCCGGCGAGCACATTGCTCATGCGGTAATTATAGCCGATCTGGGTGTGCTGATAGTAAGGTGCGGGATCGCGCGCCTGCGTGGCAAGGAAACGGGCTTGCGCGATCAGCTCCTTGTCTTCCGAAACCAGCATGCCGCCGCCGGAGGTGGTAATGATCTTGTTGCCGTTGAACGAAAAAATCCCGAGGCGACCGAAGGTGCCGCTCGCCCGGCCCTTGTAGGTGGCTCCGAGCGACTCCGCCGCATCCTCGATGACCGGCACGCCATGGGCGTCGCATTGCGCCACCAGTTGATCCATGTCTGCGCTTTGGCCGTACAAATTGACGATAATGACCGCCTTGGGCAGGGTATGTGCTGTGGCCGCCTCTGCCAGGGCCCGGGCCAGGGCCGACGGCGACATGTTCCAGGTGCCTGGTTCGCTGTCGATGAAGACCGGGGTGGCCCCCTCATAGAGGATTGGGTTGGCGGTGGCCACAAACGTGAAGGTCGAGCAAAACACCCGGTCGCCCCGGCCGATGCCGAGCAGGCGCAAGGCGAGGTGGATAGCGGCCGTGCCCGAGGACACCGCCGCCGCGTGGCCGACACCCACCAGAGCCGCGAGTTCGCTCTCGAACGCATCTACATTGGGACCGAGCGGGGCGATCCAGTTGGTGCGGAAGGCCGATTCTATGAAGGCGAGTTCCTCGTCTCCCATGTGCGGGGTCGAAAGCAGAATCTGGGAATCAAGATCGCGCCGCAGAAACAGCCCCTTGGGCCGGCCGTCGGCGTCCACCACCGGCAGTTGATCGATCAGCCGCTGATTCATCAGCGCCAGGGCGGCAACGCGGTCCCGGCCGTCCTGCGTGCACGCGGGTGCGCTGGCAGGAAGGGCGGCCAAGGTGTAATCAAGCGAGGCCCCGCCCATCAGCAGGCGGCGCAAATCGCCATCGGTCACGGTGCGCTCCAACCGCCCCTGATGGTCCACGCGCAACAAAATGGAGCGGCCAGTGGCCTCCAGTGCGACCATGGCTTCACGCAGCGTCGTGGTAGTCCGGACAAGCAAGGCTTGGATGTCAGACATGGCTATGAGTGGTGCGGGCCGGGATGCCGGTGACAGTGACACCAGCGGCGACATCGTGGGTGACAACGGCTCCCGCTCCGATGGTCGCGCAGTCTCCGATGGTATGTCCGGGAAGCACGATTGCTCCGGCCCCGACCAAAACGAGCCGACCAACTTTTACCCCGCCACCTAAGACAGCGAGGGGCGCGATATGGCTGAAATCACCGACCGAGCAATCGTGATCGACCACGGACCCGTGGTTGAGGATGACACCTTCGCCGACGCGGGCGGCGGGAGCAACGACCGCACGGGCGGCGACAAAGGACCCTGCCCCGATCTCTGCCAAAGGGGAGACAGTGGAGGCGGGATGGATGACTGAGTGTGGCGTCCTTTGGCTGGCCCGGCCGGCAGAGTAACAGCGGGCACGGTTTTCATTGTGACCGATCGCGACATGAAACGGGGCCGCAGTCGGCTCGCGGGTCCAGTCCACTGGTGTCAAAACGGGAAGTCCCTGTAGCAAAGTGCCTTCCAATGCTCGATTGTCATCCGCCACGCCTATCTTAAGAGCGGGCTCGGAAGCGCGGAGGGCGTCGAGAACGACCTTGGCGTGGCCACTGGCACCGATGATAAGGAGTGAGTCAGTATGCATTACTTTTATTGAGCAAATCCTGCGGAAAGGGGAGTGTCGAAAGCAATTCAATAATTCTTTCCGCAGCCTGGCCGTCGCCATAGACATTTTGCCGGGCCTGGCGGCCACGGGAGAGGGCGGCTGTGAGCGCGGTGTGGATGGCGGCCCACTCGGCGAGCACATCGGTGGTGTTTACATTGCGTTCGCGGCCTTGCTGGCGATTGCCCACATTGACAACCGGCAGGCCAAAACTGGCGGCCTCGATGATGCCACTGCTGGAGTTTCCGACCATGACATCCGCCGCCGCCAGCCATGAAAGGTAGTCGGGGCGGGAGAAATGGGTGGCAACCCTGAAGCCGGGCAGTTGCGCCACGCGGGCAATCTCCTCGCGAATCGCGCGGTTGCCCGCATCCGCATTGGGCGTCAGGCAGACCACCTGAACTCCGGCCGCCTGGACGGCGGCGAGCACCTCGGCCATTTCCCGGCCGGCGGCATCGGCCGTCTGCAGCACGGGATGATAGAGGAGCAGGGCGACCGGGCGCGCCGAATCGAGCCCGAGGCCGGCGCAGAGCTCCGCACGGGACCGGCGGGGGGCGTCTGTGATCCCGTCCAGCCCCGGGGCGCCCGTCACGAAGACATGCGCGGGCCCCTCCCCCATACGGATCAGCCGTTCGCGGGCGGCCACGGTGGCGGTGAAATGGTAGTGCGCCAGCTTTGAGATGGCGTGGCGGACGGGTTCGTCGACCGTGCCGGAGCGTTCACCGCCGTGCACATGCACGACGGGGATGTTCAGGTGGATGGCCGCGATGGCCCCGGCGAGCATTTCGCCCCGGTCGCCGAGCAAAATCACCGCATCGGGTTTCTCCTGTTGCAGAAGCGGGATCAGCCCGAGCAGGACATGGGCGAGTGCGGCGGCCATGGTCGCGCCGTCGGCTTTCTCGTGAGAAACGGGAATCCGGCCGCAGATGCGCAATCCGGAGTGCTCGACCTCGGTCACGGTGTTGCCGTGGAGTGGCGACAGGTGCATGCCCGTCACGCAGACGGACAGGGCCAGTTGTTGATGCGCGTGGATGCGCCGGAGAGTGCCTTCCATGAGCCCGAAGTCGGCCCGGGTCCCGGTGACGTAGCAGAAGTGGCGTTTCACGCGAGGTGCTCCCAGGCGAGGAGGGTGCCGCCGGCCAGGGCGGTGGTGGTGCGTCGGCCGACCACCCGGTCCCAGTCGCGCGGGGGCATGCCGGTGGCGGGACGGAGAAACTGCAAGTCGCGTTCTCCGATCACGTGACCGGCGGGCAGGTCGCGCGCGGTGGCGATGCTGCGGCGGACACCGGTGAGATTGGCCAGCTCGGTCTCGGCCGGCCGTTTTACCCCGTCGCCGAGGGAAATCTCGATGTCGCGGATGCCCCGGACGAGGGCGGTCAATTCGGCCGGCTCGGAGGAGCAGCGGTGATCGGGGCCGGGCATGGTGCGGTCGAGCGTGAAGTGCTTTTCAATGACGCAGGCGCCAAGGGCGACGGCGGCAAGGCAGGCGGTGATGCCATCGGTGTGGTCGGAGTAACCGACGGCAGTTCCGGTGGCCGCCGCGAGCGTGGCCATGGCGCGCAGGTTGGTGTCAGCCAGGCGTGACGGATAATTGGTGGTGCACTGCAGCACGACCAGTTGCTGGTTGCCATGGGCGCGGATGGTATCCACGGCCTCCTTTACTTCGGCCAAAGTCCCCATGCCGGTGGAGAGAATGACCGGACGGTTGAAGCGGGCGAGGGCAGCAAGGAAGGGGAGTTCAATCAGCTGGCCGGAGGCGATCTTGAATGCGGGCACGTCGAGGGCGTGCAGCAGCTCGGCATCTGCCAGGCTGTAGGGGGTGGAAAGGAAAACGATGCCCTCGCGGCGGCATTGCTCGAGCAGGACGCGGTGATCCGATTCGGTCAGCTCGAGTTTGCGGAGCATGGCGAATTGTGACTCGGTGGGGTCGGTGGAGCGCAGCTGGTAGGCGGCCTTGGGGGCGATACCGGCGGCGACTCGCTCGGCCTTGAAGGTCTGGAACTTGATGCAATCGGCGCCGGCGAGACACGCCTGGGTCACCAGTTGCTGCGCCATGGCCAGGTCGCCGTTATGGTTCACCCCGGCCTCGGCGATGATGAAGCAAAGTTGCCCGGGGCCGATCTTTCGCTCTGCGATTTTAACAAAATGCATCGATAAAAGTTCCACGGAAAATCCACCAAATGTCAAAACTCAGCATAAGTTGCCACTGAATTGGCTGAATTGGTGATCAGAACACCTTTGTCAGCTACTCGAGGTTAAGCCATCCGACACCAATTGACGCACAATACATTAGAGAGCCTGCTGCATTTATACGCCATACTACCCATGCGCGCTCCGGGGCAGAGGTGTTGTCAGGGGTTGTCCAAACTTCAATGGAATCACTGTTGTCGGAGCAGGTTTGAGACGAGCGCTTGCGCCATGGTTGACTAACCGGCCCCCTACGGGCCGAACACCCAGAAGACATGGCCGGTTCCAGGCGGTGGGGCTTCGGGGCTGCGGTGCGGTGCCGGATTCATCAGCTCCGGAAAAATCCGCTGATCAGCCCGGTCACATGGCGGCACTCCTCCTCGGTCATGTCGGTGTAGAAAGGCAGCGAGATGATGCTGGCGTAAAAGGCCTCAGTGCCAGCCAGGTCGTCATGCGGGCAGTCCTTGAACAGGCTGAAGTGATGTCCTGGCGTCCAGTGGATGCCTGTCTGGACACCCTTTTCCTCGAGGAAGGTGCGCAGCGAGTCGCGCCGGCCGTTTTTCACCGTGGCGCAATTCATGAACGGCACGAAACCCTCGTCGAGGCGCAGGTAGTCGAGGTGGGCACCCAGGCTATGGGTGAGTTGGCGGAAAGACCGGGCCAGGGCATTCCGTTTTTGCGCAATCTCCGGAAATCGCTTGATCTGTACGCTGCCGATTGCGGCATGGATGTTTGACAGGTGATACCTGTAACCGGGCAGCTTAACGTCGTAGTTCCACGAGCGCTTGTTCTGCTTCAGAGCCTCGAGGTTTTGCTCCATGCCCATGTGGCGGGTCTTACGAATGCGGTCGATGACCTCGGGAGAGTTGGAGTGGATAATGCCGGCATCGATCGCCGTCAGCGTCTTGATCGGATCGAAGCTGAACATCGTGGCGTCGGCCAGATCCAGTCGGCCGTCGAGCGGTGACCCAAAGGTGTGGGCGGCGTCGTAGATGAGCTTAGCCTTGGCTGCACGGCAGGTGGCGGCGATCGCGGCCAGGTCGCAATATTGCGAGGCATAATCGAGCGTGATGACGCACTTGGCCTGAGCGACAGGACAGCGCCGGAGCGACTCCAGCGTCATCATGCCAGTAACGGGGTCGACGTCGCAAAAATGGGGCCGCGCCCCGCAGGCCTGGATGGCCTGGAAGTCCGCCACGTTGTTGAACGACGGGGTGATCACTAGGTCCCCCGGTCCCACGCCCACGGCGAGGAGCGCCAGGTGCAGCGCACTCTGGCCCGTGTGCGCGGACACGACGGTGGGCTCGGGGACATGGAGGGTTTCGGCGACGAGCCGCTCGAAAGCAAACACGTCGCTGCCCATGCCGAGGTAGCCGATCTCTAGTACCCGGCGGACGGCCGTGTGTTCAGCTTCAGTGATGGAAGGATGCCAGACGGGAATTTTCATTATGCGGGCATGATACGAATAAAGCAACTTTCAGCCAAACGGCAAGGCGAAATCGGCCAGCGCCGGTAAAGCGGCATCGCGCGCGGAGAGCACTGGGGCGTCGCAACCCCAATCAAAACCGAAGCTGTCCCAACGGATGCCGGCGTCATGAACAGGGCTATGCACAGTCCCTGTCTTATACACCAATACGGAGCCGGCCTCAAGGGCAAGGAAACCGTGCGCGATGCCGGTCGGGATGACAAGGATCAGGCCGTTTTCCGCAGACAGCTCGCGGGACGCGGTTTGGCCGAAGGTGGGCGAGCTCCGGCGCAGGTCGAGCAGCACATCCAGCACCCGGCCGCAGGGGCAGTAGACCACCTTAGTGTGGTCTTCGGGTGGGGTTTGAAAATGCATGCCCCGCAAAACTCCACGATTGGAAACCGAGTAATATTCTTCCCGCATCGCGAAGGGAAGCCCCGCTTCCCGCCAGGCCGGCTCGTGGTAGGTCTTGACGAACAATCCGCGCCGGTCGCTGAAGAGTCGTGGTTCCAGCAAGCGGACGCCCGGGAGCGCCACCGGCAGCAGGTTGAACGGTCTGCTCATTTTTTTAGGGTAAACTGGATGATGACATCGATCTCATAATCGAGCACCGCAGTGGTTAAGCTGGGAGAGGTGCCGAGGAAGAGGGCGCGGTGCGTCAGTTTGTCCGCGCCGGGAAAGGCGGCGCTGATGGTGGCATCGGTTACGGTGATCAGGGTCACCCTATTGCCGCCCACGAGGCGGACGGCCGCAGGGCGGTCTATTGTGGTTTTTTGGGGGCTCCTATAATTACCAGTCCCTTTGAAAGGATTAAATACCGGATAACTCTCTGAACTGATGCCTTATGGACGCTTTGTCGCAACGAAATTGCCGATGACCTCAATTTCGTGGGCCAACATTTCAGCAGTCAGGCCAGGATAGGTGCCCAGAAACAAAGCCTGATTCATAATGGCGTCCGCCCCTGGAAGAGGCGAAGCCGCGGCGCCGTTGATGGATGATTTGAGCTCAAGCTCACTTTGGGCGGACGTAAGCGCGCGGCCATCGGCGGACACCAAGCGAAGAGCTTCGGGGCGGTCTTTGCGCAGTTGCACGAAGACGGGCTGGCGGAGCAGATTGCCGCCGAAAAACATCCGGTTGCCGATCTTGTGCTGATCGAGGTGGCGGCCGAGATCGGTATGGGAGAACGGTGCGGTCGGTTTGACCTTTAGCATAAAACCGAACCAGGAAGTATTCGTCCGGCAACCGGTCGAATCCCAGTCGAAGTTTAAGTCGAAGCTCAAAGCTGAGGGTTGAGATCTGAAAGCTGAGAGTCCGGACTTCGATCTCTCGGACGGCGGAACCCAGCGAGTCGCATGGGTGGGCAAAGTAAACTCGAAAACGTCTTCCAAATCGGCGAGGCCGGCCCGCAACGTCTCCCAATTTTGTTTCCGGGCCTCGATAAAGGCAGGGAGCTTCTTGAGTTGTTGGCGGCCAATCGCGGCTTGGGGATCTAGCGGCTTCAAGTTGTAGCCTAAGTGGCTATAAATATACTTATGATCGTAGCCCTTGGGGAGCTCGCCGAGCTGCCACTGAAAGCGCTTACCGCAAGTATCGTCTTTGCCGGAAGCACACCAGCAGTCGCGGCCCCAGTCCCGGAAACTTTCCGCGTAGGTTTTGAGCGGTGGCCTGCTGATGATATTGACTGCCCCGCCCTCGCCCATCGTCAGATGGTGTGGCGGGTAGAACGACTGGGTGGAAATATCGCCGAAAGTCCCGGTGTAGGCCGTCAGGATTCCGTTTCGGATAAAGGGGATTTTTGGGCTGTAGGCCCGACCGCTGGTCGGGCTTTCCGCGGACCCCGTCGAGCCGTCCGGGCTACAACCATTCGCTTCCGCTAATTTCAGAAGATGATCTAGACTGAGGGCTTTGGCTTCGGCAACCGGCAGCGAATACGTGCAACCCAGCGCGTCGCAGTTATCCTCGATAAGCCAAAGGTCATATTTACGGCAAAAGGCCAATACAGCACAGACATTGAAGGGGTTGCCCAGCGCGTGGGCGATCATAACGGCCTTGGTCTTGCCGGCGACGTAGGCCGACTCCAGTTGATCAACACGGATGTTACCCGTGACCGGATCGTTGTCGATGAACACGGGCACAGCACCTAATTGAAGAATCGGCGAAACGGTCGTCGGAAAACCCGCAGCGACCGTGATCACTTCATCCCCGTGCTGAATCCGTTTATGGCTCGGCAGCTTGTGGGTGGTGAGGGTGGCGAGCGCCACGAGGTTGGCCGAGGATCCGGAGTTTACCAGCAGCGAGAACTTCACCCCCAGCAGGGAGGCGAGTTCCTTCTCGAAGGCTTCGCCTTCGGGTCCGAGTGTGAGCCAAAAATCGAGGGTTGAACCCACCGCTGCCTCCACCTCGTCCTGATTGAAGACTCGTCCCGCATAGGGGATGGTCTGGCCGGGGGCCCACGGCGCATGGGCGGCATCATCGCCGGGACGCTGACCGGTGTGAACGAGCGCGGAATACTCGCGGGTGAGCCGGAGAATCTCGGTTTTGAGTTCGGGAGGGGATTTGCTCATATCGTCAAAATTGCGGGTAGCCAGATCAAGCCGTCCAGCGCAGGCCCAACGCTTGGGCCGCTTGGGTGTAGGCTTGAATCTGGCCGGTGGTCAGCTGGCGGATGTCGTTCGCGGCGGAGTCCGCTCGAAGATACCAGTTCGCCGTCTGGGCGATCGTCTCGGAAAACGACCAGACTGGGGCCCAATTGAGAAAGTGGTAGGCCTTATCGGTCGCGAGATTGAGCAACTTGGCTTCATGAACCGCTTTCGGATCGCTCTTGTCATCCCAGCGACCGGGCCAGTGCTTGAGGATTTCCTGAACCAGATCAGCTACGGTGCGATTGGATGAAAGGGCCGGACCGAAGTTGAAGGCTGATGGTAGTTGAGAGTTGAAAGCTGAAAGTTGAGGGTTGGCCAAACAAGCACCGAGCCAGAGGTAGCCAGAAATCGGCTCAAGCACATGTTGCCAAGGACGGGTGGCGACTTTATTGCGCACAGGGATGGCTTCGCCGCGTTGCAGGCTGCGGATGCAATCTGGAACGATACGATCCGTCGCCCAGTCTCCCCCGCCGATAACGTTGCCGGCCCGGGCAGAAGCCAGACGAATGGGCGAATCCGGGGCCGAAAAAAAAGACCGTCGATAAGAGGCAATCACCAGTTCTGCCGCGCCCTTAGAGGAGCTGTAGGGATCATAGCCGCCCATCGGATCCTCTTCGCGATAACTATACACCCACTCCTTGTTTTCGTAGCACTTGTCCGTCGTGATCGCTATGACCACACAGGGCCGGCCCGCCTGCCGCACCGCCTCGAGGACATTGACAGTGCCCATAACGTTGGTCGAATAGGTGTCGGCAGGTTGATCGTAAGAAAGCCGCACTAGTGGTTGAGCAGCGAGGTGGAAAATGAAATCGGGTTCAGTCTCCCCGACGACTTTACACACTGCCTCCAAGTCACGAACATCGCCAATCAAATGACGAAGGCGCGATGCCATTCCGAGTTGATCAAAAAGCGAAGGTTGCGTGGTGGGTGGAAGTGCAAACCCTGTAACTTCAGCACCGAGCGAAAGTAGCCACTCGGATAGCCACGAGCCTTTGAAGCCGGTATGGCCAGTGACCAAAACTCGTTTTCCAAGATAAGCGTTAGCGAACGACATGAGAGTTACTTCCACGTCTTCCACGGCGCCTTGCCCGATTCCCACAGCGTCTCTAAGTGCTGCTTATCGCGCAAGGTATCCATAGGTTGCCAGAAACCGTTGTGCTTATAAATACTAAGCTGCTCGGCAGCCGCGAGCGCCTCCAATGGCTTGCGCTCCCAAATTGTCGAATCGTCAGCGACGTGATTTATCACGGACGGCTCCAAAACAAAAAAGCCTCCGTTGATCCAGCTTCCGTCACCCTCGGGCTTCTCTTGAAACCTTTTGACTTGGTGACCCAAGATGTCGAGCGCACCAAAACGACCAGGGGGTTGCACGCCGGTGAGGGTGGCTTGACGGCCCTGCTCTTTGTGAAAGGCAATCAACTCAGAGATGTTCACATTTCCCACACCATCGCCGTAGGTAAAGCAGAAGGTTTCTTGCCCGACGTAGTCGCGCACCCTCTTTAAGCGACCCCCGGTCATGGTATCGTCGCCCGTGTCTACAATCGTGACCCGCCAAGGCTCTGAGCGCCGCTGGTGTACCTCCATGCGGTTCTCCTTCATGTCGAAGGTAACATCGGACATATGCAGAAAATAATTGGCGAAATATTCCTTGATCACATAGCCCTTGTACCCCGCGCAGATGATGAAGTCGGTGATGCCATGGGCAGCGTAGACTTTTAGTACATGCCAGAGAATCGGCATACCGCCGATTTCGATCATGGGTTTGGGCTTGAGGTGGGTTTCCTCGCTGATACGGGTACCAAGACCGCCTGCTAGGATGACTGCTTTCATGATATTTTTAAGCGGCCGTTGCCCCAAGGGGATCTGGCAGATGTGTATTAGTTTTTATGGCTGATTTAGAACGTCTGCTTGGAACTTCGGTCCCAGAAAGCTGCAACAGCACGAACGGCCTGACACGCGGTAGAGCCCTGATCCGAAATTAATCGAGGCTGAACGGCCCAACGCGAGATTGGGCATTGCCTGCGAAATTAAGCGTTTTGGGGAAAATAATGTCATGCCAAGTAAGCGAGTCTTTCAAGCGGGTCCTACTTTGAAGGGTGCCTATGGGCGGGCTAGCACGGCTTCGCCTCGTCACGTCTATCGAACGCGACCGGGCTATACCCTATCTTGAAATCCCGACACTTGAACCCTTAACGACTTTTCTTTTTACTAGGACCAAGCAAAGCAGTGAGCAGCGGCGTGACGGTGGTGAACCGTTTACGCCAATTCTCAAGTTGCTTGGTCCGGTCTAAATAAAACGCGGTATTCTCGGGAGCCTGCGCCGCGAGGTCTTTAAGACGTTTCAGGCGCTGGGCACCCGCGCTGGCCAACGGGGCGAGGCGTTCCTGCAGGATGCCCGTCACCAATTGGCGGAGGCTGAGCTCAGCTTCGTAGGCGACTCCGCGCGCGGTGCCATCCTTCGCTTCGGCTTCATTGATCGCGCCGAGGGAGCGGAGGAGTTGCAGGCCTTGGCTGGCCGATCCTTTGCTGATTTCTAATAGCTCGACGATGGCCGTTAAGCCAAGCGGCTCTGACGAGGCATAAAGCAGACCGTAGATTTGGCCGACCGACTTAGGGATCCCAAACAGTTGCACGATCTCCGCAAAGAAAGCCACGCACTCGCCTTCGAATGCGATGGGGGTCGGGGCTGAAACTGGAGATGATTTAGCCAAGGTTACCTCGGAGATGACTAAGCAAACCGGGCTTCGAGGTGCAGTTCAAGTAAAAATGAACAATGGAGCACGTTTTGTGAGTCGGCTCGTGCACAAAGGCATTTTTTACCACGGATGGGGAGTGGATGGGAAGTGGATGGGATTTGAGACAACTGGTCTTGAGGTTTTATCCGGGTCGTATCCGTGTGATCCGTGATTAGAAGGTTCGGAATCGACCAAGGCATTTTTTTTACCACGGATAGGGAGTGGATGGGAAGTGGATGGGATTTGAGACAACCGGTCTTGGGGTTTTATCCGGGTCGTATCCGTGTGATCCGTGGTTAGAAGGTTCGGAATCGACCAAGGCATTTTTTTTTACCACGGATAGGGAGTGGATGGGGAGTGGATGGGATTCGAGACAACCGGTCTTGGGGTTTATCCAGATCGTATCCGTGTGATCCGTGGTTAACAGGCTCGGAATCGACCAAGGCGTTTCTACCAAGGATAGTAAGTGGATGGGGAGTGCATGGGATTCGAGACAACTGGTTTTGGGTTTTATCCAGATCGCATCCGTGTGATCCGTGGTTAAATATATTAATAGATAAGTAGAAACGAAACATTAAAATTGACGAATAACTACACCAGAATCACCAATAAAAAATGATACATCAGCAGTTTACCGAGGATATCATCGGCGCGGCGATGCGTGTTTTGAACACCTTAAGACCAGGACTTGATGAAAAAATTTACGAACGAGCCTTGGTCTTAGAACTCGTCAACCGAGGTCATAAAATCGAACAGCAACGCGCGTTTCCAGTACACTACGCTGGCACGGAAATCGGCAAATTGATACCCGATTTAATAGTGAACCAATCCGTTATCGCGGATACAAAGGTTGTGTCAGAATTTAATGAAAGCCATACCGCTCAGATGTTGGGGTACCTGAGCATTACGGGGCTTCAAGTGGCGCTGCTCCTCAACTTTAAATATGCGGATTTGCGATGGAAACGAATCATTAGCTAATTCGCTACAGTTGACGACCAGGATGCCCGTTTTTAACCGAGGCGTTTTTTACCACGGATAGGGAGTGGATGGGGAGTGGATGGGATTCGAGACAACTGGTCTTGGGTTCTAATCCAGATAGAATCCGTGTGATCCGTGATTAACAGGCTCGGAATCGACCAAGTCATTTTTTTACCACGGATTCGGAGTGGATGGGGAATGGATGGGATTCGAGACAACCGGTCTTGGGGTTTATCCAGATCGTATCCGTGTGATCCGTGGTTAACAGGCTCGGAATCGACCAAGGCGTTTCTACCAAGGATAGTAAGTGGATGGGGAGTGCATGGGATTCGAGACAACTGGTTTTGGGTTTTATCCAGATCGCATCCGTGTGATCCGTGGTTAAAAATCTGCTGAGCTCAGCTGCGATTTTGTAGCCGCGATAAATCACGAGTTGAAGTTTTGCGATTCTCCTGCACATCTGAGATCACCTTTTCACATTTAATATGAATCCATCCAACCCAGCTCCCTCCACTCACGAAGATGATGGCATTGATTTCGCTGAACTGTTTGGCCGGCTCAAGCGCCAGTTGCCGCTGATTATCGGCCTTTCGGCGCTGGGGTTGGCGCTTGGGGCCGTGGGGTATTTCACCTCGGGTTTGTTCACCGATCAGACGACCTCCACGCGCGTCGTTTTTAGCTTCCCCGGTTTTGAACGAGGCGAGTATCCGGATAAATCCAAATTCCAAGCCGACGATTTGCGCTCACCCGAAATCATCGCCGAGGCCCTCAAGCGCAAGGGCTTCGCCGCCAATGAAGCCGTCCAGAGCAAGGTGCGCGCAGGGATCAGCGTCCAAGACATCATCCCAGACAACATCGTGAAAGAGCGCGACAAGCTGCGCGCCAGCGGGCAAACGCCCCGGCTTTACGTACCCGATGAATACAGCCTAACGCTCGCCCTACCCCGCTCGGTCGCTCTTACGACCGCTCAACGCGAGTCGCTGCTGCGCGAAATTGTGACCGTATATCAGGAAAAATTTGTCCGCACCTACGTGGCTATGCCCTTGAACTTCGGCAAAGCGTTTGAAGCACTCAGCGACAGCGACTACCTCGATTATGAAGTCGTACTGGCCCAGGAAAACCAGAGCATTGGCGCGTTCCTGACTCAAATGAACGAGCAAGCGAAAGCCTACCGGTCGCCGCGCACCAATCTCTCGTTCAGTGACCTGCTGAAACAGGCTCAATTTTTCAGCCAAATTCGCCTCAATGAAACCCTCGGATTGATCCGCGAAAACGGCCTATCGCTAGACCGCAAGTTGGCTTTATTGAAATTCGATTATTACCTGAAAACCTTGAGCGAAGATGCAGATCGTGCCGCCGAGGAGGAAAAGGTGGTGCAGGCCCTGCTCAAGCAAAGCCAAGAGCGCATGCAAAATTACGTGCTCGGTATCAAATCGCAGACGGGCGCGCAACGCTCCGAGGGGACCGTGATCGATCAAGGCCTGGTGGACTCGCTGCTCGCCAACGACGCTAATAATTTCCTCGTGCGCGAGTCGCTCAAGGCGAGCTTAAAGACGCGTCGCATCCAGTCCGATAAAGCCATTTTGCTTGACCGCAGGAAGAACATTACGGAATTCATCGAAACAGGCGGCGTCCAAAAGAACGAAGTCCTCGAGCAGTTTAAGAAATCACTCGATAAGTTGAAGGCAACTTACGACAAATTAATCACGGACACCCGGCTGACCTACCAAGACTATCAACAGCAGTACTACGGCAATGCCGTGCAAATCAGCATGCAACCGATCACCGTGAGCTTTTATCGTAGCTTGGCGGTAGCCGGCGCGGCCGGCATGGGCACGGGCATGGCCTTGGGCTTGGGCTTGGCCCTATTGGGGCTGGGCGCAGGGAAAAAGGAGTGACTTGAGCGGGGCTAGATCACCTAGCCTAAATCAGCTCGCCTGAGATATATTGGCATTTTACCCCTATAAACCTAATCCTCCTAGGCGGCCTTGTTTCCCTTGCTCAAACGTTTGTTAGCCAAGCTCCATGTCTATGGATCTAGGGGATTGGATTTTTGCTTCACCCTGCTCTGTCTAAGATTTATCAGGGCCAGTTTTAATGAGACGCAGTCTTATTTTGGGCCGACCCTTATTTTAATCGGAGTTTATTTTGGTCTAGCCTGCTGGCGACCGCGAGCGGCTTTGTTTATCTTCACCCTATCGGTGCCATGGCTGAGCGGGCTGAGCCAGACCCAAGTGCTGGGATCCGCCTCACCGCTGTTTTCAGGTTTCAGTGCGCTTTGGCTGGGCAGGGTGGCGCGACGCGGGGTTGCTACGAATGATCCGGCGGCAATGGCATCGCGCACTGCAATCAAGAGCACGACTAAATGGGTAATTCTCGCGGTCGATTTATTGAGTACGGCACTGCTGGTATCGGCGGTAATGACACTGTGGCCCCAACGGCATGAACCCAACTTCTGGACAACCCTCACCCACAGTCCGGGATTGGGTTTCGGTGATCGCTATTACGCGCTGCATTCAGCGTTCCTCTGGCTGCAGGGGTTATATTTCGTCAAACTTTTGTTCACGACGGGCAAAAGCGACCAGCTCAAACGGCATCAAGCGCGCGACCCCCTAAACTCATCTGCGATTGAGCCCACCCCCAAGCACCCGGTCACTACGAATGAAGGACCGTTAGCCCAGTGGATCGCCCCGGTAATCATAGCCTATATTATCCCACTGCTGGGTTTCTCGGCTTTCGAATATTTCTATAAAATACCAGATCTCTTATATGATGCTTTTTTATTAAGTCCCTATGAGGATATCCATTCATTGGGCGGAATTGCGGTTACAATCTGGGCGGTCGTACTGGCCCTACTAGCCACGCGGAGGAAGTGGTTATGTGCGGTGCAGCTCGTAGGCTTCGGGGCGATGAGCACGCTTTTGGTCCTGACCTATTCACGAGCGACGTGGCTGGCAGCGGCCATAGGTGTTTTGTTATTCTTGAGCCTGAGACTTAAATTCAGGTGGATTGTTCTGGTGATGATTGCCAGTGTCACCCTTTGGTGGGCGGCCAATGAATCGGCCAAAAAAGGTGGAGCCTGGGCCACTAACCCTTTGATGGCTCGCTTGCATAGTTTGATTCGGGTGGAAAGCCTCTCGACGAAGTCATCGGCTCGATTTGAGATCTACCATAAAGCCCTCGGTATGATCCAAAGCCGGCCTTGGACAGGGCACGGCAGTGGTTCGTTCTACCTCAACTCACCGAAATTCGCACTCAAAAATGATCCGTTGGGCGCAGAACCCAACTTCGCCCATAATTTCATCCTGCAATTTGCCGCAGAATTAGGAATTCCTGCGACCCTGCTCTTTTGCAGTCTCATTGGAGCTGCCTGGTACAAAGGGTATCGACTGACCCGCGCCGACTTGAAGGCGAAGAGTGGGAATAGGGTGACTTTGGCGCTATTTTTGGCGCTGACCACCTACTTGATTACACAAATGACCGCTAATTCGCTTAATATCTACGTCAGTCATCAATTCCTCTTCTGGTTCTTAATTGCGGCCTTGCTCACCTTACCGGACTCAAAGGCTAAAAATCGACCGAACTCGATTGGGTAAGCCCAGTTGGGCGGTGATGCAGCTCCGAATTTCGGCGCCAAACACCAACGAGCAGATCACAATCGTTTCAGGTCGATCCGCCAGCGCCGTCGGTGCGAGCACGCTGCGACCTAAAAGCGTTGCGGCCTGCTGGCTCAGGCTCGAATCCACGAACGCGGTAATATTCGCCTGACCGAGCTGGGTGCTAGCCAAGAGATGGCGCGTAAAGCTGCCCGCGCCCCAGACTAAGATCGGTTCCTGAGAGCGCACGAGATCCTCGATCACGCGCAGCACCCCAGCCTCCTGCTCCGCACTCTGCTCCACATAACGCTGCAATGCCGCCTGCGTAATCGCGTCGCACCCGTGAACAATAGTTCCCGCCGACTGGCCAAAAACACCACTCACCACCGAATCAGTCATGCCTTCGCGCCATTCGACCGGCCAGCGCCACAATTGTGTCGGGGCCAGGCCAGCATTCGCCAGCAAAGCTCCCAGCGAAACTCGCGAGAAAAAATTCACATGCTCGGTGCTGAATTGCTGATACGGCGCGTTGTGGCACTCGGCAAACGCCTCCACATCCGGTTGTGCGCAGTAGAATTTACCGCCAGGAACGAGCAACCCTGCCACGACTTGGACCGCCGCGCGCACCTCGCGCACGTGCTCCAGCACGCCCACGAGGAGCACGGCATCAAACCGCTCGGTCCACGCGGCATGTTGCGCCAAGGTCGCCGTTTTCACCGCGATCCCATAAAGCCGCCGCGCCGCCTCGGCACAGGTCGCGCTCGGATCGCTCCCCAAGACGTTTTTATAACCACGCCGCTGCAACACGGCCAATAACCCACCGGTTGCACAACCGATGTCTAAAATCCGGGCAGTTTTGTCCGGCACGTGCACCTCGATCTGATCAGCGATCAATTCGAAGCGTTTAAAATCATACGGCGACTCCGCCCCGGCCGCGTGGGCGTAGGTGTATTTCGAGCGCTCTTCGTAGTAACGATCCAACTCCGCTTGACGCGGAATGCCATCGGCAAACCCCGCCCCGCACGCCGCGCAGATGACGACATCGTAACCCTCGCCCAACGGCCCCTGTTGAAAGCGCTGCCGATGCACGAGCGCACGCGGCCCCTCGCTCGTACACACGGGACAGGGACGTAGAGCGGCTGAAAATCGCTTTGGGGGCTCGGGGAGGTCCACAGGGTTTTGAAGCGATGATCTAACTTTATCCAAAAGGACTTAAGCGACCGCGTAGGAGGTGAAACTAAAAACGCCGAATACCGCAAAATCATCGGCATTGGCGGTGAGAAGCCGATGCATGCCTGCCGCGGAGTAAGTAGCCGCGAGTTGCGTATCCGACAATCGTTCACGCCCGAGTCGATGAGCGCGAAGCCATTGCAGGGTAAGCGCTGTCGACTCCAACGAAGGGTAGATTGCGCGTACTTCTTTCGCTTCCCACCAAAGCTGGGCCCGGGCCATGGCCTCTTCCATGGTGAGGGGTTGAGCAAATCGCCGCGGATCCGTAACCACATGAATGAATTCCGTGAGCACTTGAGGAGCCAGCGCAAACAGTTGCCCGTCAAACTCAAGGATTCGGTCCAACCAAGCGCGAGCGCTGAGATGATCTTGCGCCTCACGCAGCTCAACCTGCACCAAAAATGTCGTATCAATCGCGTGCATGCGGAGCCAACATATCGTCTAGGAGTTCAGCCCGACCCGCCCACGCTTTAAGCACGGCTTTGACACTGGTTGGACGTGAATCACGGAGACTACGCACGGGGTGGATTTTCGTTTGTCGGTAGTACTCCATCGCCTCGCGGATAATTTCCGAAGTGGGTCGGTCCTGATCGATCGCAAAACGTTGAAATTCAGCGTAAACAGGCTCGCTGACGTTGACCGTAATCGTTTTCATACATGAGCTGATACATTAATCAAATGTGCCCGTCAATGCATCATCATCCCATTCCTGAAGCTCAGCGCTATTTCTGGGGAACGACATACACGACCGTTTCCCAGCCATCGAAGCCGTGTGGCCGCAGATAAAAACGGCTGTTTGGCAATAGCGCTGCCAGCAACTGCGGGATTTCCCAGAGGTCGCTAGGCTCGTGATACACGCAGGCGGCCACTTGCGGGCGATGCTGCGTCAGGCTGGCTTTCGCCCCCGCCAACGAAGCGCGTTCTGCGCCTTCGACGTCCAGTTTCAAAAAACTCAGCCGCTGAGCGGCTAAAATCGCGTCGAGGCGCTCGCCCCGGACCGAGATGTTGCCGCCAGTGCCCAAATGCGAAGTCGGCCCGCCTTGATCCGTGAAACTCAACGTCGACGACTCCGCATGTAACGCGATGGGGTGAATCGTGATTTTTGCGCGCACAGCGGCGGGCAAGCCCTGCACGCGCCCCATGAGTCGCGCCCGATTCGCCGCATCGGGCTCAAACGCGTGGTAGTGCGCAAATCGCTCCCCCACCCGACCCACAAAATCCGCCAACGTATCGCCATCAAAGGCCCCGCCATCGACGAAGACTTCATCCTCCGTCAGCCGCACGATATCGCCCGGGAAATATTGCTCCGCCGCCGGTGCCGTGGCGTCGAAGATCCCGAGCAACCGTTGCCGTAAAGCGACCCACAGCACGCGACGCGAGGCGTCGTCTGCGAGGCGCGCGGCCAACTCCCGCAACGGCGCCGCCGCCGCCAAGGTCCGAGTGGGCAAATCAAACGAATGAAAAGGCGCTTCCTCCGCCCCGTGCGCCCAAACGAGCGGGGCGTAACTCGTGACGTGCGCACAGCCGAGTTGCTGGAGATACGCCAAACGCTCGACCATTGTCTCCCGCGCGGTGCCGGTCCAAATCGCGACGACAAAGAGCGCCTGCGGAAACCGTCGGGCCGCTTCCACCGGGGCAATGATTGCGACGCCGTCTTGGATGACGCCCTGCCGCTGCGCATTGCCATCGCAGAAAGCCCGCAGCGGCACCCCACCGCGCTGCAAAGCCCGCGCGCACAACCGCCCCAAACGTCCCGCGCCGAACACCACCACCGTTCCGTCAGTGCGACTCAACTCGTGGCGAAACGTCTCGCGCTCACGCTGCGCCGCCGACGCGAGGGGCTCGGCCAACAAACGCTCAATCTGTACCGCATACGATTCGATTACCGGATCGGCCATAATATCAGCTACCCATAATGGCGTTAAATTCGGCGCGGTCCAAGAAGGGCCACATGTCTTCCATCGGCTTGGAAACGATGCTGCCGTCAGGACGAATTTCGGAAGTTACTTTCGGGGCGGTCACTTCATCCACCGAGGTTTTAATCACGCACACCACGGGACCGGCGCGACCGAGCGCATCCCGCAACACGGCTTCCAACTGCGTGTGCGAATCCACATAGAGCGCGGGAATCCCGTAGGCCTCAGCCACGCGACCGGTGTCGGGCATCGTCAGGCGACTCGATGGCTCCGAGCCCACCAAACGTCCCTGAAAATGATTGCGCTGCATCGCCACGATCGAACGGTAGCCGCCGTTATCGAGCACAAGGTATTTCACGGGGAGTTGCAGGCGACGCGCGGTCTCGAGTTCCTGAATGTTGAGCTGGAAACCACCCTCGCCGTTGATGTTCACGACGCGCCGGCCGCCACTCGCCAACGCGGCGCCAATCGTACCGGGCAAACCCGTGCCCATCGCGCCG
Organism: Opitutaceae bacterium; assembly: GCA_037142955.1. Classification (GTDB taxonomy): domain Bacteria; phylum Verrucomicrobiota; class Verrucomicrobiia; order Opitutales; family Opitutaceae; genus Tous-C4FEB. The sequence goes on along the minus strand of JBAWZQ010000002.1, from coordinate 217,197 downwards.
AGGCCGGGCGCGTTGAGGATGCGCTGGCCCGCTTTGACGCGGAAGGCTTGATAAAAAATATCGCTGCACGGCCCCGAACTCCCGGGGACAAGCACGTCGCGCGCGTCGCACAACTCAGACAAAATATCCATCAACACATAGGTGCTGACTGGCGTATCTGCCCGCGTGCGGTACTCGGACAACACGACCGGATAACGCGTCGAGAGCGCTCGGCATTCATCGCGCCAGGCCCGGAAATCCGGGAACTGCGTCGTCGTCATCGCTGCAACCAAGGCGGGGAGGAAAACCTCAAGATCGGACGTAACGGGCAGGTCGATCTTAGTCTTAAATTTGGCGAGTTCGGCCGGGTCCACATCAACGACGACCTTAAAGGCACGGGGCGCAAAATTTGTGTGATTGAAAGCCACCGAGGGTAAATCCAAGCGCGCCCCGAGTACGAGAATCCAGTCGGCGCGTTGCTGCGTGAAATTGGAACCGCGTTGGCCCATGCCACCGGGGCGACCGATGAAACTCGGGTGATCCTCGGGCAGAAAATCCGCGGCCTTCCACGTGAGCAACACGGGTAAATTAAGCCGCTCCGCGAACGTGCGAAAGGCTTCGATCACGCCAGCGGTGCGCACGCCATTGCCGGCGTAAATCACCGGGCGGCGCGCCTGCGCGAGTGCGGCCAGCGCGGTCGCGATCGGCAGACCAAAATCGACGGCCGCCGGCGCCGGCGGCGTAAAACCGACAAGGGCGCTCGGTTCAATTTGGGCGGCCTGCACGTCGAGCGGAATATCGAGCCAAACCGGTCCCTTGCGCCCGTGCGTCGCGAGCCACACCGCTTTCTCTAAGTAGAAACGAATTTCGTTGGGCTCGACCACTATCGCAGCGTACTTGGTGATCGGCGCGGCCATCGCTGTGATATCGACTTCCTGTTGACCCATTGATCGCACGGGCAACGGCTGATGCCGGATCAAGTCCACACGCTTGGCCTGACCGGAAATAAATAAACACGGCGAGCCCTCAATCCACGCGCACGCGGTGCCCGTGAGGGCATTGGTGCCGCCCGGGCCCGCGGTGACGAGCGCGCAGCCGAGTTCGTTGGTAAATTCCCCATAGGCCTCGGCCGCAAACGCGCAACCTTGCTCGTGCAAACAAGCGACGAAGTTCAGCTCAGGGCGTTTACCGACGGAGTCGATGAGGTGCATGCACCCGCCGCCCGGCAGCAAGAAGAGGTGCTTGAGGCCCTGTTGAACGAGGAAATCGACTACGTAGTCTGAGAGTTTCACTTGGAAGAGGAGACGCGAGCGCGGTGCGCGGTGAGTAGAGCCTGATGCTCGCGGAGGACGGTTTCGTTTTGACCAAGTAGCAACTGATGTTCGCGCAAAATGTCCTGATGGAGTTTCACCTGCGCTTTGGCTTCGGTAAGCGCTCTAAACTCTTGGCCGAAATTGGAAATCAACACGGCGACAGAAATACCGACTGCAAAGATAGAGCCGGCCAAAGCAAACTCTACCTGCTCGATTAAATTAGTGTCGTCGGGCGCTGGTATAGGTTCTTCGCTCATAAAAATTAGTGTGCCGGTGGCGATCTCATCTCGGCTTGGATTTTAAGTATCTCCGCCTGCACGGTTTTGATTTTACCCTGCGCCGCCACGATCTCGCCCTGCAATCGGATCCATTCCGCATTGGCTTGTTTATGCGCATTGAAGCTTTTCACCCGACGAGGTAAGGAGGCGCCGATCGAGCCGGCCAACGACACCACCGCGATCACCACGTAGAGATTACGCTTTTTTTTGAGCCGGGAAATAGCGGGAAAATCGCTCACGGTTTAATCAACCCAGTTGGTGACGTAGGTTTTGCGGTTCGAATTTTGCGTGATCGCGGGATCGGTGTAATACGAATCCGACTGGGAGTAAGCAGAGGAAATCTCCTCAATCACCGCGCCACCAAGGCTCTTGAACGCATGTTTCACCCGGCGTGGGATGATCACGACATCATTTTTTCGCACCGTACGAGTGACGCCCTCGAGCGTCAGTTCGATCTCGCCGTGCAAGAGATGGTAAGTCTCGTCCTTCAATTCGTGCCATTGCTCCGGGTGCGCTTGACCGGGCAGCACCAAAATCACGCGCTTACAATAGGCCTCGCGGTTCACGACCGTGATTGTGGTGGTGCCAAACTCGCGAAAACGCTCAAGGCCATGATGATGAGATACTTCGAGCTCCAGCTGAGTCGGCACGATCGCGCCGGAGGTCTTGAGCATCGCCTTGGCGTCGCGCACGATACCGTGAATCACGCTGCGGGTGTCCGTGGCATCGACGTCAGCGCGGAATATCGCTTCGTTAACCGCGTAGGCGCGTTTCGCGCGGTACTCGGTGTATTTGGAAAGGTCTTGGCCGACGAGTTGGTTGGCGGTGCCCGGGATCGAGAGAAATACGTCTTCGAGCTTGATGACTTCGCCCGCCTGAATCGCGCGCCGCGCGAAGACCGCCCGATGCAAATCGCCGAGCGTGCGTTGTTCCGCCGCCGAGAAACCGTGACGCCGGCCGATAACGCCGCACATGGCTTGGGCCCGCCGCGCGGCTTCGAGCCATTGGCGGATTTGCGCGGGAGTCGCGGAATAGGCGTTGATCGCGTACTTATCCGTCGGGACGCCGACGTGTTTCTCAAAAAGCGTGGCGCCTTTGGCGATGGCCATCATCACGGCTTCGCACTGATCGGGCGATTCGTGGGTCGAGTAACCGATCTCGACGCCCGCATACCGTTTTTGGAGCAGCTCGATCTGATTCAACTGCAAGTTGTAGTCCGCGGTGGGGTATTCGCCCACGCAATGCATGACGGCGAGCGGCTTATCGCGGTGCTGGTAGAAACTGACGATGCGATCAATGTCGTCGAAGGATTCACCCGCCGTCGAGATGACGAGGGGCAGCTGCGTCGTCGCGATTTTTTCAGCGAGTGGCCAATCCGTGAGGTAGCAACTCGGGACCTTGAGGTAATCGTAACCGTGCTCGACGATTTTATCCACGGAGACGTTGTCCCAAGGCGTGCACATTGAAAAGAAACCCTGTTCGACGATGGCGTCTTTGATGCGGCGGTAATCGTCCCAACTAAGCGCAGTTTCAGAAAAGCGTTTTACGAATTTAAGATCCGTACGGGTGCGAAAATCTGGGTGAATGAAATCCGGCAAGTGCCGGTATTGCAGCTTCACCGCGAAGCGAAAATCAAAGCCCGCACAGGCCTCGCGCAACTCGCGCACGATCCTGATCCCATGAGCGACATCGCCCATGTGGTTGTTAGCCATCTCAAAAATAAACAGCGACTGGGAAGACATGAAGAGCAAAACAAAATCTTAGCGCTAGCCCCATGAGGTCAACGCTGCACTCCTAACGAGGTTTATTCCGACTTAATATCAGAGAGCGAATTAATCTCTGGTATCGATTCCAATTGCTCAAGGAATCGAGGTAGTTGCGCCGAGACGATACCCCATACGACGGAATCTTCGATGTGTTCATAGGCATGAACCAAAATATTCCTAAATCCGATGATGGCAGGCCAATCTCCGATCACGCTCAAATCTTCCGGTCGCTTGCGACGGATACGCGCCAAGGCCTCGCCGATAATCTCAAACTTGCGTTCGATAGCAGAGGATAACATTTCGTCTCGGCAATAATCATCATAACTCCGACCTGCGGCAAAGCTCATGATCGCGCGAGCAGCCTCCCTCGCGTCGTAATAATGCTTAAGTGAAGTCTCGTCCATGGACCATGGTTAGATCACGTTCCATACTGCGTTTCAGAAAAGGATTACGAACCATACGCGGGGTAACAAGCTGCACGGGGCGGCCAAAACGGAGAGAGGCCTCAGTGATAAATCCAAAATACCGATCCGCCATCGTGGCAGGCACCGGATTTTCAAATTCGGCTAAAAAATCAATATCACTATTTTCGCCATTCTCTCCCCGAGCGACTGATCCAAATAGACCAAGTTGGCTTACCCCGAAACGCTGACAAAGATCAGCACTCTGTGAGACGATTTGATCTTTTAGCGAGGTAGACACGGCTGAAGGGAATGTAGTATTGGATGGCAGCGTGATGATTGGCCGTCAATAATACACTACCCATTCCACCCTTTAACCGAGCGCCGAATCGTTTCGCGCAAGTTGATAGTTTCGCTCAAACCTAGTTCGACGCGGGCCCGCGACGTGGACGGAACGTAGCGGTGCGGCAACTGGCCCGGTTGAGGTGTCTGCAGGACATTGACTTCGGCTAAACCAAATTCTCCTGCGATCATTTCGGCCAATTCTCGCAACGTCACCGCCTGCTCCGAGCCCACATTATAAGCCCGGCCTACCGCCCCCCGCGCATACATCGTCCAAAGCCAAACCGTAAGATCTACCGCGTGCAGATATGAACGCACCGGCGTGCCATCGCCCGTCAACACGATGGGCCGACCCGCCAGCGCATCCCGCATGAAATTCCCAAAGGCAAATTTCCCGTCGAGCGGCAGCCCCGGGCCCGCAAAGGTAAATCCGCGCGCGATCACCGTCTGCAGTCCGTGGGTGCTCGCGTACTCCGCACACAACACCTCGGCCTGACGTTTCGCTTCGCCAGAAATCGCATAAACATCCGTCGTCTGCGTGACATCGGGGCGACCCGCAAACGTCTCCGGCAGCAGTGCCAGATCTGCCGGTTGACGTCCGTAAACCGAGCCGGAACTCGCGAACAAAAATCGCCGCGCTCCCGTCGCTACGGCTACGTCGAGCGCGCGCCGCGTGCCGCCCGTGATCACGTCCACCGCTCGCTCCGGCGCCGCGAGGGTCGCAGCCGAGTCTGCTTCCGTAGCCAGATGAATCACGCCGTCGAAATATTGCTGAGCAAACTCCTCGGGCCGCATTGTCGCCACCGAGCCCTGCACCCAATTCAGCGCGCGCTCCGCGGCCAGGTGCGGCATTTTTTCAAGAAACGCGGCCGGATCACGCGAGATAACCGTCGCCCGCAGTCCCGCATTGAAATGCGCATTGGCGGCGAGCAGGCTTTCCAACATCCATCGCCCAAAAAAACCCGTACCGCCGGTCACCAACACGTGAGAGGCGCGCAGTTCCGTCCACAAAGGCTCCGTCGCGCGCATGACGAGCGAAATATCTTCGACCGGTAGCGGCGGCTCCACCCTTACGTCACCCACGGCGCGCGTCCTTCGTCCCACAGGCGGTTGAGCAACGTAAATTCTTGGTAGGTGTCCATCGGTTGCCAAAAACCTTCATGGCGGCAGGCGGCGAGTTTGCCCTCGGCCGCCAAGCGGCGCAGAGGCGCTTCCTCGAGCATCATCCTCGGTTGCTCCGGCAAATAATCAAACAAAGTCGGCTCACACACCATGAACCCTCCGTTAATGTATCCCATTTCGGTTTGCGGCTTTTCGTTAAAACTGTCGACGCGGCCGTCGGCCGTGAGACCGATTTCGCCAAAGCGACCCGGCGGATGCACCGCGCTCAGCGTAACGACCGCGCCGGATTTTCGGTGAAACGCGAGCAAAGCATCGAGATCGAGATTCCCCACGCCATCGCCGTAGGTGAGAAAAAACGTTTCCTGGCCAACATGCGAACGCACGGCGCGGAGACGGTCGGCAGTGAGCGCGTTAAGTCCCGTCTCGCAGAGCGTCACTTGCCAATCGGCATCGATCTGAGGCGTATGAAATCTTGGAGCCTCGGGCCGCCCGAGCGCGAGAGTGACGTCGCGATTGTGCCAGGCGTGATTCTTAAAATAATCGCGGATCATGTCGCCCTTGTAGCCGAGACAGAGGATAAAATCTTTGTGTCCGTAGCGGGCGTAACGCTCCATGATGTGCCACAAAATCGGGCGCTCGCCGATCGGCACCATGGGCTTGGGCCGATATTCGGTTTCCTCGCGCAAACGCGTACCTTTGCCGCCGCAGAGAATCACTGTCTTCATGGTTGGGGGTTCGATTTTTTCACCGCGACTCGACAAAAATCACTGACGGTTTCGACCATGTAATCAATCATCGGCGCGGTCAAACCGGGATACACGCCGATGAAAAGCGCGGAGCGCATGAGTCGATCCGCTCCGGCCAAATCGCCCACGGTGCGGAAGGCGGCAGGGTTGTCGCGGCGCAGCTGCACGAAGGCGGGCTGGCGCGTCAAGTTGCCGCCGAACAGGCGACGGTTGCCAATTTTTCTCTCGTCGAGATGCCGCGCCAGTTGAGCGACGGAGAACGGCGCATCTTCGCGCACGAGCAACATAAAGCCAAACCACGAGGGATCGGAGCGCGGTCCAGCTTGGGCGTCGGGGTGGGTCCACACAAAGCCGTCGGGCCGCCAGGCCTTGGCGTGCGTCGGCAGGGAAAATTCAAAATACGTTTCGAGTGCGGCCAAGCCCGCACGGAGACGTTGCCAATTTTGACGACGGGCGACGCCGAACGCTTCGACGCGGCGCAACTGAATACGGCCGATCGCCGCCTGCAGATCGAGCGGTTTTAGATTATAGCCGAGGTGGCTGTAGATGTATTTGTGGTCATAGCCTTCGGGTAGTTCGCCGAGCTGCCAGCCGAAGCGTTTGCCACACGTATTATCCACGCCGCTGCCGCACCAGCAATCCCGTCCCCAATCGCGAAAACTTTCCACGATGACTTTGAAGCGCATGTCTCGAGCGATATTTACCGCACCACCCTCGCCCATCGTCATATGATGCGGGGGATAAAACGACTGCGTGGAAAGATCGCCAAAGGTGCCCGTCGCTTGCGCGGCTTGGCCCGCGAATGCGTAACAGCTACCCAGCGCATCGCAGTTGTCCTCGATTAAATAGAGATCGTGCGCTCGGCAAAACGCGGTGACAGCGGTCAGGTCAAAAGGATTCCCCAGCGCGTGGGCCATCATAACCGCCTTGGTGCGGCCATGCTGGAACGCGGCCTCGAGTTGCGTAATCTCGGCGTTGCCGGTGACGGGATCGCTGTCGATGAAAACGGGGACGGCGCCGTGTTGCACGATGGGCGTCACGGTGGTCGGAAAACCCGCGGCACACGTGATGACTTCATCGCCGGGGCGCAGACGTTTTTCGGCGGGCAACTTGGCTGAGGTCAGCGCGGCAATCGCGAGCAGATTCGCCGAGGAACCCGAGTTCACCAAGAGCGAGCGCTTCACGTTCAAATAAGCAGCCAACTCGCGCTCCATCGTCTCGCCCTCGACACCGAGCGTGAGCCAGAAATCGAGGGAAGATTTTACGGCCGCCTCGACTTCGTCAGCGTCAAACACCCGTGCGGCGTAAGGCACTGGCGAGACGCCAGGAACAAAAGCCGTATCTCGCTGGGCCGCTGGGCGATTGGCTTCGTGGGCCAAGGTCGCTCGCAGGCGCGTCAGGCGCAAAATCTCGGCCGTCAAGGCTGGCTCGTTGTGCTCGGAAAAACTCATGCGGGTGAAGTTTGGGCGAAGGCTTGGATTTGGCGCTGAGTGAAAGCGCCGGCTTCAGTGGCGGGCTCTTGATACCAAGCAATCGTGTGAGCGACCGCCGTTTCAAATCCCCAGCGCGGCGCCCAGCCCAACACCGCGCGGGCTTTGTCAGTCTCGAGGTGCAGTAATTTCGCCTCGTGCGGCGCGGAGGTATCGGAAGCGTCTGCCCAGGCGCCGGGAGCGTGCTTAAGAATTTCAACCACCAGATCGCGCACCGTGCGATGATCCGCCGGAGCAGGGCCAAAGTTAAACGCGCCGCAGACTTCGCCCAAGCGCGACACGGATCGACTCAACAGCGCCGCGTAAATCTCCTCCGCCAACAGCAGGTAACCGCCGAGCGGCTCAAGTACGTGTTGCCACGGGCGAATCGCGGCTGGGTTGCGCACGCGGATCGGCTGTTGGGCGGCCAAAGCGCGTAAACTGTCGGGCACGATGCGATCCAGCGCCCAATCACCGCCGCCGATGACGTTGCCCGCGCGCGCCGTGCTGATACCGACGGGCGGCACAAGCCCTGCGACGATTTTATCCACCGATAAAAAAGAATCACGCCACGAAGCGGTGACGAGTTCCGCGGCGGCTTTACTGGCGCTGTAAGGATCGCGGCCGCCGAGCGCATCGTCCTCGCGGTAAAGCCGACCCGCCTCGTGATTGGCGTAGCACTTGTCGCTCGTCACGATCACGACCGCACAGGGTTTCGAGAGGCTGCCCAGCGCGGCTAGCACATGGGCCGTGCCGGTGACATTGGTAGTAAAAGTCTCCAGCGGATCCACATACGAACGTCGCACCAACGCCTGCGCCGCGAGGTGAAACACAAAATCAGGCTGCACGTCCCGCACGCAGGCCGAGAAGGCGGCTTCATCCCGCACGTCACCAAGGCGATGCTCCATACGCAGCGCCAAACCGAGCTGATCAAAAAGCACCGGCTCCGTCGGCGCCGATAAACTGAAACCGTAAACCTCAGCGCCCAAGGCCAGAAGCCATTCGGACAGCCAAGCGCCCTTAAAGCCCGTGTGACCGGTGACAATAACTCGCTTGCCTGAAAATACCCGGCCGACGGGAAGCATAATAAAGGGTAGCTTCACGAACGGCATTTTGAAACCAAGAAATAAATCGGGTGCGCGTTAGGGGAAATCCTTCGTCAAACGGAACAGACCTAACCCTCACATCCCATAATGCTGCTGATTGTTGCTTCGACAGGTTCACGTTTACGCGTTCCACTGTGAGACAACTTTTGTTTGATGCCCCTGCCCTTTCTCGATCTCAAGGCCGCAACGGCCGAACTCCGCACCGAGCTCGATGCAGCCCATCGGCGCGTCGCAGATACCGGCTGGTTTCTACTAGGACGCGAGCTGGAGGCCTTTGAAGCCGAGTACGCAGCCTCAGTCGGCACGGCGCACTGCATCGGCGTCGCCAACGGTCTCGAAGCCCTGCAACTCGTCCTCTTGGCGCGCGGCATCGGAGCGGGCGACGAAGTCATCGTCCCCGCCAACGGCTACATCGCCACCTGGCTCGCGGTCACGCACGTCGGCGCCACGCCCATCCCCTGCGAGCCCGACGCGCGCACCTACAATCTCGATCCCGCCCGCCTCGCTCCGCTGCTCACGCCGCGCACGAAGGCGATCATTCCGATCCACCTTTACGGTCAAACGGCCGACATGAGCGCGATTAACGCTTTAGCTGCTAAGCATGGACTCTTTGTCATTGAAGATGGAGCGCAATCCCACGGCGCCCTCGCCCATGGAATCGCAAGTGGAGCCCTAGGCCGCGCCGCCGGGATCAGTTTTTATCCGACAAAAAATCTCGGTGCCCTCGCTGATGCCGGAGCAATCACGACCGATGATGCCACTCTAGCCGCACGCCTCCGCTCGCTGCGCAACTACGGTTCGCGTGAGCGCTACCATCACGATGAACCGGGCATAAACTCACGCCTCGACGAATTTTCCGCCGCTTTCCTGCGCGTGAAACTCCCCCACCTCGCCTCGTGGAACGCGCGGCGCGCCGCACTCGCCCAACGTTATCTAGGGCAACTGAGCGGAGTGGGTGATCTGGTCTTACCATTTGTGCCCACGTGGGCAGAGCCCGTGTGGCATCTCTTCGTCATCCGTACCGCCCATCGCGAAAATCTACGCGCTTACCTCGCCGAGCGCGGGATCGCTACGCAGATTCATTATCCGATTCCTCCACATCTTTCGGGGGCTTACCGATCACTCGGATATAAGGCCGGTGCGTTTCCCATCGCCGAACAACTTGCCGCCGAAGTACTCAGCCTGCCGATCAGCCCGCATCATACCGCCGAACAGATTGACAGCGTGGGCGCGGCTATGCGCTCGTTCTTCGACTCACGATGAGCGCTCCTGGTCACACTTCTTCGTTTGCTGATCTCGCCCGCAAGCGCGACTTGTGGTGGCAATTTACCGTACGGACCGTGGAGTTACGCCATCGCGGCAGTTATTTAGGCATTATGTGGGCCGGACTCACGCCACTGTTGATGCTAGGGCTTTATTACGTGGTCTTCGGCAAAATTTTCAACGGCAGCTTCGGTGTGTTGCCCGATGAGACACGCACAGACTACGCCCTAGCGTTTTTCCTTGGCCTGATTCTCCACCAATTAACCGCCGAAACTCTATCTATCGCTCCCGGAATTATTTTGGCGAATCCAAACCTCGTCAAAAAAGTCGTGTTTCCGCTAGAGATTTTGCCCATCGCGCAGCTCGGTGCGACGTGGTTCAACCTCGTGATTTCACTCACGTTGATGATCCTCGGCGCCGTGTTTCTTGGGCGCGGCGTCTCGATAGAGGGCCTGCTGTGGTTACCGGTAATTTTGTTCCCGTTGCTGCTGTTAACTGCAGGGGTTTGCTGGTTGTTCGCGGCTTTAGGTGTATTCTTCCGTGACCTTAGCCAGATTATGCCATTTTTCGCTCAAATCGTACTTTACGCTAGTGCAGTCGTATACCCGATCGCGAAAATCCCGGAAGACCTATGGGTGGTTTTAAAATGGAATCCCTTGCTGCACTCGGTCGAGCTCGCGCGTGACGCGATCGTCTGGGACACGCCGATTAACTTAAATCACCTCGGCTACACCTACGTCGCGGGCATCGCAGTGTTTTTTCTCGGTCGCTGGGCGTTTCAACGCCTGCAGTCGGCTTTTGCCGACGTGATCTGATAGTTTAAGCTCCTTCGCCATCACCCGGCGCATCAACTCCATCCTTGCGCGCGCTTCGGCCCGACGATTGCCTCCGGTTTCCAGCTCAGCTCCATGCCCGGCGACGTTATCATATCGGTCAAAAACCTCTCCAAAGCTTACCGCATTTGGCAGAGTCCGTCCGCCCGCCTCCATAGTCCGCTCACACAAGCCGCCGCCGCGCTTTTTCCGCGCAGCTCAAGCGCTCACCGCGGCCTCGCCACCCGGGCAGCCAGAGGCTACCGCGATTTCCACGCTCTGCGTGACGTCTCCTTCGAAATCCGCCGGGGCGAGGCCACGGGCATCATCGGCCGCAACGGCTCCGGCAAATCCACTCTGCTCCAACTAATCGCAGGCACGCTCACGCCGACCTCCGGTTCCATCCAGGTCAACGGCCGCGTCTCCGCCCTCCTCGAGCTCGGCTCTGGCTTCAACCCCGAGTTCACCGGCCGCGAAAACGTCTTTCTTAACGGCGCCATTTACGGCCTAACGCACGCCGAAATGGCCCAACGTTTCGATGAGGTCGCCGCCTTCGCCGACATTGGCGACTTTATCGAGCAGCCCGTCAAAACGTACTCCTCAGGCATGATGATGCGCCTCGCCTTCGCTGTGGCCGTCAGCGTGCAACCCGATATTTTAATTGTAGATGAAGCGCTTAGCGTGGGGGATGTATTCTTCACGCAGAAATGTTTTCAACGCATCCGCGAGATCGTGCACCGCGGCGCAACGTTGATCTTTGTTTCGCACGACACAGGGTCAGTCCAAAATCTGTGCGACCGAGGCTTGCTGCTCTCGCAAGGCAACCTCGTCCACGACGGAGCACCCGAAGAGTGCGTGAGCCGCTACTTCAATCTCCACCAACCTACTTCGGCCACATCCAAGGGCGCCGTTGCCACCGGAAACCACGCCCCCATCGCGCCCGATCTGCGCGCGGCGTTGATCGCCACCAACATTTTACCCGCCGCCAAATCACGCCACGGAGACCGCAAACTCGAATTGATCGCAGCCTGCGTCCTAGATGGCCACGGCGCCGCGACGTGGGATTTTGAGCTCTTGCATCGTGCCACGGTGCGCGTTCTCTTCCGCGCCCAAGCGCCCATCGCACTGCCCTCCGTTGGTCTTCAACTCCACGACCGCATGGGCAACCTGCTATTCGCTGCAGGCAACTCACAGCTGCGTTTCCCGATTCCACCGCTAGCGGCAGGTCAGGAAATTATGTTAGATTTCCGCGTCACACTCACCGCCCAAGCCGGCCTCTACACCCTCTCGCTCGACGCCGCCGAAGCCGATCCCAACGACCCAAATGTCGGCACGTTTCATGACCGCGTCGGTGGCCTCGGCCCGCTTAGCATCGCGCATCACGCCGCCGGCGCGTTGCCGTTTTACGGCGCGGCCCAACTCCCGCTCGAGATCAGCTACGCATGAGCGCCAGCCCCGCCGCTCAGTCTCCAGCCCCCCGCGCCCGCGCTTGTTGGTGCGGCCATCCAACGCTGGCCGCCTATTCAACTGATTATCACGTGTGCAAAGCGTGCGGCACACTTGTAAGTCGCGCCACTATCCCGCCCGAAGCCTTTACGGTCAAAAAGGACTCCGGCGAACTCTACTCCAAAGATTATTGGCATGAGCGACAAACCGAGCACCACGGCCTGCCCGACATCACGCGCCGAGCCCGTCTCGATTTGCCCGAGCGCTGCACGCATTGGCTGCGCCACCTCCTCGCTCGTCGGCTCCCGCCCGCCCGTGTACTTGAACTCGGTTGCGCGCACGGGGGCTACGTAGCACTCTTGGGCTGGGCCGGGTTCACTGCCACAGGCACAGAAATGAGCCCATGGGTCGTAGAGTTTTCCCGTCAAACCTTCGGTATCAACGCCCTAGCCGGCCCAATAGAAACACAACCATTTGCCCTCGGTAGTTTTGATGTGATCGTGCTCAACGACGTCCTCGAACACCTTCCCACGCCGGCGGCGACGCTCAGTCACTGCGCTAGCTTGCTAGCCCCTGACGGGTTTTTCATCATCCAGACGCCTGAGTACAAAGAACATCTCACGCACGCCGACCTCGTGGCGAATCAGGACATTTTTCTGCGTCATATGGACGACAACAACGACGAGCACCTCTATCTATACAGCCGACGCAGCGCGACCGCGTTTTTCACCCGCTTGGGGTTTCCCGCGCTAGAGTTCTCGAATCCCATTTACAGCTACGACCTGTTTTTCACCGCCGCGCGCTCCCCGATTAGGATGCAATCAGAAGAAAATATCTCTGCTGCTCTCAACATCCAACCCACCGGTCGTCTCGTCCAAGCGTTACTCGATAAAGCTGAGGAATCTACCGATCGCAGCTGGGCCATCCAGCGCTTGGAAACCGCTCTCGGGGCCAAAAAGTAAGCACTAGCTCAGTGCATCCCTCCATTTAAAAACCTTAGCCTGAAAACAGGCTCGCAACTGGGCCCGCCCTTTCGTTGCCTCAGCACTTTGCCGTGCCTGTAACGCCCAAGAGCATCGTTTATCTACGTCCCGATACCATCGGTGACCTCATCATTTTTTCCTCGGCCCTCGCCGAGCTCCAAGCGGCATGGCCCAACGCGCGCCACACGCTCATCGTACGCTCCAGTTACGAGACACTTGCGCCGCTTTTCCCGGCATCGCTGCACTGGCACGTCGCCCGCCTCAATCCGTTTAAGCAGAAACCCTCGGCCTGCCGCTCCGAACTTGCCGCGCTACTGGCGGAAATTGAGACGCTCCAGCCTGACCTCATCGTCGCACCCACGCTAAACCGCACTTGGCTGGAGGCCGCGGTAGCCGCGCATTTCCCAAAAATCCGCAGCGTAGTCCTCGGCGCTCAAGACGTAGATCCTATCTTTGGCGCAGCACTCCGCATCGAACTCGGCATAGCCGTGGCCACTGCGTTCACCGAAATAGTTCCCGCCGCCACGCAGACTACCGACTGGGAAAATCAACACCGTCTCGTTGATCACCTTCTAGCCCGCGCCCGACCCACGTCGCGTCCGCTGCCCGGAGTTACGATTCCAGCCACCGCAAGCACACAGGCTAAAGCTGTTCTCGATACGGCGAAACTCACTGCAGGCACCTACGCGGCCGTCTTCCCCGCCGGCCTCGCCAACGTCCAAGTCAAAGCTTGGCCCACCTCGAAATTCGCCGAGACCGTCTTTTTTTTACAACGCGAGCGCGCTCTACCCGTTCTTTTGCTTGGGCATACGTCTGAGGCCGCGATTTTAGAAGCCGTCGCTAGCGAAACCGTTCGAATCGGCGGCACGCGCCCCGCGCTCTGGCTCGGACGAGACGGTGAGGTACCCGTTCTTGCTGCGCTTCTCCAAGCCGCGCGCCTCTACGTCGGTCACGACACCGGAGCGCTCCATCTCGCGGCCGCCGTCGGCCGGCCGGTCGTCGGAATTTTCGGCGGTGGCCACTGGCCTCGCTTCCGCCCCGCCGCCCGCCAAGGAATTTCGCTCGTCCAACCGCTCCCATGCTTTGGCTGCAATTGGGACTGCCATTTCGGCGACGGCCCGTGCGTGAAAACCCTTGCGCCTGCCGATGTCCGCCGCGCCGTCGAGCAACTCCTCTCAACTCCGGCAGAGGCTCAACTCAACACGGTAGCCGAAGCCCGCAACCTTCCCGCCGAAGCACTCGCTTTAATCGCCGCCTCCGCCCCGCGCTTTGCCGATCTCCAACAGGATCGCCTCGACCGCCAACACAAGATCGAGGAACTTAAACGCGAGACCGACTCCAAAGACACCGAGATCGCCGCCTTGAAAACCGCGGCCACCGAGCGCAAGACCGAGATGGAGGCCATCAAGGCCGAGCTCGAAGCCGAGTGCGCGACCAAGGATACCGAGATCGACGAACTTAAAGCCGAGACCGATTTCAAAGACACCGAAATCGGTGCCCTGAAAACCGCGGCCACCGAACGCAAGACCGAGATGGAGGCCATCAAGGCCGAGCTCGAAGCCGAGTGTGCGACCAAGGACACCGAGATCGACGAACTCAAAGCCGAGACCGACACGAAAGACGCCGAGATCGAACAACTCAAAACTGTCTGCAACGAGCGCGAAGCCCTCATCATCACCCTCGATGGCCACGTGAAGGAATTTCAGCGCATGGTTGGCGAACTAAACGCCGCGCACGCAGAAAAAGATCGCCACATCGCCGGACTGACCACGGCCCATGCGGCCGCGGAAGCCACGGCGCACGTCAACGCCGCCGCCCTCGCCCAATCTCAAGCTGCACTGACTACCGCGGACAACGAGCGCTCCCAAATCGAAAAGCACCTCACCGCCGCCACAGCCGCCCGCGTCGAGGCCGAGGAAACCCTCGCTAAACTTCCCGGCGATTACCCCAACTGGGTCGCCACGCTCGAAGCCTCCCAAATTCACATCCGCAATATAGAGGCTCTCGTCATCCTACGCGACCGCGAGATCGCAGAAATCAAAGCGCAAATCGCCGACAAAGAACAATCGCTCGCCAATTACGCCAACGGTCTCGCTGGGCTTGAACAGGCCAAACATTACAGTAAACTTCTCGGAGAAAAAGAAGCGGTCATTCAAGTACTGCACCGCGCCTGCGTCGAACGCGCACATATCATCGCTCAGCTCTCCGCCGAAACGACCACGTTCACCGCTAAACTCCGCAAACTTTACCTCGGTGCCTGCGGCTACGTCCGCGAAGAATGGTGGCGACCGTTTGACACGTGGCTGTTTAAGAAAGTTGTCGAAGATTACTGGATGCAGATCGGAATTCTGCGCCATTACGACCCGCGTCCACTCGTTTGGGATGCGCGCATTCCCAAGCCACGACTCGCCGATTCGAAGCTGCCTCAACTCGCCATCGTGACCCCAAGTTACGGCCAAGATCGTTTCATCGAGAGCACGATGCTGAGCATCCTGAATCAAAATTATCCGCGCCTGCGCTACGTCGTCCAAGATGGCGGCTCCAAAGACAATAGCGCCGCGATCATCGCGCGCTACGCGAAACGTCTCCATCACTGGGAATCTGTCCGCGATAAGGGCCAAGCCGACGCCGTCCGCAAGGGCTTCCTCCATCTCGAATCTAGCCTCGGGCCCGACGATATTATGGCGTGGCTCAACTCCGACGACCTCATTGCCCCGCGCGCGTTGCGGTATGTGGCCGAGTATTTCGCGACCCATCCCGAGGTCGACGTGATCTACGGCCACCGTATTATTATCGATCCGGAAGACCGCGATGTCGGCCGCTGGGTGATGCCCCGCCACGACGCGCCCTCGCTAGAGTGGATCGATTACATCCCTCAGGAAACGATGTTCTGGCGGAAGAGCGCTTGGGACAAAGCAGGCGGCATCGACCCGAGCTTCCAGTTCGCCCTAGACTGGGACTTACTTGCGCGTTTCCACCGTGCCGGTTGCGTCATTAAGCGCGTACCCTATTTCCTCGGCTGTTTCCGCGTCCATGCGGAGCAGAAGACCAGCCAAGCGATTCATACCACTGGCGCCGAAGAAATGACACGCATTCGCACCCGCTTCCATGGCGAAAAGCAAAATGATGGCGACACCATCAATCGCTACGCCCGCTCCACCCGGTTCCGCGGAGCAATCACTGCCCGACTGCAAGCGCTTGGGATTCGTTGGTAAAACCTAAGCCGTAAGGCCGCGGTTTTAAGCCAATTTAGGGGGCCGGCCGCGCGGCCCCAACACGTTGAGTCGATCAACCCACTAGTCCGGCACCAAATTTCTTTGGCGATCCATGCATAAAGCGGGCTTGTTTTCTCCTCGGTATTTTTGGAGTCTAAACGCTTTAAATTTCTAAGCCCGCATGATCGCACTGCTCCTCGTCCTTGGGACGTTTCTTTACCTCACATTTGTCGGCCAAGCCGTGGTCGCCCTATTGCGACCGCGCCTTGGGGTGCTTTGGAGCTGGTTCATCGCGCCCACCGTTGGCCTTGCAATCCTGATCGTACTGATCACGCGTCTCAACGTCTGGGGTATTCCCGTCCGCGTGGCAGGGCCTTGGCTAACGTTAGGGCTCTTTGTAGCAGCTGCGGGAATCTTCATCTGGCGCCGGCCAAAATTGCCTTGGCGTCAACTCGCGCCGTTTTTCGGGATCGTCTGCGTTTATCTGCTCTACGTCGGCTGGCCCGCGGTCCGCTTCGGCTTCAACTGGATCTCGTACGGTAACGACGACATGGCCAACTACTGCTTGGCCGCCGAGCGTTTCCTCAACCACGGCTACTACGACCTCCCACTTCAGACGGATCTCGAGGGCCGTAACTACACTCAGCATTATTGGTTCATGCACGGCCTGCAGCAGATTCGGCCCGGCTCGGAACTGGCCGTAGCATGGGTTTCCTCGCTGACGGGTCTGAAGGCACACCAGACCTTCATGCCCACAATTTTGATGTTGAGCATGCTGCAAATCTTCGCCCTCGGCGCAGTTTCCATCTTCAAGGGTCGATATCGAAAGGTCACTTTGGTCGCGTTTTTCCTTTTCGCCACGAGCCCCCTCTTCGGCCTCGGCACACTTTACCAATTGATCGCCCAAGTCGGCGGCATCGCTATTCTACTCGCGGCCGCCTCGGTGCTGTTCGCCACCCGCCATATGACGTGGCGCAAACTCGCCTTAGGCGGTCTCATCACCGGATGCTTAGCGATTTATTACCCTGAAGTCGCTCCATTCGTAGCACTGGGCATCGGTATCTGCGCCCTACGCCTGCGCTACACGGACCGCACCATTTTTAATCGCTACGCGCTTTTTATCGCCGGTGTCGCAGCGCTCACATTCCTGCTGATTGCAACCAACACCTACCAATTCATCAACACGCTAGTCATGCAGTCCGTGGGTTCCGCCGGTCTAGGCGCCATGGCTGAAATCAACGACCAAAGTGGCGGCCTCGTGCTCTTCCCGTGGACCCTCGTACCGTCGTTTCTACCCATGCTTTTCGGTCTGCACGCCTTCGGCGTTGTCGGCACCGACCCATTAATCTCGATCCTGATCGCGCTCAGTTTTGGATTCCTGATTTTCATGATCGTTCGGGCCTGGAAAAACGTCCGTGAAGGGGCGCCCGCAGGCTACCTCGGCGCGTTGATGCTGTTCTTAGGTTTCTATCTTTTCAACAAGGGCCAAGACTTTGGTCTCTTCAAACTCGCGATGTTTGCCCAGCCGGTCATCACGCTGTTCCTCGCCCAAGGTTTCGCGCTATACCTTTTCGGCTCTTCAGCCCAACACCGTCGGTGGGCCGCCATTGCCCTTGTCGTTTTCTTTGCCCGCACCATCTGGCCCCACGCCTACTACACCTACGCTTCCCTCGGCACCTACGGCGGTGGACTGACCGAAGTGGTGGGGGCCTCACGACTAGGGGTTAGTTTCACCCCGCCCAAGGATCTCAAGTTCGATGCCATCGAGAGCGATATCAATAACGTCGTTACCGCCAAGATGCTCGCCCAGTACACGCAAGGCATCGATACGCGTTTCCTCTCGCGCAGCTACATGGACAACATCGCGAACATCGCGGTACTAAAATTCCTGCGTACTCCGGACCCCGACTTAGGGCCCCAAGCGCGCATCATCGAGAAACTCTCCCTTCTGCGCTTCCTCCTACCGGAGGAGATCATGACCGGAGACGTACCTGACTACAAAGTCATGTCGATTCAGAAGCTCGACAACAACTGGACTGAAACCTCGTCCCGTAATCTCAACTACAAAGACCGCCTCCTCGTATCCGTTCGGCGTGACCTCGACCATTTTAACAAGGCCAACCCCGGCACCGGCTGGGTAGCGCAGAACATGTTCCAGTACAAACTCGAGAGCCAGGTAAAGGATCACCTCGTCTTTATCCACTCCGAGCTGAGCCCGCATTACTACTCATCCGCCCGCTTCAAAGCCGCGTTCTTCCAACGCGAGCCTGAACCGATCACGCACGGCGACGTCTACTTCCACGGTAGCGGCCGCTATAATCTGTTCAACATTATCCACCCCTCGCCCAACCTGCGCCTGATCGTCGATTTCTCACGGACCTCCCTCGGCAAAGGCCGCTCCAAGCTTCCGTCCAAAGCCATCGTTGTCGGCGAAAAAGATTACCCATTGCCCTTCGTCGGCCACGGCTCTGCTCGCGTCGTTTCTCCGCCGCTAAAACCCGAATACTTCGAACAAAACGCCTACATCACTCTCGATTTCGGTGAAGTGCCGAGTCCAATTGAAAAGGAAAAAACCGGGCTCATGCGCCTTTGGGGGTTGAAGTTCAACCTCGATGATCGACGCCTCGTTGGGTTCATGCGTGACGCCTCCGTCATCACCGAGGAACAATATCTCGCCCTCCCGCGGCCCACTAAGATCAACGATTTCCCTGGCGATCTCGCGCGCTATCCCGGCCTCGAATACTCCGGCCTCTTTGAAGACGGTTGGGTGGCTGAAGATGCATTCTTCAAACTCGGACCATCCCGCGCGGGCCAAATCTTGACCTTTAAAGGCACGATTCCGGAAACCAAAAAATTCCGCGAACAGGGCGTCGACGTCACCGTATCGATCAACGAGAAGCCCACGGAAATCGTTAACTTGAAAAGCGGTGCCTTCACCCTCACCCGCCTCATCAAAGAAGCTACGCAGATCACTTCGATCAGCCTGCATTTCTCCGACGCGCAGGTTTACGGCACCGACGACCCACGCGCCGTATCTGCCTCGATCACGGAAATTTCCATCGGCGACCTCCCCGACCTCACCTCCTTCCGCAAACTCGTTAACCAAAAAGGCGACAAGTTCGACCTCACCGGCGTCGACGAGGACGGTTGGATCGCTCGGCGCTCTACGTTCAACGCCCCCGCCTTCGACACCTTTAAGGTCCTCAAAATCGACCTAGAAATGCCCGGCTGGGCGCCCGTCGCGGCCAATGGCCTAGACGTTACTGTGAACGGACGCGTTATCGATCACCAAGACGTCGCCCGTACGAGCTACGTGAGTCTGCTTCTCCCCCTCACCGCTCAACAACGCACCGCCGTCACCCTCGACGCCGGCAACGTCTTCTCGTTGCCCAACGAGAAACGCGAACGCGCCTTCCTCATTAAAAACATCTCTTTTGAGAACTTGAGCCCCACCGATCTCTTCGCCCGCGGCTGGCACCGCTCCGGCTATTTATTTAAGCTCGACCGCGCGGACAACGACGGCTGGGTCGATCGCCACATCGCGTTCGATTTCCCTGCAACCAAACAGTTCAAGACCGCGATCATCGAAGTCATCCGCTTCCCCGCCAAAGCTGATCTTCCGCTGTCCGTGGGCATCAACGGCGCGGCGCAGCCCGTAATCTCCCTCGGCCTCGAGAAAACGGAACGGATCACCGTGGCGCTTTCTAGCGAACACGCCACCGGCGTTACGCTCGATGCCCCTCGCAACTTTGCCCTCGCCGCACCCGACACCCGCCTGCGCTCCTTCCGCATCGTTAACATCGACTTTCAGTAACCGACGCCCGCGCCGGCCTCGCAGCCCTGAAAATAAGTGTTCAACCGCACCCATTTAGTCGCTAACTTAATCCCATGCTGCTAAGCATCGTAGTCCCAGTCTTTCGCGAAGAGAAAAACATCCCCGAATTCCTTCGCCGGATTCGGCCCATCTTGGGCGAGATTACCCAAGACTACGAAATCATCTTCTCGATGGATCCCTCGCCGGATCGCACCGAAGAAGTCGTGCTCGAAGAACGCCTGACCGATCCGAGGATCAAGCTGCTCAAATTCTCCCGCCGCTTTGGCCAACCCATGGCCACTTTGGCCGGCATGGAATACTCCCGCGGTGACGCCGTCATCGTCATGGACGTCGACCTCCAAGACCCGCCCGAATTGATCCACGACATGGTCAACAAGTGGAAACAAGGCTACGACGTCGTCCTCCCGCAACGCCGCGCCCGCACGGGTGAACCTTGGCTCAAAAAATTGGTCGCTGGGACCGGCTACAAGGTCATCAACAAAATCGCGGACGTAAAAATCCCTCAGAACACCGGCGACTTCCGGCTGATGACGCGTCGCGTCATTCTCGAAGTCGTGAAGCTCAAAGAATCCCACGGTTTCCTCCGTGGCATGGTAGCTGTAGTCGGGTTTAAGCAATGCCTGATCCCCTTTGACCGCCCCGCCCGCTTCGCCGGCGAAACCAATTATAACCGCTTCTTCGGCTCGCTGCGCATCGGTTTCAATGGCATTTTCTGTTTCTCCACTTACGCGCTCACGCTCAGTACGCAGTTCGGTTTCGTGATCGCTGCCGCGTCATTTCTGATCGCGATGACCTACCTCGTGATGAAGCTCGCTGGGTTCCCCTTCCCGATGGGCAATCCAACGATGGTGATCTTAATTTTGTTCATGGGCGGCATCCAGCTCATCAGTGTAGGTATCCTTGGCGAATACATCGGCCGCATCTACGAAGAAGTACGCTCGCGCCCCAAGTTCATCGTCGACCGCGCCGAGGGATTTAAGTCGGAGTGAAATCCCTGCCCGCCGCCGTGTCGTCTTAACGCTCCCGCGCCGCTCGCATGATTTTCACGACGTACTGGTTTTTCGCCTTCACCGCCCTCACGCTGGCGGTTTATTGGCTGCTGCCCGTGGCCACACTGCGCTGGTGGTTCCTCGCCGCCGCGTGCACCGTCTTCCACGGCCATTTTGCCGGGCCGGCAGGCATGGCGCCAATCGTGGTACTGATGGCGATCACCTACATCGCCGGTTTCAGCCAGAAAAAATGGGCCTGTCTCGCGGCGATGATTTTGTGCGGGCTCACGCTCTGTTTTTACAAATACGCACTCTTTTTTATCGGTATCGCCATCGAGCCTTTAAGCAGCGGGCTCGCCGCTCAACTCAGCGATGCGGCCAAAAAAATTATGCCAGGTGCTCCGCCCCTGGGCATTAGTTTTTTTGCCTTCGAGTTCGTCCATTATCTCTTCGAAGTGCGGCGCGGGGGTGAACCAATCCGCCATCCCGTTAAATTTTTACTTTTTTCGATTTTCTTTCCCTCCCTCGTCGCAGGCCCGATCAAGCGCTACCCGCAATTTCTTGCGGCACTGGAAACCGGCAGTCGCCAGATCCTCGCAAGTAACTTTGCCGATGGCCTGCGCCGCATCGCGATCGGTTTTGCAAAAAAAGTCGCAATCGCCGATAACCTCACGTTTCTCATCGATCACCAACAGCCGCAGTTCGCCACACTCGGACTGTTCGATCGCTGGGTGTTTCTGGCGATGCTCGCGTTTCGTATTCTGCTCGATTTCTCCGGCTACAGCGACATCGCCATCGGTGTTGCGAAACTCTTTGGGGTAGATCTCCCGGAGAATTTCAATTGGCCCTACCTGGCGCGTAACATCCAGGACTTCTGGCAACGCTGGCACATCTCGCTCAGCTCATGGATCCGTGATTATATCTACATTCCCCTCGGGGGCAGCCGCCACGGCCCCGTGCGGCGAGTAACCAACGGCCTCATCGCCTTTGGCCTGTGCGGCCTCTGGCACGGCCCGGCATGGAACTTCGTCATCTGGGGTCTGTATCACGGCGTCGGCCTAGCCCTCTGCGCGACTTATGACAAAATCCCAGGGGTCGGCCCTGCGATCTCGGGCCTGTTCAAAAAAGAGCCGACCATCGGCTTTGTACTCACCCAGATCTTCGTCTGGATCGGCTGGCTAGTATTCTTCTATCCCGTGGCTGAAGCCCTGAAAATGGCCCGCCTCCTCTTCGGCCTATGAGCGAATCCACTCCCCAGCCCGCAAACTCCGTCGCTGGCACCGCCGCGCGTCCGTTTTTCCGCCCGTGGACCTTGCTCGCCGGCTTCTTGCTAGGCCTAGGACTCATGTGCTGGGCCGGCCGCACGGTCACCCAAAGGGACCTTCACCCTAAAGACGTGCGTTTCCACCCCATGATCGCGCCGGACTCGCAGTACGAGCCGACAATGGGCGAAATGCGCGCCTTCGTCCGCGCGCGCTGCCGACCCGACCAAATCCTCGTGATCGTTGGCGGCAACTCGATCCTCCTCGGCGTCGGCCAGCCCGCCGACCGCGTTTGGACCCGACGCCTCCAAGAGGTCCTCGGCGAGCGTTACGCGGTCGTGAATCTCGCCTTCCGCGGCTCCAGTCCTACGGACGGCGGCGCCTTCGTCGCCGAATCGCTCCGCGACGAGTTCCCACGCCAAATCTACATCGCTAACGTCGCCGCCCTCCAAGCCGCCGATTCGATCGGCATCGAGAGCTATCGTTTCATTCTGTTCGACGCGTATTACAAAGGCCTGCTGCTACCCTGGGCTCCGCGGGATCAACAGCTCAAAGACTATCTTGCCGACCCCGCCTACAAGGCCGCTCGTTTCGAACGCCGTCTCGGCGCCCAAGCCGACGCTGTGCTCCACTTTCGCGATTTCTGGAATTGGTGGTCCGCCACGAAGTTTTTCACCTTTGCGACCCCTTACCAACCCGATCCAAACCTTGCCTACCGCGCCCGCGCTAAATTCAAGGACGAGGAAACCGACTACGATACTCTGCCCTTCGATCAGCGTTTCTCCCCGAGCGTAATCGCCAACGATACCCTCATCACCCGCGCCTACAGTGCCAATGGGTACTCGAAAAATGCACAGGATCAGTGGCAGTTAGCCGATGCTTCGCGCGAACAGTTTCTCCGCTATGCCGCCAACGCATTTCCCGACCAACTCAAGCCTCGCACGCTGATTTTGATTTCACGGAACAGTCCTTACTACACGCGCCAACTCGAAAAGGACCTGCAAAACCGCGATGAGACGGCCATTAAAGATACCATCGCCGGTTTCGAAAAATTCGGTTATGCGGCCCTGTCGTACGGACAAGATTTCTCCCCGGAGGATTTCGGTGATCGCACCCACCTCACAACGGCAGGCGGTGCTAAACTGGCCGAGACTACTGCTCCGAAAATTCAAGCCCTGGCCACCCAACTCGGCTACTTAAAATAACCCCAAAAACCTCACCCGTGCCCACCGCAATTCGCAAGTTTTGGGATCAACTCCCCTCCCCGACCGCCACGCTGCTGAGTCACTTCGGCTCTCTAGCAGTCGGCGTCCTAGCCGCTTTCATCCTTCATTACGTCCTCTACCGTATCGGCTTACCCAGCAAACCGTTCATCTACGTGGCGTTTTGAAAACTCGCGTAGCAATGAATCAGTAAACGAATGAGACCTGTCGGTAGTAGCGCCTTTAACTAGGCCCAAGGTTATTAAAAAACGCGATCCTACTCGTTCATGCCTAAACTTCGGTATTTTTTATCCACCGTACAGCAGCGTGTCGTGGATCACCGTGGGTTATTGATTGATCTGATCCTGCTATGGCTCGCTTGCTCCACGACCGAAAAATTCTTGCTGGATCAGCAACTGCCATGGATGGCTCAATTAACTGCTGTCGTAGTTGCCTTGTTTTTCTTGCCCGGTTCTACGGTTAAAAAGTCGGGGGCCGTGGCATCGAGCTTTGTTTTACGTCGGTTGCTCGCTCAACTCGGCACTGGCTTAGTGACAGGCCTAATCTGGTCGTTATTCTTTAATCTTCCGTTAAAGAGTCTGTGTTTCGTGCTATTATGGCTCCCGGCCGCATGGGCTTTACCTAGCCTGAGTATCCGGAGAATTTGGAAGTGGGTCGTATCTTTAGCACCAGCGATCGTCGAACATAGACTCGACGTGATCACAGGAGAGGGTCTGTTGATCGGCTTAATATTAGGGATGGGGCAGAAACTCGATCCCGGTCTTTGGCCGTGGATACTCATTGGGTTAGGCCCCATTTTTTGGATTTTGGCCAGCAAGTTGGCTCAATCCACAACACCCAAACTGGGGTTCATGTTTTTTGGAATGCTAGGATGTTTAGTGGTAATACTGCTGACTGGCGCACGCTGGCTCGGTGCGTCTTGGCGAATGGGACAAATCGTGAGCCTGGCATGGGTCGCGATCTCGCTAATCATTTATCGTTGGCGACTGAAAGTGAGTGCGCTCGAAAATTCTCAAAAAAGCGCCGCAGCCGGAGAGAATTTACGCTGGATCACTTTAGCTACAGCGGGCGTCCTACTGCTCCACCCTTTTTTAATTCCTTCAATGCACGGTACAGGGGATGCCCTCTGGTATGGGACCATGTTAGCGGACATGATGGCGCAGATTCATGCGGGAGTGTTTCCGGTCTTCAGCGGGCAGAGTATTTATCAGTTCAACGGCTCGATTTATCCGTTACGCGTAGCTCCAGCTTTTCACCATGCTGGTGCTCTTATTGATGTATTAACCGGATTCACACTCGGTCCTGTTGCCGTATTAAACGCCCTGCTTTTTTGCACAGGCATGTTGGCGCTCGCTTTTACCTATCTTTGTCTGCGCGCGCTCTTGCCCACCGCCCGCTGGATCGCATGCGGTTTAGCGATTCTTTACCTAAGTTGCCCGGGCACACTCGGTCTGGCATTTAACACTGATCTGTTCATGTCATGGATGACGGTGCCTTGGCTACCGGTCGCGCTGTTTGGGAGCCTAGTAAGTTTTCAAAGCGCAGGCTATCGACCCTTACTCGCACTCGCCGGTGGACTAGGAATGCTATGGTGGGGCCACACGCCCATCGCACTCTGGACGACTATTCTCGCCGCGGCCGTGCAGCTTGCTCGAATCTGGCGAGATCGGAAACAGGGGCGGCTTGAAATTAAACCCTTGTTAGCTGCAGCGGGCTTATTTGCGGCTTTGGTCGCATATCCCGTGGGTTCGGTACTGCTTTATCCACCGGAATCCGGCGTAAATGCAGCAGGCTTCCAAGCTGCCTACGCCAGCACCATAGCCCATTTTTTAGCTGAGGTAAGACCGTTGGTTTTTTTACCATTAAGTGAAAACGGCCGTGCTTTGGGTGACTTCCAGTTGGGTTATACCCTCTGGTTAGGATTGGCCATAGGCCTGGTGTTTACCTGGCGCAGGCGCGCAATGGATACCATGGCAATGTGGCTATCCGCGGCGCTCTTAGCTGTGCTTTTAAATACACCCGCAGCTTTATCCACACTACTTTGGAGCGGGGTGCCCGCCTTCGTCCGAAACACCACCGGCAATTGGGTTATGAATCGGCTCTACCTGATCCAGTCCGGATTCATCATTTTCGGGCTCGCTGCGGTATTTAAAATCTGGAGCGAGACCCAACCCCACCCCCAATCGCGGCGATCCTCACGCTTGATCAGTATCCTGTTCATCGGAGGCATCCTATGGTCAATGCTCGAGGCCACTAAATTCGCTGAAGGCTCCCATCGCAGCTTGCGCCCGCCAGAAAGCGGAATGGAAGCGATGCTACCCGAAAACGTCCAAATCACACGTTTTGCCTACCTCGTGTTTCCACGTTTACCGGCCTATTTTACCCATGGTGTGACTGAACCCGCATTAGAACAGCGACTTTTTCGGGCCAGTGACGGCACGCCGTTAGCGGATAATTTTTCCGCTGCAGCCCGAGGCAAAGTGCTCGGCACCTTCAGCTTCGCGCCAGAGCCAGGAACCGCCAATGCGGTTCTTTTACTCTCGAGCCCACTGCGTTTACTGCCCGGACATCATTACCTCCTTGCGGTTGATTTTCGCGAGGCACCGCATGGGTTACTACAAATTAAGAGCCCCACTAGCCTTAGCCAGTATGCCTTACCCGAATACGGCGAAACCGCCTCTTTTGGTTATGGCGGGCAACACTCCCGTCTACTCGCCGTATCCAATCACACCTCCTCGCCTCAGAACGTAGAACTCCGTTATTTTTTCGACCAAAACCCTAGCTTAACCTCAGCAACCGCCTCACCGTTTGAAGCCGTACATTGGATAGAATATGATCCAGCTATGCTACCCGCACGGGTCGAAAATTGGATTCCCTACCAAGCCCGCGTGCAGGCCTCTGAACCGGCTTGGCTTGAGACTCCCCGAATGTATCAAACCGGCTACGTCGCACAGGTCGACGGCCAGAACGTGGCGATCAAAAAATCAAGCGAGGGGCTCATCAGTATCGCAGTGCCCGCAGGAAGCTCCCGGGTAGAGCTAAGGTATCAGCCCCCAGTCGGTTTGAAGGTGCTTTATTGGCTATCCCTGGGCAGCCTAATCGGAATGGTTGCAGCAACCTCCAGCGGCAGATTTTGGCCAAAATGCCTTTGAACGATTGAGTCTCGACGGTTGCGACTCGCAGAGCTCATTTTTTTCCTTTTCCTCATTTCCTATGCAAACCGCCAAGTGGCCCAAAGTCCTCCCGGTCCTTACGCCCGAGCAACAACAACGCAGCGACCAGTTCATGAAACTGTGGCACGTTGAACTCGCCGGCCGGCCGCGCTACGGGATGATCGAACACTTCAACCACTCTTTCCCGGTCAAATACTCCCGCCCCGGTTTCAAGACTACCCTCGAAGTTGGCGCTGGGCTCGGCGAGCATATCCACTACGAGAAGCTCACGCCCGATCAAGAAACCCATTACTACGCGAACGAATTTCGAGAAAACATGGCCGCTGATATCCGGCGTGTTTTCCCGCGCGTACAAACCGTGGTTGGCGATTGCCAACAACCCTTCGCCTTTGCCGACGGTTTCTTTGATCGCTTCATCGCCGTCCACGTCTTCGAACACCTCCCTAATCTGCCCGCCACAATTCGTGAAGCTTACCGCCTCCTCCACAAAGATCGCGGCCAACTGCTCATCGTGATCCCCACAGAAGGTAGCCCGGCCTACGGCTTGGCGCGCCGACTCTCAGCGCAGCGCGTATGGAACCACCATTTTGACGCTCCCTACTCAGAATTCATCGGCCGCGAACACATCAATCTTCCGCACGAGATTTTAGCCGAACTCGATCCGTATTTCACGATCGAAGCCCGTAGCTTCTTCCCTCTCCGCGTACCCTTCGTGTTTTGCAATCTCTGCATAGGCCTTGCCTTGAAACCCCGCCCAACACCGCTCTCCGTTTAATTTACCACGTTTTTCCATGTCGCTTAATCACGTCTTCATCACCGGCGTAGCCGGTTTCATTGGCTCCAATCTTGCCGACCGTCTCCTCGCGGATGGCGCATCCGTTACGGGCTGGGATAACCTCTCCACTGGCCAAGAACGCTTCCTCGACGGCGCCAAAAAGCACCCGAAATTTCGTCTCATCCGCGGTGATAATCTCGACTTACCCGCCCTCACCGCCGCCATGAAGGGCGCTGACTTCGTCCTGCATCTGGCGGCAAACGCTGACATCAAAGACGGCTGGCAACACCCCCGCAAAGACCTCGAACAAAATACCATCGCCACCTTCAACGTCCTAGAAGCCATGCGCGCCAACGGCGTGAAACGCATCGGCTTCTCCTCGACCGGCTCCACTTACGGCGAAGCCCTCGTCACCCCCGAGCGCCCGACGCCCGAGACCGACCTTTTCCCTATTCAAACCTCGCTCTACGGCGCAAGCAAAGTCGCCGGTGAGGGGCTCATCTCGGCCTACGCCGAAGGCGGCCAGATCGACGAGGCCTACATCTTCCGCTTCGTCTCCATTCTAGGCGAGCGTTACACGCACGGCCACGTTTTCGATTTTTATAAACAACTCCTCGAGCATCCTAGACATCTTCGCGTCCTCGGCGACGGCACTCAACGCAAGAGCTACCTTTACGTGCAGGACTGCGTCGACGCCATCCTCCACGTCACCCGCCAACACACTGCCCGCGACGCCAAGCACCACACGCAGATCTACAATCTCGGCACCCCCGAATACGTACAGGTCAACCAAAGCATCGGTTACATCTGCGCCGCCCTCGGCGTGACCCCCAAGATCGAACACACCGGCGGCAACAAAGGCTGGATCGGCGATAACCCCTTCATCTTCCTCGACACAAAAAAAATTCAGTCCACCGGCTGGAAAGCTAAACTCACCATTGAGCAAGGCATCATTCGCACCCTCCGCTGGCTCGAAGCCAACCGCTGGGTTTACGAGAGCCGCCACTGAGCCGGCAGCGATACTGCACATTTCACTCACTCGTTTACCTCTTACGAGTGAGGGATTTTTTCAGTCTGCACGGTAACACCGTGAGCCTCGGACGAAGATTCGAATTCGCTTATAGAAACGAGCACACGAGAACGAACGTCTCGTGCGAGTGGGTTTATCTCCAGTCGATCCGATCATTTTCGGAGATAACACTCCACTTGAGGATTTTCCCTGTGAACTCGGTACGATTGTATGTTCCACCGATTTCGTTTTCCCCCAGCTTAACTGCGTTTCTCGCCGTCGGGTGACAGGGCGATTCTGCGGAAAAAACGATTTTCCCATCCAACCGCACCCGTACTTGTTTTCGGCGAGGATCGCTCAGTGATACCTCCGGTCCGTACAAAGAACCCAGCGTGATTTCCAGCCGGTGAATGGCGTCATAATCAATCGCCACAGGCTCGCTCTCAGCGCCACCCACCCCCCAATGATCGAAGCCAAACGCAACCCGCCGGGCGTCCACATAACGCACATACATGAGATCCCCGGCCCCCGTTACACCTGAGCTCACCAGAGGCTCGACCGCTGTGATCAGATTAGCGGGAAAAAAAACCGTTAAAGCCAACGCTCCGGGCGGTATTTCTGCGGGCTTGGGCGCGGGACTATCAGCACGCTCAAAACCGACAATTTGGCCGAAAAATAAGCCCTGCACCGTAGCGACGCCGACACTGTTGAAACCCAGCACAGCCTCCCCTTCGCCTACAGGCTGAAACTGCGTTGTCGTATCAGCGAGGAGTTGACCGTCCAATTTGAGCACGAAAGGCCGTACATTTTTTTTCGCTTCCTTGGCTGAAGTATCATTGGCTTCGCCCAAGAGGCCACCAAGGACCACCTCCAGCGTATGCGTAATATTAAAATCGATAGCGACCGGTTCAGTCTTAAAATTAGCCAAACCTGAGTGATCGAACCCGAAACTTACGCGACCGCCCTCTAGGTAATTGACCGAAAGTAGATCACCCGCGCCGCGGCGTCCGGTAGAAATCAACGGTTCCGCTAAGCCCGTACGGTCTGGGGGAAAACGCAGACGAATCCGCAGAGGTCCTTGCAGACTCGCCGAGGCCAGCAGGCGTTCTGGCCGCTTCAAGGCCAAACGCTTGACCTCACGGATCACCCCCGCGAAACGCGGCAAGGTAACATCGGGAGCTAGCGAATTTCGCCCCACTTGTTCCTCGCCGGGTCGGGCTGGATAAAAGGGTACATCTACCTGGAAAATAATTTTATCATCCAAACTCACCCGTAATTCTCGCTTGCGCCGCTCACGATCCACCACCGGCCAATCCTGATAAATAGGGTGCATGTCCTCCGGATACAAACCTCCCGCAGCGATCTCCATCCGGTACGTCCTCCCCGGCTCATACGTAAACAGAGCACTCGAGGGACCGCCTAAACCGAGATGAAAAAAACTTAACTGCGCCTGCCGCTCTCCCCGATAACGGATCATGAGAATATCGCCGCCCGTAAAACGGCTACCCGTCGTCAGCAAAGGCTCCGGATGCTCAATTTGTCCCTCAGGGAATTGTACCAGAAAAGCGACTGACCCGACCTGGCGCCCAGTGAATTTTTCCAAAAGATATGCCGGCTGATTTAAGGCGTGCTCCAAACCCCGGATCTTCACGGGATCCGCTTTCTGCGCGCACACCAAAAGATTGATCCCGATGCTGAAGACCACCGCCAAAACTGCGGCACCTCTCCATAAAAATCTGCCTCGGGCAGTAGAAAAACTAACGTCGAGTCCGATTAAACCCACGCAGGCCAACAACAGTAAAAATGGGAGGAAATCACCGTAATAGCGATGGGTTACACCGAAAAATAAAAAAACCATCGCAGTAGCCCCAGCCGCGGAAAAAATCAGCAAGCGAACGACCCAAATCGCCTCGATCGGCCGTATCGCGACCCGCAGGGCCGCAGGCACCGCTGCCGTAAGCCATAGCACGGGCATCACGAGCAGGACCCCGTAAGGCTGCGCCGTCGCTGGCTGAAAAAAGGGGAAATACCGCGACCATGAAGCTGGAGAAAGGAGGTAATCGTAGAAATGAACCACGAAATTTTCTAAGGAGAGGAACTGCTTTTGGGTGAAAATTTCTCCCGCGAGTTGGTACTTCATCCCAAATTCAAACGGTGAATCAAATCGCCGCCAGTTGTACCAAAGTAGCGCCAGCCCAATCGTAACCACGGGTAAGATCACCGCGACCATTTGTACACCACTGCGCATAATCGAGATTCGACGCGCACGCACTTGATTAAATATCAAGCAGAGTGGCACCGCGAGCACCGCGGCCGCGAGGATGGAATTGGGTCGAGCCGCCAAAGCTGCGCCCCAAGCGAGACTAGCCAGCGTCAACCACAGGGTCGATAGGCCGTTTATGGCTAAGGCCCTGACCAAGGAATATAAGCCCACCATCCCGCAAGCCGCAGCACAGGCGATGGGTACAGGATAAAAATCGGCGCTCTGCGCCAGTTGCAGGCCGGCGCCGCCCAGACCCATGACCAAAATCCCGCCCACAACCGACCCAGTGCTCGCTGAGGGCCAATACCTCCGGCGCAGTCGTAACAACAATCCGGTCGCGGAGAGAAAACAAATACTAGCAAACAGCCCCGTAGCCAGAGCCTGCGTCAGGTAATAGCCCGTCAATACGCGCCATGGATTGAGCAGCAGCCCAACCGGACCAGCCCCAAAATACATGTAGTATTTGCCTTTGTAAAAAGAAGCGTCGTGCACGCGGTAGGGCGCGTTCTGCAAAGGGTCGTAGGGGT
The DNA here is from genome assembly GCA_037142955.1 of Opitutaceae bacterium. Lineage (GTDB taxonomy): Bacteria > Verrucomicrobiota > Verrucomicrobiia > Opitutales > Opitutaceae > Tous-C4FEB. The sequence continues at coordinate 185,900 of JBAWZQ010000002.1, read as the reverse complement.
TCTCCAATTTGAGTAGCTCCGGATGCGGCTCGATCGGCAAAGCCAACTGTCCCCTAGTCCACGCCGCCGTCACCAAATTATAGGCATCGGGACGTTGATCGAACCACTGCGTCGTAGCCCACCAGGACGAAAAAAGATGCAGCCCAACGACCAACAGGATGCTCCATCGCACCCAATGTCGTTCGCGCTGGGTTTGGGTTAAGCTCGGTGTAGAGGGCTCTAGATTCATAACTAGGAACCTAGCTCAACAAATTCAGCGCTAAATCTCCATTTTAATAGCACGCTTTTTTTAACTCCTAACACGATACCGCAAGGGCAGGCCGATCCACACCCTCCGCTAAGTTATCCCTATCATGGAATCGGAAAACCTTCGCCATTCACGCCAAGTTTTGTCTGATTTCGCACATGAAATGGATTATCGCCGTTATCCTCGCCGCGTTGCTAGCCGGGTTTGTTTATTGGCAACGTCAAGGCGTCAAAATCAGCTACGTCAACGGCCTCACGGCTTACAACGCTCTACCCGGCCGCGAGTATATCTTCCAGCGCGATTGCTACCTTTTCAAACTCGATGACCGCCCATCGAGTTGGCCCTACGTAGGCGACCACGCCGTCGTATCTTCGCTTCCCGCAGATGTAGATCCCAAGCACCTCGATGCCTCGCATCCAACGGGGCGCATCATTGATGTGGTCCGTACGGGCGAGCGGTTCAAACTCGTTTCGGTGCGTCGCGACGAAAGCCGCCACGGCACGTCGATCAGCTTCGAATTGGTCTTCCTCAATGAGGCGGAACGCAAGTATCCGCGCATTGATTCCTACTTCATCATGGACCACTCACCTGAAGCCCGAGGCGAAGCGCCTGGCCTGCTGCGCGCCTACGCGGTCGAACGGGTAAAATACTAAGTCCGACCGTTTAATTCAGCACCAGTCTAATACCCCACGATGACTGAACTCAAAATTGAATTACCCACTAAGCTCGGTGGAAGGTTACCCGTTCTCGATGAGCTTAAGGGCCTAGCGATTTTGCTCATAGTCCTCTATCATGCTGGCGGTGTGCTCGTTTGGCAAAATCTGCTACACGGTGATTTAGGAGTAGATATTTTTGTAATCTTGAGCGGTGTCGGGTTAGCCTTGAGCCAGAGGACGGAAACGTCCGGCGCCTTCTTACGTCGGCGCCTCATACGCATCATGCCCGCCTACTGGATTGTGCTCACGTTATTCTGGGCTCTAAACAGCTATTTTCTACAAAAAAATTACTCCGGAGTAAATGTTGTGCTCCACTATTTGGGCATCCATGGCTGGTTCGGCGATATGAACGCCATGAGTATTAATGATTCTTTTTGGTTCATCACGCTCATCATTACGCTGTATCTGATTTTTTGCGTGGTGCGTCATTGGAGGGAGGATCTCGGACGACTGATTTTTGCGGGCGGGGCTTTTTCATGGATTTTCGCTTCTGCGATGTTTTTTACCGGTCAAGCCGGTAGCTTCGGCCATCTTGGGCTACGCGTTCCGGGATTTTTTGCTGGTTTGATTCTGGGTCGGTTGCTATGCGACGGTCGCATTTCGGTAAAACTCGATTGGCCCCTCTTTGGTGGACTTGTGATGTTTGCCTATATGCCCTATATGCAGGGCTTCATTTTCTTTTCACCGCTTGCAGCCTTAGCATTGATGTCGGGCTATACAAATCTCTGGAAACGATTCGTGCCCACGCACATTCAATCTCCGATCTCAAGTGCCCTCACCTTTTTAGGGAATCATTCCCTTGAAATTTTCCTTCTGCATCAGCCCATCATCCGCGAATACAATTACTATCTACACGGCCGGGTGCTCAACATCCCTGTCCCGTCCACATCCTCGTTACTCTGGGGCATGCTCTTGGGCGCAGCGGTTGCCCTCTTTCTAAGCATCGAATTACGCGCCCTAGTGGCAAAATTGCTCCCGCGCGAAAAATCCCCCTCATGAACCTCGTTCTCACTGGCTCCAGCACCGGCATCGGCCGCGCCCTCGCGACTCACCTCCTTGAGCGAGGCCACCACGTGTGGGGACTGGCGCGCTCAGACCAAACCGATTTTGCCGCCCAGCACCCCGGAGCGTTCCTCACCACTCGCTGCGACGTCGCCGATTGGGCCCAAGTCCAACTCGCTGCCAAAGCCATTAGCGGCGCATGGCCTCACGCTGATGGCCTCATTTGCTGCGCCGGCATCCAAGGTGAAGTTGGCCCTGCCATTACCGCCGACCCAGTCCGGTGGAGCTCCACGGTACGCTCCAACCTCGACGGCACCTTTTATCCCTTCCGCGCCTTCCATCAGCTGCTCACCCGCGCTCCGCGGCGGGCCAAAGTGATTGCTTTCTCCGGAGGAGGCGCCACCAAACCCCGAGTCAATTTCTCCGCCTACGGCGTAGCCAAGACCGGCGTAGTGCGTCTGATTGAAACCCTCGCCGAAGAACTTCGCGACCAACCGATTGACCTGAACTCCATTGCCCCCGGGGCCATCAACACTCGGCTCACCGATGAAGTGCTTGCCCTCGGACCCACGGTGGCCGGTGCCGCCGAGTACGCCGCTGCCCAAAAACAAAAAAGCTCTGGCGGGGCCTCGATTGAAAAAGCGCTAGGCCTGGTCGAATGGCTCCTCTCGCCCGCCTCCGATGGTATCAGCGGCCGCCTCCTCGCCGCCCCATGGGACCCATGGAGCACACTCGATAGGCACACCATAATGCTCGCCAAATCTGATATTTACACGCTGCGACGTATCGTCCCCGAGGAGCGCGGCCAAGTTTTTGGGGCGTGATCGAGCTTAACGCGTATCATCAGCCACAGCCTGAGCGTGCACGGATACGATCTCGCCACGAAACCGCGCGTTACTCGTCGACATCCCGTACGGATTAAGCCCAAAAGCGATCTCATTAGGTTCGACCGGATATAAGGGCTGCGGCTGATCCAAGATCACCTTACCGTCGAGCAACAAGCGCGCCCGCCGCGCAGGTAGCTCACCGAGCTTCCCTAGATTAGCCAACTCGACCACCAGCGTATGCACCTGCTCCGGCGCTAGCGCGACCGGCGCCGCTTCCACAGCGCCAAACCCCCAGTGGTCCAAACCCACCACATAGCTCCCTTTACCATCACCACGTAGAAAAATCGAATCCGCCGCACCCGCCCGGCCGGCCGAAAGCAAAGGATCGCTGCCTGCATAACCTCCGGCCGGCAGTTGAAACCTGAGACGCAAACGACCAGGTAACCCCAAGGTTACCGGCGTCTTAACCGGATCCGCTACCCCAAGGGCGGACCCCTCCCATTCATTTTTTTCTAAACTCCAAGCCGAGATCGTCTGGCCATCGAAAAATTCCGATTTTTTCGCAAAGACTCCTTTGTTACGCACCTCTAGTTCAAGCCAGGTCGGAGCACGACCCGCTGATCCAGCACTGGTAGGCGCGACCTGTAGGAGGGCATAGATTATGTCGAGATCTGCGGATTCGACAGAGGCAATCCAGCTCAAGTGCCCGCCCTCCATCCAGCCCATCTGGATTTGACCTGATTCCTGAACTTTCTGCCAGACGAGCGAAGCCACTTTCCCGTCAGCGCGCTCCAACCGCAACCAAACCCCGCGACCAATTTTCGAAACCACTTCGCTGCGCAAACGACTGACTAATAATCCCGATCGCACATTTCCGAGCGCTCTAAGTCGCGGCAATTCCTCTAGGTGGCCCGCATAAAAAGCCCGCATCCCAGACGCGTTCCACCAGTTAACCCCCAGTGAAACACTCAAGGCGTTCGCGGGCAAGGGCGCCACGCTGGGTCGGAAAACTTCACGCCCATTCCAATTTACGACCATCAACTCAGGCCGCTCTTTAATTAGGTCAATTGAGGAGACTGCCCAAGGTACCCCGTCCGAGGCCTTTGGTAAATTTACCTCCAACCACTGGGGCTGACTATAATCGACGGCAAACTCCGGCGACCACCGACCGCCCCCGCCTAGTTGATCGTGCAACAAGCGCACATAACCAGGTCTCACGTACTGGATCGCCAGCACATCGAAACCCTTCTCGCCACCTTGGGCCAACAACGGCTCGACCAAGCCATAACGATCCGTCGGCAGCACTAAATTCAAGCGCATTGCACCCCGCTCCACTCTACGCCCGCTCAGCCATGTTTCGTCCAGAGCTTGCATTTTCGGTGCATCGATCTGACCCGAAAACATAGCAATTTTACCATCGGTCTGACGCCACAGGCCCCACTCCTGTAAATTTGGTGAAGAATCGTAGCTCACCACATCACGGTCAAATCGAACCATCTCGTCCACGCTCACGCGCAGGCGTCGTTTAAGTGCGGTGCGCTCATCTATTTGACGCTGCCCATACCAAGGGTGTGCCACCCCGGGCAGCAATACCGCTCCGGACAAGCGCACCGTCGCCTGCGCCCCCGCTTGGATTGGAAACCAATCACCCATCAACTCGCCGAATTCGCCGTGTTGAAAAACAAAACGTGCCCGACCTTCGCTATCAAATTCGATAAAAATTCCATCCCGGAAATCCCTCGTCCCTGTAGCAAAAAAAGGTTCACGCCGGAGGCCACGGTTGCCCGTCGGCCAATGAACTTTGACTTCACGATCACCCACTGCAGATGATTGCGTGCGTAACAGCGGCCACACCCAGCCATCACAGAAAGCTGCTAACCGAGCATAAAGTGCGGGCGAGGTGGATTGAAAAAAACCATGCACTTGAAAACTCCCTAAGACGTTAAAAATGGCGGCTGACGGAATCAGCACCACCATGCTAAAACCGAGCAAACGCTTCCACCGGGACTGAACCTCCAAGCCTGCCGCTAAAACGACGAGGGTGGCCAAAACCAAAGCGGGATGGAAATCCAACATGTAACGATTCGATCGTACCCCGGTCATAGCCACCACTGACGCATTCACGATAAAGAGCACAATCGCCAACGCGCAAACGCCGATCCATTTATCGGATTGTTGCTGACGTCGTTTCGCAAAGACTCCTATTGCCGTGACAGTCGCCAGTATCACAACCAACAACCACGGCCACTCTCCGTGCACATGCTCGCGTCCCACATAGTCCAAAGGTTTGGCCCCCTCATCCGCTGGAGCGACAAAAGGGAAATAACCATTAACCGATGGGGGCTTTAAATAATAAAGCGTCAGATTGTATTTCAGATTTTCTAGTCGAAACATCTGCTTCGGATTGGTCCCAAGCTGATGATGGTGACCGAACTCAGCAAAACTACCGAAACGCGCGTAATTATAAGCGGCCAACCCCGTGCCCATCGCGCCTGCCCCCACTCCCGCGGACAACAAGGCGATCGCAAACCGACGCCCACGCCACACTCGCGCCCTATCACGCAAAGCTAAACCAGCGGCACTGATACATAACATCAACAACCCCGCTGGAGCCAAATTAGCCCGAGAACCCACCGCTAATCCGACTGCGATACCTGCCACCACTAACCACCACAAACTCTGCATAGGTCGCCGCCATGCTCGGCTTGCGGCCCACAACCCCATCATCGAAAACGCGTATCCCGAACCGATAGCCAGTTCGTAAAACAGCGGACGCCGAAGCGCCGAAGGTGCGGCCGTGCACAGCCCGATCGCCACCACGCCAAGAACAGTCCAACCCGCGCTCAACCTAGGGAAAAATTGCCGCCGTACTTCCCACCACCACGCGGTAGCAAAACCAAAGCCGCTTAACATCATGATTACCGCGGCTAAAGCTTCAGGAAAGTCATGCCCCATCAGCACCGCATACGGCAGCATCAGAACCATCACGGGCGTGACCCCAAAATAGAGGTAATAATGCCCCTCAAACAGGCTCGCATCTAATAAAAAGGGCGCTCCGCCCGGCCGCTCCGCTGGTGACAGCGCAAGCAATTTGGGATCAGGATCCACCTTCATGTAAAGGTGTCCGGCCTCAAATCCATCAATCAGCAGATTATAATAATCCCGCTTTTGTCCGCTGATCTCCAGATCCGCCGCCGCCGATTGTACGGTCCAATAATAAAACCAAGCCACGATCATCGCCACGACAAGTACGGCCACGCGCAAAGTCCACTCGGGACGATTTACACGATTAGGTGAGTTGGATGGAGAAGATTGCATGACCGTAATTTAAACGTCGCTGAAAATTCAGGTTCTAATTTCACGCCACAGAAATCAAACCTCGTATTTAGGGTAATTCAGGTACGCCCAAAAATTCAATGCGCTCAATTTTACCGGAAAAAACCTCTACACAGGTCGAAGCCCCGACCGTATTAAGCCCAACCTGAATTTGCTCCGGCCGCGCAGGAAAAGCCTGACTCGATTGGCGCAATACCACGCGACCGTCCACGCGCACTTGCACACTTGAGCGCAAGTGTTTGAGCACCTCCGCGGTCACACTGTTAACCGGGAAAATTTCCCCTCCATAAAGCGATCCTAGACTGACTTCGATCCCTAAAGCTCGCCCATTTTGCAGCGCGATCGGCAAACTCAAATTTCCACCGCGCCCCCATTGGTCGTAGCCAATTTGCACGTGTTTGGTATCGGTATATTTCAAATAAATAATATCCGCTGCACCTGTTTGACCCGTGACGAGTAAGGGTTCGCTGCGACCTATCACGCGTTGGTTTGACAAAGTAACTGTAAAGAACCGTGCCCCACCTGTAGCTGGCTCTGGCCACGCCGGCACACGCTCATAACCCAAGCGCTTACCGGAAAAATTCACCTCACTGGTGCTCGCTCCTATTCCGTTGTGCCCAATAAATACCTCTTGTGGTAGTGACGGATTAAACGGCCTGGCGACATTCACTAGCTCGCGCCCATCCAGTCGGACCCGCAAGTGCGTGCGACTAGCGTGCAAATCCGCCGTCTTAGCTTCAGGGTGCAAAGAGCCCATATCCACCTCCAGGGAGTGTTCTACATCCGGGTCATAGAAAAAATCAGGGGTCTCAAAGCCCGGAAAATTCCATGCATCATGCCCAAAACGTAGACGGTTTGGTCCAGCGTAGAAAACATAGAACAAATCTCCCGCGCCCGCATGACCCGTCGCGATCAAGGGCTGGCCCACCTGCGCCCGAAACACCGGAAAGCGCACCCGTAACCGGACCGGTCCTGCTCGATCAGCCGGCGCAATCACGTTCTTCGGTTCAGGTAAACCTACCCGTCCTAAGAGCGTAAGTTTCCCCCGAAAAGCAGCTGCGCCAGCCACGGCCGCGTTGCGCCCGAGTTCTATTTTTTCTGGCTCCGAATCTGGAAACGACGATGCGAATCGCAGTAAATCATGCCCATCCAGCCTCACGTCAACGCGACGCCGTAAAACCTTAACCTGGGCGTCATCTCTGTCTCGATAGACTGCATGTCCGGTGGGTGGATAAAGCGAACCAAGGTCCACCCGCAATCGGTAGCGGCGACCAGGTTCAAAATCAAACGGCGCACTCGCCGGCCCCATCGTTTCACCAGAGAATAATTGAATCTCCGCTCGACGCTCACCGAGATACTGCACCATCAAAACGCAACGACCACGCGCGGTCGCAACTAATACTTCCTGCGCCCCAGTTGTTCCGTTAGCGAACTCAACGTCCACGTCCACCGCGCCATAACCCACCCCGGTCATGCGTTCGTACCAAGCAGGGAGGCGATTAAAAATTCCTGCCACCCAACGCATCTCGGGCCAATCGGACGACGGCAACCCATGCACTATCGAATGCAAGCTCGTGTACCCGAGTAATGCCACTAACGCCGCACCGCCCATTCGTTTTTGCGCGCCCTGCGTTCGAGCCAACCACGCCGAGACCATCACGCTCGCAACCAGCGTCATCGCCGGGAGAAAATCCAATACGTAACGATCAAAAACGTAGTAATAAAGCATCAACGACCCAAAATTCAGCAGCGCAATCAACCACAAGCCTCCCAAGCCTAAAAGCCAAGCCCGAGAACGTCCTGCTTTCGTTAGCCAGGTGAGCGGCCACGCCAAAGCTACTAACGCAAAGGGAGCCCAGGTTAGGAGCCCGATATTCTCCGAGGTCTGCCGGATAAATGGAAAATACCGCCCGTAATCCCGTCCGGCCAGTACGTAGCCCTCGAACGCCAATCTCACGCGTTCAAGGCCGAAGAGTTTAATCTCCCGCATATCCACGGCCGCAAACTGATAGCGTAACCCAAACTCCAACAGTGAACCAAACCGCGCATAATTATACGCCGCGATCGACGCACCGATCAAAGAAGCCGGACCTACCGTTGCCGCCAATAACCACCATGCCGACGGGGAGCGTGAGCGGTTGGTCCGCGCCTGCCGCAACCAAATCCAAACACCCACGAATGCTACGCTACCAAGTGCAAAAAAATAATTAGGACGCGCCCCCACCGCTAAGCCACCGAGCAAGCTAGCCAGCGCAAGTGCCACCGCCTGTCGCCTTAGGCTTCGCGCCGTCGCCGCAGTCAGCAACGCGTGAGCCACCCCCAATCCGCACGCGAACGCGCATGCAATCGGCACTTGATAAAAATCTTTGCTCCGTAATTCAAACTGCACAAAGGAGCCCAGCCCGATCATCAGCCCAAAAATAAAAATCCAGCCGCGACCCAAAGCCCAAAAAAATAACCGCTCGCAGCGACTATAAAAACTCAGCGCCAGCAAAAACCCCACGGTGCAGAATATTCCCGTCGCCGCACCATCAGGCAAAAACGTGCCCGTCAAAACCCGCCATGGTACCAGTAACACCACCGTCGGTGCGGCTCCAAAGTAGACGTAATAACGGTCATTGAAATAGGTCGCATCGTGAGCCCGCGGAATTCCTTGGGCTCCCGCCCACGGGTTAGGGAGCGTTTTTAAACGCGGATCGGGTATGAGCTTCAAGTGGGTTTGTCCTGCGACAAATCCTTCCGTCAAACGGTCGTAAAGTCCTACTGGTTGTCCGTGAATGAGGCTAGGATTCGTGCGTACACCCACATATCCGTACCAGGCCAACACGATAACGACCACGGCAGCATACGCGGCACGAGGGCGAGGCCTCTGAGTCGCGGGCACTCGAGTGATTGCCGCAAAAACGCGCACCTGCATCATTACAAAGCTTACGGCCATTTGAGCGACGTTTGCTGCGCCGGCTGCAAGCCAACCAGGCCAAGTCGACCAGGTTCGCAATGCAGTAAATACGCTCCATTGGATCACGAAGGTCACAAGGACCATCACCAGATATTCCCCGATCTGACGCGCCGAAGCCGTGCGTTTGTCCTCAAAGGTCCATCGTTTGTTTAAGAAAAAATGCAATGCCACCGAGGGCGGATAGGCGCACAGAAATGCGATTTGTTCACTTAAGCCATGGCCCAAAATCCAGTTAAGCGCCATGAATACGCCCATCACCACGATTCCTACAGCGCCAAACCGCGCTAATTTCCAAAAGATTTCGGGCTTCACCATGAAGGAGTAAAACAAAGACTGACCGACAAGGGAGCCAAGCGTCGAAACACGCTGGCGCTCATTATGTGCCCAGCTCCGGTTTTGGTCTGAGCCATCGCCAAAGCGCCCACATTCCGCCGCTAATCCATGTTAATATACTAACAATCAATGCGATCCATAGCGTCGTCGTTCCGGTATAGCGCATTTCTAACCGGTGGAGTCCCGTTCCCGCCGCCGCCATCACCAAACCGCGATGCGAACGGCGCAATTCCACTAATTTCCCGTCAAGTGTTGCCCGATAACCGGGCAACCAAACGCGAGAGGTTTCAATCCAACCCGCAGCCGGGAGCGTGGCGACCACCCGGTAAAGGGGCATTAGCTCGTCGACCCGGATCGAGGCCAGTTCGGGTTGATAACGCGACACGATGACATTAGCAAAAAGGTCATCGTTACCCCCGACCGAGTTACCCGCCTGCCGGGAATAGGTGAGGTGATAGGTTTCTGGAGTATCGCCTGAATTACCCAGCACGACCACGCGGGAGTTTGGAGCTTCCGTGCCAAACGCCAAAGCCAAACCCGCATCAGGCAAGTGGTATTCGCGATACCCGTGGGTTGAGCTCCAAATCAACCAACCCGCGTAGTTTACCCGAGGTTGAAATTCAAAGCGCAGCATCAGCCGCTCTTTTGAACCAATTGTGAGATCCGGCGCAAGAATCGCCCAGACCGGGTTACTAGCCAAGTCCCGCGCGGTCAGTCGCAACCGCTGCGACCCCGCGCGCTCCATCATGCGAGCCGTTTCATCCGGCCCGATGACCATATTTTCGTTCACATCGAGCACCCTAGCCTGCAACCAGGGATCGACCCGGCCAAAGGTGAGGTAAGCTGGAGGCTGGACTAAGTCGTAACAAAAACGCTCGAGCACAAAATTTTCAGTGAGAAAATGATTCTCAGTATGCGTCCGAGATGACGCGACATTCCATCCGCGGCGCATGAGCGGCGCCGCCTGCACGAGACCCCAAACCACAAACGCCAATAACACGCCACCTTCGATTCGACTACGCCATCGGCCCACCGGCGCGACGGTCGACAACCACACCACTCCACCCATCGACAAGGTCGAGGTAAAAATCGGCGTCAAGCGTAATACGAGTGGCAAATTAACGATTCGGGCGATGGCCTCAGGAGCGAAGCCCACCAAAAATTCGCTCACCCACGGCACCCCAACCAAACCAAAAAACGGCACACACGCCGCGATGAAAAAAAGTTTCACGGCGAGCGTGCCCCCCCGAAAAAAAGCCACCGCCAACACCCCGAACATCAACCAAAGCCCCGCCCCCGGCTGGTACATCGCTAGAGTGCCCAGATTAGCGGGCACAGGGCTGAACCATTCAGCCGAATGCGCGGCATTGCTCCGTAAAATACCCAACGTTTCCAAGTTTTGCAGGGGATGATTCGGCCCGATCCAAGCTTGAGTGAGCCCCGCCGCGATCACCACGGACACAAACACGATCACACACGCCTGACCACCACTCACTTCGCGACGACGCCATCTTAAAACCAAAACTGTTAGCATAACCAAAAAGCTAGTAAGCCCAAGCCAGTACGACCAAGGAGAGCGACCCAGTCCCGCGACGGCGGTTCCGACCAGCGCCAGCAACCACCCCCCTCGGTTGCGTTGGGGCAACAAAGAATTGCCAAGGCCAGCCAACACTAAAAGGAGTCCAGCCAACTGGAGGATATCCGCTCGGGCGGATCCTGCCGCGCGGGGCACCTCGCTCATCGACATAAAATAATAAGCCGACAATCCCGCAAACCACAGTGCCCCTATCAACATCCCGCGCCACCGCGCCGCAGGAACTTCCCCCCACATTAAAGAGCCGCCCTGCAACAAGACGGTCAGCAATGTAGCCAATAGTGCGATCGGTGGATGACACATCCACACCAGCGCTAGTCCCACCGCCAGCCACCGATAACCGCGCCCATTTTCGGCCAAAAGACTGCGAGCGTTGCCATATAAAACCGCCGGCATCGCCGCCATGCCCATAAACGTCATGATCGCCTCGTCCCAGTAAAGTACTCCAAGCCAAGCGGACGCAGTCGCATAAAGTACGGCAAACCCTGCAGCCATCCAACGCCGTGCCGGCAAAAGCGCAGCTGCCGCCGCATAAAAACTCAAAGCTCCCACTAACCCTGCTGTTAAAATCGCTAGGTGCTGCAAAGCTGGGGCGTTGAGTGCACGCCACGTCAGAAAGTCCCAAGCCCCCGCCACATGCATGTATACTGGAGCCGATCGAAACAGGTGCACTGCCCCATTCCAGGCATATTCGCCCTGACCGATAAAAACGGGGAATACCCCCGCACGAAGCTGCGACAAGAAATCATGCAACATTGTCGCATACCAGCGCGCGTCTGTGCCGCCGATTAACCGATCGGTAAAAAAAGGGCATAAAACCCCCAACGCGGCGAAGCCCACCATAAGCACACGTAAAGGTTCAGCGATCGGTTCGGTGCGGCTAGAGCCGCGCCACAACCAGAAACTCCGCCAAGCCGAAACCGCGACACCTAAAGCCAGCATGGAGTAAAGCTGCTGACCTAACGAGAGGGGATGAGACAAATGACCATTTGAAAGCGCTAATATCATCCCAGGAGCCAGCCATTCAAACAGACTCCAAATCCAGCCCCAAGCGGACCGACGCCTATGCCCGATGGCTGCTAAAAACCAGATCGCAAACCAACCCAAGAGCACGCCAACGGCTTCTAAGGCCAACAAACGAAGGTGAGCTAATTCATGCAGACCGAACCACACCAGCGCAGCCACCGCAAGTTCGCCCGCAAGTGAGGCACAGATCAGCGGAATACTTTGGGACCGATACGATAAAACGGCTGTAGGACCATTCATAAAGAGCCGATTAAGAGTGTGCTCATAGTCTTGTGTCAGATAGGTCCAGAAAGTAAATACGTAGCCCTCCGCAATGCCTAAGCCTCAGCGCATGCCAAGCGCTGAAAACCGGAAGAGGTCATAAGCTGACAGACTGGAGCCGTGCTCGCCGAATCCATGCCCGCCATATAACCCAAAACAGCATGGTTAGACCACTGACCCAGAGAGCGATCCAAAGTTTTGTGGTGCCCACGTAGCGCAGCTCTAATTGATGTGTTCCAGATTGAACTGCGACCATGAGTAGACCTCGCTGAGAGGCCCTGACTTCAATCCTCTGCCCGTCTAAAAACGCTGCGTAACCTGGTAACCAAACGCGCGATGTTTCAATCCAGCCAGAGTGAGGCAGATTGGTTGTGACCCGATACGGCTGCAGCGAATCCACCCGTATCTGAGCCTCGGCGGGATCATAGTGAGACTGAGCCACGTCAGCAAAAAACCCATTTTCCCCTGAAACGCTGTTACCACTCTCTTTTGACATACTCAGATGATATATTGCCGGCTGATCCGTAGAATTGCACAAAGAGATCACCCGTGAATTCAAAGTCTGGGTGCCAAACCCCAACGCTAATCCTGACTGCGGCAAATGATATTCCCGATAGCCATGAACCGCCGTCCAGATTAGCCAACCGGCGTAGTTGATTTTTGGATCGAATTCAAAACGCAGTAAAATTCGCTCGCCGGGCTTGATTACAATATCGGGAGCCAAATGAATCCACGCGGGATAACTGGCATCTTGCTTGGCGGTAAGCCGCACTTTTTCCACGTGGGTCTTTTCCATCAACCGCGCCGTTTCATCTGGCCCAATAACCACCTGTTCATGGGAGTCTAGAATTCGAGCCTGCAACCAAGGATCTGTGACTCCGTGGGATAAATACTCTGGGTGTGGCAATAGATCATAGGAGAATCGCTCTAGTAAAAAATTCTCTGGCCGAAATTGATCCTCCGAGCGCGTGCGTGAATTTGTTATAGCCCCACCTCGACTAATATAAAATTTTACCTGCCAAATACCTAGCGCCAAAGTAGCCGCAAATAACCCGAGCAATAAGCGGTGACGCAACGCGTTTGAGTGGCCTGCGGGCAAAGCTGCGAAATAAACCACCCCGCCCATCAACAAAAAAGCGGACATCATCGGCAAAATTCGAATCGGCATCGTAAAACTTATGATCGGAACCAACCCATTCGGCACATAGCTTAAGAGAAAGTCGCTGAGCAATGGAATGCGCACCAATGCGAAAAACGGCAGTATTCCGACAATAAAAAACAATTTAACCGCCACGGCTCCACGTCTGAAAAAAGCCCAAGCCAGCACCAGCAATGCTAACCAAGATCCCGGCCCGGGCTGAAAATTTCCCTCGTTCGAAAGATCGGCCCTCACTGGCCGAAAAAAATCCAGAGCATGCGAGTGGTTTATACTCAGGCCTGTAAGCGTCGATAAATTACGTGTTGGGTACTCGGCACCAATGAAACCTTGTACAATGGCCGCGCCGGCAAGGAGAGCGCCGAACATAATTACGCAGGCGAGGTCGCCTGAAAAAACCCAACGTCGCCAGCGCTGCAGCGCCACGAGTAAACCCAAAATCATAGACATAGCCAAGATCCACCAAGTCCAAGGAGGGCTTCCTTGCGAAGCCAACCCTGCACCTACGAGGACAGCCAAAAACCACCAACGACTCCGAGCCAACACCAGCGCATTACTCAAGCCGGTTAGGGCAACCAAAAACCCTGCGATTTGGAGGATATCCTGTCGGCCGAAACCAGGAGCATTGGGCAATTCACCCATCCCGATGAAATAATACGCTACAAGACCGAAAAAAACTAAAACTCCAATAAGCCCGTTCCGCCAACGAATGACAGGGACTCGTCCAAAAATTAAAGACCCACCCTGCAGTAAAACTGTAGCCAGTGTGGCGATCATCGCCATGGGTGGATGACACATCCACACCAAGCCCAAACCAAGAGAGAGCCAGTCATAGCCACTACCGTCTTCGGATAGGAGCGACTTCGCATTACCATAAAGTAAAGCAGGCAAAACGGCCAGGGCCATGTATGTCATATAGGCGTCAGAGCAATAAAGAACTCCAAGCCATGCCGGTGTAGTTACATACAAAGCAGCAAAGATGGCAGCCAGCCAACGGCGCGCCGGCAACAACGCACTGGCCGCTGCATAAAACCCGAGGGCCCCCAATAGCCCCGTAGAAAGTACGGTTAGATGCTGCAAAGCTAACGCATTAAGTGACCTCATGGTTAGCTGATCGCATAGACCGGCTAGGCTCATATAAAACGGCGCAGAGCGAAAAAGATGCACGCCTCCATTCCACGCAAACTCCCCCTGCCCAATAAATACTGGGAATACCCCTGTACGTAGTTGGTCGATATAGTCGCGTAGCATATACGCGTACCAGCGAGCATCCGTGCCCCCCATGAGCTGATCAGAAAAAAACGGAGCGAGTGCGAACAAAGGTAATGCCGCAACTAACAACACCCGCAGCGGTTCGGCCACTGGCTCAGCCCCGCACCGAACACGCCACCCCAACCAAAAACGCCACGCCAAAGCGGCACTATTCATTATAACGATTGCATAGATCTGCTGGCCGTAGCTTAAGCGGTGCGAAAGCGCCGAATTGATGGTGTATAGTAAAGCGCCGTTAACTAACCAAGGCACCACATTTCCCAGCCAGTACCAGCGGCCCGATATGGCTCTGATCCAAGTGCCTATACACCATATTATGAACCAAGCTAGTAACACCCCGAACCATTCCGCATGATTTAACTGCAAAGAAGTTAATTCATTCATGCCAAACCAAACCAGTCCGCCAACGAGCATTTCTGATAAGCGTGACAAGCAAATATCCCGAAAATCAATATCACGCCCAAACAGACCCTTTTGCTTAAATATCATAAATAAAAGTTAAATTTATAAACTATAAATTTCAGAATAAGACGCGTCGATGTCTTGAATCAATAATCGTTAGCACGGCCGAATCCCAAGCCATATAGCGATAAAAACGTTTTTAAACCCCCGTCCACTTAAGGAACACTAGGCGCAATCTCCCGCTCGTGCCCTATTACCACCCCGCTGAAGGCAGACGAGGACGTAGAAGCGCCAATGAGATTGGCCCCAACTACCACCGTATCAGGCTCACAAATATGATATTGTGCTGCCTTATCGGCTACGACTTGGCCATTTAAACGTAAAACAACCCGATCATGAGCCTGACTTGTACCCCGTGGGTATAACGCGCCATAATCGACTCCTATAATCTGAACCGCAGCGCCATCGATATGCAACGGTTGGGTTTCAAAACCACCCACCCCCCAATGATCATAGCCAAACACTATTGTGTTTGCATCCAAGTATTTAACATAAATCAAATCGCCCTTACCCGATTCGCCGGAGGATACTATAGGTTCACTCTTCACCCCATTAAATACCGGTAATTTCGCCTTAATTGAAATAGGGCCAAACTCATTGATTTGAACGGGCTTTTCACGCTCTTGCTGCAGGATTACACCGGTGAAAACAGGATCTGCCGTCGATGCCCCAATCAAATTGGCTCCGACCTGAACCGTATTTGGCAAACACTCGTGAAATGCCGCACCGTGGTTTACAACGACCTGCCCGTTCAGTCGGACAATTATACGATTTCGGCCCTTGCCTAAACCAGGCTCGTAGAGGGCGCCATAATCTACACCAATCAATTGAGCAGAAAGAGGATTCACGCTAAGAGGGGGTGTTTCAAACTCACCCACCCCCCAATGATCATAACCAAACACGACAGAGTCAGCAGCTAAATACTTCACATAGAGCAAATCGCCTTTGCCTTTTTCACCCGAGGACACCAACGGCTCGCTGCGAACCCCCGTGAAGGCTGGGAACTGCGCCGTAATTAACAAAGGACCAAATTGATCAGCACGGATTACAGGTGCAGCCTCAGGCAATACCCGCCAACCCTTAATCTCACCGGTGAATGGTTCTTTAAAAGCAACCCGATCAGCCGATTGCCCTATATCCGGCAGTCGCGAGACGGCATCATAAAGTTCAGCGTATTTATGTAAAACCTCTACCCCATCAAGCGTTACTCGAATACTACGCTGCCTCATACGTGCCTGCGCTATTGGCATGTTAGAAAAATACGGGTGGGCCGCAGGCGGATACAAAGACCCAAAGTCGATCACCAACGTATAAATTTGACCAGGAACAACCTTCACTGCGTCACCTGTTGATCCACCGTAGCTAGTATGCTCATAACCGAATCGCAGCTTATCATTTGATAAGTAATGCACAAATAGGTAATCAGATAGAAAGGTTCTACCGGTTACAACTAGGGGCTGGATATGGCCGGCCACCCCCGTCGGAAACACAACCCGCATTTCAATCGGCCCATAATGAATCCCAGCCCAACGATCATAAATAAAAGAGACATAGTTGGCTAGATGCGCTACTCGTGCATATGCTTCTGGATGGTTAACACGCAGCAATCGATTATGTTGCATACTAACCATGATGTTAAAAAAAGCCGAATAGAGCAGCAAACCCACGGCAAAAAAGCCAAGGATTAATCCTCGAAGCCCAGCGAACCACGGGAGACTTGTCACAGCCAGCCAGCCGCAGCTTGCGAGCAATATAATCACAGGTAAAAAATCCACCATATACCGGTTGGTGATACCGCCAAACGACATTACCGTAATCATAGTAGCGCCCGTCAACACCAAGGCCGAAACAATCCAAATAGCTAACCGTCTCACTTCCTTCCGCATTGAACTTGCGCGCCCGACTAAACACCATAGGCCACAGATTAAAACGACATAAGGTATGTTTGACAGAATACCGTAAGGGTTCTCAACGCCTAATTGACCAATAGGCGCCGGCGGAGGCGAGATAACTGTCACAAATGGAAAAAACGGGCTCCATCCTGCCGGTTCTAGCCAATAAAGTTTCACCCCATACCACAGATAACTTAAACTGAAAAAAACTGGGTTAACGCCGTCGGCCGACATCTGATAATTCTGACCGAATTGAAACGGACTATCAAAACGAGCCCAATTATACATAGCCAAACCAAATCCAACCAAAGCTGCCGGGCCAACCGCCGCCAATATGGCAGTAAGCCAAGGCCTTCTGCGCAAGTGATCGAGTCTGGACCAAAACAAAAGCGGCACTAACAAGGCCGCGCAGCCAAGGAGATAAACCGGTCGTGCACCCACCGCCGCACCCAGACTAAGACTACCAACAGCCAACCAAAAACTCCGCGAGGAGGAATGAACCGCTCGGTAAATTGCCGCCAATCCAATTATTGCGCATGCATGTCCAGCAGTGATTGGAACCTCCCAAAAACTAGCTCGGCGCAAAAGGGCAGGCATCATATTAGCCAACCCCAATCCCAATAATGCTCCCACAAAGACCCAACTCGGCGACTTAGCAAAATATCTAAGCCTTATAGCCATTAATAAGCTAAACATGCCTAGCAGGCCTAAACCCGCAAAAAAAACTGAAGCCGCTCCTTCTGATAGATGTAGACCCGTGAGCAATCGAAATGGTAAGAACAAAACCAATGCAGGCGTAACCCCAAAATAGAGATAGTAATTTCCTTTATAGTAACTCGCATCGTGCAAACCATGCCCGGCTCGCTGCGCTAAATCATAAGGGTTTTTTAAAGTCGCCAAAAAAGGATCCGCCGGAATATCCATGGCCAGCCGACCCTTTAAAAACCCACGTATAAGAAAATTATAATAGCTATTGTCCCCCCCTATAGTCTTTTGAATCGAAGGTTCCGGCCACACGGTCCAAATATAAAACCAAAGCGTGAGTCCAATAATAGACGCTATTGATAATACTTCAAACCAATGCGTTTTTTTAGTCCGTTTAAACTCAGCTGACATAATAATACATGTAATTGCCGTGTAGGTTTTAGACAGATCCACGCCCAGAATAGTGACAAGCCTTAAACAGGATGGATCGGTGAGCTTACAACTACCACCAGACTCGACAACTACCCTCCACCCACCCAATCTGATACACGTCAATGTCCTCGCCCAACGCCTCCCCTTCCCGTACCACTGGCTTTGCCATCATCGGCTGCGGCCTGATCGGCCGTAAACGAGCTGAGGCCCTCCGCAAAATTCCTGGCGTTATCCTCCGCACGACTTGTGACCTCGATGCCGGCCGCGCCGCCAGCCTCGCCCAATTGGTACCCGGTTGCACCCCCTCCGTTGATTACGCTTCGGTGCTCGCTGATCCCGCCATTGATGCGGTCATTGTGGCCACGCTGAACGCCGCCCTCGCCCCGATTGCGCTCGCCGCCGTCAAAGCCGGCAAACACGTGCTTGTGGAAAAACCAGGGGCACTCAATGCTGGACAACTCCGCACGATCCAAGCTGCCGCCGCCAAGACCGGCGCCCGTGTTCGGATCGGCTACAATCACCGCTTCCATCCCGCCCTCCAAAAGGCCCGCGCGCTTTTAGAGTCCGGCGCCCTCGGGCCGCTCATGTTCCTCCGCGCCCGCTACGGCCACGGGGGTCGCAAAGGCTACGACCGTGAATGGAGGGCCGATCCCGCGCTCTCCGGCGGCGGCGAACTCATCGACCAAGGCGTGCACTTGATCGATCTCGCCGGTTGGTTCCTAGGTGATTTCGCAACGGTCGAGGGTCACGCCACCACCTCATTCTGGGATATGAAAGTCGACGACAATGCCTTCCTCAGCCTGCGCACGCCGACCGGCCAAACCGCATGGCTCCACGCCAGTTGCTCGGAGTGGAAAAATCTTTTCTCGCTCGAGATCTACGGCCGCGACGCCAAGCTCGCCATCGACGGCTTAGGCGGTAGCTACGGGCCCGAACGCCTCGCGTATTACAAAATGTTGCCCGAAATGGGCCCGCCCGAAACGACGATTTTTGAATACGTCCGCGGCGACGATTCCTGGGGCGACGAGACTCGCACCTTCCTCGAAGACATTCGACTCGCGCGCGAACCTGCTCCGGGCTTAAACGAAGGCATCCGCACCCTCGAAATTGTCGAAGCCATTTACGCGAAGAGCGGATTTCCTATTTCCGCAGCGGGTTTCTAATCCCCGATTGTCTTCCCTTCCAACTCTTACTCACATCCTTTCATGATTATCACTCGTTCACCCCTGCGCGTTTCCCTAGGCGGCGGCGGCACCGACCTGCCGTCTTATTACCGTGAGTTCGGCGGCTTCCTCGTCGCGGCGGCCATCGATAAATACGTCTATCTCACGCAACACCGGACATTTCAGCCCGGGATCATCGTAAAATATTCTAAACTCGAGCGCGCCGACCACGTCGACCAGATCGAGCATCCGATCGTGCGCGAAGCGATGAAACTCACGGGCGTCACCGATCCGCACATCGAGCTTACCTCGATGGCCGACATCCCCGGCGGCACCGGCCTCGGTTCCTCGGGCAGCTTCACGACCGCACTTCTTAAAGCGCTGCACACCTCCAAAAAGAGCCTCATTTCTCCCGCCGAACTCGCCGAACAAGCCTGCGACATCGAGCTCAACAAACTCGGCGAACCCATCGGCAAACAGGACCAATACATCGCCGCCGTCGGAGGCATCACTGCCTTCACCTTCCATAAAGACGGCCGCGTTGAATACCGCCCTGCACGCATTTCCGAAGAGACCCTCTTTAACCTTGAGGACAATCTTTTGTTGTTTTTCACCGGCTACTCGCGCAGCGCCTCCGCGATTCTCAAAGATCAAAACGAGAAGTCCAAGAGCAACGACCAGACGATGCTCGACAACATGCACTTCACCAAAGAGCTCGGCTACAAATCCCTGGAATGCCTCGAAACCGGCAACCTTGACGAATTTGCCCGCCTCATGGATGTGCATTGGCAGCGTAAAAAAATCCGCAGCGCCGGCATGAGCAACCCCGTCATCAACGACTGGTACGATCACGCCATGACCAACGGAGCCCTCGGTGGAAAACTCATCGGCGCGGGCGGCGGTGGCTTCTTGATGTTCTACGCCGGAGACAAGAAAAAGCTCCGTCATGCTATGCGCGAAAAAGGCCTTCAAGAAGTCCGTTTCCGCTTCGACTTCGAAGGCACCAAAGTCGTCGCGCAGAACTAACGCCGCCCTCGGCGCGACTGCGGGATGATTTTCAACACCTACGCCTTCGCACTCTTCGCTGCCGTTTTTTTCCCGGGCTATTGGTTGATCCGCTCGCCCGGTTTACGCGCTTGGTGGCTACTCGGTGGTTGCGTAGTATTTCACGGGCACTTCGCCGGCCCCGCCGGCGTGCTCCCTATCGCCGCGCTCGCACTTATCACCTACGCATGCGCCCTGAGTCGCATACGCGTGCTTTGCTACGCAGCCATCACCGCGTGCGGCGTCGCCCTAGTGTTTTACAAGTATACCCACTTTCTGAGCGGCGAAATCCTCGCCTCAGTGGCGCCAGCTCTTAGCGCACAAGCTACTGCGCTTTCCGTCTCGTGGCTACCGGACGCACCACCCCTAGCCATGAGCTTTTTTACCTTTGAATTTGTACATTACCTAATGGACGTCGCCGGTGGCGGAGCTCCCATTCGCAGCCCAAAAACCTTCGCCCTGTTCGCGATTTACTTCCCATCGCTCGTCGCAGGCCCCATCAAGCGCTACCAAGATTTTACCGCCGCCCTACCGCGCGCACTCACCCGGTTAGAGCTTACCCAAGTTGCCGCCGGAGCCCAACGCGTTGCGCTCGGCTTTTTTAAAAAAATTCTACTCGCCGATAACCTCACGGTCGCACTCGGCTACTATGAAAAAGTTTTTTTTACTCTGTCGTCACCACAGGCCTGGCTATTTCTAGCGGCCCTCTCGACCCGCATCTTACTCGATTTTAGTGGCTACACCGACATCGCGCTCGGCCTTTCGCAAATGCTCGGCCTGCGTCTGCCGGAAAACTTCAATTACCCTTACGCGGCAACCGGACTACGTGATTTCTGGGCACGCTGGCACATTTCACTAAGCTCCTGGATTAGGGACTACATTTACATCCCGCTCGGCGGCAACCGCCACGGTCCGCTTCGTCGCTGCAGTAATCTAGTAATCGCATTTACACTTTGTGGGCTCTGGCACGGGGGCGCCGGCCATTTTATGCTTTGGGGCCTCTGGCACGGGGTTGGTCTCGTGGTGCAGGCGACCTATCGCGACGCTCTCGGATCGCTTGGCACTAGGATCGGCAGCGGGTTGGATCGTTTCTGGGTTTTGAGTTGGTTACTTACCTTAGTCTTCGTCGCCTTGGGTTGGTTGTTATTTTTCTATCCCGTCGCACACGCGTGGCCCATGGCGTTAAAACTAATCTCGTTTCGCTGAGCCATGTCGCACGCCAAACTCAAAGCTCTAGTCTTTCTGGTCGCGATCCCACTCGGTTTCGCGCTCGCGGTCTGGTTAGGTCGCGATGCCGCAAGGTACGCGAAACCCGATAAATTCGTGCGCTTCCACCCAGGGATAGCCCCTGAAAGTTTGTTTTATCCACCGTTTTCCACCTTGGAAAATCTGGCCTTAGCCCGTTGGTCACCCGGTCGAACGCTCGTGATTATTGGCGGCAATTCGATTCTTAATGGGGTCGGCCAATCTGATCAAAATCTTTGGAGTCGCCGCCTCCAAGAAGAACTCGGTGAACGCTACGTCGTCGTTAATCTCTCGTTTCGCGGTGCTCTTCCTTGCGAAGCCGGCGCCCTCGTAGCGGAGACTTTAATCAAGCGCGGTCTTCCCGTTATACTGATTTCTAGTACCGCCCCGGCCACCGTTGGTCGCGTCGCTGGCGGTACCTACGGCTATCTGTACTACGAAGCCCAGGCTCATAATCGCCTGATCCATCACCCCGCACGCGACGCTAATCTCGCCGCATGGGAAGAAACCGCCACGCCTAGTGTTCGTGAACAACAGGCGGAACTCCGCCGCGCCGCGGCCCTAGATTCCTGGTTTCACTTCCAAGCTTTGTGGCACCACATCGGTTACCGCTATGGCTTCACCACTTGGACCCAGGTCACACGCAATCGCTTTTGGCGTCCCCGCGATACAATTTTAGACGAGGGCACGGATGCCCGCCCACTCGGCGATCGCTTCCGCGAACAACTTGACGCCGAGCTCACCATCACTCGCGCTTTTAGCGCCGGGCTCGCTGAATCAACGGGCCCATTATCCTGGCGTGTCTACACGCCGCAAACGGGTCTCACCGGCGAGTTGATCGATGCCATGTTTCCACCAGCGGTGCGGGCGCGCACCATCATGCTACTCAACCAAAACGCGCCCTATTACCGCTCGCGTTTAAGCCCCGCTGAACGCAGTCGCGATGATTTCGTTTTCGCCACCTACGAACAAGTATGGCGCGATCGTGGGGTCGTTTGTCACAGCGTCGGCGCGAATTTCACCGATGAGGATTATGCGGATCGCACGCACCTCGCCCCAAGCGGCGGTCGCAAACTCGCCCAGCTCCTCGCCGAATATATCCGTCAATTCAGCCCGCCATGAACTCCTCCCGCATCCGCCAGAGCGGCGCTCTTGCGCTGCGCCTTCTTCTCGGCCTCGCCATCGGCGTTTTTATACATTACCTACTCTATCGCCTTTTTCTGCCAGTTCAGCCTTTTATATACGTCGCCTTTTAAACCCGCACTTTCCTATTCCTTCTTGGATCGCGCACTGCCTGATTTCACCCTTAATTTTTTTAACCAGCCATGCCCGTCTCGCCAGCTGCTCAACTTCCTGTCGCCTTGCTCGCCGGCGGACTCGCCACCCGCCTACGCCCGATCACAGAAAAAGTCCCAAAGTTACTCATCGAAGTAGCGGGCGAGCCGTTTTTCTCACATCAAATTCGCCTTCTGAAAAAAGCCGGTCTTACACGTATCGTTCTTTGTGTCGGTTATCTCGGCGAAAAAATCGTCGAACTTTACGGTGACGGTTCCAAGTGGGGCGTAGAAATCCAATACTCCTTCGACGGCCCAAAACTCCTAGGCACCGGCGGAGCACTCATCCAAGCACTACCTAAACTCGGCGACGCTTTTTACGTACTCTACGGCGACAGTTTTCTACCGATTGATTACCTCGCTGTCGGCGAACACTTTAAAAAATCAGCTCGCCTAGGGCTCATGACTGTCTTCGAAAATCACGAGCGCTATGATGCCAGCAACGTCGAATTCGCCGGCGGCGAGATCAAAGTCTACGACAAAAAAAACAAGAGCCCCGCAATGCATCACATCGACTACGGTCTCGGACTTTTCCGCGCCTCAGCGTTTGACGGTTTCCCTCGCGATGCAGTAGTAGACCTAGCCGAAGTTCAAAAAGCCCTCGTCGCCCGCCACCAACTCGCTGGCTACGAAATCGGTGAGCGTTTTTACGAAATCGGCTCCCACGAGGGTCTAGCGGAACTCGACTTACTTCTACGCTCTGGGAAATTCTCCTAATTTATATCACGGCCACCGCTAGTACCCCAAACAGGCCTAAAACTAGTACTCGCCACACCGACTCTTTTTCAGCTCAATAAAGCCTTACAAAACCCATGTCCTACGCCATTCAACATCTGAAAGAGACCGCTGAAATCGTCGCCAAACTAGATCCTGTCGCCATCGAGAAGGGCGCTCAGGAACTCGTCGGCGTCCGCAACCGTGGTGGCCGTCTCTTCATCCTCGGCGTTGGCGGTAGCGCGGCCAACGCCTCCCACGCAGTCAACGATTTCCGCAAAATCGCTGGCCTCGAAGTTTACGCCCCAACCGACAACGTCTCAGAACTCACCGCGCGCACAAACGACGACGGTTGGGCCAGCGTGTTCGTCGAGTGGCTTCGCGGCTCCCGCCTCAACTCCAAAGACGCACTCCTCATCCTCTCTGTAGGCGGCGGCAACCTAGAGAAAAATGTCTCTCCAGGTTTCATCTCTGCGATCCAGCTCGCTAAGCAAGTCGGCGCTCGCGTCATCGGTATCGTCGGCAAAGACGGCGGCTACACCGCCACGCAAGCCGACGCCTGCGTGATCATCCCCACGGTTAATCCCAACAACATCACCCCACACTCTGAGGCCTTTCAAGCGGTAGTCTGGCACCTCTGGGTCTCGCACCCCGACGTGAAAGTAAACCAGACCAAGTGGGAATCTGTCGTCGCAGCTCCGGCTCGCTAAGACTATTCTTCCTGAAAAAAACGCGGCGATCCCCTCGCCGCGTTTTTTATTTATCGTTTTACCCTCGCTGTATCCTCCCGGTCCGAAAATGCCCGCTTTGCGTCCCGCCATATTTTTAGATCGAGACGGCACGTTAAACGTTCAAGTAGTCCGAGGGGGAAAACCTTACCCGCCGGCCACGCTCGCGGAGTTCACTCTATTTGAGGGCGTGCCCGCCGCCTGCGCACAACTTGCCGCCGCCGGCTTTGTCCTAGTCGTCGTGACCAATCAACCCGACGTAGGGCGGGGCGACCAAGCCCAAGATGTCGTAGAATCCATGCATACCCGTCTGCGAGAGCTGGTCCCCGAGATCACGCATATCGAGGTGTGCTACGCGCCTGGCCAAGGCCGCGAGCATCCCGAAGACTACCGCCGAAAACCTGCTCCTGGCATGCTCACCGATGCAGCTAGAAAACTCGGTCTGGATTTATCGCGCTCCTGGATGATCGGCGATCGTTGGCGAGACATCGATTGTGGCCAACGTGCGGGTGTCCGCACCGTATTTATAGATTTCGGTTATGCCGAGGAACTCCGCGCAGCACCTGATTTCAAGGTGCAAACTTTTGACCAAGCCGCGGCGGTCATATTAAACGCGAGTAAATCTCACTAAAGCCTTGCCCGCGCCTACCTTGGAATTCCAATCTTAGCTCAATAAATTATGAAATCCCTCAGTGACCTAAAGGTTCAACTCTACGCCGATGGTGCCGACAAAGCTGGTATTCTCGAGCTCTACGCTAAGCCCTACATCAAGGGTCTAACGACCAACCCCAGCCTCATGAAGAAGGCCGGCATCAAAGACTACGAGGCCTTCGCCAAAGACATCCTCCAGACCGTCACCGCCAAGCCCATCTCGCTCGAAGTGTTCACCGACGATATCGTCGATATGAAACGCCAAGCACTCATGATCAACTCCTGGGGTGCAAACGTTTACACCAAGATTCCAATCACCAACTCCAAAGGCGAATCCTGCCTGCCGCTCATCAAAGAACTCGGTCTACATGGCGTGAAACTCAACGTAACCGCGCTTCTGACCCTAGCCCAAGTAAGGGGCGTTGC
This sequence comes from Opitutaceae bacterium, assembly GCA_037142955.1. Lineage (GTDB taxonomy): Bacteria > Verrucomicrobiota > Verrucomicrobiia > Opitutales > Opitutaceae > Tous-C4FEB. The sequence goes on along the minus strand of JBAWZQ010000002.1, from coordinate 160,375 downwards.
CGAAGCGCTTAATCCTGCGGTCCCCTCCGTTGTCTCCGTATTTGCTGGCCGCATCGCCGACACAGGCGTTGACCCAATGCCCATCATGCGCGCGAGTGGAGCCCTCCTCACCGAGCTACCCAAGGCCGAACTACTCTGGGCCAGCACCCGTGAGGTCCTCAACTTGTTCCAAGCGGAAGAAGCCGGTTGCGCGATCATCACCGTCCCGCACGACATTTTGGCCAAAGCCGCAAAAATGATCGGCTTCGATCTCACCGCCCTGTCGCTCGATACGGTCAAGATGTTCCTCGCCGATTCCACGGCCGCGGGCTTTAAACTCTAAAAAATCCGCATTTACCTTACAGGCAGACCCGCGCATCCTCGCCGGTCTGCCTTTTTATTTTATGCTGCCGCGCACCCGTCTGACACACTTTTTCACCACCCTTCTTCTCGCACTTCTGCCTGCGCTCGCCTTTGCCGCGCCCGCAGATCCGGCCGAAGATGCCGCTGAGGCCAAACGTCTTTATGATAGTGCCCACGACTACGTCGTGAACATCAATGAAGGCCCCTACTCCTACGCTTACATCCAGTTTCACTGGAAACGTTCCCAAGCCAACATAGAGCGCATCCTCAGAGTCTACCCCGCGACTCCCACCGCACGTAGCCTCGCCACCGGTCAGCTCAAACTCGGTGAATTTGATCTGGCTTATTTTAAAGACCGCGTACTCTCCCGCCTCGAAGAAAAACGCCTCGCCGCCTACGACGCCGTCAACTGCGCCATCTTCCTGTACAACTTTCAAGAAAACCGCTGGGACGACACCCGCCGCGCTGCGCTCGGCCGCATCCTCGAAGTTCTCTCCCGCCAACAACGCTGGGCCGAAGCCCTCAAGTTTCCCGTCTTAGACAGCGATAAGTCCTATAAAGCGGCGGCCATCTTCCGGGTCGCAGCCCGCTTCGAAGTCGACGATATGGTTAAGAAACTCCTCGCCGTCACCCCGGCCGCCGATCTTCCAGCCACCCAAGCACTCCTCGGCGAGGCCCTCGCCCTCCGCGGCCGCCCCCGCACCGAAATCACTAAGCTCCTCGATAAATCCCCTTCCGACGTCGTCAAACTCGGCGTCCTCTCCGGCATGATCGAGCGTGAGATCGCCATCCAACGGGCCGCCGCACTACGGATTGCCACGAAAAACATTATCCTCGCAGGCGGTGTCTTACAACGCCCCACCGTGCGTGACGACATTGCCTCCATCGCCCAAACGTTTTTCCCCAAGCCCACCGCCGCCTCGACTGAGCTCCTCGAATCCTACCGCGCCGCCCTCGGCGCCCGACCCGCCCTCGCCGCCCCAACTTCCGTCCACCTCGCCTACCTCGAGTACCTTGCGGCCTTCGAAAAATTTGACGAACTTGAAACCTACCTGACCGCCGCGCTACCAGCCGCAGCCCGTCAACCCGCTGCATTGAAAGCCGTCGAACTCTACGCCCAAGCCGGCCGCACTGCCGACCTCGCCCGTCACCGCGCACCGTTGGTCACAGCGGGCGGCGCCCTCGCGCAAACCGTCGCCCTCGCTGAATTCCGCGGCCAGATGAACTCCACCGAAGTTCCCCTCACTGTCCATCCTAAGACGTTCTCTGATTTGCCCATCACCGACACCTGCGTGCTCGCCCAAGCGATCATGGAATGGAGCCTCACCCCCAACCGCTCCATCCGCGGAGCTGCCCCTTACGACACCGTCGTCCAAAAATTCCTTCCGGGCTACGCCAACATTCCCGCACCAAAATCGGACGCCGTTCGCGACGCCTCGAGTGCACTCAAGCCCTATTGATCCCGCCTAAAGTTTACCGAGCCCCCCCAGCGACCTAGCCCCCGCCAACCGTCCTGCCTGCACCCTTTCGATCATCCGTGAATATCCTCTTTGTTAACTACGGCGACTTCACCACCAACAGCCTTAACCACATCGCCGGCTTCGCCAACGCCCTCTGCGCCGACGGCCACGCCTGTGTCGTCGCGGTGCCCGGAGGGAAAACCACGATCTCTGCCGTTCGCGACCCGCTGTTTATCCCAGCTACTTACGAAGAACTCCTCGCCAAACCCGGCCTGTTTCCGGACGCCCGCCCCGCCGATTTGATCCACGCTTGGACGCCGCGCGAAGGCATCCGTAAGTTCGTACTCGGCTACCAACGTGCGCTCGCCACCCCCGCGCGCGTCATAATCCACCTCGAGGATAACGAACGCTACCTCATCGAAGCCTACACGGGCCAACCGTTCGCGACCCTCCGCACCGCTAGCCCCGCCGATACCGATCGCTGGCTCGTCGATGGCCTCCCGCATCCCCTCCGCCACGAAACTTTTCTGCGCGTGGCCGACGGCGTGACGCACATCATTGAGCGGCTGAAAGAACACGTACCGACCGGCATCCCGACGCAGCTCCTCCCGCCACCCGTCGACTTTAATCTGTACAAACCCAGCGCGCCCTCCGCCGACCTGCGTAAAGAACTCGGCCTTAGCCCCGAGGAAAAAGTCCTTGTTTTCACCGGCTCGAACACGTTCGCGAACGAGCCCGAGATGCGCGAACTCTACCTCGCCGTTGCCCTTCTCAATCAGCGCGGTACCCCCACGCGTTTGATCCGCACTGGTTTTAATTCACCCACGTTCCTCGCCTCACTCGCACTCGACTCCACTTCATTCGTCCTGGACCTCGGCTTCGTGGCCAAGTCGCGCTTGCCCGAGCTCCTGGCTCTCGCCGACGTCCTCGTGCAACCCGGCCACGCCGGTCCGTTCAACGATTACCGTCTTCCATCTAAACTCCCTGAGTTCCTCGCCGCCGGTAAGCCCGTCATTCTCCCGCCCACTAATATCGCGCTTCTCATGCAGGATGGCTGCGAAGCCGTATTCGCCAAAACCGGCTCACCGAACGAACTCGCCGATCTCTGCCAACAACTATTCACCGACGCCAAACGCTGCGCCACTCTTGGCCAGAACGGCGCCGCCTTCGCGCGTACCCACTTCGACTCAGCAACCAATACCCGCGCCCTTAGCGCATTCTACACGGCTACGGTTGCTCGCTCGGCGCGGGCCGATTGGACAATCGCCCGCGATCCGTTTGTAACCGAGACCTCGCTCCTTGCTGCCCGCGTCGAGGCGCAACTTCCGCCTCCTGCCGCCGACGAACTCGCCGGTCTCGACCAGCTGGTCCGCCAGCTCGAAATTTCTCTCGACGCCAACCGCGGCCCCATCGCGCAGCGCTTTGAAGAGCAACAGACTCTCCTCGCCCACGAACGACTCCGCGCCGATCTTTCCAAACAGCAGGCCATGATCGCCGAGGCCGCCTGCCGGGATGCCCAGATTCATTCCAAAAACATGGAGATCGCCTGCCGGGAAGCTCAAGTACACGCAATCAATGTGGGGGTAACCCTCGCCTCGACCCAAAACCACGCCGAGAACCTCGAGCGCGCCCTCTACTCCAGCCAAGCTCAGGCCACTAACCTCGAGCACGCCCTAGCCTCCACCCAAGCTCACGCCACTAACCTCGAGCACGCCCTAGCCTCCACCCAAGCTCACGCCACTAACCTCGAGCACGCCCTAGCCTCCACCCAAGCTCACGCCACCAACCTCGAAATCAAACTCGAGCAGACCCGTCGCCACTCTGACGCTCACGCCGCCCATTTGGCGGAATCACGCGACCAAACCGCCGCCCACGCGGCCAATCTCCAAAAGGCAATCGACACGCTTCGCCCCCAATTCACCCGCAGCGAGACCCAACGCCAACAAGCCGAAACCTTACTCTCTGCCGCCCGCGCGCAGATGACTTCGCTCGATCAAGAAATCGACCGCCTCGAGGGCGTCCGCACCCAGTTGCAAAACCAGATCGATTTCTCCCACCACCAAATCAACGAACTCCGAGCCCAAGGCGCGGCCCTCGCTGATTCCAGCGCCCGCGCCCTGGCCCAAGTCGGTGAACGACTGCGTGAACAACTCGCCACGATACGTCACCGCGAAGAGGTCATTGCCCAGCGCGACAAAAAAATCCGCCAACTCCAGACCAGTTTGTCCTGGAAAATCACCTCTCCCCTGCGCGCCCTCCGCCGAAAGTTCATCGACCCGCGCCGGCCCGCGCCCTCACTTCCCGCCGTCGACTCCTCCCCTCTACCCGCGCCCGAGATCCCGCAGCTTCCTACCAGCCTCACGACGTTCCAGCCCCCCGCCGAACGCGCCCTGCCCTTCAGCGTCGATTTCCCCAACCGCTGGGCCTTTGCCCCACGCAAACTCTCACTCCGTGGCTGGTGCTTCGCTGACGACGGCACGTCCCTCAAAAACATCCGCGCCTCCATCAACGGCCGCACCTACCCGGGCACTTACGGCCTCAAACGCATGGATGTCCTCGCCGCCGTCCGCGAAAAACCTCAGGCCGAATACTGCGGTTGGAAAGTCGAGGTCGAACTCCGCGACGGCGACACCCACATCGTTCTCGAAGTCGGCGACGCCGATGGCCGCTGGCAGATTTTTTTCAAAAACGATTTGAACGTCGGCGCCGATTTTGACGTCGCCGAACTCACCTCCTACGAGCGCTGGGTCACCACCTACGACACCCTCTCGAACGACCGCTTAAGCGCCCAACGCGAAAGCAGCCGCCACTTCCCACGTCGACCGCTCATCTCAGTTCTTGTACCAGTCTATAATACTCCGGAAAAATGGCTCGCTAAAGCCATCGCCTCCGTCGGTGAGCAAACCTATTCCAACTGGGAACTCTGCCTCGCCGACGACGCCTCCACCGCGCCTCACGTCCGCCCACTACTAGAGAAATACGCCGCCGCCGATCCTCGCATCAAAGTCTGCTTCCGCCCGAAAAACGGCCATATTTCCGCTGCCTCTAATTCCGCCCTCGAGCTCGCCACGGGCGACTTTATCGCGCTCCTGGACCACGACGACGAACTCACTCCACACGCCCTCTACGAAATCGCGTGCGCGCACAACGCCGATCCGACCACTGATTTCTTCTACTCCGACGAAGATAAAATTGATGAAGAGGGCCATCGTCACGAACCCTACTTTAAGCCCGATTTCCTGCCCGATCTCTTCCTGGGGCAGAACTACACTTCGCACCTCACCGTTTATCGTGCCTCACTGATGCGCCAAGCCGGCGGCTTCCGCGTCGGCTACGAGGGCTCACAGGACTGGGACCTAGCGCTCCGCGTGGTCAGCCTCATGCCCGACCATAAAAAAATCCGGCATATTCCTAAGATTCTCTATCACTGGCGCGCCATCCCTGGCTCCACCGCCCTCCTATCGAGCGAGAAAAACTACCCGGTCAAAGCCGCCAAAAAAGCGCTCACCGACCACTTCGCTCGCCTCAAACAAACCGTCGAACTGATACCCGTACCCGGCGACCACTGGCGCGTAAAATATCCACTGCCCGCTCATCCGCCGCTAGTCTCTCTTCTCATACCCACGCGCAACGGCCTCAAATTTCTTCAGCGCTGCGTCGATAGTATCCTCGAGAAAACCCGTTACCCCAATTACGAGATCCTCATCATCGACAACGGCTCGGACGATCCGGCTACGCTCGCCTATTTTAAAACCGTCGCGGCCAAAAAATCCGTACGCGTCATCCCCTACAACGCGCCCTTCAATTATAGCGCGATCAACAATTTTGCCGCCCAACAAGCCAAGGGCACCGTCCTTGGACTACTCAACAACGACCTCGAAGTCATCCACGCCGATTGGCTCGAGGAAATGGTGGCGCAAGCCCTCCGCCCCACTATTGGCTGCGTCGGAGCGATGCTCTATTACCCCAACGACACCGTGCAACACGCCGGTGTCATCATCGGGCTCGGCGGCGTTGCCGGTCACGCGTTCCGCGATTTCAACCGTGGCACGGAGGGGGTCTTCAACCGCGCTCGTCTCGTTCAAAACTATGGCGCAGTAACCGCCGCGTGCCTACTCATCCGTAAAGAAATTTTCGACCAAGTCGGCGGACTCGACGAGAAACACCTCGCGGTTGCCTTCAACGACGTCGACTTCTGCCTGAAGGTCCGCGCGGCTGGCTACCTCAATCTTTGGACGCCGTTCGCCGAACTCTACCACCACGAATCCGCCAGTCGGGGCGTTGAAGATACGCCTGAAAAACACGAACGCTTCCGCGGTGAAGTGGAAACGATGATGCAGCGCTGGGAAAAAGAGCTAAAACACGATCCCGCCTATAACCCCAACCTCACACTCGAGCTCACTGATTTTACCCTCGCCGCGCCTCCGCGCCCTTGGGTGCCTTGAGGTTATACTCCGCGCAATAAACGCGGAGCAGCAACCGATGAAATTTGCCCTCGATACCCCACTCGCAGACGCCCCCTGCGATCCTCTCGCACTGCCGGTCGAGGGCTGGGTTTACCTCGGCGCTGACCAAACAAAGATCGTTTCTGTCGAAGCTTGGCTCGACGGCGCCTCCATCGGAAAAACCGCGCAACTGACCGTCCGTGGCGACGTTAACGCCGCATACTCGCTTCCCGCGCAAACCGGTACGGCCTTCCGTTTTTTTGGTTACTGCGCAGCGCCCAATTTTGGCGGGGTGGGTCGAATCAGCATTTTGGTGCACTTGAGTGACGGCGGCCCACCCATCGTTCTCACAGAACGATCCATTAAAGTAATCCAACAAGACCACCGCCATAATCCCTTTGGTGTACTGCTCACACCTGAACTCGTCGCACTCCACAACCGCGAACACATCTACGGCTCCGGCCCATCGCTGGCAGTCGGCAGCGATGAGATGCTCGCCCTCACTCAACGCTACCTAGGCCCGCCCCCACGACGAGTCCTAGATGTCGGCTGCGGCCTCGGCTGGTATGGGAAGCAACTGCGCGCCGCCGGCTACGATTGGCACGGCGCCGAAATGAAGAGCGCCGATTGCGCTTGTATGGTAGAGGCCGGTTTGCCGCACACCCAAGTCAATGGCGACGGGTTGCCGTTTGCCGACGGCGCATTTGACGCCGCCCTCTGCATCGAAGTCCTCGAACACATCGCCGAGCCCCGCGCCTTTCTCGCGGAAATCCACCGCGTCGCACCCCAGCGCCTCATCGTCTCCGTACCCAACGCCGAACTGATTGCCTATCTCTACAACTACCTCGCGGTGCCTTGGCACATGCTGGAAGCCGATCATAAAAATTTCTTCACCCGCGCCAGCCTCGGCACCCTACTGCGCGAATTTTATCCCCACGTAGAGGTCGGCTTCCACACCGCATACCTCCTCAAGACTCCCGAGGGCACGCAGGCCTACTATAATCTCTTCGCCGTAGCCCGCACCTAAATCGCTATCCTACCATTAATTTTCCGTGCTTAAGAAATCTGCTAACCTCGTCACCACGGCAGGCTTCGCGCTGAGTCTCTTTAGCTTCATTTTGGGTGTACGCTGGGCCGTGTTTGATCGCTACGGCATGACCCTGCCCGAGTGGGACCAATGGGACGCCGAGGGGCTGATGTTGCTAGCGCCTTGGTTTAACCAAGATCATTTTCTGAGCGCACTTTTCTCCCCGCACAACGAGCACCGCGTCGTCCTCACCAAGCTGCTTAATCTAAGCCTCACCATCGCCAACGGCCACTGGGATCAAAGGCTAGAAGCCACCTTCAACGCCCTCTTTCCCGCCAGCATCGCAGTCGCTTTTTTTATACTGGCTAGCCGACATCTTGCCCACCGCTGGCTAGGAGCGTTCGGAGTCTTCCTTGGTTTCATTTTAGCGTTCCCGTTTGCGTGGCAAAACGTCCTTGGCGGATTTCATTCACAGCAATTTTTCCTCGTAGGGCTCGCGCAGATCGCAATCGCGCTACTGCCCTTTTCCACGCTTTTTTCAGCTCGTTGGTGGATCGGGGCCGCGGCCGCCTTGCTCGGGCTTTTTAGTATGGCTTCGGGATTCTTCGGTGCGCTCGTAGTGATCGGTCTCCTCGGAATTCAATATTTTAGGAGAGAGCAGACCCTACGATCGGCTTGGCCGACGCTTTTAATTTGCGCCGCGATTTCAGCCGTAGGCTGGTTTACGCGACGGGAATTCGCCCCACATACGATTCTCAAAGCACAGAATCTACACGACTTTGTTTTCACGATCATTCGCAGCCTACAATGGCCCGCACCGTTGAGCACCTGGTTTGCGCTGGTGTTGTGGTTGCCGTGGACCTGGCTCGTCGCACGCGTGGTATTCGTGTCGCGTCCTCTCACCGCGCCGTCCCGCGCCTTCGGCTATTTCATTCTCGGCCTCGGCGTATGGGTCTGGCTCCAACTCGTTGCCACCGCTTACGCCCGCGGCGCCGGTGGCCCGCCCCCGGCCTCCCGCTACATCGACACCCTCGTCTTCGGCTTAATAGCCAACGCCCTCGCACTGGTCTGGCTTGCCACGCCCGAATTACTCGCCCGCTCTGCCCGACGCATGCTCAGCGCCGCGGCCGTGGCCTGGATGGGGGTTTTTCTATGGGGTGCCCAAGCCGAGTTACGCCAGATTTTCCTCGTAGAGCTACCACCGGTAAAAGTTTACCACGACTACTGCGAAATCAACGTACGTAATTACCTCTACACCGGGAATGAGCAGTTTCTCGATCACGAAGAAATCCCTTATCCAGGCGCCGTATCCTTCCTGCAACGCATCAATCTGCCCGCGCTTCGTACGCGTCTACCCGCCAACGTGCGCCCACCACTCACGGTCAGTCCGGTTTCATCCACGTTTATCGCCTCAGATTTGAAGGTAATTTACCCCCCTGCACCTGGACTACCACCGACTACTCCGCCCCTAACTTACCGTAAGACCTGGGGATCGTATGGGATAACTTCCTCCTCCCAGCTAGGCTCGGAGTTTACGAGTGCACCACTCCAAGCTCCAGTCGGCGGCTATTTGAAATTTGAAGTCAGCGGCGATCTCTCCGCACCCGGCAATGATCTCGAACTACACGATGCCTTCAGCGGCGAAAAGCTCGCAACCCTACGCCCCGATAAAATACCCGGCAACACCTGGCGCGCCACTTACGTATCAGCTCCATCGCAGAAATTTGTGATCAAAGCGCACCACTCGAAGGACGCCCCCCACTTTGCTTTTTCCGAACCAGTCGAGATGCCAAACGGTTCGTATTGGGCGTGGATCTTAAATAAAAACGGTCAACTGATCGCCGTTTTGTCTCTAATGATGGCACTCATCCTAAGTACCCTCGCTTGGCGCATGAACCGATCCACGCCTGCCTAAGTAGTAACACCTCGCAAGGAGACCACGGACAGGCTGAGCTCCCCTTGTTTCTACGCCTACGGGTAGAGATCCAAATCGCGAAAATCACCTTTAAGAATACAATTTTAGGCTACTTAGGTGATCTGATAGCTACGCCCGTACGCTCGAGTTAATATTCACGCCCGAGATGGCGATGTTTACCAGCCCAGCTGAAAATTTCCATTATTTTAAGAGGGAAACGAACACCTCTTTTGGTTTTTTAGAAACGCCCCACCCTTTACCTCGCCTAACTGGCACCGCGGGTGCTCTTCTTAAGCATGGCCCTAAACCGTTTCTCCGTCGCTCCGCTCCATACCCTCACTCGCACCCTAGCCGCCGTCGCGATGGGCCGAGAAACCCCGGATCTCGTTCTCACGGGCGCCCGCTTACTCTCTACGTACACCGAGCGCATCCATCCCGAGCGCGAAATTTGGCTCAAGTCAGGTCGCATCGCCGCCGTCAAACCTGCCGGCACCGCCAAAAAACTCTTCGCCCGTCTGCCGAACTCAAAATTCTTCGACGCGAAAGGCGGCATCCTCGCCCCCGGTCTCGTTGATCCACACATCCACATCGAAAGTTCGATGATGACCGCCTGCGCCTACGCTGAGGGTGCTCTACTTAACGGCACCACCACGATCTTCTGCGACAGCCACGAAATCGGTAACGTCTGCGACTCAGCCGGCATCGAATGGATGCTCGCCGACGCCCGCCAAGCCCCACTTTCGATTTTTCTCACCGTTCCCAGCACCGTACCAGCCACCTCGCCCCAATTTGAAACCGCCGGCGGCGACCTCACCGCCGCCAAAATTGGCCGCCTCTTCGATCGCTATCCTGAAGCCGTCGCCCTCGGCGAAAAAATGGACTTCGTCCAAGTCGCCATGGGCGACCCGCGTAGCCATGCTATTATGGCCGCCGCCCTCAAACGCGGTCGTCCCATCTGTGGGCACATCTACGGCCGCGAATTTGTCACCGCAGGCGCCGCCAGCGGTATCACCGATACCCACGAAGCCATCGACCGCGAAATCGGCGACGATTTCCTCGAAGCGGGCGTCTGGGTTTTTCTCCGCGGCGGTCCACCCACCACGCCTTGGCATTCCCTTCCCCACGCCATCAAGGCCGTCACCGAACTCGGTGCCAACCCCAAGCGCGTTTGCGTCTGCACCGACGACCGCGACGCCGATGATCTTTTTCTCTTCGGCCTGGACTGGGTCACTCGCCAAGCCGTTGTCGCTGGACTCAAACCCACCACGGCTTGGAGCATGGGCTCCCTCCATCCCGCGACCCGCTACGGCATGGACGGTGAGATCGGCGGCCTCGCGCCCGCCCGCCGCGCCGACATCGTCCTTCTGAACGACGCCCTCGAGCCTCAATGCACTTGGTATGGCGGTGAACTCGTCGTCAAAAACCGCAAAATCACCCCCATCCTAGACCGCGCCCTTTCAAAACGCTACCGCTACCCGCGCGCGGCCTATCAAACAGTCAAACTCCCAAAGAAGAAGCTTACCCTCACGCCCGCGTTGCCGACGCAACCCGTCACCGCTAACGTCATTCGCACCGCCCTTCCTGGCATCATTCTTTTCCACGAGAAAATCGCCCTAGCGCCTAAGCCCGACCAGACGTGGGCCACTGTTTTTGCCGAACACCGCCTCTGCTTTGTCACTATCGTAGAACGTCATGGCAAATCCGGCGCCGTCGCCCACGGCCTGCTGAAAGATTTCAACCTGCGTGCAGGCGCCGTCGCTAGTTCCGTCGGACACGACGCCCACAACATCATCCTCGCCGGCACGAACGAAGCAGACCTCCAACTCGCCCTGGCCACCATCAAAAAACTGCGTGGAGGGGTCTGCGTCGTGCGCGACGGCAAGGTCCTCGCCCAAGTCGCCCTCCCCATCGCCGGACTCATCTCCGATCTCCGCGCCACCGCCGTCGCCAAAGAAACCACCCAACTCAAAAAAGCCTGGGTCGCCGCGGGCTGCACCCTGCCTTATATGGGGTTCAACCTCATCCCGCTGTCCGTAATCCCCGAAATCCGCATCACCGACCGCGGATTGGTCACGGTCCCCGGCATGCAGCAACTCCCCTTGTTTGAAAAAACTTAAACCTCTATTTATTAGTGCTTTTAAATCAAAGGCCCGACGCCCAGTCGGGCCTTTTTTATTTCCTGCTAGCTCGGGGTCTAATACCCCAAAAAAATCATAAAAACAAAACTCGTCGCATGGCACATACCGTGCTCACTGGAATCTGACTACACGCATGAACCCAACTAACACTAAAACACCACTTCACGCCCTCGTCGCTACCCTCGCGATCGTCGGCCTGTCTAGCCTCGTGTCCGCGCAAACCGCGACTTCGGGCGAGACCGTCAAAATGGAGAAATTCGAGGTCAATTCCGTGCCCATCGAGCAGCAGATTCTGCCGACGTCACGCCCGTTCAATTCCGTGTTCGGCACCGATGACAACATCATCGATGTGCCACGCAACGTCACCATCATCTCGCGCCAACAGCTGACCGATATCTCCATCACCGACGTACTGGACTTCTCGAAGCTCACCTCCAGCGCCTTCACCACGACTAACTTCGGCGCTCCCTCCAACGTGAGCATCCGCGGTCAGTCGGCCGATACCTTCGTGAACGGCGTCCGCGCTCGCATCACCTCGAACGGGAACGGCCTCCCCGTTGACTTTAACTCCGTCGAATCCGTCAACATCGTCAAAGGCCCCGCCACCGCCGTCCAAGGCACTTCGATGTACGTTGGCGGTTTCATCGACTTGGTCACCAAGCGCCCTTATTTCGACGGCACCAAGGGCTCCGTCAGTCTCACCATGGGCTCCTACGACACCAATCGCTGGACCCTCGATGTCGGTGGCCCGCTCTCCAAACAGCTCGCTTACCGCTTCAGCTACTCCGGTGAAAACTCCACCGGCTACTACGTCGACGGCCACAAGAAGACCGACTCCTTCTACGGCGCGATCACCTGGCGGCCAAACCAAGTTTACGAACTGTTCGTGAACAGCCAGTGGTTCTCCGCTAACTACACCGAGAACTGGGGCATCAACCGCGTCACCCAAGACTTGATCGACAACGGTCGCTACATCACCGGTATCAATATCAATAACGGTGCCAACGCGACGCCTTCCGACGCGCAGAATTCCAAATACGTTCTCGGCGGCGGTAACACCATCGCTTGGGGCCCCACGGTTAAAATCAACCGTCACACCCGCCTCTTGAAGCCCGGCAACGAATCCCAAGGCGACGAGTACAACTTCCAAGCCATCCAGACCGCCAAACTCAGCTCCGAGCTGAACTTCAAAAACACCTCCTACTGGAACTACACCAAGCGCAACACGCTTTCGACCTACTACTACTCAGAAATCATCGACCCATCCTGGTTCGCGGAAAATCGCACCGAACTCATTCTCACCCAGAAGAACTACACGATCAACGCCGGCCTCGACCTGCGCTATCAAAAGACCAAGGCCTACGACGACTACTTCTTCGAGCCGGCCAACGTATGGGACATCACTAAAGACCGCTCCGCCATCGACGTTTATCGCTCCGACGCCTTCAATAGCGGCGGTAAAGGCTTCGCCGTCCCCGGCTGGCCCGGCCGCTACGCCGAACCCGGTCTGTTCAACGGCGACACCAACGACAGTAACGCCACCACCTTCGGCCCCTTCGCCCAAGGTACCTATAAGTTCAGTGATGAACTGAGCACCGTCGCCGGCTTCCGCCTCGACCACCTCACGGCCAAAGTGCGCGAGCCTTTGCTCCCGCCTTATAAGAGCGCCAATATCAGCGTCGATATTCCCAGCTACAACGGCAGCGTGATCTACAAGACGACCCCCAACTCGAGCCTCTACTTCACTTATAACTACAGTGAAAACACCTCCGGCGCGGTCGGTAACGGCGGTGGTATCACCGGCTGGAACGCCGCCGGCACCGCCCTAGACAAAGAAAACTTCACGCAGCCCAGCACGCTCTACGAACTCGGCGCCAAGTTTGCCCTCATGCAAAACAAGGTGTTCCTCAACTTCGCCGTCTACAACCAAGAGCGCACCGCCAAGAGCACCAGCTCCACGGTCATCTCCCAGTACAAATACAAGGGCTTCGAATCTGAGCTAAACTACCAACCCAATAAGCACCTCTACGCGACGATCTCCTACTCCTACATCGATGCCAAGCAGTCGGCTCCTTATCAATACGGTCTCTTCGGCGGCTTCTCCGAATTGCCTCCATCCAACCGCGCCAACCCGACCGCCAACATCGGATCCAACGTCAAGGTCTCCGGTCTCCCGGAAAACCTGTTCAACGGTCTCATCTCCTACACCTTCACCAACGGCTTTGGTCTTAGCGCCAACACCGTTGTGACCGGCCAGATGAACAACAACGCCGCTGGCTCTCTGGTGATCCCACTGCAGTACACCCTCGATCTCGGCGCTTCCTACAAATTCAAAAAGTGGGATTTCCGCGCCAACTTGCTAAACGCTACCGACGAGAAAAACTGGTCGCCACCCAACGCCGTCTACGGCAACGGTTCGATCCTCGCTCTCCCCGGTACGCAGCTTCAGATCACCGCCAAATACAGCTTCTAAATCCTTCGCTTCCAGCGCAGGATTTTGGAAAACTTCAGCCGCTCCCTCAACCGGGAGCGGCTTTTTGCTGCTCGCCCCCAATCCCTTCCGACCGCTCCACTCAAGATAACAGCACCCCACTGGCCCGCCCCCTGCTAAACTTACCCCCATGTCTGCACCCCAGCCACCTAGCGATCTCACGACTAAATCCACTCACTTGGTCTACGGCCTAGAAGAGCGCGTCCCGCTTGTGCCCTCGCTCCTCGTCAGCTTTCAACACGTTTCGGCCATGGTCGTCGGCACGATTACCCCCGCCTTGATCCTCGCCGGTATCCTCAAATTTTCTCCTGCTGATACCGCGTACTTAGTCAGCATGGCACTGCTCGCCTCAGCCGTGGGCACGTTGTTTCAAACCGGTCGCTACGGCCTCGTGGGCTCAGGCCTACTCAGCGTCACCGGCACCAGCTTCGCGTTTCTTGGGCCACTGATCCAAGCCGGCCAAACGGGTGGACTCGCCCTGATGTTCGGTATGTCGCTCGCCGCCGCGCCCGTCCAACTCATCTTCGCACCCTTTCTGCCTAAACTTAAAAACCTCTTCGCTCCCATCGTCTCCGGGGTGGTCGTGTTGCTGATCGGTCTATCCCTAATTCCGACCGCAATGTTTGGGATCGCGGCACCCATCGCTCCCGGCGCCCCCGCATGGGGCGGAGCCCTCGTCGCCGCCGTCGTGATCGCCGTCATGCTGATCGCCCAAGCCACGGGCCGTCCCTGGACTCGCCTCGGTGGCGTACTTTTTGGCCTGATCGCAGGTTACTTAGTCTGCGGTTTCGCCGGCTGGCTCCCCACGCCCGCACCCAGCGATGGAACCTGGATCGTAATCCCTAAACTACTCCCCCATGACTTGGCTTTTAGTGGGGCGCTCTTGGTGCCGTTTGCGTTTATCTATCTAGTCTCTGTCCTCGAGGCGCTCGGCGATATGACCGCAACCGCCCAACTCTCCGGCCTCGATACCCATGGGCCGGAACATTGGACGCGCCTGCGCGGAGGCATCATCGCCGACGGGCTCACGAGTATCTTGGCCGCGCTCATCGGCGGTTTCCCCAGCACGACCTTCGCCCAAAATAACGGCGTCATCCAAATCACCGGTGTCGCGAGCCGCCGCATCGGTCCGATCATGGCTTTAATGTTGGCTACCCTTGGACTTTTTCCGGCGGTAGGTCGCTGGATTACGGCGATGCCAGGTGCCATTCTGGGCGCACTCGCACTCATCCTCTTCGGACTCGTCGCCGTCTCCGGACTCCGCCTGATCGAGCGTGCGGGTCTCACCTCGCGCAACGGTCTCATTATCGCGCTCTCCCTAGCCGTCGGCCTCGGCGCACCCACGCAGGCGGCTTGGATTAAAACACTGCCCAGCCTCATTCAAGCCCTACTCGATTCTGGCATCGCCGCCGGCGGTCTGACTGCCCTCGCCCTTAACCAGATCGTGCGCGAACGCACTTAAATCGGCGTGAGTGCACGCCGTAATCAGGCGATAATACCTTGTCGGACCCGCGCATTTTTGCCGAAACTGCGCGGATCGGATGAAGCCATATTTTTCGCTACCCACCCTCCTCGCGGCCGCGCTTTTGAGCTGCGTGGTTTCGATCCCGTATCTGCCTTTCGCGGCACCGGCCACCGAGCAGTTCCATTTTGATATCACCGTCACGAGCAGCACCCCTGGCTCTGCCCAAATATATTTCGATATCGGTCGAGGGATTAATGAGGCCGATTCTAGCCGGGTTGCAATCGATCCTAAAAGCGGTCCACACGTACTGCATTTACCTCTCCCCTGGGGCACCTATCGCGCATTAAGATTCGATCCCATCGACCGAGCCGCCGAGCTTACGCTGAGCGAGGCGGTCATCCGCGACAACTACGGCAGCGTGATCCATCGCTTCGCGCTGGGAGACTTTACGGCGGATAATCAAATTTTGTCCCTCGTTTCCCGTGGCGACACCCTTCGTGTCATCACGACACCCGCGGCCACCGATCCTAATCTCGGCCTCCGCCTAGCCGCCCCGTTAGAGCTTGAATCCACTATCGGTCAAAACCTACGCGCCCTTTTGAAAATCGCCCTAGGCGTTTTTATCTTCGTACTCGCCGCCGTCTGGTTCATCGCTCGCTCGCAAGATTCACTGCGGCGTAGTTGGTCATGGCTCGTGGCCCGACCGCTTCGCGCCGTCTCACTCGTGGCCTTACTCGCGGTGATCGCCAGTAGTTATCCCGTACTCTTCTTGGGTAAAAGCATCGTCTCTCCCAACAACGGCACGATCCTGCTGTACGAAGATTTTCCGACCTTGCCCGGCTACCGAGACCGCGCCACCGCAAACGTAGCCGGCGCCGATATCGGAGCGATCATGTGGCAACACGTCCCGCTCTCGATGCTCCAGCGCGACGCCTTACTGCGTGACGGCGAATTGCCCCTGTGGAACCGCTACAATTCCGCCGGCACCGCCCTACTCGGCCAAGGCCAATCCATGTTGGGCGACCCGCTACATGTTCTCGTCATCCTCGCTAACGGCGCGACGTGGGCTTGGGACTTAAAATACCTCATCGCCAAGTGGCTCCTCGCCTGCGGTCTCGGGCTGTGCGTCTTGCGACTGACCAGCCATCTGCCCGCCGCCCTACTCGTCGCCTTCGCCGCAGATTTTGTCGGTTTCTTCCCCTTTCGCGTCAATCACCCGGCATTTTTCAGTTTTTGTTACGCCCCGTGGGCACTTTATTGTTGGCTGCGAATCTCCACCGCCCCGCGCTGGACCATCGCTGCTCGCTGGGTCGCCGGCCTGATGCTCGCCAACGGTATGTTGATGACTAGCGGCACCGCCAAAGAAGCCTACATGCTGCTGCTAACCTTAAACTTCGCCGGCGCTTGCACGCTGCTCCTCGCGCCCCTTTCCGGCCGCGAACGGCTCATCCGTTTCGCCCTCGGAGCCTGGGCGGGAATTATTTTCCTCTGCCTCGAAGCACCCGTTTGGCTCACCTTTCTTGATTCGCTGAAAGAAGCGTACACCAGCTACAACGCCGCCACCGCCTACCAGGTCCAACCCAGCCTCGCCCTCGGCTTTTTTGACGAAATCCTCCTGCGCCCCTACTGGGCAGCCGAAACGGTCTACAACCCGTCCGCGAATTTCCTATTTCTGACCGGACTACTGGGCTTCCTGGTTTATCTGCGCGCCGTCACCCTTAACCGAGTCGTACTCGCTCTCGCCCTCGCCGCACTCGTGCCGCTCTGTTTCGTGTTCGGTTTGGTGCCGCCACTCTGGATTATAAAAATCCCCTTCCTAGGCAACGTCGCCCACATCGATAATTCCTTCGGCCTTGGACTCATTCAGCTCATGATCGTACTCGCTGGGGTCGGCTTTGCTACCGCCGCAACGCGACTCAAGCGCCCGGAGGCCCGCGCTGATATAGGCATCGCTCTGTTAGTGTTATTCGCCCTGGTTTTCCCCTACATCGCCTTTCGCCAAACCATCCAACGCAGTACGTACTCCTACCTGCATTGGCCAGAGACTCTGCCGTACAGCTCGTTTGTCTGGAGCAGTCTATTCGTGCTGCTGCTGGCCGCGGTCGGGTTTATTCTCATCGCTCGGCGCATTATTGCCCGTGGCCCCAACCCCACGGCCGCCTCGCTGATTTTTGCCCTCACGTGCATGCTCGTGATGCTCTGGCGCCACGGCTGGCATGCCGGCGTGGGCTTTGAAGGACGCGTCGTCGCTCCCGCCGCGCGGGCCGACTTCAACGCCAAATCCCCCGCCATCTCCGCCCTTCGCGCCGATAAAAAAAATGAGCCGTCCCGCACGGTCGGTTTTCAAGGTAATCTCTTCCCGGGCTGGAACGACGCCTACCGCATCGAAGGCATCAATGGCCCCGACGCACTCATAAACCCACACTACCGCGAATTGATCGAAGCCTGCGACTTCGTGCGGATCTGGGATTGGCGAATCTACCAAGAATTCAGCACCTTCGCTCCCCTCCGGCCGTTCTACGATTTTCTAAACGTAGGCTATTACTTCGATTACAAAAGTAACCAAGGCCTCCTCGGCGCGGTGCTCTCGAAGGTCTTCATCGGTGACCTCGATCTTTACCGCAGTGAAACAACCTGGCCCCGCGCCTTTTTTACCGACCGCCTCGCCACCTACGCCACCGCTAAAGACTTGGCCAAACTCATCGCCCAAGGCGACGGCCGACCCTTCGCCGCCATGCAAACAAGCGACCCAACTCTTCGCACCGATATTCCCGCCAACCTCACCACGCGCACCGTCACCCCGGCACGTAACTACCACCTGACAACCAACACCACCTCCTTTGACATTGAGGCTTCCGGCCCCGGCCTAGTCGCTCTCACCGAGGCCTGGCTACCCCATGATTTTCGGGTCACCCTCGACGGTCAACGCGTTCACTACCTTCGCCTCAATCACGCCTTCAAAGGTGTCTTTGTCCCCACCGCCGGTTCCCACCACCTCGAATTCACGTATCGCCCGCAACGCTTCACCCTCGCCCTTAATCTAGCTACCCTCGGTCTTGGCTTATTAGGCCTCAGCGCCTGGCTAGTAGGTCGTGCCGAAAAAAAGGGATAGCCAACCCGCCCCCGCTCCCACCACCGTCAAAGCGTGTCTGCTCTCCCGCCCACACCTCTCACGCTCTCGGTCATCGTCCCCATTTTCAATGAGGCCGCGACGCTCCGCACCGCGCTCGACGCGATCGTCGCCAAATCTGTCCCAGGTTGGGAGATCGAATTAATTTTTATCGAAAGCAATTCTACCGATGGCTCCCGCGCCATCGTCGAGACTTACCGCAGCCATCCACGCGTCACCCTACTATTTGAGGATAAACCTCGCGGCAAAGGCCACGCCGTCCGTGCCGCCCTCGCCCGCGCCACCAGCAACTTTATTCTGATCCAAGACGCCGATCTCGAATACGATCTCAACGACTACGAGAAACTCCTCGTTCCCCTCGCAAGCGGTCAACGCACGTTTGTCCTCGGTTCTCGCCACGGACCCGGCGCCGGCTTTGCCATGCGCAAATTCGATGACCAGCCGTTTCACGCTTTTATCCTCAACTCCGCTCATTGGACCTTTACCCTGCTAATCGATATTTCCTTGGGAATTTGGCTAAAAGACCCCTTCACGATGTACAAAGTCTTCCGCCGCGACGCCCTCAACGGCCTCACGCTGAAGTGCAACCGTTTCGACTTCGATTGGGAGATTTTGATCAAGCTCATCCGCGCCGGACATCGGCCCATCGAGATTCCTATCAGCTACCAATCGCGCTCCTTTAAAGAGGGTAAAAAAATTCGCATGTTCCGCGACCCGCTCACCTGGATCGTCGCTTGGGCTAAGGCCCGCTTTGGTCCCCTCTGAGTTACCTTTCATCATTCATTTTTTATAGTTATGGCCAAAACCCTACTCGTTACCGGTTCCTCCGGCCTCATCGGCTCCGAAGTTTGCGTCTATTTTGCCCGCGAACTCGGGTACACCGTCCACGGCGTCGACAATAACCAACGCGCCGTCTTCTTCGGCCCCGCGGGCGACACGCGCTGGAATCAAAGCCGTCTCAGCGCCGAACTTCCCGGCTTCGTTCACCACGAACTCGATATCCGCGACCGCGCGGGCGTCCTCGCTCTAGTCAAAGCGGTCAAACCCGCTGTCATCGTTCACACCGCCGCGCAACCCTCACACGACCGCGCCGCCGCCATTCCCTTCGACGATTTCGATACCAACGCCGTGGGTACGCTCAACCTGCTCGAAGCCGCTCGCCAAGCCGCACCCGACTCGCCGTTCGTCCACATGTCGACCAACAAAGTCTACGGCGACGCCCCTAACCGAATCGCACTTACTGAACTTCCCACGCGCTGGGATTACGCCGACCCCGCTTACGTAGACGGCATCGCCGAAACCTTCTCAATCGACCAATCTAAACACTCGCTCTTCGGCGCCAGCAAAGTCGCCGCCGATGTGATGGTCCAAGAATACGGCCGCTATTTTAATCTCCCCACCTGCGCCCTCCGCGGCGGCTGCCTCACTGGCCCCAATCACACCGGCGTCGAACTCCATGGTTTTCTGAGTTACCTCGTGAAGTGCAATCTCGAGGGCCGCGAATACCGCGTCTTTGGCTATAAGGGGAAACAAGTCCGCGACAACATCCACTCCCTTGACGTCGCTCGCTTCATGGCCGCTTTCGTTGCTGCCCCTCGTGCCGGTGAAGTCTACAACTTGGGCGGCGGTAAGGCCAACAGCACCTCCATTCTCGAGGCATTTAAGATCGCAGAGAAATTTACCGGTCAAGCTCAGGTCCACACCTACGTGAACGAAAACCGCGCCGGCGACCACATCTGCTACTACAGCGATCTACGTAAAATGCGCGCCCACTATCCGTCGTGGGATATCACCCAATCACTCGAAGAAACGATCCGCCAGATCGTTGAATCTTGGAAAAAACGGAACGCCGCCTAATTTGCTTTTTAAGTTCATGACCGACTTCAAACACTACTTTGGCGTCCCGCCCTCCGACCAAAACGCCCTGGATATCTTCGCGGGCGAATGGTCGTCATCGCCGCCCGCTAGTCGCCCGGAATTAAAAGCCGGCGCCACGCCTTTGTTTGATGATCCGCGCATGCAATGGGCGCACGACCGCTTCAACGAGATGGGCCTCACCGGCGGTTTCGCCGGTCGCGACGTACTCGAACTCGGGCCCCTCGAGGGTGCGCACACGTACCTGATCGATAAACTCGGGGCCACCCGCGTCACCGCCGTCGAAGCCAACGCCCGTGCGTACCTAAAGTGCCTCATTGCCAAAGAAACCTTCGGCATGCCCCACGCCCGCTTCCTGCTCGGCGATGTCCTCTCCTATCTACAGACCCACGAGCGCACTTTCGATATCACAATCGCCTGCGGAATTCTTTACCACCTCACCAATCCCGTCGAACTGCTCGAACTGCTCGGCCGCCGCAGCAAAGCGATCTTCCTTTGGACCGTTTTCTACGACCCCGAGTTTGTCGCGCAAAACCCCGTCCCCGGCGCCAAGTTTTCCGAGGCATTGCCGATGGAGCACGCCGGCTACAAACACACGGTTCATCGCTTCAATTACGGCCCTTCACTCGACTGGAAAGGCTTCTGCGGCGGCGGCGAGATTTACAGCTACTGGATGGAGAAATCGGAAATCGTCGGAGCCCTCGAAAAGTTTGGGTTTACCGATTTTCGCATCGAGCAGCACCCTAATATCCACGGCAGTGCGCTGATGCTCGCCGCGCGTAAGCCATAAAAAAACTTCCGGGTTCATCCCGGAAGTTTTTTTTGAGTAGTTCGCGCTAAAAAAAGCGCCGAGGCTTAGTTAACTTCGATGATATTCGCTTTTTTGATCCGCGTAGAACCCACGCCGAGGGTCTCCGCGAATTCCAAGGTGCGGATTTCTTCCGAGATCGTTTCGAAGCCATTGAGCCGGCGCGCCCGATCGATCTTGGCTCGCATGAGAGAGTCGAGCATCACCGGATCCGTACTCAGCCAAAGCAGTGGCTCGGTCTTACTGTAGAGTGAATTAAAGAACGGTCCGCCAATATATTGGTAATGCTCGAGGCTGGTGATCGTGAACATCCAGGTCTGGCGCAACTCGGGGATCGCACTCATTTCTGCCACGGCGGCGGGCGCGTTGGCCGGCGAGCGGAAGAAGCGCGCGGTGTTAGAGGCATTCCAGAGCGTCGCGTTTACAAGCGCCCCATTGATCCCCAGAATCGGATGATCAGTGTAAACGGGCAGATTGATCCAAAAATCTGCATCAAAGAACAAGGGCGTCGCCAGGAAACTCTTACGGTCTTCATCCTTAGAAGAATTATTCGCAAAATCCTTGGTCTGTGATTCGGCGAAAATCGGATCAAAGCGCTGCGGGAGTGGACTGTCGTAGAACCACGCCGGATCGTAGAAGCGGCCCGACTCAAGTACGTAGATCAGGTTGCCCTTAAAGGGCGTCTCGCCCGTCACCAGCGAAGGCAAATAACCGGTCATGCGCAAACGGAGCTGATTGAGGCCGACCAAAAAAATATCCGTATTGGCAAAACCACGTTTCACAAGCGCACGAATCACCCCGCGCACAAGCGGCAAGGGTGTCGCCATACCCGCGCCAGAATCCGTGTAAACTTTGAGGCCCACTTTCTTTTTCTCACCCGGGACTAATTTTTTGCCCGTGGATTGCTCGAAGGTAGCAATCAACGCTTCAACTTTTTGTTCGTAGGCGTAATCGTCAAAAGTAGGCAATTTCGCCTGCCAAACCGGCGCAATCGGCGCAGCCGCCACCGCGGGGGCTTTGGCCACCGCCGCCGGAGCCGGCGCGGGGGGAGCAACGGCGGCGCGCGCGAGAAAATTCGTCGAGACGAAGCTAATAGCCAGCAAAGCGATGAGGGGAAAACGCAGCATGAGTAAAAAGTAAGTCGCCCGCCGTCGGACAATGGTTCCTTAATAAAGTACGAAACTTGACAGGGCCAACCTCGGGTTGAAAGTGCATTCTTCGATGCGATTCGCGCCCTTGATGTAGATAGGTCCCCCTCGCTCGTTCCTGCAACGTACATGCCCGCCATCAAATCTAGCTGCGTCCGCGACCTCAAACTACGCGTCAATCTTGCCGACGTGGTTTCGCGTGTCGTGACCCTGCGTAAGGCCGGCGGCGCGCGACTTAAAGGCCTGTGCCCCTTTCACAACGAAAAGACGCCGTCCTTCAACGTCGATACCGACAAGGGCTTTTTCAAGTGCTTCGGCTGCGGCAAAGCCGGCGACGCGATCAGCTTTGTGCGCGAGACCGAGCAATTAAATTTCACGGAGGCCGTAGAGGCGCTCGGCCAACGCTTTAGTATTCCCATTGAATACGAAGCCGGCTCCGGCGGCCCCAGCCGCGAGGAGCGCTCGCTCCGCCAAGAAATCTACGATCTGCATGAGCACGCCGCCGAACATTTTCACCAAGCCTTCAAGGCGCAGGACGCAACGGGTGAATTCATGCGCAAACTCTGGCACGATCAGCGCAAATTTCCCCTAGAGCTCGCGGACGAATTCAAGATCGGTGCGGCCGATGCCTCGGGCAGCGGCCTCGGTGCCGCGTTGCTCAGGAAAAAATTCTCCGAGGCGGCACTTCGTCAGTGCGGATTATTTTTTATCTACGACGACGCGCTTTTGACCAGCGCAGCGCTCCGACCGCGCTTTCGCGGGCGCTTGATGATTCCTATTCGCGATCACCAAGGCCGCGTCGTCGCCTTCACTGCCCGTCAAACGGAACTCACTCCGGCCGACGATCCCGCCCACGAAGCCAAATACGTCAATTCGCCCGAAACGCCGATTTTCACTAAGAGTAACCTGCTCTTTAATCTCGATCGGGCCCGCTCGCACATCGGCGAGGGCCATCCTTTTGTCATCGTCGAAGGTCAACTCGATGCCCTGCGCTGCTGGTCGGTCGGCCTCAAAACCGCCATCGCCCCCCAAGGCACCTCGATTACGGAAGGCCAACTCGTCTTGCTTCGGCGCTACCACACCCAGGTCGAGTGCTTCTTCGACAGCGATAGCGCGGGCCAAAAAGCCGCGCTGCGTTTTCTCCCCATGGCCCTCAAAGCTGGCCTCGAAGTGCGTTTCCTCACCCTCGCCGGCGCCTCGAAACTCGATCCCGATCTGCTTTTCTTGGAGCGCGGCCTGCCCGCCTACGAAGAAGTCCGTCGCAGCGCCCAGAGCGCAATGACGTTTGCCTGTCGCGCCACCTTACCTGATCCCGCTAACGCCACCTCCGAACACAAAACTCGCGCGGCCCAGGCGCTTTATGAACTGATTGCCGCGGCCGAAAGTCAGGTCGCACGCTCTCAATTCCTTTCCGAAATCGCAATCCAGCTGCGCGTCCCCCTGCCCGCTCTGGCCTCCGATTTCCAGACGGCACTCGCTCGCCAAAACCGCCAAGCCGCCGCCCGCCCCGCCCCCGCCAACACGACTCCAGCCCCCGCCGCCCTCACGGACACCGCAGAGCACCATCTTCTTTTGTTAGCTCTTAATCACGAACAACTCGGGCGCGCCCTCGCCGCGGCCATCCCGCATGATTGGATCGACACCGGGCACATCGCCGGCGCTCTCTTAAACCGTGTGCTCGCCGAATTCGAACAAAACAGTTGGCCCGGGCGCGAGCACCTCGATGCCCTGCTCGAGACGCAAGAAGAACGTACCTTGGTGGCCACCCTCATCTTTAACGCCCTCGATTTGGACGACCCGGCCAAGGTCGCAGCCGCCGGTTTACAGCAATTGCGCGCCCGCGCCCTCGAGCCCCGCCTCCGCCAAATAGAACTTGCTTTGGCCACCCCCCAACCGGACAGTGATTTTGACCCTATTTCACTCTTGAAAGAACGCTCAGAACTACAACGGCAACTACGCCAGCCCATCACGCTTAATCTCGTCGATTGAGCGTATTTTTGCGTTTTTCAAGACTTCAGCACATTCATTATTTATGCCGCGCAAAGCCAAGCCCGCCGATTCCGCCCAATCCGAAGCCGTTGAGGCCGTCCTCAGCCGCCAGCCGAATGCCCCCGCCGATTCCACCGAGGGTGTTCCCGCCGTGCCCGGCAGTATCAACGAGAAAATTCGCCAACTGATCCGCCACTCCAAGGAACAGGGCTACCTCACCTTCGACGATATCAACGAGGCCCTCCCGGAGTCCGTCGAAAACCAAGAGGAAATCGATAACGTTCTCTCCATTTTACAGAACCTCGAAATCGAAATTCTCGAACCCGATCAGGTCGAAGATTTCAAAGCCCGCCAAGAAGAAGCCGAAGAGGAAGAATCCCGCACCTCACAAAACGACATCTTGGACGACCCCGTGCGCATGTATTTGAAGCAGATGGGCCAAGTGCCCCTGCTGACGCGCGAACAAGAAGTTGAAATTTCCAAACGCATCGAAAACGCCGAAGCTAAGGCCATGGACGCGCTCTTCGTCGCCTCCGCCGTGGGCGCGCACATCGGCACCCTCGGCGCCAAGCTCATCACCCGCGAAGAACGTTTCGATCGCATCGTCATCGACAAGAAAATCGAGTCCCGCGACGCCTACTTTAAAGGCCTAGAAAAACTCGTCGAACTCACCCAAAAATCTGAAGCCGGCACCGCTGAAGCCTGGGCTGAATATCTCAAGGCCCGCACCGAGGCCGACCGCAAACGCATCCACGCGAAGTTCAAAAAACGCGAAAACATCCTGCGCGGCACCTTCGGCAAATATTTCTTTAAACTCAAAGTCTACGAGGAATACCTCGAAGAACTGCGCCCCGCCCTCGAGGAAATCGAAACCCTCCTCGCCCAGCTCGATCGGGCGAAGCATCCTAAGACTAAGAAGGACGCCGCCATCGACACCAAGGCCATCCACGCCCGTCTCAAACAAGTCGAGGCCGCTCAGCGGATTGTGCCGGCAGACCTCCTTAAAGTCGTCGCCCAAACCAACGTTCACATCCGCGAAGCCCACCAAGCTAAGACCGAGATGGTCGAAGCCAATCTTCGCCTCGTGATCTCAATCGCGAAAAAATACACCAACCGCGGCCTCTCCTTCCTCGATCTCATCCAAGAGGGCAACATGGGCCTAATGAAGGCCGTCGAAAAATTCGAGTACCGCCGCGGTTACAAATTCTCTACCTACGCCACGTGGTGGATTCGTCAGGCCATCACCCGTTCCATCGCCGACCAAGCCCGCACCATTCGTATCCCGGTCCACATGATCGAGACCCTGAACAAGGTGATGCAGGTCCAGAAGCAACTGCTTCAAGAATTTGGCCACGAGCCGACCCCCGAAGAAGTGGCCGACGAGATGAACCTGCCCGTCGAACGCGTGCAGCAGATCATGAAGATGGCCCAACAACCCATCTCCCTGCAGTCCCCTGTTGGCGACGGCGACGATACCTCCTTCGGCGATTTCATCGAAGATAAATCCGCCGAAAATCCCTACGACATGACCGCTTATTCGCTCCTGCGCGAAAAGATCATCGACGTGCTCGACACCCTCACCGAACGCGAACGCCGCGTCCTCTCCCTGCGCTTCGGCCTCGTCGATGGTTACAGCCGCACGCTCGAAGAGGTCGGTAAACAATTCAAAGTCACCCGCGAGCGCATCCGCCAAATCGAAGCCAAAGCCCTTCGTAAAATGCGCCACCCCACGCGCATCCGCCAACTCCACGGCTTCTTCGACGCTGAGCAGATCGACAACGCCCAGAACCTGCTCAAAGTCGCCGCCACCGCCCGCCTCCCCGGCCTGCCCGGCGGCCCCGCAATGCCTGGCTTCTTGCCCACCATCCCTGGCCCGAAATCCTCGTAAAGGAGATCTTAATCGATGTTGCACACCGCCCGCGCGCTGCTGCCGCTGGCGGTGTTTTTTTTGGTTCTAGGCTGTGGCACCGCGCCCGCGCCCCAAAGCTCCAGCACGCCCACGACTGAACTCGCCCCAAGCCCCAATTTGTACGTAGGCCGCATCATTGCGATCGATTTAGAGCGCCATTTCGCGTTCGTGGCACTCACGCCCTCAGCCCCACCCCTCGCCCTGCAACCCAATACCGTACTGCTTGCCCGCAACGACGAACTCCGCACCACGGCGAACCTTCGCTCCAGTCGTCAACTCCGCGGCCGCACTTTGGGCCTACAGATTATAGCCGGTCAGCCCGCCGTAGGCGACGAAGTCGTCTTTCCCACCGTTCCGTAGACCTGGGAAAGCAGCCGCGCGGGATCGCTTTCCCTCTTTACAGCCCAACCCTCCAGCCTACGTTGATGTCACTATGACCGCTGCTCCTATCATCCTTGCTGGTATCCTCGGACTCGGCGCGCCCGAGCTCGTTGTTATCTTGATCATTTTGTTGGTGCTCTTCGGCGGCTCCAAACTCCCGTCCTTGGCCAAAGGCCTAGGCCAATCGATCAAGGAATTTAAGAATGCCGCTAAAGATGACCCGGTGAGCGACAAGCCCGCCGATAACAAAAAAGTCGAAACAACACATACGCCCGGCTCTAACTAAGCCCCTATTCAACCGTGTTAACCAGCGCGTCCTCAACGACGCGCTTTTTTTATGCCCAAGGAGAACTCCTTCAAGGGATCCGGAGCGACTTACGGCTTCACGCCGCAACCGTAAACCCACATGGGCCGAGTCGCGACCTTAACATCCTTAAAACCGGCCCGACGCAAAAACGCATCAATCTCCGGCACCGAAGAACATTTTGAAATATGGGAGGGCCGTGAGCCCGGCGCGATTTTCCGACTCGCCTCAAACATCGCCCACCCCGCATCCGAAGCGATATCGGCATTATCACAGTAAAAACGACCACCCGGCTTCAACACTCGCATCGCTTCCAGTACATAGGTGTAGCGATCCCATTCCTCCAGGTGCATGAACACCACCGTCGTATAAACCACATCAACCGAAGCGTCCGGAATCGGTTGCAAATCGTAACCCGAAATTTCCTGCAGCCGCGCATTCGGCAGTCCAATCAAACGGCGAGCAGCGAGCGTGATCATATTCGGCGAAACATCGCAGCCGATCCACTCACGCACAAGCGGTGCTAGGACCCGCCCCACTCGACCGACGCCACATCCAATCTCTAGAAAAATATCATCCGGCTTAATGCCCGTCGTCGCACGTAAAATGTCCAACGTGTCCTCCGCGTCAGCGTGGAACTTCTCCTCATCGGTGTATCCCGACACGACCATGTAAGCATCTTCCTTGGTCGTGGAAAGCGACGTCCAGACCGCCTTATAATCTGCGCGCAGTTGACTCATACCCATCGAGCCAACGCCGACCCGCCAGCCGCGTCAAGCGAGGTACGTATTCAATCCGAACGCAGCGCCTCGACCGGACTCAGCCGCGAAGCCCGTATCGCCGGATAAAGTCCTGCGACCACGCCGACCAAGCCACTGAACACCACCCCGATCGCCAACGCCGCCGGCGACAACTCGGGACGATTCGCTTCCACCACGATTTTTTGCAGCACCTTAATCAGAAACACACTCGCAGCCATCCCCATCACTCCGCCCGCCGCGGCCAACGCAATCGATTCACCCAAAATTTGGATCAGAATATCCATCCGCTTCGCCCCGAGCGCGCGCCGCACACCAATCTCACGCACGCGTTCGTTAATCGAAGCTAGCATCACATTCATGATGCCGATTCCGCCCACGATCAGGCCAATCACCGCTACTCCCCCGAGCGAGACCACATAGCTGCGCCGTGTTTCCTCAAAGCGTTGCAACAAATCTTCGCGGGTCTCGAAACGAATATCTTGAATTCCGCGATGCGTGTGCGTGAGCACATTCGAGATCTGCTGCAACACAATCGGGATGTCCGCCACATCGGCGACTTTCACATTGAGCACATCCACATTTTCATCGAGTCGGTACAAGGTCTGCAACGTCGTCAGCGGAATAAAAACCGCCTGATTTTTGGAACTGAAACCACCGCCCATCCCACTCTGGTATTCGCGCAAAACTCCGACCACCGTAAACGGCTGACCATTGATCGTAACGACCCGATCCAATGCATCCGTACCACGCGGGAAGAGTTGATCGACGATAGTTGAACCGAGGACCACGACCTGGTTTTGCAGCTCATTATCTAAGTCTCCGATCGTGCGGCCCATCTGCACTTCAAAACGGTCCATCACGAAGCTCGCCGGAAGCACGCCCCGGATATTTTGCCAGCTTACGCGCCCTTGAAACGAAATGCGCCCACCGCCTGGGATCGTAACCTCAGCAGTAACGTTTTGCGCCAACGGAACCGCAGCCAAAATTGCATCCACGTCCTTCAAGGTTCGACCCGGCGAGAGCTGCGCGATCTCGCGCTGAGCCTCAGGCGCAGGCCGCGACATGACGCTGATCCGCTCGATACCACCGGTCTCATAAATCATGGTCTCCATCCCGCGCAACAGTCCCTTCACCACCCCCAGCATGCCGACCAGCGCCGCTGCCCCCAACATGATCCCAAAAAGCGTCAGAAAGGAGCGCAACTTATGCGCTAATACCTCGTTCCAACCACTGCCGATACCCATT
This sequence comes from Opitutaceae bacterium, assembly GCA_037142955.1. Classification (GTDB taxonomy): domain Bacteria; phylum Verrucomicrobiota; class Verrucomicrobiia; order Opitutales; family Opitutaceae; genus Tous-C4FEB. The sequence continues at coordinate 131,542 of JBAWZQ010000002.1, read as the reverse complement.
AAAATCTGACGCATACTAAAACCCTCAGGGAGCGCTGGGTTTGGGCGTTCTGGGCTTAGCGGGCGCCGCAGGCTTAGATAGAGGGATTTCGCCTTCGAATTCCGTGGGACGCATCAATGCGACTTCATCGCCAACCTCCAAACCAGAAATGATGTGCACGCGCCTAGTATCAGCGATGCCGATGTCGATACCACGCACTTCAAACCCCTCACCCTTGCGCAAAAAAACATAGCGCACCGAGTCCGCGTTGGAAAACACCGCCGACAACGGCACTGATTTCACATCCTGCACCTGCGCCAAAGTAAACATCACCGTAGCCGACATTCCAGGTCGCAGACGTGGATCGGTTTCGTCGAGGACAACATCCACGGGAAACACCCGCGTACGATCACCCAGCGATTCACTCGCAAAGGTTGCGATCCGCTTGATCTCACCGTTCATCATCAGGTTTTTTAGCGAATCGACCCTGACGCGCGCCTCGTCGCCCACCTTGAGTCGAGCTACATCGATTTCGTTGATGTTAGTGCGAACCATAAGCGCACTCAAATCCGCTACCTCGCCCAGCAGGGTACCACCATTCTGGGCAGCTGCGCTGGTCACCAATTGACCTTCGGTCAAATCGCGCAGTAACAGCGTACCATCGTGCGGCGCTCGGATAATCGTCTTAGTCAATTTATCCCGAAGATTGGCCGCACGAGCAACAAAGACCGCGGAGTCGTTTTCTGCGAGCGCCAGCGCGGTGCGCGCTTCTTCATAATCACGGGTAGCTACCAAACCTTGATTCTGCAGATCCTGCTGACGCTCAAAATCCCGTCGGGCTTTTTGCATTTTTAATTTCGCGGCCTCGATGTTGCGGTCGGATTCCTGCAACTGCGTCAGCACATCCTGCTGATCCAGACGCAAAATCTCGTCATCGCGTTTCACGTGCTGACCATCGATCATGGAAATTTTTGTGATGCGACCGCCAATTTCTGCGCGCAGCTCCGTCGAAAACACCGCGCGCAACCGCCCCACGGCCACAATCTCCTCAGCAATACTCGAGGTCTTAACACGCGAGGTCGGAATTTTTTCCTCCCGCTTGTTGCCAAATAATCCCGGACTTATCCGCTGCCACAACACCTTCCCGCCCCAACCCATTCCAATTAAAAATACCAGCAATACGATGAGACGCGTGATGATTTTTTTCCAACGAGACGAGGACTGGGTTGACGACATACGATAACAAAAGGGGTTTGAGGTTGTGTCATCAAAGCCGCGAATCTCACCGGGGAAAGAAAGATTATCTCGATTGCGAAATTAATGCGCCCCCTCAGCAATTAAAAACTGCCATTCGCGGCGGCAAAAACCTTCCCCCGGACCAATTTTTCCTCAATTTAAAAAAATGCGCATTCTCATCACCGGTATCTGCGGCTTCGTGGGCGGCACCCTCGCCCGCGCGTTCGCGGCCTCCGGCGCCGGGCATGAACTGTACGGATTCGATAATTTCATCCGCCCCGGTAGCGAAACCAACCGCGCTGAACTCAAAAAATTAGGTATCAAAATTTTTCACGCCGATCTTCGCTCCGCCAGCGATCTCGAGTCGTTACCAGCGGTCGATTGGGTCATAGACGCTGCCGCCAATCCCAGCGTCCTAGCCGGAGTCGACGGCAAGACCAGCTCCCGGCAATTAGTGGAGCACAACTTAAGCGGAACCATCAATCTGCTAGAATACTGCAAAACCCATCGAGCCGGCTTCATCTTATTAAGTACGAGTCGCGTCTATTCGATCCCGCCACTCGCAGGTCTACCTGTAGAAGCTCACGCCGATGCCTTTAGACTCTCGACCGCCGGCCCTCGCCCCAAAGGTGTAGGACCCGCCGGCATCGCCGAAGAATTTTCCACCGCTGCCCCGGTCTCACTTTACGGGGCCACCAAACTCGCGAGCGAATCCCTCGCCCTTGAATACGGTGAGACCTTCAACTTACCCGTTTTTGTGAACCGCTGCGGCGTTCTCGCAGGCGCCGGTCAATTCGGCCGCGCCGACCAAGGTATTTTCGCTTACTGGCTCAACGCCCACCTGCGCCGCCGGCCATTGAAGTATATCGGTTTTGGCGGCCACGGCCACCAAGTCCGCGATTGCCTCCATCCCCGCGACCTCGTGCCCCTAATCCTGAAACAATTCGCCGCGCCCAAACTCGCTGCGGTGGATCGCTTAGCCAACATCGCCGGTGGCGCCCGCTCAGCGATGTCCTTGCGTCAACTCACCACCTGGTGCGATGCAAGATTCGGCACGCACCCGGTCAGCTCGGATCCTGCACCGCGCCCATTCGATCTGCCGTGGGTTGTACTGGACAGCGCCAAAGCCACCCGCCTCTGGGCTTGGCAACCTCAGACACCGACCGTCGCCATCCTCGAGGAAATCGCCGGCCATGCACTCGAGCACCCCGAGTGGCTCGATCTTTCGGCGCCACTCTGATCCTCGGTTCACGTTCATCCTATTTTTTAATTTTCATGTCCGCCGCAGCTTCGTCCTCCACTCCCCTTTCGCTTTTCTCGGTCGTCATCCCCGCGCGGGACGAGGAGGAGTCACTACCATCCACCTTGGCCGCGATCTACACGAGCTTTACCGCGGAAAAGATCCCTCACGAAATCGTTGTAGTCGACGACGGCTCAAAAGACCGGACTTGGGCCGTACTCCAAGAACTGCGTACCCCAATCCCGACGCTGCGCCCGACCCAAAATCTCGGCCAACACGGCTTTGGCCGCGCCGTCGTCTGGGGCCTCGATCAGTCCAAAGGCGACGCCGTCGTCATCATGATGGCCGACGCCTCCGATGCTCCTTCAGACGCCGTCAAATACTGGAAACTTCTCGGCCAAGGCTACGACTGCGCCTTCGGCAGTCGCTTCGTCTCAGGCGGGGTAGTCGTGGATTACCCGCGCTTAAAACTCTTGGTAAACCGCTTGGCTAATTTCTTCGTTCGCATTGGTTTCAACATTCCGCTCAACGACACCACCAACGCTTTTAAAGCGTACCGCCGCTGCGTGATCGACGGTTGCCGGCCGTTTCTGGCGCCGCACTTCAATCTGACCGTCGAGATTCCCCTAAAAGCAATCGCCCGCGGTTACACCTTCACGATCACGCCGATCTCCTGGCACAACCGCAAGTACGGCGAAGCCAAGTTGAAGATTAAAGAAATGGGTAGCCGCTATTTTTTCATCTGCGCTTACGTGTGGCTCGAAAAATACTTCAGCCGCGGCGACTATCGGCGACGTTCTTAAGACACTGTAACGCAATTATCACAGAGATCATCCCTGCGATATTTGACACGAGGTTGGGGGTGATAAGTGGTAAGGAGACTCTTAAATCCAAACCATGAATATCGCCCGACTACTACGGTCTAACGCAACCACGCGTTTCACCCAAATCATCACTCTGGCTCTGAGCTTAACGCTCGCAGCCACCAGTTACGGCCAAGCTGTGACTTCAGGCCTTACCGGCTTGGTGCGCAACGAAGCAGGCAAGACCATCGCGTCAGCTAACGTCACCGCCATCCACATTCCCACCGGGACTCGTTATGAAGCTATTTCGACGCCTTCCGGCCGTTACACCCTGCGCGGATTGATCCCAGGCGGACCTTATTCGGTAAGCGTCAAAGCCGAGGGTTTCAAACCCAGCGAACTGAGCGATATCCAGACGGAACTCGGTACCGATAGCGAAACACCGTTGGTGCTCAAATCCGCCTCTGAAGTCATCGAGATGAACAAGTTTGTGGTAAAAGCCGAACTCAACGCCCTGGACTCATCGGCCGTCGGCGCCGCCTCCGTCATCACGCGCGAGCGCATCGAGGCCAAAGCCAGCACCCAGCGCTCCTTCGCTGACCTCTTCAGCACCTCTCCCACCATCACCCTGCGAGCCCTCTCAGGTGATCGCGAAGAAGCCCAAATCACTGCATTAGGTCAAAATAACCGCTATAATTCCATCATGATTGATGGTAACCGCATCAACGACGTCTTCGGTCTTAATGGCACCGGCCTGGCCTCGTTCTTTAATCCCCTCTCGTTCGAAGCCCTCGAACAAATTTCCATCAAATTAGCCCCCTACGATGCGGCTTACTCCGGCTTCACGGGCGCCTCCCTCAACGCCGTGACCAAGAGCGGGACCAATAAGTTTCACGGGAGTGCCTACTACGTTTTCAGCGGCGACCACCTCGGTAGCCTCCAATTTCAAGGGCCCGAAGCACGCACCTTGCAGACGACCGGCACCAAGTTCGTGCCCAAACTTGAGCGCACCACCAAAGGTCTGACCTTCGGCGGTCCCATTTGGAAAGATCACGTGTTTTTCTTCCTAAATTGGGAGAAATTCGATCGCGTGGGGGCCCCCGCTTCTGCCGGCCTGCCCAGCGTCGCCTCCGCCGATCTCGGCTTGATCAACGCTCGCATCGCCCAAATTGCTAAAGTCAAATACGGCTCGCTCGGTTCCAACGCCGCCAGTAAAGCCGATGAAGAGAAAAAACTCCTGAAACTTGACTGGAATATCACCCAAGCCCACCGCCTCTCGGCCCGCTATTCCAGCACCGAAGGTCAAGTTCCCCAATTTGGTAGCTACACCAGCACCTCGTATGGCTCGGGGTTAAACAACTCGACCCAGGCCTCCTTGGTCGGCGGCGCCACCACCGCTTTCGATTCCCATTTTTACTCCCAACAGCGTAAAGAAAAAAGCTACTCCGCTCAACTTTACAGCCAATGGACACCCGACTTGAAGAGCAACCTCGGCTGGTCCCATGTAAAACAAGACCAATATACTCCGACCGCAGTTACAGCTCCTGAAATCGACATCTTTGGGGTCACCGGCACCAACCAAGCGGGCGCAAGCGTCAATAACGGCGTCATCGTACTCGGCACCGAGCGCTACCGCCACGGCAACCAAATCAACGTCGACTCCCAAAATTACAACGCCAACACCGACTACAGCGTCGGCAATTTCACTTTAAGCACCGGATTTAACATTGAGAAAAACGATCTCTATAATCTGTTTCGTCAATTATCGTATGGCGTTTTCAACTACGCTAGTCCCACCGACTTTCTCAACGATAATCCCCGCTTTTTTCAACGTAACTATACCGATTTAAGCCTCAAAGGCTCCTACGCCGACGTCAGCCAATGGACGCAGTCCGGTGTTTACGGCCAAGTAAAGTGGGACTACAACAACCGCCTCACGCTCCAAGGCGGACTCCGCTATGACTGGTCGAGCAGCAGCAGCCGCCCCGTGCTTAACCGCCAATTCCAGAGCGACACCGGCATGCGCAACGACGGCACCGTCGATGGCGCCACCGATATCTCTCCACGCGTTGGCTTTAACTGGTCGCTCAACGAAGAGCGCTCACTCCAAATCCGCGGTGGCGCCGGCTATTTCCTCGGTCGCGCTCCTTGGGTGTTCTGGTCTAATTCCTACGGCCAGACCGGCACCGGCACCTACACCGTTAGCACGCTTCCCACGGGCGGACTCACCGGTTACCTCGCCAACGAATTCGATCCCGCCAAACCCATGGGGACTGGCACTCAAACCGGACTGCTCCGCGCCGAAATCGATCTCGCCGACGACAAAACCCACATGCCCTCGCTGTGGCGCATGAACCTCGGGGCCGATCAGAAGCTAAGCTTCCTCTCCTCGTTGCTCTCAGTGGAACTGATCCACTCCATCAACGACAAGACGCTGTTCATCACCAACGACAATCTCGCCGTGAAGGGCGTCGCCGCTGATGGGCGCACCTATTTCGTAGGTAATCCCGCCACCGCCGCGAACGCCAAGTACGCTAACTACACCAATATCTTCCACACCAAAAACGTCCGCGCCGGTGAATCTACCTATGCCACCGTCTCTTGGGATCGCCCGCTCAAAGACAACTGGGGCTTTAATGTAGCCTACACCCGCGGCCACGCCAAAGAAGCTCAAGCCAGCGGCCAAACCACCGCTTCCGGCGCGTGGCAACGCAATGCGGTCTTCAATCAAAGTCGCGTGGAGATCGGCACCTCTGATTTCGAGATCAAAGACCGCGTCCAGCTGAACCTCTCGCGCCAGTTCAAATTGGTTAAAAACGCCAAAACCCTCGTTGCCCTCGCCTACGAGGGCCGCTCAGGCACGCCTTACTCCTACGCGTACAGCAGCGATCTCAATCAAGACGGCATGGCGGGTAACGATCTGGTTTCTATTCCCACCGGCGCTTCTGACAGCCGTTTTGATCTAAGCGCGCTATCTCCCACTCAAGTCCAGTCGATGCTAGACTTCATGAGCAGTAACGGTCTGTCCAAATACGCAGGTTCCTACGCGCCCAAGAACGCTTTCTACCAACCTTGGATCAATAAACTGGATCTCAAGGTTAGCCAAGAAATCCCGCTCCACTGGAACGCTCGGCTCAAACTCTACGCCGATTTCACGAATTTCGGCTCTTTTGTTTCCAAGAGCCTATTCAATTATGTTCTACGCGCTCCCAGCTCGAGCAACGACGTATTTGATCGCCGCTTGGTCGGTAACGCCTCCATCGATAACGCCACCGGTAAGATCAAAGTCACCAGCTTCGCTCCAGGCGATTTCTTGATCGACAACACCATGTCCCGCTGGCGCTTACAAGTAGGCGCGACCCTCGAATTCTAAAACTAATTTAAGCCGTAACGGGGTTCTTTTCAAACGCCGCCTTTAAACAAGGCGGCGTTTTTTTTGGTTTACGAACAAACGAGCTGCACCGTTTAGATGCATTTAAATTGCATTGTAACACTAATGTAATGCAGAGGCAGTAAATCCACACTCGACCAAAACGAACTTGAAGAGCAGAAAAGGAGACCTTCCTTCAGCTAGCTGACGACCAAATAAACCTATAACCATGAATATCCGTTCCTTCCTGCGAAATACCGGCGCGCACCTTGTGCGTTTCGCCGCCCTCGCCTTGGCGCTTGCCGTGCTTCCCCGCACGTTCGCGCAAGGCCTCACGACCGGTGGCCTTGACGGCTCCGTCACCGACGCCTCCGGCAAAGCCCTGGCCGGCGCTACCATCACCGCCCTGCACGAACCCTCCGGCACCGTCGCCACCACGACAACCCGCGCCAACGGTCAGTACAATCTCTCCAACCTACGCATCGGCGGTCCTTACACGATTACTGCCAGCGCCGCCGGCCAACCCACGCAGACGGCAAAAGATGTCTACCTGGATTTAACCGAAACCGCCTCGAAGGATTTCTCCTTCAAATCCGACATCGTCCAACTCGAAAAATTTAACGTCGGCGCCGATCGTGACACGACCTTCGGTAGCGGAAAAATGGGCACCAGCACCCAGTTGAGCGATAAAGATATCGAGAACATCGCCAGCGTCCGCCGCAACGTCCAAGACATTGCCGTGACCGACTCACGTCTAGCGCTCATGTCCCTCGATCAAGGTGGCCAACTCAGCGCGCAAGGTCAGAACTTCCGCTTCAACTCGTTCACCGTCGATGGGGTGCAAGCCACCGATCCATTCGGCTTGAACAGCAACGGCTTCTCCTCCCTACGTAGCCCCATCCCACTCGACGCGATCCAGAGTTTCAGCGTCGATCTCGCTCCTTATGACGTCCGCCGCGCGGGAGCCACGGGCGCTTACCTCAATGCCGTCATCAAATCCGGTACCAACCAATTCCACGGCAGCCTCTACTACGAGCGCACCGACCAAGATTGGCGCGACAAAAATCCTGTCACCCTACTCAAAGAAGTTTTCAAAGAGCGCACCTACGGCATCACCGTCGGTGGCCCGATCTTGAAGGATAAATTATTCTTTTTTTTGGCCTACGAAGACTTCCGCCGCGAAGCCGCTGCACCCCAAGCTAACTTCATCCCCAACACGGCCGATGTCGCCACCGTGGTGGCCCGCGCCAAAGCCCTCGGCTACGAAGCCGGTGACCTCAGCGCCAATAACATCGCCTTCCAGAAATCCGCGATCGCCAAGATCGACTGGAATATCTCCGGCGCTCACCGCCTGACTTTCACCTACCGTCGCGTGCACGGCCAAGACGTCGCATTCCCGAATTACACCGGTTCCACGACCACCTCCTTGAGCAACTACTGGTATGCTCAGCCCCGCAATACCGACAGCTACACTGCTCAGCTCTTTAGCCAATGGACCCCTGACTTCCGCACCGAAGCCAGCCTCGCCTACACCGAATACGACGGCTCTCCGGCCAATAACGGCAAAGCCTTCCCCCAAGTCCAAATCCAAGGCCTCAGCGGTACACGCCTCGACACCGGCGCCACAATCAGCAACGGCGCCATCTTCCTCGGCACCGAGTCCTCCCGCCAGCTCAATGCCATCACCTCGAAAGAGACCAACGGCAAAGTCTCCGGTGAATACTCGCTGGGTAATCACAACATCACCTTCGGGGTTGAAGACGTTTCGACTAAATACACCAACGCCTTCATTCAGTATACCGACGGTTACTACACCTTCGCCAACATCGCTAGCTGGGTCGCCGGCACGCCCCCAACCGCCTACCAGCTCGCCAAGCCCTACCCTGGTTTCTCAGTCAACGACGCCATCGCCAAATGGCGCTACGATGCCTACGCCGGCTTCATCCAAGACAGCTGGAAACCCAACTCCCAGCTAACACTGTTGGCCGGTCTCCGCTACGATTATCCCTACGTCCCAGAGAAACCTCCCGTCGCCGGGGGCTTCTCCTCGGCTGGATTCGTCACCGACACCGGCCGCGCGGTCACCGCCAATAATACGACCAACAGCGGTAACGCCACCTTGGCTCCTCGCGTCGGTTTCAGCTACCAGTTCAAGACTGAGCGCAAGACTCAGCTCCGTGGCGGCGTTGGCCTCTTCCAAGGCAAAAACCCCGCCGTCTGGCTCTCCAACGCCTACTCCAACGCCGGCTCCGTCGCCAACGTCACCGCGACCACCGCGCAGCTCCCTGGCATCGCCTTCAGCTCCGATGTGAACAACCAGCCTGTTCCCTCCGGCACGTTGTCCGCCCCGAACATCAACATCACCGATCCGGACTTCAAACAGCCCTCGATCTGGAAGGCTAATCTAGCCCTCGACCACAAGCTGCCATTCCTCGACACGACGCTCACCATCGAAGGCTACTACACCAAAAACGACAAGATGCCCAACACGGTGTTCTTAAACTACCTTCTCTCCACCCCAGCCAACGGCGCGACCACGATGCCCGACGGCCGTCTCCACTATAACGGCACCATCACCAACACCACGACGACCAGCGTCAACGGTCGCCGTCGCGTCTCCACCGGCGGCCCCGTCGGCTCCGGCTTCGCCGATGTGCTCTACCTCACCAACACCGACAAAGGCTACAGCAACGGCGCCACGATCGGTCTCAAGCGTAACATGAAGAACAAGTGGGCTTGGGCCTTCGACTGGACCCGCGCTCACGCCACCGAGGTCAGCCCCATCACCTCCTCCACGGCCAGCTCCAACTACTCGAACCGCGCCGTCTTCAATCCCAACGAAGACGAAGCCTCGACCTCCAACACCAACATCCGCGACCGTTTCGTCCTCACCCTCGCCCGCGAGTTTGAGTTCATCCAAGGCGCCAAGACCACCATCGCTGCGATCTACCAAAGCCGCACCGGCCACCCCTACTCTTGGGTGTTCCGCGGGGACGCCAACGGCGACGGTTACGCGTTCAACGATCTGCTCTACGTGCCCACCGGCCCCACCGACTCCAAAGTCGCCTGGGCCAGCACCGCTGAGCGTGATGCGTTCTTCGCCTTCGCTGACGCCAACGGCCTCATGAAATACGCCGGCACGCACGCTCCCCGTAATAGCCAGACCTCGCCTTGGACCCAAAGCCTCGATCTCAAGATCACCCAGGTCATCCCCGTCTTCCGCACGGTTCGCGCTGAGCTCTTCGCCAACTTCCTCAACTTCGGTGGCCTAATCCACAAGGGCTGGGGCCAACTTGAAGAAGTGCCATTCTCCTACCGCCGCGCCGTCGCCGGTGCCACCCTCAACCCGACCGCCAACGGTGGCGCGGGCCAATGGAACTACACCTTCAACGGTGGCACCCTCGATGGTATCCCGGTTGTTGCCAACGACACCCCCGTGTCCCGCTGGCAGATCCAGGCCGGTATGCGCATCAAGTTCTAAAAATCGGTTCCACCGATTATTACAGGCGGCTGCCTTCGGGCAGCCGCCTTTTTTGTGCCCGTTTTAAAAGCCCACTCCGATCAACGCCGCCGCAACCGCAACCACGCCAGATGCGCTCGCACCTCGCGGTTATCCGGCTCCAGGCGCAACGCCGCCTCATCCTGCGCGATCGCCTCAGGCACACGCCCCAATTTACCCAAGGCTAACGCCAAATTATGATGCACCTGCGCTACCCCCGGCCGTAAACGCAGCGCCAATTCATAATGCACGACTGCCTCCATGCCCCGTCCCGCGCTCACCAAGGATAACGCCAGGTTATTCTGCGCGGCCGCCCATTCCGGCCGCAACCGCACCGCCTCCGTCAGCGCTTCCACCGCCTCCGGCCCGCGCGCCAACCCCAACCAAATATTTCCTAAATTATAATGGAGCTCCGCCACCGCTGGCCGCAACCGCACCGCCCGCCCAAGCGCCCCCGCCGCCTCGATCGACCGGCCCACCCGCAAAAAAGCATCGCTCAAACCCAACCACGCCTCAACCCGCTCCGGCTCCCGCCGCAGAACCCGCTCATACGCCACCACCGCCTCAGTTCCACGGCCCGCCGCCAACAAAGCCTGCGCCCCATTAAAACCAATATCACCGTCCTGTGGTTTTAAACGCGACGCGATGAGGTGATGCTCCAGGCCTTCGACCCTCCGACCCAACTGATCGAGCACATTCGCATAATCATTATGCGCATCCGCGTAATCCGGCTGCAACCGCACCGCCGCCGCATAAAAATTGGCCGCCTCCGCCCAGCGAGCTTCACGCACGCGCACTTGCCCCATACTCGCGTGCGCCCGCGCGTTAGTCGGCATTTTTTTTAGCGTATCCAGCCAAATTGATTCTTCCGTTTGGTAGTCCTGCGTTCGGCAATAAGTCCCCACCCCCAAAGCGAGCGCCACCAAGCTAACGCCTAGGCCAAAAATAAAACCTCGTCCAAGTCGCGCCCACGCGATCACCCCCAAGGTCACGAGGGTAATAAGCGGCAAGTACATGCGATGCTCGGCAATCGTCTGCGTCGTCAGGGGCACGAAACTGGAGCTCGGCGCCAGTATGACAAAAAACCACGCGCCCAAAAACCCAAAAACCGGCCGACGCCACAACGCCCAACCCGTCGCCCCCAATAACCCCAAGATCAAAATCCCTTGCCCCCAGACCTCACCCCAGCTGCGCACCACCTCAGTTCCATAATCCAAAATTAGCGGATGTGGCCACAGTGCTAATTGCAGGTAAATCCCCAGCGCTCGACCTTGCGTGAGTAGATAAGTCCACGCACTCACCCCAAGCCCAAAGCCCACCGTGCCGGCGCGCCCCTGCGTACCCACCATCAAAAGCCCAAGTGGTATCCAAGTCAGCGCGAGCGCCGCATAAAATTTCCAACGCGCCCGCCACGCTCCACTAAAAGTACCCGCAACAAAAGTCCGGTCATATAAAAATACGAGGATGGGCGCCGTCGCCACCAGTTCCTTACTCAACACACCCGCCGCACATGCGGCCACCGCTAATCCACGCCACCACCCTGGGCGCGGCGAATGGATCGAGCGCTCAAACGCATAAAATATCAGTAGATAAAAAAGCCCCGCTAGTAGCTCGTTACGCTGCACGATGCAAATCACCGACTCCGATTGCAACGGGTGGACGAGCCACCATAAAGCCACCGCCGCCGCGATTGGTTCCGTACGTCGCGGGGAAACGAAGTCAGGCCCGCACCGCCGTAACGTCCGTCGTAAAAGCCCCCACAGCGCCAACCCGGCCAGCGTGTGTAAGGTGAGATTGAAAAGGTGATAGCCCTTCACCTCGAGTCCGCCCCAAGCGTAATTAAGCGCGAGCGAAAGATTCACCAGCGGACGACCCGTTGCACCTGCCGCCGAGACCGGCGTCAGTAAAATAGGTGTGAGGGGCCACAGTTGGCGAATCGTCGCATTCCGCTCAATCGCCGGATGGTCATCAAATATCAACGGCACTCTCAGGCTCGCACCATAAGCAAGCGCACCCGCAGCTACGAGCACCAGCCCGATAAAAAAACTCCATCGCCGCGCGGCTATTATTTCACGTTGGGGTCGAGGCTCATTCACACCCGCCCTAGCAAACCGTCTTCATCGTGACGGGAAACTCTAATCTGCCGCCGGCCATCATTTCGTAAAAATCTCTTTTTTAGCACGGGCTCAATATTTCGTCACGCACTCGTCGCTCTTTCGCCATACATTCGAAACATCGCCGCGCTAAGTTTAGAGGATGCGTTTCGTATCGCTTTTTTTAGCCGCGCTCGCCCTCGCCGCCTTCGGACTTCCCCGCCTCTTCGCCCACACCCGCCAGACCCCTCCCACCCCCGCAGAAATCGCTTGGAGTCGCGCGACGATGAAATGGGATAAACTGAACCGCGACGCGCGTAATTTTTTACCGCCACGCCCCCCCGCCCCAGCTGGCGTGACCGATCTGGAGTTTACCGACTTTTACGGCGCTGTCATTGGCGACCGCGGCCTCGAACTCACCGCCAAGGTCCGCGCCCTCGCCGGCCAGCAAGTTCGCCTAGTCGGATTCATGGTTCGCCAAGCCCTGCCCACCCCCGGCGTCCTCTTACTCGCGCCCCAACCCGCCCAGGTCGACGAAGTCGAATACGGCGCCTGCGACGATCTGCCGCCCCAAATCGTACGCGTCTTTCTGCCTCTGCCTGCTGGAACTCAAGTCCCGCTTACCCCAGGACCACTCCTACTCACCGGCACCCTCGAAGTCGGTCAACAATCCGAACCCGACGGCCGCAATTCGTTCCTGCGCCTTCGCCCCAAGACTCCCGCGCTCACCCCGCTGATCGCGAACCACCCCACCCCCACCCCCGCCCCCCCTTCCTCCCCCAGCCCACGCCTTTCCTCCCAACCATGAAATTAAAACCACACCTCTCCTCGCTCGTCGCGCTCAGCGGCCTGCTCGCCACCGGTGCTTTTTCAGCCCCAAAAGTATCCCGCCTGACCCCGCCCAGCGCGCTCTTCACCAACGGTGATCCGAAACCACCCATCATTGCCCGCTTCCTGCCCGGCCAACGCTTCGACCTGCAAGCCACCATCTCCCCCGACGCTGGCGCACTAATCGCCGGCGCCCAATTCATCGTCGATGGCGCCCGTCTCAACGGCTCCGTCAACCTGGCGGCCGCTGACGTCGCCGGACTGCCCGCCAATACCTACATCGCCACCCAACGCGCCTACAGCAATTCCACCCCAGGCATCCACACCCTGTCCATCACGACCACCGATAACAAAGGCGTGTCCACTGTGGCCACCGGAAACTTTGAAATTGTTGATCTCGGCAGCGCCACGGGCGCTAAAGTTAAAAACATCATCTTTATGCTGGGTGACGGCATGGGCATCGCCCACCGCACCGCTGCCCGCATGGTTTTGAACGGCGTTAGCCAAGGCAAAGCCCTCGCGCCCCTCGCCATGGACACCTTCCCCGTCACCGGCCTGATCCAGACCAGCTCACTTAATTCTATCATCACCGACTCCGCCCCCGGTGCCTCCTGCTACTCCACCGGCAATAAAAACAATAATAATCAAGAAGGCGTGTTCCCGGATGACACCGTCGACGCCTTCGACAATCCCCGCACTGAATACCTCGGCGAATACCTCGCCCGCACTCAGGGTAAATCCCTCGGTATCGTGACCACCGCCGATGTCTTCGACGCCACGCCCGCTGCTTGGGCCGTCCATACCGCCAACCGCGGCGCTGGCACCGGCATCGCTGACCAGTATCTCGACGAAGCCACCAAGTCCTCCAACCTCACCGTCCTCCTCGGCGGCGGTCGTAAATGGTTCCTGCCCTCCACCACCGCTGGCTCCGCCCGCGCCAACAGCACCGACTACGTCCTTCCCGCAGAACTCGCCGCCGGCTGGGGTATCGCCGCGGGTAAACTGGACCCCACCCGCGACCTGATCAGCGAATTCGAGACCTCCGGCTTCAGCTACGCCGCCAACAGCACGCAGTTAAGCGCTAAAGCCGGCTCGGCCAGCAAACTCCTCGGCCTGTTCTCGCTTTCCAACATGAACGTCGCCCTCGACAAAATCGACGGCCGCCGCGGCTCCACCAAAATCGTCTCTGACTTCGGCTTCCCCGATCAACCTATGCTCGACGAAATGACCGACGCCGCCCTCACCGTGCTCGCCAAAAACACCAACGGTTTCGTTCTCATGGTCGAAGGCGCCAGCATCGACAAACAAGCCCACAACATGGACAGCGACCGCTGGATCCTTGAAACGATCGAGTTCGATCGCGCCATCGCCCGCGCCAAAGCCTTCGCCGCCGCCAACCCTGACACCCTGGTGATCATTTCCGCCGACCATGAATGCGCCGGCGTGAACATTATCGGTGCCTCCACCGTCACCGCCAGCAGCCTCGCCCAACGCTCCATCTCGCCCGACAGCGGCGTCGTTGGCCTACGCGACCAAGTCGTCGGTACCTACGATCTCGCCGGTTTCCCGGTCTATGGCATCATGCCCGATGGCTACCCCGCGACCACCAACCCCGACCGCAAGCTCCTGATCGGTTACGCCGCCAACAGCGATCGCTACGAAAACTGGATCAGTAACCCCCAGCCACTCCAAGATTCCCAGCAACCCTTCAACGGCACCGCTCCCCTTAACACCTATCCCGCCGATCCCACCAAGCGTGACGTCGTAGGCAACTACTTCATCGCCGGCCAAGTCCCCGGTAGCAGCGCCGTTCACACCGCCTCGGACATCCCGCTCTCCGCCTACGGCCGTGGCGCCGCCGCCTTCACCGGCGCCTACGACAACACCACCGTCTTCTTTAAAATGGCCAGCAGCGTCCTCGTCGGTACCTCGACGACCATCGCTGAGCGCTGAGTTTTAAAGTCTTGTCTCATTACCGCCGCCACCCCTTTGGGGTGGCGGCTTTTTTGTGCCCCTAAAAAGCCTTGTTCCTTTATGCTAAAGCCCTTTCGTTAGGAACTATCTTTTTCCCATGATTTACCTCCTCGGCGGTTCCGGCTACGTTGGCCAAGCTTACCAAACGCTTCTTACGCAAAAGGGTATCCCTTTTCGCAACCTCAAGCGCGCCGAGGTCAACTACGCCGATCCCGCGACGCTCACCGCCGCTCTCCGCGCCGATAAGCCTGATTTTCTGATCAACGCCGCCGGCTACACCGGCAAGCCCAACGTCGATGCTTGCGAACTGCACAAAGCCGAATGCCTCGATGGTAACGCCGTTCTCCCCGGCCGCATCGCCGAAGCCTGCGCCGCCGCCGGTGTCCCCTGGGGCCACGTTTCATCGGGCTGCATTTACACCGGCTCCCGCCCAGATGGCTCCGGCTTCAGCGAAACCGACGCGCCCAATTTCACCTTCCGCCAAAATAATTGCTCCTTTTACAGCGGCACCAAAGCCCTCGGCGAAGAAGTCCTCGCCGAAACCCCCAACGTTTACATCTGGCGCCTCCGTATCCCCTTTGATCACCGCGAGAGCCCAC
Organism: Opitutaceae bacterium; assembly: GCA_037142955.1. GTDB lineage: Bacteria > Verrucomicrobiota > Verrucomicrobiia > Opitutales > Opitutaceae > Tous-C4FEB. The sequence goes on along the minus strand of JBAWZQ010000002.1, from coordinate 115,921 downwards.
GCAATTATCTGACCAAACTCATGCGCTACCAGCGCCTGCTCGAGGCCACCAACTCCATCTCACAACTGCAGGAATTTGTGGCTGCCACCTTCGCTTGCTGGGAAAAACGCGTGCCGTTCGGCAAATACAACGTCACCAACCCCGGCCAAGTCACCACCCGCCAAGTCGTCGAGCACATCCTCGCCAGCGGGGTACTAAAAAAAGACTACGTCTTCTTTAAAGACGAATCCGAGTTCATGGACATCGCCGCCAAGACCCCGCGCTCCAACTGCGTCATGACCTCCGCTAAACTGGCCTCCGTCGGCATCCACATGACCGAGGTCAACGAAGCCATCGCCCGCGATCTCAAGCGTTGGCAAAAAGCCAACGCCTAACCCCTTTCTTTGTTTTTCAAGCTATGAACCTCCTCGTCACCGGCGGCGCCGGCTTTATCGGCTCCAACTTCATCCGTCAGCGACTCCTCGAAAAAGGTTCGCGGCTTAACAAGCTCGTCAATCTCGACGCCCTCACCTACGCCGGCAATCCCGCCAACCTCGCCGATCTCGCGAACGACCCGCGCTACGTTTTCGCGCACGGTGACATCGGTGACAGCGCTCTTGTTACTCAGCTCCTTGCCGAACACCAAATCGACGCGGTCGCCAACTTCGCCGCCGAGTCCCACGTCGATCGCTCGATTGATTCCCCCGAACCGTTTTTTCAAACCAACGTCGTGGGCACACTCCGCCTGCTTAATTGCGTCAAACAACACTGGTCTAAACTAGCCGAGCCCAAGAAGAGCGCCTTCCGTTTCCTCCACGTCTCCACCGACGAAGTCTACGGCACCCTCTCAGCTACGGACGCACCGTGGAACGAAGAGTGCCCCTACGAGCCTAACTCGCCCTACGCCGCCTCCAAGGCCGCTAGCGACCACCTCGTCCGCTCCTTCCAACACACCTACCATCTGCCCACGGTCACGACAAACTGTTCTAACAATTACGGCCCTTATCACTTCCCGGAGAAACTCATCCCGCTGATGATTCTCAACGCTCTCGAGGGTAAACCGCTTCCGGTCTACGGCGATGGCCAACAAATCCGCGACTGGCTCTACGTCGAAGACCACGCGAGCGCCATCTGGCTCGCCCTCACCCAGGGCCGCATCGGCGAAACCTACAACGTCGGCGGCCTCAACGAGCGCCCCAACTTAGAAATCGTTAACCGCATCTGCGCAATCTTGGACAAAAAATCCCCGCGCGCCGACGGCAAGGGCTACGCCACCCAGATCACCTACGTCGCCGACCGCCCCGGCCACGACCGCCGCTACGCCATCGATAGCACCAAAATCCGCCGTGAACTCGGCTGGGCACCCAAAGAAAATTTCGACACTGGGATCGAAAAAACCGTCGATTGGTACCTCAACCACAGCAGCTGGACCGCCGACATCACCGCTAAAAAATACGCCCGCGAGCGCCTCGGCACCGCCAAATAATTTCCCATGAAACGTAAAGGCATCATCCTCGCCGGCGGCTCCGGCACGCGTCTTTTCCCCCTCACCATCGCTGTCTCCAAACAGCTGATGCCCGTTTACGACAAGCCGATGGTGTACTACCCGCTGTCGGTCCTCATGCTCGCCGGCATCCGGGAAATCTTGGTTATTTCCACGCCGACCGATCTGCCCCTTTTCCGCCGACTCCTCGGAGACGGCTCCCAATTCGGCGTCACCCTCACCTACGCCGAACAACCCAGCCCCGACGGCCTCGCCCAAGCCTTCCACATCGCCGGCGATGTCGGCTTTCTCCAAAACGAGCCCGCTGCCCTCGTTCTGGGCGACAATCTTTTCTACGGCCACGACCTCGCTAAATCGCTCGAGCGCGCTAGCGCCCGCTCGGGCGGTGCCACCATTTTTGGCTACCACGTCGCCGACCCTAAGAGCTACGGCGTCGTCGAATTCGCTCCCGATGGCCGCGTCGTTTCCCTCGAGGAAAAGCCGCTCCAGCCCAAGTCCAACTACGCCATTCCTGGTATCTATTTTTACGACGCCGACGTCGTCCCGCTCTCGCGCAGCCTCAAGCCTTCCAAGCGCGGTGAACTCGAGATCACCGATTTGAACCGCCTCTACCTTGAGCGCGGCGACCTCCACGTGGAACTCCTCGGTCGCGGCACCGCCTGGCTCGATACCGGCACCCACGATTCGCTCCTCGAAGCTGGCCAATTTGTGTCGGTCATCGAAAACCGCCAGGGGCTCAAAATCGCCTGCTTAGAAGAAATCGGTTTCCGCCAAGGCTGGCTCACCCGCGCCGGTCTCGAAACCTCGATCGCCAAACTCGGCAAATCGAACTACGGCGCTTATTTGAAAAAAATTCTGGCTGAGTCCTAATCTCCTCTGATCTCGCGCATAGCGAGCTTCAGCCCTGCCCAGCGATTTTATTCGGCCCTCGGGAAACAATCTGCCTGCCTAGCGACACTCTCCCCTCGCCGTGCAGGTCTCGTTTCTCATCCCGCTTTATAATTGCCTCGCCCACACGCAGGCAATGCTCGCGTCCTTGCGCGCCACCCTACCACGCGGTCTAACCCATGAGATCATTTTTATCGACGATCTTAGCACCGATGGCACCCGCGACTGGCTCGCAACTCTAGCCAACGATCCGGTCATACGTGTAGTTCTGCATGAGAAAAACGCTGGTTTTGCCGCCGCTAATAATTCCGGCGCGGCCCTCGCTCGGGGCGAATTCCTCGCTCTACTCAATAACGACCTAATTCTCACGCCACAATGGCTTGAGCCCATCCTTAATGCCCACCGCGCCTACGGCCCACGCGCCGGCCTAGTCGGCAACGTGCAAATAAACGCTGCCACCGGCGTCCTCGATCACGCCGGCATCAGCATCAACCTCAAAGGTAAACCGGAGCATATCAGTTGCCTACCATATCGCTCGCGCTGGCCCCTACTCAAGCCGCGCCACCGCCGCGCTGTCGCCGTCACCGGCGCCTGCGTCGTGTTGCGCCGCTCGCTCTGGGAAAAACTAGGTGGCTTCGACCCCGCGTACTTAAATGGCTGTGAAGACGTCGATCTTTGCCTTCGCGCCTCCGCCGCCGGTCACGTGAACTGGGTCGCCCTCCGCAGCATCGTTCGCCATCACATCAGCGCCTCGCCCGGCCGCAAACTCCGCGACGAAGCCAATACGCGCCTTCTCGTCCAACGCTGGTCCGACACGCTCGCTCGCCAGGCCGCGCGACTTTGGTGCCGCGACCACTTAGCCACGTATTTGCGCGATCCACGGGATTTTCCCGATGCCGCGCTCGCCCGACAGGCCTTTTTCTATGCGTTACATTTGCGTCGCTTGCCACCGCTAGGTGCACTCGCCGGCATGAGCCAGAATTTGGACGCCGAACTCACGCGTTGGCGCAGGCTCCTCGACTGATTAGTTGGAACGCAGGCTCCAGCCCCCGCAGTCGGTTGAAATTTTATTGATCGAGAAAGCCAACCTTGCCGCCGCCACGCTCAACCTTGCGCACCACTGATTGCGGACGCTGATTCACCGCGAGGAACATTCGGCCGATGTATTCACCGATCAGCCCGAGCAACACCAGCTGTGTGCCTGAGAATACGAGCAACGCTGCCATGAGCGAGCCCCAACCATAGGAGGGTCCCGAATCACGCCACCACAGCCAGGCTACGACGCCAAATACGATCAAGCCTAGCGCGGCCAAGAGCAGACCTAGTCCCGTCGCTAAACGCAGAGGTAACACCGAAAAATTAATCCAGGCGCTGAGCCACAGGCGCACCAATCGTCGCAGCGTATAACCGCTGGCGCCCGCCTGCCGTTCATCGTGCCGCACCTCAAGCGAGCCGATGCGTTGCGTAACCTGCAAAATCAGCCCATCAATGTAGGGCAGCGGCCCCGTGTTCACCGTGACTTCTTTGGCTACAAACGCCGTCACGCAGCGAAAACTCGACAGATAAAAACCGGGCGGTTTCTCGAGCGCCCAGTCCGTCATGCGGTTCGTAAACCAGCTGCCCCAATTCCGCCACGCCGAGTGCTGCTTCACCGCGTAGTGCCCAAACACGACATCTAGACCCGTCGTCTTCGCGTGGGCCCACATCCGCACGGCTTCATCAGGCGGATTTTGGCCATCGTCGTCGAGATTCACGATGTGCTCACCCCGCGCCTGCCGCCAGCCGCTCAAGACCGCGTTGTGTTCGCCGTAGTTGCGCGCGTGCTCCACATAAATAATCGGTACCTGCGCCTCGGCCACCAGCCGGCGACACACCTCTGCCGTGCCGTCGCGACTACCATCGTTCACCAACACGATTTCATGTCCGCCGTCGACTTTTAGCCCTTCAATCCGTTTCACCAGCGCTCCGATGGTCTCAGCGCTGTGGTAGAGCGGAATCACAAAACTTAGCGCAAGTTTCATAGGTAATGGGGCAACTCCTTGCGATAGTAAGCGAGCGTTTTTTTCAAAGCCGTGCGCAAGTCCGTCCGGGGTTTCCAGCCGAGGATCCGAGCAATTTTGCGATCATCCGCGTAATAATCACCAATATCGATTTTCTTTCGCTCCGCTGGAAAGGTACGCACGGAAAATGCGCCACCTTGATTCAAATCAACCATCAGCTCGGCGAGTCGCTGCAAGGTCACCGGCGGCGGTCCACCGAGATTGAACACCTCACCCACGGCCTCGTCCTTCGCCGCCGCGAGTAGGAACGCTTCCACGGCGTCATCCACGTAAGTAAAGTCACGCTGCTGTTCGCCGCCCCAGACTTCGATCACACCTCCTTCGATCAACTGACGCACCCAAACCCCCACAAAAGTCTGCCGCGCATCCTTCACGCGCATTCCAGGACCGATGGTGTTCGTGAGTCTCAACGCCGTCGCCCGTAGCCCATGCACACGAGCATAAAGCAGGTGAAATGCTTCGCCGGCAGCCTTGTTAATGCCGTTCACGTCAACCGGACGCACGGGGTGGCGTTCATCAACCGGCAAGTAATCGGGCTTACCGTAAATCTGCCGCGTACTCGCAAATACGATGCGTACCGCAGGATTATTTTTTCGACACGCCTCGAGGAGGGCGAGCTGCGCCCGACAATTAATTTCAAGATCCGTCTCCGGATCGGTCATCGAATCCATGTGGCTGGTTTGCCCGGCAAGATTAAATAAAAACTCCTGCCCGCGTACGAGCCGTGCGAGCTTCGCGTGCTCGCGCACATCAATACGATGCATCCGGATTTTTCCCGCCAGACCCGCCAAATTGCGCCGATTACCGCCGTACTCGGGGATCATCGCATCGACCACGGTAACCTTAGCCCCCAACCCAACCAAAGCACGCGCTAGATTGGAGCCGATGAACCCCATACCGCCCGTGATGAGCACACCTCGCCCCACAAACGAGCGCGCGAGAAATTTAGAGTCAGCCATCGCCCACTAGCCAACACACCTCAAGCACCTGCGCGCAAATTTATTTACTACACGCCCCGCCGCCACATACCCCCTACCGGCGCATTTACCACCTCCACGTTCTTAGTATCGCCCGTTTACCTCAGGGGCGGCTTGAAAGTCCGGCCGTTTAGGGCCGGGCTGAAGTGACGCCCCCTGAGGTAAAAAACGGGCGCCGTCGCTTTGCTTCGCGGTGCAGGATTAATCCGCGAGGACAGAGCCCAGAGAATTCAGCAAATTCGAGGCCTCACGCCGTGCCATCATCGAAGCCGATGGCGCCGCCGGATTCTTTTTCAAAGTGTAACTCCCCTTCATTAATGCAACATATAGCGTTTTAAAAAGACTTTAAAAGCAACGAATAGCTTGCTAAAACTAAATAAATAGCAATATTTAGGTTGCATGGATCCAGCTCTCAGAGAGATCATCCGAAACGGCCTCGACATTCGGGGAGTGACGCTCAAGGCAGCGCGTGCGCTTGCGACTCGTCCGGTCCGCGGATGGCTGCGAGCGGCCCGCGTGTCGATCGGTCTTAGCCAGGGGCGGGTGGCAAAAAAGCTCGGTGTGACCCGTCAAGGTTTTGGCCAAATGGAGGAGGGTGAAAACCGAGGCACGATCAGTTTGGGCGCGCTGCAACGCGCGGCGGAAGCAATGGATTGCGAACTGGTTTACTTTCTCATTCCGAAGGTTGAAGTCGCGAGCAGCTTCGCCGAGTTGGCGCGTCTCCACGACCCAGAGCACAAGCACCTGCGCGCAACGGAACATTCGATGGCCCTCGAGGGGCAAGGCGTCGGGGATCTCGTTCACGTAACCCCGCCACCAGCTGATTCGTGAGCGCTCTTTTACAGGCAGGGGCTGGAAATACGGAAATTTCCCCCGAAGAAATGATTCAACTCATTCTCCCCCTTTCCACTAGGGCCGAGTTGAATCAGGCGGAGAGGGTGAACATCAACTCTGCTCGTGTTTGGGCCATGAAAGCGGGCAATCTAAAACGAACCGACCTACTCACTGATGCGTTTTCTCGAGAGCTGCACAGGCGCATGTTCAATGGAGTGTGGCGATGGGCGGGGCTCTTTCGGACCACTGAGAAAAATATTGGATGGGAGACTCATCGTTTACTCGAAGGTGTCCGAGTTGCATTCGATGACGCTCAGTATTGGTTGAGCAACGCCACCTATCCTGAAACGGAAATTGTCGTTCGTCTTCATCATCGACTCGTTCAAGTACATCCTTGGCCCAATGGAAACGGCCGCCATGCTCGCCTGATGGCCGATGTCATTTTGGTCTCTCGCGGACACGAGGCCCTGAACTGGGGCTCCCGTTTGGACCTTACTGCTACGGGCGAAGCCAGGACACGGTATTTAGAGGCGATTCGCGCCGCCGACCAACTCGACTACGCGCCCCTCCTCGCGTTTGCGGTGAGCTAGTCGGAGGGGATTCCGCGCAAAAGAGGTGGTCTGGGGCGCTGCGGTCCCCATTCCTCGGCGGTCACGTCTATGGATAGACCCACGCGCACGTGTTGCTCAGATCCTTTCAGACCCCGCCGCGATTGATTGAAGCGTTCCCTTGTTTCGGCTCTAGAACGCGACAGCGTCGATGCGGCAAACGACGCCGAGGTTTTAGCCGCGGTTGCGTTTATTGTAATTTTGAATCTACAATGGTTTACGATTCATAACCAAGCTTCAGCGAATTTAAGAGCTCTGAATTTGATGCGGCCGCTCAGGGAAATCTAGTGTGAACCGGCGAGCTGGAGCCGGGACGAGCACGACTTATTCGCGTTTCTAAATGGAAGATATTCTAAACCCGCCCATCGATTTGAGATACATGTCGCCCCAGCGTTGACTTCCGTTTTTCAGTAAAGCAGTTTTTCTGCATGCCTACCACGATACAAATCTCTCCCCGTGGAACGATCACTCTCCCCATCGGCCTGCGCCGCCGGTTGAAACTCGACCAGAAGGACTACTCAGTTCTCTTAGTGGAGGAGCGGCCTGACGGGATCTTTTTGCACCCGGCTGTGACCGTGCCGGTTCGAGATATTCCGGCTAGCACAATCAAAAAGTGGGTCAAGGATGACGAGGCCGATGCGGCAAGCGTCAAGGTGCTCAAGCGGTGACTGTCTTCCTCGACACCTCGACAATTCTCGCGGCTTGCTGGTCGAACCGAGGCCTTTCGCGACTGCTTGTCGAGTGTGCGCCGAAGGTCGAATGGAAATTGGTCACGGCAGACTACTGCATCAGCGAGGTCGAAAAGAACGTGCGCAAGCACCCTGCGGGTGCGGTTGATTGGGTGCGAATCGTTCGCGCACGATTGGAAGCGGTCGGTTCGGTCTACGTACTCGACCGTCCAATCGTCTTCGAGGCCACGAAGGACAAGCCAGTCATCTTGTCTGCGGTTGGCTGCGACGCCGACTATCTCGTCACGTCCGACACGACGGATTTTGCGCACATCCTTGGCACAGTTGTTTACGGCGTGAAGGTGCGCACACCCAAATCGTTTCTCCTAGAAATGGGTGTGGTGGCGTAGGGCTCCATACCGCGTAGATGTTAAAAACCGCGTAGTTTTAAAATAATTATTAAAAGTAAAATAATGAGGTCACCCCGATTTGACGGACACGAGTTGAGCCCAAAGAAAGGACTTTGCTGAACTTGACGGACACAACTAGAGCGACGTTTGAACAGACTCCATACGATGCCTCGATCCTCTGCTTTATAGACCTACGGCTCAGTGACATCCGTGTCGCGCTTAACTTCAATCTCCAATCCGTAAAGCGCCAATCCTAGCGGACGTCCATCTGCTGACACTGTCCCCGAGTGAGTTGGACTCAAACGCAACTCCAGTACACTCACCCCCGCTGGCAAGGTGATTTCGGGTACACGCACCACGTGTAAGTTCTCCGTCAGCTGCAACGAGCGCATCAGCCGACCATTGAGCCAGAGATGCAACTCACGCGGCTCCTGACAACGCGCATTAAAATACGCAACCACCCGCCGCGGGCGCTCATTAGAGTTCTCCACGCGCAGCGTCGCATCGCCCCGCGTCCAATTCCAGCGGACCGGAGAGCGCGGTAACTGCTCCATCTCGTACCAGCCCTCACCCAGTCTCACCCGCAGAAAATAAGGGTGAGATGTATTCACGATCGAAAGGTGCGAACCTAGTGATTCACTCCCGCCATCGGGCAGTCGCAGAGAGATCAACCCGCCGTTCAAATCCCAAGCACCCCGCAAGGGCGTGTTGAGCCGGCCCTCATAGGTGTGCGTCTCAAAATACTGCGGCTTCTTTAGTAGTAGCGCATTAGCCCAAAGCCGCGACCACATGTCGGGCAGGAGTAAATTAAGCGACGCCACATCCGAGCGCGCCTCAAGTTTTCTAAGCTGACGCAGCTCTCCATCCACGATCAACGGCGCCATGCACAAGCGCGAAAATACCCTACCCGTACCGATCGCATTGCCCGTTATCGCCAGAACCATGACAGCGGCCACGATGCATTTATCCAGCGACTTACCGCTCCAGCGCAACGCCACCCACCCGAAAAAGGCGGGTAACATCACCGGGTAAAAGACCGCAAATAATTTGTAAGCGTCATAGCTAGCGTTGGTCCCAAAAATTACTCCGCGCCATTGTAAAAAGAAGTAGCCCGAGAGCACCGGTAAGGTCATCGCGAGCGCGGTCCAGGCCTTAACCCGCCGTTGCTCCCAGGCCCGCCATCCCATCCAGATCCAAAGTAGGATCACGAATCCGGCCAGTACCCCATTAAGCCCTGCACTACGCCAAGGCTCCAATTCCGGCCCGCTGACCAACCCCAACCAACCCTCCGGACCCAACGCAGGAATTTTCCATCCAAAATCATACGTACGCAGCAATTGAAAGCGCTCGATCAAACCCGCTACCCGACCGAAAAAAATCACCCCGCAAGCGACTAACGGCGCGAGCATCGCAGCTAGCCATGCTCCACCGCGCGCCCACGATCGTTTGTAAAACATTAAGCCGGTCACGTAGGCCACAGCCGGCACGAGAACGATCACGATAATAAAATTATAACTACCCAACAAAATCCAATAACCCACCCCCAAGAGGCCGGCGAAACTTGCCGCGTTGAGCCAATTCAGACGTGCCCGCCACAGCGCCACACCTGACCAGGTGACCAAACCCACCGCCATAGCCGCCAACAGCTGGCCCGGCGCAACATGCCCCACCGCGTACCATGTCAGCGGACTTAGCCCGTAAACGGCGGCAATCACCACACTTTCAACTCCGCCAAAACCGAGCAAAGCCCGAGCCATCCAAAATACCACGGGGACCGATCCCGCCAATAACACCATCGTTAAAAGGCTCGTTAGCTCGTGCGGCTGGCAGCCTAGCACCGAACCATTGAAAGCAATCAAAGCCGAGGGCGTGAAGTGATTCAACCGAGTCCAGTAATCAAAAAAATTATCTACCGACTGTACACTAACCACCTCCTTCAGACCCAAAAACCCGCCGCGCTCATCGTTAGAAAATTCCTGCAAAACCCGCGCGCCTGCCGCGTAGTCCCCAGCGTCGCAACTGCCCAAAGAAAACGTCGTAAGCCCCTTTGAGACTATAGCCAAAGGCATCACTAGTAATCCCAAAACAACGATAACAACACCCCAGATCGATCTGAAGCGTTGCACATCTACCCACGCCGCACGCCATTTTACGCGCTGCCCCGCAAGCAGGAGCAATCCTAGCGGCAGCACCTCACAAGCCAGAGCATAACGGTTCGTTCCCTTCAGCCCAGCTAGCGCTCCGAACCAGACCACCGCCGATTGCAACGCCAACCCCGCAGGGACGACCAGCACCGGCCAAAATTTACGCCAACGCCACGGCATCACCCAGACCGCCAAACCCGCGCCCCAGCAAACCACGTGAGCGAGGAGCGCGAAGGCCACAAGAAAGTGTATCATAAATGCCCTGATTAAAACCCTGTTTGGGGCTTACGCGCCACCGCGAACACCGATGAACCCCAAGCCCAACGTCCACCGAGCCGCATCCAAAGGTGTTCCGGGGAAACCAGCGTGCGGAAGGCCCAATCCACTAATACAGGATAGTCCTTCATGTCGCTCGTGTCTTGTGCAGTGCGTAACCACTTACGCTTAGCCCACAAAAGCGGAAACGGGAGCGCATTTAAATGCGTACTCCAGCCCTCCACCATACCCGCATTACGGCACAAAGCCTCCAGCTCAGGCCGCGTGTAGCGATGCTTGGTCTGACACGAATCATCATGGTACGACCACATCCACATATATGCGGGCACATTGATGATAACAATCCCACCCGGCTTCAACACGCGGTAAAACTCCTTGAGCGCCACGTCCGGATTCTCCACTTGGCAGATCACATCCGCCGAGACCACCGCATCAAAACTCGCATCTGCAAACGGTAGCGCGGTAACACTGGCTTCACGAATATCCGTCGACGGTCCGCAACGCTGTCGCGCCAATTCGCACGCAATCGGCATAAAATCGATTCCACTCCAACGCCATCCCGGTTGCTCCTGCCGCAACCGCAAAATCATACCCCCCGTCCCGCATCCTGCATCGAGTACATGCGCATCCGGACTTAGCCCCGCCCGCGTCAATCCGCGCACGACATGCCGATGCAAGGACCAAAAGTACCACATTCGGTCCTCCACCGCCGAGAGTTTCAGGTATTCGTCACTGTTCATTTAGGCAACTAACCAAGCTGCCGGGCCCCACGCCGCCCGCAACCACGATTCACAGTGCCTTTTTCTAGCCAACTCAGCCCACTCCACCTACCCTAAACAACCTCGATGCGCCGTCTAACCTCCTTTCTCGCCACCCCGGCCGGCCGCACTACGCGTTACCTGATTTCACTGACCTTACTTTGGCTCCTCGCGCGTCGGATCGACGTGGGCCAACTAACCGCACTCCACGGTCAATTTTCCCTACCTCTTATCATCACCGCGGTACTCATCGCAGGGATCACCTACCCGCTCCACGCTTGGCGCTGGCAACAGCTCCTTCGAGCGCAAGGCGTACCACTTTCCCTCCACTGGGCCCACGTCGTCACCTGGATCGGACAATTCTACAATGCATTTTTATTGGGTGGAATCGGCGGTGATGCCGCCCGCGTTTTTTATCTCGTCCGCGATGCCTCTGCTAAGCGGGCCGCCGGCTTCACCACCCTCATCATCGATCGCGCGATGGGCCTAGTAGTCCTGATGGCGCTCGCGGCCGCCGCCCTCGCCGCTCGCAGCGCAGCCTTCGTCGTTGAACCTCGACTGAGTTGGCTCTTTTTCGCGGCTGTCGCCATCAACATCGGCGGCGCCCTCACCGCCGTAGTCCTCTTGCGCGTCACCCCCATGCGCTGGCCGCAATCGCTCCGCCGCCTTCTAGGTCCCGCGCGTTTGGCCACCACCTGCCAACTGCTCGAGTGTATCCGCACCACTCCGCTGGCCCACCTCACCGCTCTCGCCCTAGGCGGCGTGATTTGGGTCCTTGATTTCATTTCCGCTTGGCTACTCGCCCAAGCAATCGGTCTACCTCTGCCGTTTTTAGAGACCTGCGTGGCGATGAGTGTCGCCTACGCAGCAACCATATTACCCATCAGCGTTGGTGGCCACGGCGTTCGCGAGGGCGCCTTACTTACGACCCTCGCCGCCTTCGGGCTACTCGCCACACCCGAGCTTCACGACCGTGCTATGCTCCTAGCGTTGCTGGTTTGGGCTACCACTATTTTTTGGAGCCTATTCGGCGGTCTTTTCGTCCTCGCAGCCCCCAAACTACTACCGCCAACCGCCACGTCTCCCAAAGATGAAAACGACCACGCCACTTAAATTCTCCCATGTGCCGAAAACCTACTCAGGATTGGTGTCTCTGCACGTGCCACGTCCCATTCATGATACCACCTCCTACGATAATGCCGTGGAAATCGTCCATGCGCTCGTCGGTTTCAAACTTAACCGCGATCAGGAGGACTACCTCGAACTCATGGCCAAGTTGGTCGAAGATTACGAACACGAGACCATGGCCGAACCTACGCCGGTCAAAGGCATCAAAACGGTAAAGTTCTTATTGGCCGAGAATAACCTGACCGGAAACGATCTCGGACACATCATCGGGGTGGATCGGTCCATCGCCTACCGAATCCTTAAGGGAACCCGCAATCTCACGGCTGATCACATTAAAAAGCTTTCGGCACGGTTCGCGGTGAGCGCCGATCTGCTGCTTGCCTGAATTTGCTGGTGCGTTTTTGTCCAAAAACAGGAACCTGCCCGCAGAAAGCTTTGCCAAGACAGTCCTCCGTTCGATTTGTTAGTGGTAACGGCCGTCGCCGTTTCTACCCGATGTCCTCTGCTTCCCGCACGCCCCCTTTTGGCGGCGCCTTCGCCCGGCGCTTCACGCACTACACCGGCATTTTCTTCGACGACTATGCGACTGACTCTGCTTGGATTCGCGAAACCGCGCAGCTGCGACTTCCCCCTTTAGACGGCATCACCCACCTCACTCTCAACGGCGAGTACCGCCCGCACCCCGACGCCCAAAGTCTTGAAAAAAAGCCGCCCACTCTCTCGATTTTTCTCAACGGCTCCCCGGTCAGCGTACTAAGCAACTTCGCGCCCGGCTCGTGGGAAATAGTTATCCCGCTCCCGGTACCTGCGCCGACGGCAGGTTTCAGCCTAACCCTCCGCCTCGGTGGCACCACACTTACCAATACCCTTGCTTGGCTCGCTCGCGTCTCCGGCCTAGGAAGCTTACAACGCTTCCGCGCCCAAAATAAAAACCGCGCCCTCCGCTTCACCGCGCTCACCACCAGCGCCACGCCCGCCGCCCCCGCTGAGGTGATTTACGATTTCTCGCGCCGACACGCACCTTTCCGCGCCGAATTCGCCCGGCGACACGCCCACCTTGGCCTCAACATCGCCGGCTTTCTGACTGCCGACCTCGGTCTAGGCGAATCCGCCCGTTGCATGGTGCGCGCCGCCGACGCCGCAGGTATTCCTGCGTCACTCGTTCCGCTCAAACTTAACTGCAAAAATCGCCTCGGCGATCTCACCTACGCCGCCCGCCTCACCGACGAAAATCCGCACGACGTAAACATTATCCACGTCGATCCACCTGCTTCCCGCGACCTTGATCATCATCACGGAAAATCATTCCGCGCCGGCAAATACAACATCGCCTATTTCGCCTGGGAACTCCCCGAGTTTCCCGACGATTGGGTGCCATCTTTTGATTACTACGATGAGATTTGGTGTCCCAGTGATTTCGCCCGCGCCGCCATCGCCGAAAAATCCCCGCTTCCCGTTCTGACCTTTCCGCACTCAATCAGCGTCACCCCACCCACTGAGAGCTCCGCCGCGATCCGAGCTCGACTCGGCCTACCTGCCACGCCGTTTCTTTTTTTAACGCTGTTCGATCTTAACTCCTACGCCGAACGCAAAAATCCCCGCGCCGCTCTCGCCGCTTTCCGCGACTCAGGACTCCCCGCCGCCTCGGCTAATTTGGTCGTAAAAGTCCAAAATCTCGCGGGCAACGAAGCCGATTTCACCCGACTTCAAGCCGAAGCCACCAGCATTCCCGGCATCCACTTCATCACTGAAACTCTCTCACGCGCCGACATCTACGCCCTCGAAGCCGCGTGCGATGTCTTTGTCTCATTACACCGCTCAGAAGGCTTTGGTCTCGCCGTCGCCGAATGCATGGCCCTAGGCAAACCCGTCATCTCCACCGATTGGTCAGCCACTGCCGAGTTCGTTAACATCAACAACGGCTGCCCTGTGCGTGCGCCGATGATCACGCTTACGTCGAACCACGGCCCCTACGCTAAAGGACAAACTTGGGCCGATCCTGACATCGCGCACGCCGCCACCCACATGCGCTCCCTGTTCTCTGACCGAGTGCTCTGCGCCCGTCTCGGCGCAGCTGCACGCGCGACGATCACCGAAAAATTCTCACCCGCCGTAATTGGCGCGCGTTACCGGCGTCGGCTCGAGGCGATCGCCGGCTTCTGATCACGTTTATTTGCTAGCCGGACTAGGAGCGAGGTCGGACGCCTTACCCACCACGCGAATCTCTAAGTTTCGCAGGCTAAACGCCACTTTGCGGGGATCGCCATTGCTCGGAAATTGAGCGGGCTTATCTGTGTCGAATCGCCAAATGGTATCACCCGGCGCTAAGCGCACTCCATTGAGCTCCACACCGCGCAAGGCATGAACCGTTTCACCCTTCCACAGAATTTTTCTATCAACGCCAGCAGTGCTCACGATCACGTTGCGCTCGTCACTGCTTTTAAGATCGAAGGTGATATTGACCTCGATCGGAAACGGATGGGGATTACGGAGCAGCACCTCAGCGGCACCGCGACTCCAGCGCCAGTAATCAAAACGTGAGCGCTCGGGTAAATACCATTCCTCCTCTTTAAATAGCGCTTCGACCGTGCGCCCCGTCGCCTCGACCCTACGCAAGGCTCGGGGACCTTCGAGACGGAAACTCTCACGCCCCGGCGGCTTGAGGGTCTCACTTGAAAAAAACACGGTAAGATTGCCTAACAACAATAACACCCACCACGCCCGACCCCGCGGAACTAAAATATTAAAAGCAAGTGTCATCGGAAGCAGCACACGCGAGGCCGCACCCGGATAACCTTCCCAGACTGCATCGCCTAAGACCAACAACAACATCGCGTAACCGATACCGGCCCGCCACCAAGCTTCACTCCAGCGCGGGCGCAGGATAAAAAATAAACACTGCGCCGTCAGCGCCAACAACATCAGTGCACTCCACAATCCGATGGAGCCGGCATCATCAGTTTTAAATACCGCCCACGTCTCCACCCACTTATTAAAATAACCAACCAACGGCAGAGAAAAATTGCGCGCACCCGCATCGCCGCCATTACCGAGCCATAGTTTTAAAATCACCATCCACACCGCCAGCGGAGCGACCACCATTAAGCCCTGCACGATCGCTCGTAGCCATCCGCGTCGATCTTGCCGATCGGCCGGAGCAAACGTCGCTCCCGCGATGATATTCGTCTCCTTACCCAGCCCCGCCAGGCCCAACACAGCGGCTGCCCACCAGGAACGCCCCCGCTCCGCTAAAATCATGCCTAGGGCGATCAGCAAAAGACTCGGGCCATCAACGAGCGAACCTCTCACGCTAAAACAAAGTCCAAACGAAAACATGACCCCAAACCAGCGGAAGAAATTCCCCCACCCTGTCGGTGGAAACCAGTACAGCAAAACTCCCGCGAGTAGAAACCAGCAAACGATATTCTGTACCGCGTAAATATGCAGCGCCCACGCCGGATCTCCACCCGCGAGACCATAGGCCGTCCAACAAAATAAAATCCTGCGCGCCCGATAGGGCAGTGAATCCACCGCCGCCCCCAGCGCCCGGTTGCTCAACCACGGACGCATGGCGATTTGCGCATAATATTGAGCATCGTAACCCGTTGAGTCGGGTTCCTCGTAGTGGTTGATCGCCTTGAGCGCCGGGACATAGCGCTCACTCACTTTGCCGCCAAACATTACCAAATAGGTGAACCCCTTGCCAGGCACATAAAATTGCGCACAAATCCACACGAACAATGCCACGGAAGCGGCATAGGCAAAACGCAAAGCCCAGGACGCGTTACGTTGATAAAATGTGATCAGTCTGGCCACGAAGAGTTCAGACGCCAAAGTCTACCCGCACTCAACGCAAGAATGGATTCACCGCCCGCCGCCTCAACTGCTTTGCCCTCCCGCCCCTCCGTTTGGTGGCGTGCGCTCTTTTTGAGCGGCTTAGTCGTTTATGCGCTGTTTCTCATTCGTCATGTTGGAGCTCAAGCCGGGGGTTCCGATTCCTCGGGTTATCTCAATAACGCCCATCTTCTCGCCACAGGCCAGACGGCCACCCCGCAGCGAATCCCGCCAGGGATCAATGCGGCCGAATTCGACTCATTCACTTTCATCCCGCTGGGCTTTCGGCCGATGGTTGAAGCCAAAATGGCCCCGACCTACCCGATCGGCTTACCCTTGGTGCTCATCGCCACGGCAAAACTCGTCGGATGGGAACTCGCACCACCACTGGTGATGGTAGTCAGCGCGTTGCTCGCCGTCACATTGATGCTCCCGCTCGGGCGCGCCGCAGGCTTGGAGCCAAGTTGGGCCATCGCTGGGGCGCTGGTACTCGCGACCTCTCCACTCACGACGTTTATGTCCGTTCAGCTGATGAGCGACATTCCTGCGACCACGGTCGCGATCGCTGCGATTGGGTGTGCTTGGCGCAGCCGTGCGCACGGGCGGTGGGCTCTCGCCGCGGGAGCTTGTTTAGCCCTCGGCGTGCTAATTCGCCCGACTAATCTGATGCTCATGTTGCCGATCGCAGTGTGCCTAGGGTTGGATGCGCGACGTTGGCTATTGCTAGGACTTGGCGGACTTCCCGGCGCGATCGTACAATTGCTTTATAACTCTGCCGCTTACGGCCATGCGTTCGCATCCGGTTATGGCGACGATCTACGCACGAAATTTTCCCTCGGGATTATACCCGCTACTTTAAAACATTATGCGCGGTGGCTGCCGGTGTTGCTCACGCCGGTCGGCATCCTCGCGATAGCGCTTCCATGGGTCGGACGCCGAGCGCGTTTTGCGTGGGTCTTGATCGCTTGGACTCTACCACTTCTGACATTTTACGCGGGCTACTGGCATACCCACGAATGGTGGTGGTACCTGCGTTTTCTCTTACCAGCGTTTCCCGCCATCATCATCGGAGGGTTGTGGGTCCTCCGCGAACTATGGATTCGTCAATTAAGCCCGCGATTGCCGAGTCCCCCGGTTGCACGCAATTGCGGCATCGCCGCCGTTTTGGTTATATTAGTCCACGCCGCATTCTGGCACCATCGACTGAACGCTCACCTCATAGGCTTTGGTGAATCCGTCTACCCGCAATCATGCCAGTGGGCGCGTGAACATCTACCAGCGGATGCGATAATCCTAACCGAACAAACCAGTGGTGCTTTGACCTATTATACGGAATTCTCACTGGTGCGCTGGGATAGTTTAAATCCCGAAAAATTCGCCCGTTTAACCCAACTCGCTGGAAAACGCCCGATCGTGGCTGTACTTTTCCCCCATGAGGTCCAACCGGCTCTGACTCCGCGCCTACCGGGACATTGGCAAGAAATCGGCGCCGTGCGTCATGTCACTTTTTGGCAATGGTCACCCGCAGGCTAACTTTACTGACGGCAGCGCGCTCATTTCAGCGGGTTCTCGTCGTGATGGCCGCGCTCGGTTATGCAGCCTTCATTTATCTTAAGGGTTCACCCTTCGCAGCCGGCTCCGATTCCTCCGGATATCTCAACAGCGCCCGCTTGCTCGCCCAAGGGAAGTTTTACGCGCCCATACAATCCCTACCGCCACTCGCGCCGCCCGATTGGCATTATTATTGGCAAGAACCACTAGGCTTCACGGCCCAACACCTGACCCCTCGCATGGCACCCACCTACCCAACGGGGTTGCCGCTGCATCTTATGCTCGCCGCCCCCATCGTCGGGTGGGAAAAGACTGCTCGCTTGGTCAACGTCATGAACGTCCTCGCCGCCGCCGCGCTACTTTACGCGTTGGGGCGCCACTTGGGGCTATCCCGAGCTTGGGCATTAAGCGGCGTCGCTTTTCTTTGGGCCGGCCCACTCTTTATTTTTCAATCACTGCAACCGTTAAGCGACGCCCTGGCGCTCACCTGGTCACTCGCGGCGATTTTATGCGCATTGAAGTCACGGCGGCAGGGGCCTTGGGCCATAGCCGCTGGGGCGGCGTTTGCTCTAGCAGTACTCGTGCGACCGACGTGCGTATTGCTCGCCCTACCGTTCATCCTTGCGCTACCTTTTAGCGGACGTCGCTGGCTCGCCGCCGCTTTGGGCAGCACCCCAGGTCTGGCCTGGTTTTTTTATTATAACACTCAAGCCTATGGTTCCGCGTTTACCACTGGTTACGGCGACATTAGCACCGCCTTTCACACGCGCTTCATCATCGGCAACCTAGCCCATTTTACGTACTGGGTTCCGCTACTTGTTTCACTACCCCTCACCTGCGCCGCCATTTTGCTGCCTTGGCGCCAGTCTAAGTACATGCCGCCGCGAACAACCTTGTTACTCGGGAGCTGGATCGGAGTCCTTGTGGTTTTCTATGCACCTTATTTTTGCGCCGGTTCGATCTGGTCCGAGGTGCGTTTTTTACTGCCGGGATTTCCCGCGATTATTCTAGCCGGACTTTTGGTCGCGCAATCATGGCGTCCAGCACCACCTTGGTGGCTATTAATACTTGGTATCAGCGCGCAAGTGTTACTCGCTAACCAATTACGCATCACCGGCATCCGCGAGCAGGAACGGGCCTACCGGCTCGCTACAGGTTGGCTGCAAACGCATATCCCACCCGACTCTGTCGTGATCACAGCCCAACTGAGCGGCGCCGCGCATTATTATAACGATTTCAACCTCGTGCGCTGGGACATCCTACCGCCTAACCACCTGACTCATCTGCGCTCTGCCGCTGCCAACTCCCAGCGAGAGATCTACGCCGCCCTCTTTATACCCGAAATCTCGGCCGCCCAATCCGCCTTGCCCGATGCCCGTTGGGAGCTGATCGGAGAAACCCCAGGCGTGAAATTTTTCCGACTGCTCCCTTAATCCTAGCGCTAAAAAAATCGTTCCGCGCGACTTACTCGAGCGGTTTATTCTGCGGTTTTTCGTAGCCAAATTTGGCCACCGCCGCCACCCGCGCACAAAGGCATGCGCTCGCGCAAAAATTTATTCTGCACGTTGTAAATCCAACTCGTGAACATCTCCACACTCCATGAACGATTATACATCAAAAATGCGCGCAATAAATATTGCTCATTCCAGGCGCGACCTTGCTCAAACCAATCACGCGGATAATCCAAATTTCCGGTCACATCGTGGATGTGCACAAACACACCCGGTTTGAGGACCGGCAACACCTCGAAGAAAAGGCGATTCACATCACTCCCGAGCTTACTGACATGCGAGGAATCGATGAAAAGCACGTCGCCCGGCTCCAATGAGGCAAACACGCTCGTCGGCACATCTTGCACCTTCTGCTCGATCAACGTCACCCGCACCTGATCGTCGGGCTTCAACAATTTCCGCAGCCGACTCATATCGGGATCAATAAAGGTAAGCTGCATCCGCCCGTTCCAGGTAAATTCATTCAAATCCAACATCGCCGCGGAACTAAAGCCTGAGCCCACTTCGATTACCCGCCGAGCCCCCGTGTGCCGTAGCATCAGATACAACATAATCCCGTCGAAATGCCCATAGGACGGATTATCCAAATGGTATCGTCGCCCCGCCACAGCTTGTTCAGGGAAAGGCTGCTCTGGGTAAAACTCCGCCAGCGTTTTCAAAAGCGCGATTTGCCCTGCTTCATTCACATCAACCCCCGGAAAAGGCGGACCAAAACCACCGCGCGCAAATGCCTCCTCCACTTCGGCCCGCGAAGTCTGCGGCGAATAAAAATGCCCGGGCGGAAACACCCAGTCACGCTCCGCCGCCTCCGCTATAAGACGCGCGTTGGCCTTTTCTAAATCTGCCACGTCACGTCTCAAATCGGCCTTGTCAGCTTCGAGTTCGTGCACGCGAATTTCCAACCGACGGACCAGTTTGAATCTGCGCAGAAAATTATCCCAAGCCTTCATTTTGGACCTTCAGGTTTGGCCACCGGACCCGACCGTGCAACTGCGATGTCCACATCATACACTGCAAAGGCCAGCACCCTTTCATCGCCGTTTACATGCTGCACGCCAGAAACATCGGCGCTGAATTCAATTTCTTGTTCCGTATGAGCCGGAATTGCAAACGGTGTAGACTCAAAAACTTCGCGTTTCACAGCCACCACGCCGTCCCAAAGTAACGCATCTCCCGCACGAATCGTTACTCGCATCGGTTTTAACGACGCCACTTCTCCTCTCAGTCGTACCGTCACCGATTCTTTCGAAATATTAGTCAGCCGTAAACGCCCCGGCCCGCTGCTCCAGCGCCACTGTCGGCGGCCGTCACCTTCCGCCACATACCAACCCGCACCACGCTCCAATTTTATCTGAGTGCGCACCGCACGTTCACCACTCACCACAAAACTTTCATGCGGAGGTGCGTTGAACTCGTTTACACCCACAATCGCGGAGAGGTTACCGAGCGCCAAAACGGCCAACCAACGACGCCCACGCGGCACTAGCAGGTTAAACGCGAGCATCATCGGCAGCAGCACTCGAGTCGCTGCGCCCGGATACCCCTCCCAAACCGGCTGCGCGATAAAAAGCATCAAAACCGCGAAACTCGCCCCGATGCGCCACCACATTTTTTCTAGCTCACGGTGCAGTAAAAAAAACCCCGCCTGCGTAACCAGGGCCACCATCACGAGCATACTGCCCACGTACTTTGGACCGGTATGCCCTGAGCCTAAATCACTTACCACCGTCGTGAATTTCTCGATAAATCCAACCAAAGGCAGCGTGAAATTTCCCAGACCTGCGTCGTGGTTGGCGCCAAGATTCCAACGCACATAACAGAGCCAAGCTGCAAAGGGTAAGATCGCCAGGGACCCCCAACCCGCAGCCTCGCCCCAAACCCGCCAACCGCTCCCTCGTTTCGGGATCAACGCAGAGCCTGCGAGTAAACTCGTCTCTTTAGTCAAAAGCGCCGCCCCGAGTGCAACCACGGCACTGGGTTTACGCCCCCGCTCTAGCGCCAAGACCATCAAAGCTACCAGTAAAAGACCCGGCGCATCTGCGAGCGAATTACGCACGCTCATACACATGCCGTGAGAAAATAAAATGCCCGCCCAGCGCAGTAGATTTCCCGCATTTTCCGGCGGCAGCCAGCGCAACAACAACCCTGCCAGCGCGAGCCACACTCCAACATTTAATACTGCGAAAATTTGCACAATCCATTCCGCTCGACCGAGACCTAAAACCCAAGCGACCCAGCTCGGCAAAATCCTCCGCGCTCGGTAGGATGGATTATCAATCGACTGCTTGAGTTGCTCGGGTTGATCGAGCCACGGATGCAAAGCGAGTTGTACGTAATACGTCCCATCGTAGCCCCACGAGTCCTCGATCGCATAATGCGGCACCGCGCGCAGTCTTGGTACCGCTCGCTCATCAGACTTGGCTCCAATCGACAGTAGACTCGTAAAGCCGGTACCGGGAACATTGAAACGAGCCACGAGGCCTAAAAACGTCAGGGCCAATGCTAGGTAAGCGATCCGGAAGCGCCAGAGCCAGATCGCCATGAGAGCCCTTTTCATGCGCGTGAGATGCGCTGCACAGCGCGCTTAAGGGTTGTCCGGTTCGTAAACAATCTGTCGCATCACAAAACCACCTTCCGGCATGTCAAATCCGAACCCCAGTTCATCCGCTGCACCACGCTGGTTTGCGTGGTTAGCAGTCGTCGCGCTGTTGGTTTACGCCACTTTTTTGGGCGCGTATTTCACGCCGGTCGCAGGCGGCTCCGATTCCTCAGGATACTTGAACGCCGCCCAATTGCTTGCCCACGGCCAACTCACGGCGCCAATGCGCGATTTCTCCGGACTCACGGCCAGCTCTGCCACGCAGTTTCAACCCCTCGGTTTCATCGCCGAACCGGCCCGCCAACGACTCGTGCCGACTTATCCGCTTGGACTGCCCGCGCACCTTGCAATCGCCAGTACCCTTTTCGGTTGGTCCATCGGGCCGCTGCTTGTAGGTGTTGGGGCCGCCTTAGCCGCGATTTTTTTACTATACGCCATGGCTCGCGAATTGGCGATTGCGTGGCCTCTGGCCGCCGCGGGAGCTGTTATATTAAGCGTTTTTCCGGTTACCATTTTTATCGCGATCCAACCACTCAGTGACCTCCTAGCTACTACTTGGGTACTTGCCGCGATCTACGCCGCGCTCCGCGCTAGAAGCTCTCAGCGTTGGGCTGTCACCACAGGCGTCGCTCTTTCAATCGCGATCTTCGTTCGTCCAACGAACGTACTGATTTTACCCGCCATTGCCGTTTTAATCAGCCTCGGTTGGCGCCCCCTCATTGCCGCCGCATTGGGCGGACTGCCCGGAGCACTCCTTCTGCTTGCCTCTAACGCCCACCTTTTCGGTTCACCGTGGCGCATGGGCTACGGTTCGATCTTCGAGGCCTTTGACTTTAATTACTTCAAGCCAACACTCCTGCACTTTGGAACATGGCTCGGGTTATTGCTGCCAGGCCTTGGTCTTTTTTTTGGCCTCAGTACGTTTGGCCTTACCCGCACCGCTCTGCGCATACGGCTCGCACTCGCACTTTGGTTTTTTACGCCCGTCATTTTTTACGCTTTCTACGAGGTGTCTGGCCAAACGTGGTGGTGCTTACGCTTCATTCTGCCTGCAGCACCTGCGCTGATTCTGTCAGCCATGTTCACTTTGGATTATTTTCTAGCACCCCACGTACGCACATTAAGGATCTTGGCTACGCTATTCGCCGTTTGGGCCATCGGGTTGTCGGTATATTGGACCCGAGAGTTTCATACGCTCTTGAGCAAAACCTACGAGCAAGCCTACGCCGAACTAGGCCAATGGTCGCACGATCATCTCCCCGCTAACACCGTATTAATCACCAATAACGACAGCGGCGCACTTTATTACTACACGCCGTTCCCGATTTTACGCTGGGACCAGATGAACGCCGCTGAATTCGCCCAACATGCCGCGCTCTTAAAGCGCGCCGGTCGCCCACTGCACCTCATCACCACTGAAGCGGAAGAAAATCATGTCCTCACCCAACGCATACCTGCACGTTGGAAAAAAATCACCAACCTCGCACAGCGCAGCATCTGGTGCTACGAAGGACCCACCGCAACCCCATGACCGCAAACACTCGCTTATGGACCTTACGGGGCAGCGCCTTTTTAGCTGTCGCGCTCTTCCTAACGCTCGTAGCCCAATTCTGGCACCCAGTCTACGGACTAACCGCGCTCATCCAACTCGACGCCCCTAATGACGACTTAAAAATCTCAGCTTTCCGGGAGCAACCCGTCTACGTGCACCGCGACACCGGCGGCTACGATGGACTCTATTACGCTCAGATCGCCTACGATCCCACCTTGCGCTCGACGGAACTTCCTCGCGCGATGGACAATTTCTCGTATCGCGCTCGACGTATTCTTCCCCCGGCCGCGGCCTGGCTGTTATCGGCCGGTCAACCCGCTGTCATTGTCCACGTTTACTCTTTTCTGAATGTAGCAACCTGGCTGTTGGTGGCGGCGCTGCTTTGGCGCCTGCTAAGCGTCACAGATTTTCGCGGCTGGCTTGCTTGGGCCGGAGTACTTTTTTCCGCCGGCGCCCTCAGTAGCGTACGACTCGCGCTCACCGATTTGCCCATGCTGGCATTGCTCCTAATCGCCGTGGTCGCGGCTGAAAACGCCCGACCTCGTACCGCTATTGCTTGGCTCGCCTCGGCAGCACTCGCGCGTGAAACGGCGTTGCTCGGGACCAGCGCGCTCATCACTCGCCCGTGGATTTCGGTTAAAAATTTGCGCACCAGCGTCTTGGTCGTGGCCCCACTTTTTATCTGGCTCGCCTACATCCGCTGGCAACTCGGCCCCGCTGATTCCGGCTGGGCCAATTTCACGCTTCCTTTGGCCGGTTACGCCGAAAAAATCGCAACGACGCTTGTTGATCTAGTCTATTTAAACGACGCCCTCCTTGCCTGGACCACCTTTCTCGCGCTCGTGGGACTCACCGTTCAAGCATTCTACATCCTCTCCCGCTG
Organism: Opitutaceae bacterium; assembly: GCA_037142955.1. GTDB lineage: Bacteria > Verrucomicrobiota > Verrucomicrobiia > Opitutales > Opitutaceae > Tous-C4FEB. The sequence continues at coordinate 91,757 of JBAWZQ010000002.1, read as the reverse complement.
GCGGCACCTTAACGACGCATGGTGGCGGGTCGGCGCGGTCTATACCGCTTTGATGGCGATGATCGGCACTGCCGTTTGGGAAGGTTATCCTGGAGCGTGCACACGCGTACTGCTACCACTAACACTGGCCTTCAACCTACTCGCACACCGCTCTCGCGCCGCACTTGCGTGGCTGATTCTAGGCAACCTCGGCGTAGGCGCCGGTTTTCTCGTGCTGCGCGATTTTCCCGTAAACACCCACGAGCTCTTCGCCGGCCGCAGTGGTGGTGTTGCGAGCGTAATCCAAATCGACAAAGGTTGGTTTGGCGCCGAACACGCCCGCAAGCACGTGTGGTCGTGGAGCTCGGGCCAATCCCAACTCGCGCTCCGCACATGGACCGATAACCCCGTCAACGCCCAACTCGATTTTGGTCTGCGCAGCCTCGCGCCGCGCACCGTCATTCTTCGCTCGGCCGAGAAAGAACTCTGGCGCGGCCAAGTCGGTGAAAAAACCACGCGTTTCAGCGTACCTGTACGGCTTGGGCCCGGAGACACGCGACTCGAATTCTCTACAGATACACCCGCTACCCGCGAAAGCCCCAACGCCGATGCTCGCCCCCTCGCATTTGCGCTTTATGATCCGCGTCTAAGCGTCCCCAATCCCTAGAGTAGCCCATGTCCGCCCCGCTTCTACTCGACCTCTCGCACACGAGCCACACGTCCGCCCGCACTGGCATCCAACGCGTCGCCCGCTCACTCTGGCGTGAACTCGGGGAAACAGCCCAGCCGATTACGTACGATCCCCACCAACGCACGTGGCGCGCCTTAGACTCCTGGGAACGCGATAATCTTGGTGCCGATTCCTTCAGCCGTAAACGTAGCGCCACTTGGCCGCTCTCTGCGCGCCTTCGCGGCTACTCCCGACGCCTGTTTTCCTCTACTCCCTCACCCCTTCATACCCCCGCGCTCGGGCCCCACTCCGGCTTGCTCCTACCCGAGTTATTCACGCCCGCCGTGGCCACGATGTTGCCGGCTCTTTTAGCCGCAGTGAACGGACCCCGCGCCGCCGTCTTCCACGACGCTATCGCCCTTAAATTTCCCGAACTCACACCCACGAAAACCGTCGCGCGTTTCCCTGCTTATTTGCGCGAACTGCTCGCCTTCGACGGCATCGCCGCCAATTCCGAAGATTCTCGTGCCACGCTTGGAACTTATTGGGATTGGCTCGGTGTGCCAGCCGCTGCGCGCCCCGTCGTCGTGACTATCCCCCTTGGCATCGACCTGCCTACGCCTGCTGATGCATCGCACCCCTCCCCCTCGTCTTCCTTGCCCGTCATACTCTGCGTCGGATCCCTCGAAGGCCGCAAAAACCACCTAGCTCTGCTCGAAGCGTGTGAAACACTTTGGTCCACCGGAGCCCGTTTCGAACTTCATCTAATCGGTCTTGCACACCCGCAAACGGGCCGCACAGCCCTAGAGCGCGTCCATTCGCTCCAATCCGCCGGGCGCTCACTCCGGTACTCTGGCCCCGTCAACGAGGCGACCCTCGCCGCCGCTTACGCGACGTGCGCATTCACGATTTATCCTTCGCTAATCGAAGGTTTTGGCCTGCCGGTTTTAGAAAGTCTCGCCCGCGGAAAACCCTGCATTTGTTCGGCGCGAGGCGCACTCGGTGAAGCCGCCCGTGAGGGTGGTTGCATCACGCTTGATCACCTAGATGCACCTGCACTTGCAGCCGCTATGACACGATTACTCACGACGCCGAACGAACTCGCTGCACTCGCCCGGGCCGCCCACGCTCGCACGTTTCGCACGTGGCACGACTATGCCCGTGACGTCGCGACCTGGCTTTCGACGCTCACCCGATGCACATGAAACACTATAACCTGATTTTTTTCGCGCTTCTTAGTTCAACCTTGTTCGCGGGTGCCGACACACCTATGCGCCCACGCATCACAGGCATTGCGCACGCAGCATTTTACGTGACTGACATGGCCAAGGCTCGTGCGTTCTACGAGGGCTACCTTGGTTTCCAGTCGCCATTTTCCATCCCACGCAAAACGGCTGGCGAGAGCCTCGTCTGGATCAAAATCAACGATCGCCAGAGCGTAGAACTTTTTCCCGCTTCTGAAGTTTCACCCGCCGCCGACCGACTTTACCACATCGCCATTGAGACCGACGACGCCGAGGCCATGCGCGTTTATCTCCAATCCAAAGGAATCGCCGTCCCGCCCAAAACTGCCATCGGCCGGATCGGCAATAAAAACTACTTCATCAAAGACCCCAACGGCAACACGGTCGAAATCGTCGAATATCTACCCGAGGGCTGGACGCGCCGCGAACAAGGAAAGTTTCTGCCCGATACACGCATCTCCACACGCATGAGCCACGTTGGAGTCATGGTCGGCCAACTCGAGGCCTCTCTAAAGTTTTACGGAGCAATCCTTGGTTTTACTGAAATCTGGCGCGGCGGAGGCGGTAAACTGCTCAGCTGGGTTAACCTCAAGGTTCCCGATGGTGCCGATTACATCGAGTTCATGCTCTACGACAAACCCCCGACGCGGGAAGGGTTGCTCACCAAGCATCATATTTGCCTCGAAGTCGCCGATGTCGCTCAGGCCGGCGCCGTCCTCAAAACTCGCACGCTTCCGGCCGGGTCAAAAACACCCGACCCCATGAAGACCGGCGTGAACGGCAAACGCCAAATCAACACCTTCGACCCGGACGGCACTCGCGTCGAAATCATGGAACCGAGCACTTTTGACGGGAAACCCGTTCCGCCCTCAAAGGCTCCGCCCCCACCTCCACTTCCACCTTACCAACCGCTCAGTGCGTCGAAAGCTGCTACCTGAACGGACCACGCCAAACGCGAACCTACTCCCCGCCCCAAGGGATGCAAAAACGGACTCCCGACGGCCTGTCTTTGCGTTTGCCAAGCCGCTCCCACCGCTCAGGGTTTTGACCTCAGACATGGCGCTCTCATTCTTTAGCAAAAGCAAAAAAGCCGTTCAGAACCGCTTCCGCGACGATTACGCGACGAAGATGCGGTTGAAATACGACCCATACTACCACGCCATGGAGTCTCAGCAGGGCACGACGGTGCGCCTTGATGGCCGGGATATGATCATGCTTTCCAGCAACGATTACCTCGGGCTGTCCTTTCACCCCAAAGTTATCGAGGCCGGACGGGCCGCCCTCCTCAAATGGGGCACTTCCACCACCGGCGCCCGCATCTCCAACGGCTCCCGCGCCTTTCACATAGAGCTCGAAGAAAAACTCGCTGCCTTTCTCGGTCGCGAAGCCTGCCACGTCCACGCCGCCGGTTACCTCTCTTGCCTGTCTAGTGTCGCCGCCTTCGCCCAAAAAGGTGACGTCATTTTCGCCGATAAAAATATTCACTCCTGTCTCTGGGAGGGCATTCAACTCTCGAGAGCCACGGTCGAGCGTTTTTCGCACAACAGCCCAGATGACTTCCGTGAAGTTGCCGCGGCCGCCGCCGGTAGCGATGCACCGAAACTTTTAGTAATCGAAGGGGTGTACTCTATGGAGGGTCACATCGCTCGCCTCCCAGAGCTCACCGAAATTGCCGAAGAACACGGCTGTTTCACCGTCTTGGACGATGCTCACGGCTTTGGTGTGCTTGGCCGCAACGGCCGCGGCACGGTAGATCACTTCGGTCTTAACGACAAAGTCGACGTCATCTGCGGCAGCCTTTCCAAGTCTCTCGCTAGCACCGGCGGCTTCGTTGCCGCCTCCCGCGAAGCCATCGAATATCTTCGCACCAGTTCGAAACAGACCGTGTTCAGCGCTGCCCTAAGTCCCAGCCAAGCCGCTTGCGCCCAGGCCTCACTCGAGCTCATGCAAAACGAGCGCGAGCACCACGATCGCCTCTGGGCCAACACGAAAAAATACCGCGCGATCCTAAAAAATCTAGGGTTAGATACTTGGGGCAGCGAAACACCAGCCACGCCCATCGTGCTCGGCTCCAAAGAACGCGTTTATCCTTTCTGGAAAGCACTCCTCGAAAAAGGCGTCTTCACCGTCATGTCCATTGCCCCCGCGGTGCCCATCGGCAAGGACCTCATCCGCACCGCCATCTCCGCGATGCACACCGACGAGCAGCTCGACAAGATCGCTGACGCGATGGCCTACGCCGTCAAAAAGCTCTGAGCCTTTAGTTCAGAGCCCTCTGCAACCTACTCGCCGCCTCGGCCCAGACCGGCAAAGCCCGCGTCGCCGCCTGAAGCTCCAGATGCGCCACCAGAGCGTCATCCGTCAACACGCGCCGCAGTGCGTCCGTCCACGCCGCGCGATCGTTCGTCCCCACGGCCCAACAACCGCCCGCCGCAGCATTCTCGTTTAAGACCGGCAAATCGCTGCACACACACGGCACGCCCTGCCAGAGCGATTCAAGTAGCGGCAACCCGCAGCCTTCCGCGATCGTCGGAAACACACTCGCGCGCGCGCGCGCGTAAAGCGCCGCTACCGCGCCATCGTCCGCCGCCGCGTGATAACGCAGCCCCCGGAAACGTTTCTCCAGTGAGCGTACACGCGTGAGGATCGGCGCGCCAAAATGTGGATTCACCCGACCAACCAAATTTAATTCGAAGTCCAAACCCTCGCTCCACAACGTCTCAGCCGTATCAAGCAGGAGCATCTGATTTTTACGTGGCTCCAAAATCCCAACCGAAACAATTGAACCGATACGTCTACCCCCGTCCATGCGGGTCGCGCGCGCGGCGCGATTAAAATCCGCTCCAAGTGCGAGCACCTCGACGGGCGGGACTGCCTCCAATCCCAGCCAGCGCCAAAACCCCAATAACTCATCGCGACTCGCCGCCGATACCGCCCACACACGACCAAAATACGCGAGCAGTTTTAAATATGAGGGATGCCGCGCCACACTCTGTGGCCACGTGATGTGCGGATGCTTCAGTGGGATTGCATCATGAAAAATCGCGGCCGTCTGCCCGGCGTGCGCCATGAGAAATTGGGTTAAACCGGGACGCTCTTCCTCGGAAAACAACTCGCTGGTGAGAAACCAGTCGCCGGCACCCATGCGTCGATTCCACGTGGCCCAATTCACCGTACACGCCGCGGGTCCCAATTCCTCGGCAAGCCGCGCACTTACGCGCATTAGTCCAGAACGATGCCCAGAACGGCCGGTCTTGGTGGCATCGAAAAAAATCATAACGGACGCGACGAGGCAATCGTCGCCTCGAACTGTTGCAACAAACGCGCCGCGTTTTTATGCGCATCGAAATTTACCTCAACCCATTGCCTCGCCGCCGCGCGGAATTTTTCCGCCCCAACATCATCAATGGCTAACTGTCGCAAAGCGGCGACCCAGCGCGCGGGCGCGTCCTGGGGAATTACGATCCCACTGACTCCATCACAGATCGCCTCTGTCGTGCCCGCAGTCGGCGAGGTCACAACCAGCACCCCGCACGACATCGCTTCCGGAATCACATTGGGCAATCCGTCACGATCCCCGCTCGGGGCGATTACACCCGTGTGTAACAACACATCAGCCCATTCAAATTGCTCCCACACCTCATGCTGCGCGAGATGGCCACAAAAAGTCAGATCGGCGGCGATCCCGAGTAAACCCGCCATTTTTTCAAGCGCTGGCCGCAAGGGACCGTCGCCCACAATGCGCGCCTGAAAGGGCACGCCCGCCGCGCGCAACGCCGCGTAAATACGGAGCTGATGATCGAGGCCTTTTTTCTCCACTAAACGCGCCACGCAAATCAGGTGAAGCGGCTCCCGCGATGAACGCAGCCGCTTCAACTTCGGCAGTCGATCTAGGCCGCGGCGAATCGGTAAAATTTTATCCGCCGATATACCACGAGCGACTAAGGCTGCCCGGCCCATCTCGGTGGAGGTATGGATGAATGCAGCGTGCTCGAGCTTATCGTTGAGCCACCAATCGCCACCATGTTCGTAAATATCGTACGCATGCGCTGCCGCACTGAAACGATGTCCGTCGAGCCGCCAGAGTAACCACGCCGCGGTAGCCGGCGCTCCGCCCCAAGCCGCATGCACAAGTGCAGGCGGGTTTTTTCTAAAACCGCCCGCGAACAAACACGCGAATCCGGCCCCGAGCATATTTTCCCAAAAATTAATCCACGAGGGTGGCCGCCGGGTGAATAGGCCGTGCAAAACTTGCTTTAGCACTTCGGGCCGGCGCCAGCCTTCATACGGTATCATCCAAAAAAGAGTGAGCAGACGCCACTTATTAAAGCGCGTGACTGGCAGACCGCGAAAGGAGCTTAAGCCACCCCAGAGCGAATAGAGGCGCAGGTTTACGCCGTGTGCGCGCATGGCGATGATTTCCCGCTGGAGAAAGGTCTCCGTGCTTTTGGGAAACGTGGTAAATAAGTATACGATGACAGGCTTCGAGTCGGACAAGGTGGCTCGAAACTAAAGCGACGGGCGCATCGCGGCCAAGCGGATTGCGCAGAGCGGACTCATTCTATAGTTTAGCCAGTGGCAGCTTGGCCATTAGCCGGAGGGAAAGCACGGCGCTGCAACTTGGCCTGGGCGACGTCGTTGGCGAGCTCGACGATTTCGTCGATCAACAGCGTGGGATCTTCATCGTAGCGCAGTTTGAGGAAGTTTTCTTTTACCCGCGCGTATGTCGAAGGATCGGCCATCCACGTATCGATAATGCGCGCGAAGTCCGCGGCAGATTCGATTTTATTTGATGCGGCGCCGTTACGGAAAAATTTCCACGTGAGCTCTTCCTGAGGCATAATACCTTGGAAGGCGTTGAAAATAATCGGGCAGCGAAAATGCAGCGCCTTAGCGCAGGTAGTCGTGCCACCGCGGGTCACGATCGCGTCGCTCGCCTGCATGAGCAGGTGAACGACTTCGGAATAACCCTCAAGGTAGCAGTTGAATCCAGGGTTATTCGCACGCCAGTGCACGAGTTCGTTGTAGGATTGTTTGTTTTTACCGCAGATGACGATGGCTTGGACGCGGTCGGCGTATTTCACCAACGTAGGTAACAATTCTAGATGCTGGTTAGCGCCATTGCCACCGGTCGCCAGAAATACCGTAAAAAGGTCCGGCCGCAGCCCAAGACGTTTGACACGAAAGTTACCCCGCTCCGCTGGGGTCACCGTCTCGAGAAGCGCGCGGGGTAACATCAGATTACCGCGCACGCGCGATTTTTCGGGCGCAATACCCGATTTCACTGCAAAATCGCGGGCCGTGGGCGTGCGCGAAAAATACAAGTCCACCGTGGGCTCAATCCAATTACGCGAGTAGCCCCAGCCGCCAGAAAACTCGCCACAATACGTGACGCAGCGCACCCGATTGGCCCCAAGCGTCTCGCGCGCGAGTTGGAAATATCCGCGGTTCAGGCAATCATGCACACTTAGGATGAGGTGCGGTTGATACTCACCTAGTACGCTAATGAAATAGCTGCGACCAAAGGTCACATCACGACTGTTGATGTATGAAAGCAGCTCAACGAAGGTGTAAAATGCCGTATGTAACCAAGGAGCGGCCTTTTGGATGCGGTTGTAAAAGCCAACACCCGCGCGATTCACAACGGAGGACTTCTCCAACATCTGCTCGATGCGTACGTCGACTTCGTGCCGATAGAGCTGAAAACACCATTCTGCAAACGCTTCGGCTCGAGCATCGTGTCCGCCCCCTGTGGAGGAGGTGAGAATGAGGATGCGTACTTTGGACATGAGTCGATTTAGGAATTACAGGCCTAACGTCACGCAAGGTAGCAAAGATCGATGCATACGGCCAGTTCGAGTAAAAACACGTTACCGGGCCTGCTTGAAAACGATACTGACGTTGGCTCCGCCGAAGCCACTCACATTGTTAAGCGCAAATTTGGGCTGCTGCGTTAGTGTGGTACGAATGATGTTCAATCCTTCGCACTCAGGATCGAGTTGGTTGATGTGCGCCGAGCCAGGCATAAATCCGTCGCGTACAGCCAGAGCGCAAAAACCACTTTCCATCGCTCCGGCCAGCGAGAGTCCGTGTCCGGTCAACGCTTTGGTGCTACTAATCGCAGGGCGTGCACCACTAGGTTGGAAAATCGCGCGCAAGGCCCGCGCCTCAGAGGCGTCGCCGATGGGCGTCGAGGTAGCATGAGCGTTAATGTAGTCGATCGCTTCGGGAGCGGTACCTGTGGAACGCAGAGCGTGAGTCATAGCCGCGCGTAGGCCGAGGCCTTCGGGATGGGAGATCGCGACGTTGTGTCCATCGGAAGACTGACCCCAACCCATGACCTCACAGTAAGGAGTCACGCCTCGACGAAGCACTTCATCTTCGGTTTCGAGTACAAGAACGACGCCGCCGCCGGTGCCGACAAATCCATCACGCCCCGTATCAAAGGGCCGGGAAGCCGTTGCGGGATCCGACGAGAGAGATAAAGCACGCATACCAGCGAACGGCAAAATCGCATCCATGTTACCGTCTTCGGCACCTACGACAAACATGCGTTTCTGGCGCCCCAAGGCGAGATCGTCGTAGGCAAAGCCTAAGGCGTGAGAGGAAGAAGCACAGGCAGAGGCAAAGCCGCAAGAAGAGCCCTTGATCTTAAAATGAGCTACGAGGTTAAACTGCACCGCGCCCGAGATAGAGGCGACAATGCCGAGCGGAGAGCAGCGCATCACACCCAATTTATGCATGCGCTCCAACATGTGACCCATGAGGTACGGAGAACCGCCCGATGCGGCGTACAATCCCGTCGCCTCGTTGGACACCTCGGGTTCACTTAGCTTGGCGTCGGCGATGGCCTGTTGCATCGCGCACCAAGCGTACACCACGTGAGGGGACATACCACGCAGCAATTCGCGCTTAATTGAAATTCCCGCTGGGAACGTCCAGTCTTCGGCGTCCGTGGAAGCTGTGTTAAACCCACGGACCGGAGCAGCAACCTTAACCGGAATTTCCGGAGTCTGAAACGGTGGGTAAAGTTCGAGGCCGTGGCGTAGTTCCCGCAGACTTTGCGTAACCGAAACCGCATCATTGCCTATACTGGTGATGAAACCGAGGCCGGTGATAAAAACTCTGGGCATGCGTAGTGCAGGGTGAAGAAGCGCAGAAGTTAGAGACCGTCAGTCAGCCCATAATTCCAAGCTTATATTGAGATTGTGTGACAAAATCGAGGGTGAAGCCCCCGTGGTCAACGCGGGAGATGATCTTCGTGCAAAGTGACAAGCCAAACGACTTACTCCGCCATCGTCACTTGAAGGGTGAGTAAGAAAAAAAACGGCGGCCGATCGGCCGCCGCTTGAAATTGCACAACAGGCTGTGCGCCTGTATTTTACGCGCTAGTTGCGGCCCGAAGAGGGGTCGCTCCGGCAGCCGCTGGCTTGGTCGGCGCAGTCCCGTTCAATTCCATGGCAGAGGCTGGCTGAGGCACAACCGCTTCAGCATAGCCGAAGGTCAGCGTGATTTCCTCGGCGATCGCGGCCTTTTCCTGGCCAACTCGAATCGAGCCCTCAAACGTAGCCAAAGGCATTTTCATGCGCTTAGGCTTGATCGAAAGGGTCAATATATCACCGGGGCGGCAAACACGATGCGCACGCACCCCTTCACAGCCGGTGAAATAAATCATCGAGGAACTAATGACCTTACCGGGCTCAGGGGTCGCCCCCTCAAGCAAGAACAACACCGCAAGTTGCCCCAACGCTTCCAACATAATAGAAGCAGGCATCACTGGGTTATTCTTAAAATGACCCTGGAGAAACAGCTCTTGACCGGAGATTTTGTATTTTCCGTTGGCCCCGCTGGAGCTCACCGAAGCTTCATTAAGAAACAAGAAAGGTGGCTGGATAGGCATCACTGCTGCGATCTGTTCGATCGGCAAAAACTTCGTCGGCTTAGGCAGGGCAAGGCCGCGAATCTTACAATCAATAAACATCTTTACATCGCCGACCGTACGCAGGTTGCGCAGTTCGTCGTTGTTAATCGACATCTGTAAAACGTCTTCCACGAGGATGACGATTTCCATCATCGTGAGCGAATCGATGCCGAGATCCTCAATTAGGCGAAGATCATCGTCCGCATCCTTGAGCTTAATACGCAGGTCGGGCTCGACGAAACGCTCAATGATGCCGATGACGACAGCCGGAACGTGCTCAGGATTACCGGTTTTGCGGTACTGCACAGCCGACTCAAAAGCTGAGGGTGAACAACGCTTAAGTGCTTCTCTAAGCGATGCTTCGTCTTCCGGAACAAACGGTTTTGGCGTGGCCAAAAACGGTTTAGCGTTACCGGGATTGGGTGTAGCTGCATCTGGCATTATGGATTTGTTCTAGGTCTGGGGGCTTGAAAGTAAACCCAATTTCTCGGCTGCCGTTTTTGGGGAACAGAGTGCCATCGGCTCACGCCTATCGCCATGCTTGCCACGCACCTCTTGGGAACCTAACTCCCTAAATGCGTCACGCATCTTCACAGAAGCGCGGCCAACTATATAATATCGCATGAACGTTCCGGCCCACGCCGTTCCTACCGTTTACCTCATTACTCATGAGTTTTATCCTGTGCGCGGAGGGATCGCGACGTTTGCGGAGGAAATCGCCAAAGCCTCAGCTGGCCTAGGCTACAAAATCGAGGTTTGGGCTCAATCCGCCCGACCCCATGAAGAGAAACCCTGGCCTTTCCGCCTGCGCCGGTTGTCCCTAAAGGGCACGCATGATCTGTGGTGCCAGCTCCAACTCGCCCGCGAACTCATCCGGGAGCGTCGCCAACTTCGCTACGCTACCGTTTATCTGCCCGAACCTGGGCCGATGTTGACGATGATGTTGCTGCAATTTTTTCATGCGTTTCGACCGCGCCAACTCGTCCTGACCTTTCACGGCTCGGAAATCCTCAAATTCGCCGAAAGTCCGCTGCGTCGCGCCCTCGCCCGCCGACTCATCCGCCACGCGACGCGCATCAGCACCCTCACCAATTACACCCAAGAACTTCTCTTGAGCCATTTTCCCGAAGCGGCTGAGAAAATCTTTCTTACCCCCGGCGCCCTACGGTCGGATTTTGCGGTCGTTCCAACGAAGTCCGCCGCACCCAAAAATAAAATCGTCGTTCTCACCGTAGGCCGACTCCACCCGCGTAAAGGCCAACTCCTCACTCTTGAAGCCCTCCAACTTCTTGCGCCCGCCGATCGCGCCCGCCTGGAATATTGGGTCGTCGGTGGCCAAAGCAAAGCAGGCTACGAGCAAACTCTCCGCACCGCGGCCGAAAAGACACCCGACCTTACTGTGCGTTTCCTCGGTAATATCCCCGACCACGAACTCTCCACCGTGTACGAAGGCGCCGATATTTTTGCGATGACCAGCATCAACCACGGCCATAGCGTGGAAGGCTTCGGCCTAGTCTATCTTGAAGCCTCAGCCCATGGCTTGCCGGTCGTAGCTCACGAAGTCGGAGGCGTCGCCGAAGCCGTCCAAGACAAGATCACGGGCCTACTCGTACCCCCCAACAGCCCCGCTCAACTCGCCGCCGCCTTCGAAAAACTTATCCATGACGAAACGCTGCGCCAACGCCTCGGCGCCGCGGGTCGCGAGTGGGCAGGCCAAAATCGCTGGGAGAAATCCGCTGTGGCCCTATTCCGTCCCGACGACCAGCCATGATCCAATCGCATACTCAAGTCACCGTTCGCTACGCCGAGACTGACATGATGGGTATCGTCTACCACGCGAATTACCTGCCGTGGTTCGAGATAGGCCGCACTCAGCTGCTCAAAGATCTCGGCCTGCCTTACCGCCAGCTTGAGACCGACGGCTATCGCCTGCCTGTCCTAGAGATTTCCGCCAAATACACCCGGCCTGCACGGTATGACGACGTGCTCACCATCGTCACTTACCTGCGCGAGAAACCTCTTCTTCGCATCCGGCTCGACTACGAAATTTTCCGCGGCGAGGAACTCCTCGCCACCGGAGAAAGCGTCCACGCCTTCGTCGATCTCGCGGGCCGGCCCGTTCGCCCTCCCGCGAGTGTCCTCGCCGTGATGGATACGGCGTTTAAAGGCTAGCTGCTGGCGCCGCGTACTCCGCGAGCACCCCCTCATCGCTCTCCGTTAGTCGCAGCGTCGCCAGAAATATCTCTCCACCTAATTTTCGCACCGCCCAGACCGCGTGCGCGCGTACCAACGCCGACTCATGCGCCGCCAATTGCACCAATGGCTCCAGCAAACTCACGTCGCCCGAATTACCCGCCACAATACACGCATTGCGCAACAACCCCGAGAGCTTCACGCGTTTAATCGGCGTTTTACGAAAAACTTCCGCAAAACGAACCGGCGTCAGCGCCAACACCTCGCGCACCGTTAACCCCGCCAGCTCGCGACGCGCCACGAGTAACACCGAGCGCCCTGCCTGCGCGAACCGATTCCAAGGACACACGTCCAAACAAACATCGCACCCGTAAATACGGTTACCGATCCCCGCCCTCAGCTCGCGCGGGATGATCCCCTTATTCTCAATTGTCTGATACGAAACACACCGCCGCGCATCCACCACGCCCGGTGCGGCAAAGGCCTGCGTCGGGCAGGCATCAAGACAGCGCGTACATTTACCGCACAATAAACCTGTGTCCGCAAAATCAGTCGCTTGCTGGCGCACGGGCGCATCCGGAAAAAATTCCTGTCGCGTTAAAATGGTCGCTAGAAACAACCAGTTCCCGTGCCGTCGCGAAATCAACATCGCGTTTTTTCCGATAAAACCGAGCCCCGCCTTCGCTGCCCAACCGCGCTCGAGCACTGGACCGGTATCCACGTACGCACGATAGTCTGCCCGCGTTGCGCCGTACATTTCCTCCAGCACATTTCCCGCCGCATTCAGCCCGACTTTGATCGTATCGTGATAGTCTTCATGCAACGCGTACTGAGCCCACCTCGCCCGTGTCTCACCTCCTGAACTCGGAGCAGCTTCGACCGCATCACTGGCGTAATTGACCCCAAGCATAATCACCGAACGCGCTTCACTCAAAACCAGCGCAGGTTTTAGACGCTTCTCAGCTGTGCGCTCCATCCATTGCATATCCGCGTGCTGTCCTGCGGCGATCCATGCATTCAGCCGCTCGCCGCCCAGCTCCGCCAAACTCGCAAAACGCACCTCATCAAAACCGAGCGCAACGAGTCGCCCACGTAAAATTTCCTGCTGGGCTCGTACCGCTACCTCACCCATCGCTTTCACGGTGTTGCGCCCGCCGCGCGCGCAAACTCCACCGACTCCCTCCGCCACGTGCGTACCACGTGCGCGATAATGTCGTTCATGGGTCGGCCATCCGTCAAAATCACGCTGCCTGCGCTACGATAAATTGGATCGCGCTCGGTAAATAATTTCCGGATCCGTGCCTCCGGATCTTCCACGTTAAGCAGCGGACGATTATTTTGCCGCGAAGTCCGCGCCAAAATCGTTTCCACCGAGGCGTGCAAACACACCACCACGCCGCGCGCCTGCAACCGACCCAACATCCCCGGTTGTACAACCAACCCACCACCGCAGGCGACCACCGTCCGAGTGGCAGGATGCCCATCCTCGATAAACGCCCGCTCCATCCCACGAAACACCGACTCCCCAAGCTCCGCGAAAATTGCCGGTATCGTTTTTCCGTGAATGCGCTCAATCTCATGGTCGCTGTCGACGCACGCGAAACTAAGTCGCTGCGCCAGAGCGCGGCCCACGGTGCTTTTGCCCGTGCCCATGAAACCCACCAAATAAAGATTAACGTCGTCGGCTTTCATCGCGTCTGCGCGCGAGGCAAGCGCGCCCCTTGCCCCCTGCCAACGTCGAAAATGCAGTCGCCCTGCGCCCCCCCACCCGCGACGATCTCAAGTATGTCCGCCCGCCACGACCTGACGTTTGCCAGCGACAACACCGCCGGCCTCTGCCCTGAAGCCCTCGCCGCCCTCAACGCCGCCAACGCCTCTTGCGTCCCCAGCTACGGCGAAGACGCTACCACGGCCCACGCGCAACAACTTTTCCGCGATCTCTTCGAGACCGATTGCGAGACGTTCTTTGTCTTCAACGGCACTGCCTCCAACGCCCTGGCGCTCTCCGCTTTATGCGAGCGCCATCAAAGCGTACTTTGCCACGAGATCGCCCACATCGACACCGACGAATGCGGCGCCCCTGAATTCTTCACCGGCGGCAGCAAGCTGCTCCCTCTGCCTGGCGCTTCCGGCCAACTCTCCCCCGCCACCGTTGCTGCCGCCCTCACCCGCGGCCACGGCGTTCATTTTCCCAAACCCGGCGCCCTCTCGCTGACCCAATCCACCGAGCACGGTACGATTTATTCGCCCGAGGCCATTTGCGCCCTCACCGATCTGGTGCACGCCCACGGACTCGCCGTGCACATGGACGGAGCCCGGTTTGCCAACGCTTGTGCCGCATCCGCTGCCCACGGCCACAACCCCGCTGACCTCACGTGGCGCGCCGGCGTCGACGTACTTTGTTTCGGCGGCACTAAAAACGGTCTGCTTACGACCGAAGCCGTAGTCTTTTTTAATAAGACTCTATCCCGAGATTTCGCCTACCGCGTCAAGCAAGCCGGTCAGCTCGCCTCCAAACAACGTTTCGCCAGCGCACAGTGGTGCGCGATCTTGGAATCCGGCGCTTGGCTCCGCCACGCTCATCACGCCAACACCCAGGCGCGAAAACTGGCCGCCCACTTGCGCCTCATCCCCGAAGTCACACTGCTGCACGAAACTGCCGTCAACGCCGTCTTCGCCGAAATCCCACCCTTTGCCGCACAGGCGCTCTTCGCGCGCGGCTGGCACTTTCACCCCTTCATCGGCGATCACGGTTATCGACTCATGTGCTCCTGGGCCACAACCGACACCGTAATCAACGATTTCGTCAGCGATTTAAAATCCGCTTTAAACGGCACTCTTTGAGCTAGTACCCCCACGTAAGACCGTTACTCGCTCCCTTATGTTTCTCCGCGCCACCCACCTCACCCGCTACACCTATTCGCAGCCGGTGTCGTTCGCGCCTCACGCCCTTTATCTTCGGCCACGCGAGACTGCCCGGCAGCGGCTCCATCAATTTAACCTCACGCTTTCGCCCGAGGCCAAACTCGTGTCTACGGGCGACCCCTCCGGCAACGCTCTAGATTGGGCTTATTACCCGCCCGCGACGGTTTCCGAACAGCTCGAAATCCGCACGGAATTTCTTGTCGAGACGCTCGATAGTAACCCCTTCGATTTCTTCCTCGCTCCGAGCGCAAGCGCGTTCCCTTTTGACTACTCGCCCGACGAACGCTTCGCCCTCGCGCCCGCGCTCACCCCGCCCTCCCCGGCGAGCGTTTTATTTCTCCAAACCTGGCTGGCCGAACACCTCCCCTGCACCCCTCAAGACACCCTCACCGTCCTTGCCGCGCTCAACACCGGCGTCCACGGTTCTCTACGTTACAACCGTCGCGAAGAACCCGGCATCCAAACCGCCGCCACTACGCTCACCCTCGGCTCTGGTTCTTGTCGTGATTACGCAGTCGTCTTCATCGAACTGTGCCGCCATCTCGGTCTCGCTGCACGTTTCGTGAGCGGCTATCTGTACGAAGCGCCGCCCGCCGATGGTTCCCCTGCGCTAACGCCCGCGATGCACGCGTGGGCCGAAGTATTTCTTCCCGGGGCGGGCTGGCGCGGGCTCGACCCTACGCGCGGTATATTCTGCGACGATGCGTTTATCCCCGTCGCCCACGCTGCCCTCGCGGAAACGGTCAACCCTGTGCAAGGGCGTTTCTATGCCACCGGCGCCGTCACCTCGAGCCTCCATCACGAAATTACTCTCGATAAACTCTAATCGAGACCCGACTTCACGCCCCGTTTTAAAGATGAACTCCGTCCCGTTCTCCGCTTCGAATTGGAAAGAAATCCACGCCTGCGGCCAAGCCGTGGAAGCCTCGCTCGCCCGTAGCGGCGTCGCGCTAACCATGGGCGGCGAACCTACGTTCGTACCCGTCCAGCCCTTCGGCGCCGAATGGCAGACCGCCGCGCTCGGCCCGACTAAACTCTCCTATGCCCGCCGCTTCGCTCACGCCTTCGTCCGCGAAGCCCACCCCGGCGCCGTCATACTAGAAACCTCCGGTAAACATTATCCAGGCGAGCCTATCCCACGTTGGACGTTGCTCGTGCAACGCCGCGCCGACGGCATACCTACTTGGCGCAACCTCTCGTTGCTCGCCTCCGACACCACCACCGGCACGCACACCCCTCCCGCCGCGAAAGAATTCATCACTGCCCTCGCGCGCACCCTCGCTCTCAAAAACACGCCCGCGCTTCCGCTCGCCGAACCCGCTGCTCCTGTCGCCACCATCGGCTACGTCCTACCACTCGACCACGCCGAAGATACCTGGATCACCGACGACTGGAACCTCACCTTCCCTAGCCCCACGCCCATTTTACTCTTTCCTGGCGAAAGCCCCGCCGGCCTGCGGCTTCCCCTCGGCCAACTTCCCGAATCCAGCGTGCGCCGTGCGCTCACCGCGGAGATACGCGATGGCACACTCGTTATTTTTATACCCCCATTGTTGCTTGATTCATATCTCACGTTGTTGGGCCACATCGAAGCAGCACTCGTCGCGGCAAAACTATCCGATGTTGTCCTCGCTGGCTATGCCCCGCCGCCCGACGCCGCTCTGCCAACCGTCGGACTCGCCAGTGACCCTGGGGTACTCGAAATTAACGTCGCACCGTGCACCACTTGGGCTGACTACGACCACCAACTCACGCAACTTTACACTGCCGCATCATCCGTCGGCCTTTGTGCGCGCAAACTCCAACTCAACGGACGCGAAGTCGGTACCGGCGGCGGCGCGCACTTAGTGTTTGGCGCGCCAACCGGACTCACGTCGCCATTTTTCGCTTTCCCCGCGTTGCTGCCGTCGGTCATCCGCTATTTTCAACATCACCCCGCGCTTAGCTATGCATTTACGGGAGCTTATATGGGCCCCAGCTCGCAGGCACCGCGCATCGATGAATCCACCTTCGAAGCACTTTATGAGTTAGAGATAGCCTGTACTGCCGCCGAGACCCTCGGCACTCCGCAAAACCTAGCGCTATACGATCTGCTTTTTCGCGATCTGCTCATGGACCGCAGCGGCAACACTCACCGCGCCGAGATCAGCGTCGATAAACTCTGGAATCCATTTTCACCCAACGGCCGCCTCGGACTTGTTGAATTCCGGGCCTTTGAAACGCACCCTCATCCGTCCGTCCAGTCCGTCATCGGCCTATTTATTCGCGCACTCATCGCACGACTCGCCCAGGCACCTGTTCAAGGCCCATTCATTCGTTGGGCCGGCGAACTCCACGACCGTTTCTTTTTACCCGCTTTTGTCTGGGAGGATCTGAACGCGATCTGCGAGGACCTCAAAAAACACGGCATCCCATTCGACATCGAATGGCTCCGGCCCGCTTGGGAATTTCGTTTCCCGAAAATCGGTGCCTTCGCGCTCACAACGCAGGATGCGAAAACAAAAATTCAAAAGAAATCCACCATCGAATTTCGCCAAGCGCTCGAAGCATGGCCACTCCTAGGCGAATCACCCAACGCCGGCACGGTCGCCCGTACCGTGGATGCCTCACTCGATCGTCTTGAAGCCCGTGTAACTGATCCTGCCGTGCTCGCCGGCGGACTGCTTCTGGTCAACGGCCTACCTTGCGAATTCCGGCCCACCACCCAGCCCGGCGCTGCCACCGGTATCCGCTACCGCGCCTTCTACCTCACCCCCGCGCTACAACCGCACGTGCCCGTCCACGCACCCCTATTGCTTGAGTGGGTCGACCGCGCCACACTTCAAGTCGTAGCCGCCGCTCGCTGGCACGTCTGGAACCGTTACAACTCCGCTTATGCAACCGCGCCGATCGACGCAACCGAAGCTGCCCAGCGACGGGCCGACCGCTGGGAACCCTGGCCGCACACCGTGGGCCAGGCACGCTTCATCCCCAAAATCGATTTTCCGCCCGAGGGTCGCCACACCCTCGATCTTCGCCGCTACCCCACCCAAATACGTTAAATTAGCAGTAGCAGGTTTAACGATATAGATATATTGAGCCTTTCGCTCCCATCCTCATGCTTGAAAACCGGCAAATCGCAGCACTAACAATCCTGAGCCGCGACTGCGGTACAAGTCGTCTGGGCTCTGGGTAGTATTTTTTCTTTCCGGCGCTTTTAAAAAGGGACCGCATCCGACCCAATCGGAACGGCTTCACGGCCTGTATAGTCCAAAATTTTATTTAGGAATCTTCACGGATTAACCCCTCCACCATAAGGTTGCTCCGAGGCCGTTGTTAAGAGCGATTACACGCGACGAATTGGGGTTATTCGCTGAAAAATTTTTAAATGTATTGGCGGGTTTTTCGCGACGCTCGGTGAGCGTTACGTTCCTCTCGTGGCGCTCTTCAATGGCGGGGTACATCGTTTCGACGAAGACCGATTTTAGGTAATCAGCCTAGAAAGCAGGATCGACCTCGAGAGCGTAGCAGGCTGCAGTCAGCCGTGCAGCCGTTTCAGGCGTAGCTGGCGACACCGACTCCAGATATGCCAGCACGTCAGCGGGCAGATCGTCGGGACGTGTTTTTTTGTTTACCCGAGTTGTCGCGGTGAAAGTGGCTTTAAAAAAGCTACCCTTAGTATGGACTAAAAGTGCTCTTGCCCGCCCAAGTATTACCTCCATGATGGTTCCCTTAACACCCAACCCTACAATGAATCGAACCCTGTCTACTAAATCCCTAATCGCGGTTACCGCCGCGATTTTGCTAAGCGCTCTACCCAGCGCCTTGGCCCAAACGGCCCCCGCGGCCTCGCAGCAAAAAAACACCGGTGAAGTTATCCAACTTTCCGAGTTTTCCGTCAAAGCCGATCCCAATCGCGGCTATGCTCCTTCGGAAACGATGACCGGCTCGCGCGTCGCGACCAAGATCGTCGACCTGCCCTACACCGTGAACATGCTTACCAGTGAGTTCTTGGAAGACTTTGGTATTTTCGAACTCGCCGACAATATTGTCCAAATCGGCAGCTTCACCGGCCTAGATATCGGCGGTAGCTTCAATCTCCGCGGTTTCGCCTCCACCTATCAGCTACGCGACGGTTTCTTCCGTCTTGGTCGATACGGGTCCAGCAATATCGACCGCATGGAAATCATCAAGGGCTCCAACGCTGCCATCTACGGTCGCAGCTCCCCCGGTGGCATGGTTAACATGATCTCTAAAGCCCCCAAGGATCGTCAGTCCGAAAAGCTAAGCTACAACTTTGGCGATTACGGCACCCAACGCATCACGTTGGAAGCCACCGGCCCGGTCAAAATCTTACCCAAGACCTACTACATCCTGACCCTCAGCCAATATCAGCGCGACTTCGGCCAGCCCTACGCACGCAACCGTAATTTCGAATACTACGCGGCGGTGAAACACACCTTCGACAACGGCGCCAACCTGCTCGTCTCCGCCGAATACCTCCTCCAACAGCGCCACTCACCCAACAGCGTCTCGCCTCTGATTAACGACCAGAAAGGCACCGCCGCTACCACCGACGACCAAATCGTCGGCTATGCCCGTGCTCTCGCTCGTAACTGGAACGCCTACGGCCCGACCAGCGAACTTAACCGCGGCGCCAGCAGCTACACCACCAATTTCGACAAGCGCTTGAACGATATCTTCAGCGTTCGCGCCTCCGGCAACTATTACCTCGCCCGCCGCTGGGATTATAATTCCAACAACAGCTGGCCGACCGTTAATATCAACCCTGCGGTCGCCGGCACGCCCATCACGGTCGTCCGCGGCGCCGTTCCCAGCAAAGGCCAGATCATCGAAGACGGTGGCGGCGTCCAAAGCGATCTCCTCGCTCACTACTGGACCAATAACCGCAAGATCGAACACCGCACCCTCGCGGCCATCGACTTTAACGATTATTACCGCTGGGACCCGTCCCGCAACTACGCCGCTGCTACCGATCCTGACCTCATTGCTTGGAGCACCGCAGCCCGCACGGTCACTCTCGATCCAAACACCCTCGAACCCATCAGCCCAATCAACTACTTCACCAAGTCGTTCGACGGCTCCAAGGGCGTTTCCACACGCATTCGTAAACAACGCGTCTCCGTCGTCGGCGGCCTGATCCGTCAACAAACCGCCCTCTTCAATGGCGCCCTTCTCGCCTACGCCGGCGCGCGCATGGATTCCGTGCGCTTCCGCCACCGCGACTTCACCGCTCCTCCCGCGGGCTACGCCCCTGGCCAATTGCTCGACAAATCGATGCAATCCGGAGCGAAACCCAACTTGGGCGTGAACTATAAACTCACCCAAAACCTACGCCTCTTCGCCAATTACAGCGAAAGCTATTTCGTTCCCCAATCGGATGCCACCGCGACGGTCGCACTTCCAGATTACGCCGCCGAAACCGCCAAGGGCTACGATTACGGCTTCAAGGGCGCCTTCCTTGAAGATCGCCTGAGCTTCACCGTGAGCGGTTTCTACGCCACGCGTAAAAACGTGTCCGTGAGCGACTCGGTCGAAACCCCTCCCGGTTCCGGCACTTACGTCTCCGTCACCCGCCGCGACGGCGATCAACTCGTGCGCGGTTACGAATTGGACGTGAACTACAACATCACCAACGAAATCAACGCAGGCGGTAGCTGGGGTAATGTTTACTCCATCTACACTAACTTCGGTTCCGCCTTCCCGGAAGCTGTCGGTCGCCGCGTGAACGGCATCTCGCCTGAAAACGGTGGTGCTTACCTGAAATACACGCCCTCACAGGCTGCACTCAAGGGTTTCTCCACCAACGTCAATTTCACCTACGTTGCCTCCACCCCGACGGAAGCCCCCAACGCCGGCGATACCCTCGCCCGCGTCAACGGCGCACTCGTCGTCACCCGCTCCACCAATCAATGGCACCTACGCATTCCATCCTACACCTTGTGGAACTTCGGCGCCCGCTACCGTTACGCCGGAGCCGGCTCGCGCTTCGACCACACCTTCGCGGTTAATATCAATAACGCGTTTAACCTCGATTACCTCCGCGCAAACAAGATCCCCGGTGATCTCCGCTCTGTGTTCTTCACCTACACCATCACCCACACGGGCGCCAAACGCTAAGCCAAAACTCGCTTTAGCCTTCGACCCGCCGGCTCAAAAAACCGGCGGGTTTTTTGTGTCCCCTAATCAGACTTCAGACGCTTTGCGCAGCGTCGCCAAACGCGCCAAAAACTTAAGTATAAAATTCGTTGCCGCCCACCACGGCTCTGCGCACACGAAAGAATGCCCCTTTCGCACCGCGTTACCTCCCGCGTCTTAGGTCTAGCCAGCGTCGTACTGGCGCTTCTGGCCTTCATACCCGGACACGCTCACGCGCAATCTTCGCCACCAGCACAGCCGCTTCGTCTCTCCGATTTCGTTGTGACCCCGAGTAGGTTCGGAGTTGGCGAACACACCGGCACCGTCGCGGCCACCCTCACCCAGAGCGAACTCGCGACGCTACCGCAAATTGGCGAAGATGTGTACCGCACCCTCATCCTTATCCCCGGTGTAGCCGCTGATGATTTTACCGCTAAATTTTGGGTCCGAGGCGCCACCAACGGCAAGCTCCTCGCCCGCCTCGATGGCGTCACTCTCATTGAGCCGTTTCACTTGAAAGATATCGACGGCGCCCTCGCGATCATCGATCTAGCTGCGGTCAGTCGCCTCGATTTGATCACTGGAGGCTTCACGGCGAACTACGGCAATCGCACCGCCGCCGTGCTCAACCTTGAAACCGACTTTTCCACTTCACCACAGCCAGGCACCTCTCTCGGCCTGAGTTTAAGCGGTGTCCGCGCCGCACACACCGGCCACTTTGCGGGCGGACAAAGCCGCTGGCGCCTCACCGCGCGCCGCGGCTATCCCGACCTCGCTCTACGCCTCAAAGGCCGCGACGACGAACTGTTCCCCAGCTACTACGACGCCTCCTTTCGCGCCGACTACATCCTATCCCCGCAACACACGCTCTCACTGCACGCCCTTCACGCTGGTGACACGTTGAAGGTTAGAGAAAAAAATAATCCTGAACTCAACAGCGACTATACCAGCAGCTACCTCTGGGCCCGCTGGCGCGCCACCCCTAACACGCGCCTCGAAGGTGAAACGGTACTTTCCTTCGGCCGACTCGACTCCGATCGCCGCGGCGACGGCACCTACGACAACACCCTCGCCCTAAAACTCAGTGATCAACGCCAGCTCAACACCACCACCCTGCGCAGCGATTGGGCCTTAGAGCTTAACTCCCGTACCCTCGTAAGCACCGGCAGCGAAGTCACCCACAACACTTCCGCCTACGACTACCAATTGCTGAGCGACAATTACCTCGTCCAAAACGGCGTACTCACAGTCGCACGCCGCACCGCCACTACGCACCTACGACCCGCCGGCGACCGCTTTGGTAGCTTTATCACCGCGCGCCTCCAAGCCCCAGGAACCCTCATCGTCGAACCTGGCCTGCGCTTCGACCACGACTCCGCCACCGGCGACGATGACGTCAGCCCCAGGCTCGCCGCCGCTTTACCACTAGGTAATCGCACTACCCTCCGTGCTTCCTGGGGAACTTATACGCAATCCCAAGGCCTCCACGAACTCTCCGTGCCCGACGGAGAAACCCGCCTCAACCGCGCCGAAATCGCCGAACACCGTATCTTGGGCCTAGAACAACGCCTCGCCACCAACGTTAGCCTTCGAATCGAAGCCTACGAGCGCATCACCAGCCACGTTCGAGCGCGCTGGGAAAACACCGTTAACCTTTACAATATTTTCTCCGAGGTCCAATCCGACCGCACGTACCTTGCCCCCACTTCGGCGCGCGCGCGTGGCGTGGAAATTCTGATGGAGCGCCGCTCTCTAGGAGGCTTGGGCTGGACCGCCAGCTACGCGCTCGCCCACGCAGAAGAAATGATCAACGGCCGCGCCGTCTCCGCCGCCCGCGACCAGCGCCACACTGCCCGAATCGAAGCGACCTACGCGTTGGGCACCCACTGGAATTTCAGCGCCTCCTGGCACTACCACAGCGGCTGGCCCACAACCGAGGTAAGCTACATCCTAATCCCACTTAGTAACGGTAAACGCTACACCCAACGCGTCGTCGGCCCGGCCTACACAGACCAACTCCCCGACTACCACCGCCTCGATCTTCGCGCGACCCGCCGCTGGGAATTAGGCCGAAGCCAACTCATCGCCTTCGTCGACCTGTTTAACGCCTACAACCGCACCAACTTGATCGGCTACGCCTACTCCCCGGTGGTGTCGGGCACCACCGTCAAGACTACTCGCGAAGCACGCGATTTATTGCCTTTATTGCCGAGCGTGGGCCTGACTTGGGAATTTTAATTTAAGTTTTTCCGGAAAGCGCTGGGCCTAGCGGCTAGGCCAGACCATACAGACGGATGTGGCATCGCCTGGGCTGTCTCGGCCCAAAACAGTTTAACTGTGGAATTTAGGTCTAATCGACCTTAAAATCAGGCTCGCGCTCGCTCCGCTGCACGAAAAACCCGCAGAGTATTCTCGCCCCAGATTTTCGAAAGATCCGCTTCGTTCAGCCCCGCCGCGAGCAACGCCTGCGTGATCGCCGGATAAGCCGCCACGTCGCGTAAGCCTTGAAACCCACCCCCGCCGTCGAGATCACAACCGATCCCAACATGATCCACACCCGCCACCTTCACAGCGTGAATGAGGTGATTAACGTAATCTGCCATCGTAGCCTGCGGTTGCGGAAATTTCCCTTCAAACGCGCGCCACGCCTTACTCACTTCCAGACGCACCTCGGGCGTGAGCACCGCGTCACGAAACTGCGACATAATCACATCCACGGCCGCCGAGAGCGCCTCATTTTCCGTGCGCCGCACCATTGCCACCGGTAGCGCATTCATCTGGATCACCCCGCCCCGCGCCGCCAACCGGCGCAATAAATCGTCCCCGATATTACGCGGATGATCACACACCGCTCGACACCCCGTGTGCGACAAAATCACCGGCGCACTCGACAGTTCGATCATCTGTTCCAGCGCCGCATCCGAAGCGTGCGAGGCGTCGACCACGATTCCAAGGCGATTGCATTCCGCGACCACCCCCCGGCCAAATGGACTTAAACCACCCCACTCCGCGCCGCGCGGATCCGTTGAGGAATCCGCCACCTCGTTGTTGAGCATGTGCGTGAAACCCACCATGCGCACCCCAAGTTCGTAAAATATCCGCAACACCCCCAGGTCCGTTCCAAGCGAGTATGCATTTTCTGTACTTAAAAAAATCGCGCGCTTGCCCTCCGCTTTGAGTCTTAGCGCATCCTCCGCACTCAACGCCAACCCGCATTGCCCCCCGTGCGCGGCGATCACAGAACGAGTGTTTTCCAACATCCCGCGGACCGCCGCAAGCGCAACCGCGTGACCCGCCACGCTGCGTGCGCCCTGCATAAAATAAGCGGCAAAGACCACCGCATCCAACCCGCCCGCAATCATGCGGGGCAAATCGCATTGCGTACCATCCACAGCGTAGTCGTGCCGCGCGCCGAAATCCCATCCAGCCCGCGGCAAACTTGCCGACGGCGTATCCAGGTGCGTGTCGATCGTAAAGAGGCGCTCGTGCAACGCCGCAGCTCCGGGCGTGATTTCAATCTGCATGATAATTAGTAAGAGGTCTGCGCCCACCGCGCGCGAGCTAGAGTAGCGTCAGTTAATCTTTAGCCGCGGTCGCGGCGGCAGCGTCGGCCTCGGCTTTGACCTTAGCGGCATAGGCTTCGGCGGCGCGGAGCAGTCGCAGGGTATTGCCGCTCCACATGTTTGCACAGTCCGCTTCGTTGTAGCCGGCGGCGAGGAGGCTCGCAGTGATTTTGTGGTAGCTAGCGACGTCTTCCATGCCCGTCACCCCGCCGCCACCGTCCCAGTCCGCGCCGAAGCCAACGTGGTCGGGACCGACCACTTTAAGGGTGTGAAACACGTGCTTCATAAAGTCGTCAAAGGTGGCCATCGGCACAGGATATTTTTCTTCAATCGCACGACGCTCAATAGACATCTCCTTCGTCTGCTCGGCACTCAAATTACGCCGACCGCCGTATTTGGCCATAAGGCCTTGCATGGCTTTATTACGCTCGGGATTGGGCGGCGTGGGTATGAGGTAAGCGCTCAGGGAATTCATCTGGATCACACCTCCCGCAGCAGCGAGTTTCTTCATGCGCTCGTCGTCGATATTGCGCGGATGATCACAGATGGCTTTAGCACCGGAATGCGAGAGGATGATCGGCGTCTTAGAGAGGGTAATCATCTGATCGAAGACCTCGTCAGAAGCATGCGAGGCGTCGAGGATGATCCCGAGCCGGTTGCATTCAGCAATGAGGTCTCGGCCAAGCGGGCTGAGCCCGTTCCATTGTTTACCGGTGGTGTCGGTGGCGGAATCAGCGAGGTCGTTGTTTGCAAAATGCACGGGACTCACCATGCGCACACCGAGGTCGTAGAAGGTCTTTACCAACGAGAGATCGTGACCGATCGGATAAGCGTTTTCGATTGAGAGGTAGACGATGCGTTTACCCGTAGCTGCAATCGTCGCGGCGTCATCGGCGGTGGTAGCGAGTGCGAAATGCGCGGGATTGGCGGCGAGCATTTTGTGGATGTTCACGGCAATCTGGAGCGCGGTGTCACGCGCAGCAGCGTGACCAGCGGGCGTGCGGGGACCTTGAGGCGTATAGATCACCCAAAAGCCGCCATCGAGGCCGCCTTCAACCATGCGGGGTTGGTCGACTTGAGTGAAATCGTCTTTCACGTTATGGCGCTCCATAATGTTCCAGCCGGGTCGCCGCAGGCTAGAAGGCGTGTCGAGGTGGGTGTCGAAAGTGATGAGGCGTTCGTGAATCGCACGGGCATCATCGGCGGCGGTAAGCGCAAGCGGAAGGGCAGCCAGCGCGAGGGCGAGGTAAGTAAGGGGGCGTTTCATGAAATTAAAAATGAACGACACCAAGTGGTGCCGTCCATTGGATTAAGCACCCGGGGTGCGCAAACTCCTAGGCTAGTAAGAAAAATGAATTTACCACCCATGCATCGATTCTAGGTCACTTGCGGGAAATCCCTTGTCGCCTACGCTCATTTAACGCTCTGTCGCTGCTTATTCCTATGTCGTCCCCCACCGTCGAAAACGTCGTCATCGTCGGCACCGGCTGCGCCGGCCTCACCGCCGCGATCTACACCGGCCGCGCCAGCCTCAATCCACTCGTGCTCGAAGGCCCCCTGCCCGGCGGGCAACTCACTACGACCAGCGAAGTGGAAAATTTTCCCGGTTTCCCGCACGGGGTCGATGGCTTCCAACTCACCCAAAATATGCGCGAGCAAGCCACGCGCTTCGGCACCCGCTTCGAACAAGCGCTCGTCGATAAAGTCGATTTTACTTCCATGCCGCGCAAATTATTTTGCGGCGACCGTGTCATCCTGG
Source organism: Opitutaceae bacterium (assembly GCA_037142955.1). GTDB lineage: Bacteria > Verrucomicrobiota > Verrucomicrobiia > Opitutales > Opitutaceae > Tous-C4FEB. The sequence continues at coordinate 65,365 of JBAWZQ010000002.1, read as the reverse complement.
CCAAGACTGTGATCATCGCAACCGGTGCCTCGCCGCGACTTACCGGCATACCCGGCGAAAAAGAACTCTACGGCGGCAAGGGCGTAACGACCTGCGCCACCTGCGATGGTGCGTTTTACCGCAAAATGGAAGTCGCCGTGCTCGGCGGTGGCGACAGCGCCGCCGAAGAAGCGTTATTTCTCACGCGCTTCGCTAGCAAAGTTTATCTCGTACATCGCCGCGACTCGCTGCGCGCCTCAAAAATCATGGCCGACCGCGCGACTTCGCACGAAAAAATCCAGATGGTCTGGGACAGCGTGCCGGTCGAAGTTCTCGGCGTGCCCGAAGGCGCAGTGAATGGCTTGAAAGTTAAAAACGTGAAGACGGGAGCCGAGTCCGTCTTACCCGTTAAAGGCATCTTCGTCGCCATCGGACATATTCCCAATACTGGGCCGTTTGCCCCTCCACTCGAAGTGGATGAGGGCGGCTACTTCAAACCCCAAGCCGGCTCTCAAGTGCAGACCAACGTCCCAGGCATCTACGTCGCAGGCGATTGCTCGGATCACGTCTTCCGCCAAGCGATCACGGCCGCCGGCATGGGTTGTCAGGCCGCCATCGAAGCCGAACGCTGGCTCGCCGAGCATCATGGTTGAGGCTGCTAGGTGGGTGACGAAAGTATAGGCAATGTCGCACCCGCTTAAACAGGGTGCTGCCTAGCCCACCACACCGCTCATGCCCGTCTTGCCCGCCGAGCTCACTGAGCTCCATCGTTCTCTCGGACTCCCCGCCGATTACGCGCAAAGCCGTGGCCTCGCCCTCCAACTCGAGGCCTCAATCGACTCACTACTCACCATCGCACTCACGGAGGACGGACGCGCAATCCAACTCACCCCTTCTGCCGCAGCCGCTTGGACTCGCCTCAAACGCGCCGCCGATGCCGCGGCCATTCAGCTCATTGCGATCTCCGGTTTTCGTAGTATTGCCCGCCAGACGGAAATCATTCGAGGTCACCTCGCCTCCGGTCGACCGCTCGAAGATATTCTTCGCTTCGTTGCTGCCCCCGGCTACAGCGAACACCACACTGGCCGAGCCGTGGATATCACCACCGCAGAAGATTCGCTCCTCGATGCTAGCTTCGCCCAAACCCCGGCATTCGACTGGCTAAACAACCACGCCATCCAATTTGGCTTTCACCTGTCTTTTCCTAAGAACAACTCCCACGGCATCGCCTACGAGCCGTGGCACTGGTGCTGGAGCTCTTCATTAGAAACGACTTAGGCGAGCCAACTGGGGTTTGCTTAGACAGAGGGATAGGACCAGTGCGCAAGTCTTGGATCAGGCCGAAAAACAACGTAATTTGGAATAATTCTAATTATCACTTGCACCTTAGAATCATTCCAATTTGTTGCCCCTTCCTCAAAAACGCATGACCACCGCAACCCAACCAACCCGTCACCCCGCCGGGCTCGCGCAAAAACTCGCTGATAGCGGCCTGCGCTCTACCCCTCAACGCGAACTGGTCTACGACGTCCTACTCAACAAACGCGACCACCCCACCGCCGACGAAGTGTTCGCCCGCGTGAAGCCCGAACTTCCCGGTATTTCGTTGGCCACCGTTTACAACTGCCTTGAGACATTGGTTCAGTGCGACCTCGTGCGCGCCGTTAATTTTGAGCGCGGGCCCACCCGCTACTGCCCCAACCTGCGCCCGCATGCCCATTTTCACGATGAAGTCACCGGCCAGACGCATGATGTCGACCTTCCTGAGACGTTATTCGCCCAACTCAAATCCGAACTCCCACCCGGCTTCAATGCCAACGCCGTCGAGATCACCTTCCGCGGCAAAGCCAAATCTTCCGCCAACTGACCCGTCTGAGCTCCACTTTCTCGCTTAAATTTTACCGACTCCTCCATGAGCCAACTCGAAATCAAAAACCTCCACGTCTCCATCGCAGACAAGGAAATCGTCAAAGGCCTCTCGCTCACCATTAAAGGTGGCGAAGTTCACGCCATCATGGGGCCCAACGGCACCGGCAAATCCACGCTTTCCAAAGCCATCGCCGGTCACCCCGACTACACGATCACAAGCGGCGAAGTCCTCCTGGATGGCGTTTCAATCCTTGAGAAAGAAGCCGACGAACGTGCCCGCGCCGGCATCTTCCTCGCCTTCCAATACCCCAGCGAAATCCCCGGTGTGTCCATCGCCAATTTCCTCCGCGCCGCTCTTCAAGCCCGCCTAGCCGATGGCGAAGAAATCGACGCCTCCGGTTACTACAAACGCCTCTACGCCAAGATGGACCTCCTCAAGATCGACCGGAAGTTCACCTCCCGCGCCGTCAACGACGGCTTCTCTGGTGGCGAAAAGAAACGCTGTGAAATCCTGCAGATGGCCATGCTCGAACCCAAAGTAGCCCTCATGGACGAAACCGATTCCGGCCTCGATATCGACGCCCTTCGCATCGTTGCTGACGGCGTCAACACCATGCGTGGCCCCAATCTGGGCGTTCTCCTCATTACCCATTATCAACGCCTCCTCGACTATATCGTACCCGACTACGTGCATGTCATGTACGACGGCCGCATCGTGAAAAGCGGCGATAAAACTCTTGCCCACGAACTCGAAGCCAAGGGCTACGATTGGATCAAAAAAGAACTCGCTGCCGCCCAAGCCTAAAGGCTGCCCACGCCCACCCGCCACCTTCGCCACGCTCCGTTCGCCGCCATGAAGCCACCCACCGAAACAGATATCCTACCCGATTCCGCCGAAGCCGCCGCCGTGGAAAATCCCGCCGTCGGCATCGACCAGTCGGCTGGTAATTTCTCCTACAACATGGAGTACGCCTTCGACGCCGGTACCGGCCTGAGCGAAGACACGATCCGCTACATCAGCTCCGTCAAAAAAGAGGCGCCGTGGATCCTCGAATTTCGCCTCAAGGCTCTGAAGAAATTCTTGTCCATGCCCATGCCTACGCACTGGGCCACCAAGGACCTTGAGAATATCGATTTTCAAAAAATTCGCTACTACCTCTCGCAAGGCCAGAAACCGAAACGCACGTGGGACGAAGTCCCCGACGACATCAAAAAAACCTTCGAACGACTCGGCATCCCCGAGCAGGAGCGCAAATTTCTCGCCGGCGTCGAAGCCCAATTCGACTCCGAAGCCGCTTACTCCAACATCAAGGAAATCGTCTCCAAGCAGGGCGTCATCTTCGTCAACTCAACCGAAGGTCTCCGCGAACACCCCGAACTTTTTAAGAAATTTTTCGGCAAAGTCATCCCCACCGGTGACAACAAATTCTCAGCGCTCAATAGCGCCGTATTCTCCGGCGGCTCCTTCATCTACGTGCCCCCGGGCGTTAAGGTCGCCCAGCCCCTTCAAGCCTACTTCCGCATCAACGCGGAAAACTTCGGTCAATTCGAACGCACGCTCATCATCGCCGACGAAGGCTCCGAAGTCGTCTACATGGAAGGCTGCACTGCGCCGAAATTCTCCACCTCGACACTTCACAGCGCCGTCGTCGAACTCGTCGCCCTCAAAGGCGCCAAGATCCAGTACATCACCGTCCAAAACTGGGCCAACAACGTCTTCAATCTCGTCACCAAACGCGGCATCGCCCACGAAGACGCCGAAATCAAGTGGATCGACTGTAACATCGGCAGCCGCCTCACCATGAAATACCCCGGCGTGGTCCTCAAAGGCGAACGCGCCCGCGGTGAAGTGATCTCCATCGCGCTCGCTAACGACGGACAGCACCAAGATACCGGCGCCAAGATGATCCATGCCGCCAACAACACGACCTCCAACATCGTCGCTAAATCCATCTCCGTTGGCCAAGGCCGTAGCACGTACCGTGGCGTCGTCCACATCCCCAAGCACCTCAAGGGTTGCAAAAATAACACTGAGTGCGACGCCCTCCTGATCAACACCAACAGCCGCACCGATACCTACCCAGCCATCAGCGTGCGCGGAGATAAAAACTCCACGCAACACGAAGCCTCTGTCTCGAAGGTTTCCGAAGACATGATCTTCTACATGCAGCAACGCGGCCTCACCGAAGGCCAAGCGATGAGCCTCGCCGTCAACGGCTTCATCAACGACCTCGCCCGCCAATTCCCCATGGAATACTCGGTCGAACTCAAACGCCTCATCGACCTAGAAATGGAAGGTAGTGTCGGCTAAGCCCCCGCTCCTTCTCCCACCACCGCCATGTCCGCCTCTTCTCTTACTGTTGCCCCGAATCTCGTCGGCAGTTTCACCGCTGAAGCCTTCGCTGCGCACCTTGCGAGCCTCCCGCCCTCGCTCCCCGCTTGGTGGATTGCCCGCAAACGCGCCGCCTACGAAAAATTCGCCGCGCTTCCGCTTCCAGCGCGCACCGACGAATCCTGGCGCTTTAGCTCCATCAGCACGCTCACGCTCGATGGCTTTACGTTGCCCTCCGCTGCCGCGACCCAGGTTCCACATGCGCCCATCGGCATCAAAAAAGCCGCCGAACTTGTCTTCGCTAACGGTCGACTGTTCTCGCACGAACCGTTGTCCGCCGAACTTACCGCCCGCGGCGTGATCGTAACCACCCTTCAAGATGCCCTGGTTAAGCACGAGGCCTTGGTTCGCGAACATCTGCTGGCACAACCACCCAAGCTGGGCTCGGCCAAATTCACGGCACTGCACGAAGCCTTTCTCGTTGATGGCGCGTTTATTCACATCCCGCACGGCATCACGCTCGAACAGCCCATCGGCGTTTTCTCGTACGCCCTCGGCGCCACCACTGCAGTTTTCCCACACACTCTCGTAGTCGCCGGCGAAAATTCCCGAGCCACGCTCGTCGAATACTTCGGCTCTGGCGAGGACACCGAAGCACAATTCGCCGCCGGGGCCAACGACCTCTACGCCAGCCACGGCGCCCATCTCACCTATATCGGCAAACAAGACTGGAGCCACCGCGCGCTTTCCTTCCAATCGAACAGCACCGTCGTGCGTCGAGACGCCCGCGTCCAATCCCTCAACGTTCACCTCGGCGCCCGCCAGGCTCGCCACGAGTCCCTCTCTCAGCTGCAAGCCCCCGGCGCGTTCTCCGAGATGCTCGCCCTAACCGTCGCCGAGAGCGGTCAGGAATTCGACCAGCGCACGCTCCAGATTCACCAGGCACCCAACACCAAGTCCGATCTCCTTTACAAAAATGCCCTACGCGGCACCGCAAAGACCATTTTCTCCGGCCTGATTGTCGTCGATCCTGACGCGCAAAAAACCGACGCCTATCAGAGTAACCGCAACCTCATGCTAAGCGACGAAGCTGAGGCCAACTCTCTGCCCGGTCTCGAGATTCAAGCCAACGATGTGCGCTGCACGCATGGCGCCACCTCGTCCCGCATCGACCCCGAGCAGGAATTTTACCTCCAAGCTCGCGGCATTGCCAAAGCCGCCGCCGACGAGCTCCTCACCTTCGGTTTCTTCGAAGAGGTCCTAAACCGTCTCAGCGACGACGACCTCCACGAAACCCTCCGCGTCCTCATTCAAACCAAGTTTAAAAAATAAGCTCGCCGATTCCTACCATGGCCAACACCGACCGTATTCTCGCCCGCGATGTCACTGGTACGCAGATCCCTAGTGGTGACCGCCAGACGCTCGTGGCCGGCACCAAGCTCTTCATCCACCAGACGCTTGGCGGCAGCTTCACCGTCCAGACCGATTTCGGCCTATTCCGCATCGACGGCAAAGACGGCGACGCCCTCGGCGAAAAAACGGCTGATCATACCGTAACCGCTGCCACCCTCGCTGACGGCGCACCCGACCCCGCTGCTATCTGGGACCAGCTCAAACGCGTCTACGACCCCGAGATCCCCGTCAATATCGTCGACCTCGGTCTGGTCTACTCGATGGACGTTGAACAAACTCCCGAGGTCACTCCCGCTACCTACAAGGTCAACGTTGCCATGACCCTCACCGCTCCTGGCTGCGGCATGGGCCCCGCCATTGCCGAAGACGCAAAAACTAAAATCCTGCTCGTACCCGGCGTAAGTGCCGCCGATGTCCGCATCACCTGGGAGCCCGCTTGGAATCAATCGATGATCAGCGAAGAAGGTAAAATGCAGCTCGGCCTGATCTGAGTCGAACTGAGTCCGGCCTCAGGCCAACAGCGTGCGCGCAATGAGCCAATAAAGACCGGCGAGCGCCACGAGGGCAGAAATTGCAGGCACTCCACGATTTAGAAACCATTCCCGTTTCCGCAGCTGCCAAAGCAACGGCAAAACGACTGCCGCGATAGCGATCTGACCCAACTCTACGCCGAGATTGAAACCAAACAACGGTAGTGCGAGTCCGCTGCCGTTTACCCCAACCCCGAGTTCGCGTAGCACGCTCGCAAAGCCGAATCCGTGGACGAGCCCGAACCCAAAGGTAAGTAGCCAGCGCGCGCGCGGCTCCGCGCCACGCCTTACCAGATTTTCCACACCCACAAAGACGATCGAGGCCGCGATCAACGGTTCGGTAATAAGCGAGGGTAAATTGATCCAATCCAGCGTTGCCAGCGCCAGTGTGAGTGAATGACCGAGCGTGAAACATGAAATAACCCGCACGCTTGCACGGAAACTCGCACACACGGTCAACAGCGCGAGTAGAAACAACAAATGGTCGTAACCCGTCCAGATATGCTCCACTCCGAGTCGCACAAACGGCGCGAAAACTGGACCCTGATTTACGCTTGCTGCGATCAGCGACGCAGAGGACATCCACGGATATAAACTTTCAGAAAAGAAAAACATCTAAGTTCACATGCAAGCACTCTTGGTTGACGGAACGAGCAGATATTTCCCGCTACGAAAAAATACAAGAACGCTTCGCTGAATCTTACAGCGTTTAACAAAAAAATTAACCAAGGCCCGTAGTACGAGCAACGCGTAGGATTTCTACAAATCGAGCTAGTTCCTCTTCGGTCGTGTACAAATTCGGCGTCACGCGGATACCACGAAACTCCTTGTGAACAACAGGCCGCACGAGGGTGCGGTGACGTTCCCAGAGCCAGCCAGCCAACTTCGCTGGCGCCAATCCCGCGAAATCGATCGTCACCAAAGCCGCGGAAAACTCGGCCGAGCGCGGCGTGTGCACGGTGACGGTCAGATCATCATGAAACGTAGCCAGCCAGCGATCACGGAGCCAACACAGTCGGGCCATCTTACGCTCAGCGCCAATCGCCAACCAAAAATCCAGCGCGGGACGAATCCCTAGGTATGGCGCGGCAGCTACGCTACCGATACTTTCAAATTTTCGGATATTTTCGCGCAGTTCCACCGGCGCTGGATAAAGCGGCCAAATTTCTCCGATGCGCTCTCGCCGCACATATAAAAACCCTGTGCCGTGCGGCGCACCCAACCATTTGTGGAGCGACGTAGCGTAGAAATCGCAATCCAACAGATCGCGAGAGATCGGCAATTGAGCAAACCCATGCGCTCCGTCTACGACTACAAGCACTCCGCGCGCACGCGCCATCCGTACGACCTCACGCACCGGCAACACTTGACCCGTGAGATTGATGATGTGGCTCATCAAAATAACTCGCGTACGTGGCGTAATGGCGGAGGCGAAGCGGGCAACAATTTCATCGGTACTTTCCACGGGCACCGGCAGGGTGATCGAGCGCAAGACGATGCCCTCGCGCTCGCTACGTTGTAATAACGTATTTTGGAACCGCCAGTAATCCTGCGTTGTAGTCACCACCTCATCGCCTGAGCGCAAGGCTAGACCGAGCAGCACCAACTCAATGCCCTCGGTGGTGTTACGAGTTAGCGCGAGTTCTTCGCGGTCGCAGCCAAACGCGCTGGCCAAGCGCGCACGAACCTCGTCCAACTGCGGCATAAGCACCCGATTAAGGGTGTAGGCCGGCGCCTCATGCCCTTGCTGCCAAGCCTCGCTAAAGGCGTGATTAACCAGAGCCGTTGAGGGCTGGATTCCGCCATTTTCCAAATTAAGAATCGATCGATCCACCGCCCAAGAGGCCTGCACGTCGCGCCAAAAGCCTTCATCCGCCGCCAAGACAGCCGCCTCGCCTGAGCGAAGCGGCAAGGTAGCTAGGACGCGGGCCCCGGCTGCACGCGCCGCCGCAAAACCCGAAGCATCCGGAGCAACCGCAGCCGAGGCCGCGGCTTGAGCTGTGGGTAACAGCCAAGCAGGGGCGACGACGCCAGCCGCTGCCAGTTGTGTGAGGAAACTGCGGCGGGAGTGCGAAATCATGTAACAATATCAAAACGAGGCATTGACGCGCAGGTACCAACGACCGCCATCGGCATCATAAGGGGCATTCCGAGAATAAAGTAAGCCATTGGCAGCATTAAATGTCGCCTTGTCTGGATAGCGGTTAAACGCGTTCTCTACCCCTGCCGTAACACTGATTTGGCGAGTAAATTTCCACGAGGTAGAAAAATCAGCAAGGATTTGCCGGCTAAAATTCTGGACGATCGTCGAATTGGATTGGGCGTCGGTCCACTCGCCGAAATAGCGCACGCGGGCCATTAAACCCAAAGGACCGCGTGTATAATTTAGCGTAAGGTTGCCCGCATTTTGCGGGATACGATTCTCTAAATTAATGCGCGCATCGTTGGAAATCACGCGGGAATCGTATCGGGTGACGCGAGTGGCGTTATAATTGTAAGCCGCCGTGAGCGCCACCGTCTCTTGCTTGGCAAGCGCCCAGCGCTTCGAGGCTACAATATCGAGACCCTCCGTGCGGGTATCAAACGCATTGGTGAGAAAACTCAGTGAGTTAAGATTTTTGGCATCCGTCACCCCCGAAGCCACCAATTGGTCACGCTGGGCTGCTGTTAGCGTGAAACCTTGCGAGAGACTGAGGCGATCCTGCACCGCGATCCGGTAATAATCCACCGAGACCGTAATCTCAGAACCCGGCGTTAAAACCAAACCGAGGCTGACGTTATCAGAATTTTCAGGTTTGAGTGCTTTTGCCCCAAAAAACACCGCCACAGGATTACTCACACTGACTTGGCCTGAGGTAAAAAGCGTGGACGTTCCCGCCAATAAGCCTTGGCTGGTCCGGGTATAATAAGACAGCCCAGGTGTCGGTGCGTGAAAGCCTGTGCTCACCGCTCCTCGCATAGCCAAAGTCGGCAGCGCCTGATAGCGCAAAGAGAGTTTCCCGTTGGTCGTAGCTCCGAAATCAGAATAATCCTCAGTGCGACCCGCGATCGCGAAACTCAAGCGTTCCATCGGCTGCACGTCGAAATCGACATACGCTGCGTTGCTGTCACGACTGGCGTTAACAATCTGAGATGGGCTCCAGCCAGGAAATCCGTTCGACCCCACGGCGAGATCGGCAAACGGTCCGACGTCCCAAGAGTAACGATCCCCACCGCGAATTTTAAAATGCTCGCGACGGTTTTCTGCGCCAAAAGCAATATTGATGGGCTTCGGAAAAAGCCCGCTGTTCCAATTGTAAACAAAATCTGCGTTCAGGTTACGCTCATCCTGATTCAAACCGCCGACATCAAACACGGTCGGCGACTCTGGACCAAATGAAGCGTTTACGGAATTGGTCAGTTTATAATCAATGCGATTACGACCCATGGCGGCACTGAAGTCATAATTCAGGCCAATCGAGGTGCTCCCCTTGAGGCCACCCACGAAGTGGTAATCATTATCCTTGGATGCAAAGTAAGGAGCGAAACCGCCGGGAAAACGCTCCACCAAAGAATAATTAGGATAAAGGGAGGTCGGCGCATTTTGATAAATCGAACGCTTGAAGGCGGCGTTGGTGTCGGGATTGCGCCAGTTAAAATCGTCTAATCCCTCACCTGAACCGAAGATCATAAAACCGTACGCTTTAATCGATGCAGTCAGGGGCAACGCGCTATTGAGCATCAGGCGCTGAGATTCACGTTCGGGCTGGCCCCAACGTTGGACCGGCTTTCGCACGGAGGCCGCGCGATCAGGATGAGCCGCGATGTAGGCCAACGCATCGGCACGCTGGATCGAGCGCGAGGTGCGATCAGCCTTCAAGTATTCCAAGGCGACGTTGAGAAAACCACTGTCCGGTAATTTGAAACCCGCATCAAAGCCCACCTGACGATTAAATCCGTCACCACCGAAATATTGGCTCACTTGGCCAAACCCCTCGTAACCGATACGATCTTTGAGCATCAGGTTGATCACGCCGGCAATGGCATCGGAGCCGTATTGCGCCGAGGCACCATCGCGCAATACTTCCACTCGCTGCAACCCGAACGCCGGAATCTGACCCAAATCAGCGGCTTGCGAAAAACCACCGGTAATCAATGCTGAGCGATGCTGGCGTTTACCATTAATCAAAACCAAGGTATGATCTGGCGAAAGTCCGCGCAAACGAGCCGGACGCACAAAGGCCGCGCCTTCGCCAATCGTGAGGCGCTGCACATTGAAGGAGGGCACCGCCTGGACGAGCTTATCGGTGAGTTCACCCGAGACCGAAGACTGCAACGTCTCAGGACTGACCACATCAACCGGCACCATGGATTCCACTATGGTTCGATCCAAGCGCCTCGTACCCGTTACGGTCAGCGCCTCGAGTTTCAAGGGCTCAGAAGTCTTGTCAGGAGCTACCGGAGCAGTTTGGCCGTAACCCATTGGAACGGACAAAAGAGCGAGCGCGGCGCTCAACGTGCAGCAGAACAGGCGTGGAGATAGGAAAAAACGATTCATATGATAAAAAAATGCGGGAATTAAAAAATCGTTGCCAGTTGGCCCACCTCTTTCAACCTAACAAAGCCTTAATGATTCGCGTAACGCAGATATGACATCTACGCTGAAATCGGCATGAAACCGTGACACGAATGCCGTAATCAGAGCAGCGTAGTACGCCGGCCAACAAAGGCGGACTAGGTTTCTAGCCCGAACACCGCGCGCGCGTAGTTCTCTACGCTGTACGGCTGTAAATCTTCCTTCTGTTCGCCGAGACCCACGAAGTAGATCGGGAGCTTCAACTCACGCCAAATCCCTACGATCGCGCCGCCTCGCGACGTGCCATCGAGTTTCGTGATCACGAGACCAGTCAGGCCAAAGGTTTTGTGAAACGCTTTGGCCTGTTCAATGGAGTTACTCCCCAAAGAGCCATCAACGACGAGCCAGGACTCATGCGGCGCGGCGGCATCAACCTTGGCGAGCACGCGTTTAATTTTCGCCAGCTCCTCCATGAGGTTGCTCTTGTTGTGCAGGCGGCCGGCGGTATCGACGATAAGATAATCGCGACCGCGGCTCTTAGCAGCCTGCAAAGCATCGAATGCAACCGCCGCCGAATCAGCGCCTGTGTGGCTAGCGACGATTTCCAAATCGAGCCGCTGCGCCCAGGTTTTGAGTTGTTCGACGGCAGCTGCACGGAAAGTATCGCAAGCAGCGACCACGACCGTTTTTCCCTCTTGTTTCAACTTCCATGCGAGTTTCGCGGTGGTCGTGGTCTTGCCCGAGCCATTCACGCCAAGTAAAACAATCACCGTAGGCGCCTGCGCTGCGGGCTTGATGACTCGCTCGCTGCCGGCAAGCACGCGTTGAAGCACCGCCGCTCCAATAGCGGCAGCTTGTTGGCCGGCAAGTGACGAATCTTTTTGGTGTGCGACTTTGATTTCGCGCAGGATTTCATCCGTGGTCGCGACGCCAAAATCCGCGGTGTAAAGCGCCTCTTCAAGCTCACCAAGGGAGGCAGCGTCGATCTTGCGGCCACCAAAAAGACCACGAGTTTTTTCTCCAATCGCGGTAAACGTTTTCGCAAAGCCGTCTTTGAATTTTTTAAAGAGACCAAACATCGGCAATGAAATTCAGGGGGAGAAGCCGGCGGGAAGCGCCGTAAAAATCTCGCGGTTAAGCAATCTCAACCTTGCGAGCGTCACGGCCGATCTGACCTTTAAAGCGGTCAAGAATACCATTAATGAAACGCTTGGCGTCGAGGTTAGAAAATTGTTTCGAGAGATCGATTGCCTCATTGATGGATACAACGGGCGGGATATCTTTGCGGTGTTTCATCTCGTAAATCGCAAGCCGCAGAATCGCTAAATCGATCTTGGCGATACGTTCAAATTCCCAGTTTTGTGCAAGGGTCTTGATCGTTCCATCAATGTCCGCCTGATTCAGGATAAAACCTTGGATGAGCTCCTCGGCGTAAGCATAGTGCGGACGTGGCTGCTCGAGGTTTTCAAAAAACGTCACGAGGTCCTCGGCGAGATTCTTAGGCTCGTTAAGGCTCCAAGCATAGAGATATTGCAGGGCGGCGACGCGACCGTCGCGACGCTGGGTGAAAAGGGCTTTGCTCATCGAGAGTGGGAATGTTTTAGCGCGGCCATGGCGAGGGCAGCTTGGGCGAATTCAGCGCCGCGATTGATCGCCCCAAGACAACGCGCCTCGGCTTGCGCCCGCGTATTGGCCACGATTACCCCATTAATCACGGGGCGGCGCGTCGCGAGACTCACCTGTTGCAAGGCGTGCGACACGCTGTCGCCCACCATCTCGTGGTGGTTGGTATCGCCGCCAATCAAGACGCCGAGCGCGACTAAGCAATCATGCCGACCGCTTTCAGCGAGTAACTGGATCGCATACGGCACCTCGTGCGAACCGGGCACGCGCACGACTTCGATTCGCTCGGCACGTACGCCACTACAATTTAAAGTCGCGCGGAAACTCTGCAAAAGACCCTCAACCAGCTCCGTGTTGAAGCACGCTGCGGCTACCCCGAAAGAAAACGGGGCACCGTTCACCGGACTATGTGCTGGTGCGTCGAGGCTCATGGAGGGGTCAGTGAACGTGCCGCCCTTGCGCACCGCAACCTGAAATCTAGCCCACATATATAATGCACCGCCGCTGGCGCCAAACCGCGTTTTTTAGCGCGCCGACTTAAGAAAGCTTAGGGTTGCGATACAGCAAGTCGGGCCCAAGTTTCACGCCTCTATCCCATGAAATTCCACCCCGCCCTCTCGGCACTTTGCGCGTCCCTCTCGCTCATGGTTTCAAGCCATGCTGCACCCAACACCGGCTCGGCCTTTTACGGCGATGCACCTGACGTCCATCATCCGTGGGCCGTACACGATCAAAATCGTCCCCAGCCTAAACGCGTCGAACCCGGCACTTTCAGCAGCGCCACACAACCAGGCCAACCTCCTTCCGACGCCATCGTTCTGTTCGACGGAACCGCCGCCTCACTTGCAAAATGGGAATCCGATACGAAACCCGGCACCGCCGCTCAAGCTACCAAATGGGTCGTCCGCGATGGCGCACTCGAATGCGTGCCCAAATCTGGCTACATCCGCACCAAGGAACAGTTCGCCGATTGCCAACTTCACGTCGAATGGGCCGCACCCTTGGCCGTCTCCGGCGACAGCCAAGGCCGCGGCAACAGCGGCATCTTTTTAATGGGCCTAGCTGAAGTCCAGGTACTCGATAATTACAACAACCCCACCTACGCCGACGGTTTCGCCGCATCGGTCTATGGCATCAATCCGCCCATGGCCAACGCCCTACGCGCGCCCGGTGAATTCCAAGTCTACGACATCGTTTTCCGCCGCCCGGTTTACCGCAACGGCCAACTCGTCGATGCCGGTCGAATCACCGTGTTTTGCAACGGTGTGCTCATGCAAGACGCCACGCCCCTCGAAGGACCCGGCGGACACATGAAACGGTCTATCCCAATTGAGTTCCCCGCGCAAGGCCCACTCAAACTCCAGGACCACGGCAACCCTGTGCGTTACCGAAACATTTGGTATCGCCCACTGCCACCCCGCAGCATCGAAGGTGGCACCGATGGTGTGCTTACCGCAGAGGCCACAACGGCCAAACGCCATGAAATCGCCGCAGGCCTCCGCGCTGACGCCGCCAAACTCAACGACACGGCCAAAATGCTCCGCCTCGCGGAATCGCTTTACTACGAAAACGAAGCGGGTACAGCCGCTGCGGTAGAGAAAATGGTCAGCGATTACATAGCCGGCCTGCAAAAACTAAATGGCCCCGCCCTCGAGGCGAAAAAAGGCGAAGCTAAATCCGTCCAGCGCGCCTTCGCTTACCTTCAGAAAAATAAAATTATCGCCGCACCCTACGCTGCTAAAACCCAGCTTGACGCCCTCACTAAGGCGCAAGGTTGGGACGATGTGAAAAAATAATCGCGCCCAAGTCTCATTACCACCCACCGCCCGCGCACTGGTTGCGCGGGCTTTTTTGTCTCTTCGCTACTACATCTTTTGTCTATCTTGGTTAAAAAAATTCTATACACATCTCGCTTTTACACCTGACCCAGCACGCACTCTGATCGCCACTAGAAGAGAATAAATGCACATCTTTCTACTTCCGTTTCATGACAATTAAAGACGCAGAAACCATTGATCTCTCCACGCCGACCGGCCCCATGCGCTGCTATATCTTCCGGCCGCAGGCTTCCGGACGTTATCCTGGCATCGTGCTCTACTCGGAAATTTTTCAAGTCACCGGACCCATTCGTCGCACCGCCGCGATGCTCGCCGGTCACGGCTTTGTCGTTCTCGTTCCCGAAATTTATCATGAATATGAACCCGCCGGCAGTGTCCTCGCCTACGATCAAGCTGGCGCCGACCGAGGTAACGCCCTCAAAACCACCAAGCCAATCGACGCCTACGACAACGACGCCCGCACTGCACTGGATTTTTTAAAGTCCTACGCTCCATGCACCGGCGCCCTGGGCGTCATGGGCATTTGCATCGGCGGCCACCTCGCGTTTCGAGCTGCGATGAACCCCGGCGTACGCGCCGTAGCTTGTTTCTACGCGACTGACATCCACAAACGCAGTCTCGGCGCCGGTATGAACGATAACACACTCGACCGCATCCCCGAGATTAAAGCCGAAGCACTGATGATTTACGGCCGCCAAGACCCACATGTACCTGCCGAGGGCCGAGCCAAAGTCTACGCCGCGCTCGCCGCCGCCAGGGTGAATTTCACGTGGCACGAATTCAACGGAGCCCACGCCTTCATGCGCGACGAAGGCTACCGCTACGATCCCGAGCTCGCCCTCCAATGCTACCGCCTCGCCCTCGATCTCTTCCGCCGCAAACTCGGCGACGGCGATCAACCGGAT
Organism: Opitutaceae bacterium; assembly: GCA_037142955.1. Taxonomy (GTDB): domain Bacteria; phylum Verrucomicrobiota; class Verrucomicrobiia; order Opitutales; family Opitutaceae; genus Tous-C4FEB. The sequence goes on along the minus strand of JBAWZQ010000002.1, from coordinate 50,321 downwards.
GCAGTCCCTGCATTGACTAAATCAAAACACTGACCGCCCGCGCGGAATACATTATTGCGCATACTCGGCCGGCACCGCGGTGATCGGACGTAATTCAATCCCGCGGTAAAAAATTTCCGCGCCTTCGGATTGCAGAATGAGTGGGCCCTTGTTCACGGGCTCAGGCGTAGACCGATCCAGTCGCAAAGTACGGTGCAACCTCATCACAACTTTGCCGTTTACGATGTGAATACTGTCTTCACCCAGGCAAACGAGTTCCACTGTGTTCCACTCGCCCGTCGGCTTTTCGCTGTCGGGTTGTTTCACGCAGCGCCCATCCTGTCCGGGCACTTGCGCAAAAACATTCCACGCCCCCTTAGAATCATAATGGTAAACTGCCTTCGTCGTCGCATTGCCCGTGCCTTTGCGCAACAGCGAGCGCACAAACACAAACGAACCAATCGAATAAAGATCGCCCACGTCGTGCTCCTGAATTTGCAACTCCGTCGACCGCGCCCAAATTCGCCCATCGGCACCAGGATCTGCATGCACGCGATACAGTAAACCACTGTCTCGCGGCGTCTCGGGATGATCTCGCGGCGGCCACTTTTTTTGACCCCACTTGAATTGCAACCGGAGATGATAATTAGAAAAACTCTCGCGCGTTCGCAGCTCGCCGAAAACCTGACCCGAAATTCGAATTGCCGTTTGGCCGTCGACTGTTGTCACGCTGAACACGCCTAATGGATCACGTCCACTTCCGATTGGCTGCGTATAATTGCCCTTCGTGTCCCGCGGTTCGCCCGGCAGAACCGCGCTCGGATGCGGCTTATCTAACCATGTCGTCCAACCCTCGAGGTCACGCCCATTCCAGAGCGGCGACCAATCCGCCCCTGCGGCCACGCCCATGCTTAAAACCGATAGAAAAATCAGCGCCGCTCTTAAGTAATAAAAAAGCATACCCAAATAGCTAAGCACTCGCGCGCCGCGCTCAAACTTCAATTTGGCGTCGTGCACCCGGTATCATCAGTGCGATTTTTTAAGCGTTTTTAATTTGCCTAAAAATAGATACAAAAAAGCCCGCCGCTAAGTGAGCGACGGGCTGAATTTAAAAAAACTGAGTATCAGCTTACTTGGCGGTAGCAGGCGCAGCAGGAGCCGCGGGCGCGACCGGAGCTGGTGCGCTGGCCTTGATGTCGAGCAAGTCGATCTCGAAGATCAACGTGGCCGATGGAGGGATGTTGCCACGCGCCTCGTCGCCGTAGGCGAGTTGCGGCGGGACGTAGAGCTTGATCTTGCCGCCCTTATTCACCTTTTGCAGACCTTCGGTCCAGCCTGGAATGACTTGGTCGAGTTGGAATTCAGCCGGCTCGTTGCGCTGCACGGAGCTGTCGAACACGGTGCCATCGATGAGCGTGCCAGTGTAGTGAACTTTAACCGTCTCGGTGGGCTTAGGCGCGGCGCCATCGCCTTGCTTCACGATCTCGTAGCGGAGGCCGCTGGGCAGTTCGGTGACCGCTTTGTTTTCCTTCAACTTAGCAAAGAAAGCGGTGCTCTGTTTGATACCGTCCTGCTTTAACTTGGTCATGTAAGCGTCCTGCTTTTTCTTCATGAACTCATCCATGGAGGGACCGATCTTGGGCAGATCGTAAGGAGAATCTTTGCCAGCGATCGCGGCGCCCATGCCTTTGAGCAAGGCGTCGATCTCAGAGGCGCTGAAGCCGAGCTCGGAGAGCCCAACACGCTTGCCCATGAACCAGCCAAACTCCTCGACGAGTTGGGCTTCCGTGAAAACGGGAGCGGCCGGAGCGGCGGCAGCGGGAGCGGCGGCAGCTTGGCCAGGGATGTTGAGTTTGACCTCCTGAGCGTGGATCGCGGTGGCGGTACCGAGCGCGAGCAAGGAGAGCGTGAGGGCGGACTTGAGTTTCATTTTATGGGTTATGGACTGCGTTGAATGGAAACGGCGGAGGTCATTTTGTGCCGTAAAACTTTTGGATGTGCCCGCCCGCGGCTCCAAATGCAACCAATTACTCCCCGCTTGTGTACTCTGCCACCAAGGCCAAAGTACAAATTTGCAATGACGCCCGATCAATTTTGGACCAGTCAGGACGGCCAAATCCTCACCGTTAAGAACAAAGACGAGCGCTCCACCACGCTTACCCTCGCCTTCTGGCCTCGTAACCCTGCCGAACTAGAGTCCCTAAAATCACTCCTGCCCGAGCTAAAATTCACCGAACGGAGTTCACTCGCACGCATTGGCATCGAGATGCTCCTTCAAGGCCCGCCCGTGATCGAGGGCAACCGCCTGATTCTAAGCGCCGATGCCTTCATCTACGATGCAAGTTTCCCCAACGCCGCTTACTGGAAAAAGCTCCTAAGGCCTGGCGCGCCCGTCGGTCGTCTTTTTCACGCGCCCGTCGCCGCCAAACTCTCCACCGCGGAAATCTGGGCTGCCATTCAGGCCAACGATCTTAAACTACCCAACACCATCTCAATCGATTCGCGCGGACGCGTTTTTCTCACACCCCATCAAGTTAGCTACACACTCTCGCCAAAACTGACCCGCCTCAATTTTGAAAACGTCGTCGCTGGCCTCGCCGGCCGCGGCTTTCTCGACAAAGTCCAACTTCGCCACGACGCATCACCCCTCACCGTCGCACCCCACTCCGGTGTCCTCACCAGCTGCTCTATGTATTTAAAGGAGCACTATGTCGTACTCAATCAAGGCGAGGGTAATTTCGGCCTCCATACCAGCGCCGTACTGCTCGACCCCATCAAGACCTTCGGCACCAACGTCATGTTGGAAATCTACAACCCAGGCGACCAACCGGTTGTAAACCCGATGGTTTCGGTCGATATCTTCCGCGCCCCGCCTTTTTCCGATCCAGAATTCAAGACGCTCGCCAAAAAACGTCAGCGCCTGCTTGGCACCGCCACCGAACTTTTCAAGTGCCTCGACGCCAACCCGCCCCGCGACACGCGCGAAGCCCGCCCGCGGACTAAAATAACCGTTCGCGGCCAAAGTGGCGCCAACGAAAATCGCAGCGTCCTTGTCAGAGCCAACGAGGAACTAAAAAAAATTCTCGAAGGTGACGCGTGCCCCATCGGCAGCCGCACCATGATTCAAGCCCTCGACGATGCTCCTGAAGATGCCGACACTCTCATCGTCGATTATTTTCCCGACTTACTCGAACATATCGAGCTACTCACCCGCATCGGCGAAGTAAAAATAAAGCGCATCATCTTCCGCAAAGCCTCCCGCACCCACGGGTATTTTCTGTCCAGCAACGCCCACGCCCGCCTCGACACCTTTGACGCCATTGGCGTACGGGTCTACTGGTACGACGAGTCCACCAAAGAACTCTACGCACACGTTTACAAAAAAGAACACGGCTTCTTCGTGCGCGAAGAACTTAGTCGAAAATTTCAGGAAACGACCCTCCTCGCGTTCTATGGCTCTGCCGTCGGCCTCGACCCAGCAGACACCGCTCGTATCACCGGCCTCGTCGAGCAACTCACAGGCTTCATCGGCCCCAACGTCGGCGTCCTAACCGGCGGTGGCGGCGGCGTCATGCGGCTCGCTACCGACCAAGCCCGCAACAAAGGCGCCCTCACCGGCGCGTGCTTCCTCGAACTCGAGGCGCAACCACCCGAACTCGGCGTCGACTTCTTTAACACATTCCAAGAATCCTCGCGTCACTTCCGCCAAAAATGGTTCGAGGCGGCCGATTTTTGCATCTTCAACGTCGGTGGCGTGGGCACACTCGAGGAAATTGGTATCGAGATGTGCAACCTCAAACTCGGTATCCGACCGCGCGTTCCTTATGTTTTTTTCAATGCCCGCTTCTGGGGCGATCTGCGCAAACAACTCAAAATCATGATCTCCACCAAACGAGCCCCCGCATGGATCGCCGATTACATCCTTTTTACTGATGACCCCGCTGAAGTAGTCGCTTTCTACCGCAAAAAACTTCAGGTGCTCTAAGCTCGCCTCGATCACCTCGCACTACCTTTGTATTTTTCCGTGCCTCCTCTTCGCGCTCTTCCTCAATCGGTACTTGTCGTCGGCTCCGGCGGACGCGAACACGCGCTGGTCCGCGCGTTGCTCGCCTCGCCCGATGCCCCCCGCGTAATCTGCGCGCCTGGCAACGCTGGTATCGCCGAAGAGGCCCCGTGTTTTCCGATCGCCGCTGACGATATCCCTGGCCTCGTCGTACTCGTAAAAAACGAAAAAATCGCCTTTGTCGTAGTCGGCCCCGAGGTCCCTCTTTCGCTGGGCCTGGCCGATCGCCTACGGTCCCTAGGTATTCCTGTTTACGGTCCCGGCGCCGACGGCGCGCGCCTCGAGGCTTCGAAAATTTTCACTAAGGAGATACTCCTTAAACACCGCATCCCCACCGCACCCGCTGCATTTTTTAATGCGATCGAGCCTGCGCTCGCCTACCTGCGGACACGCTCGATTCCAATCGTAGTCAAAGCCGATGGGCTCGCCGCGGGCAAAGGTGTGGTCGTCGCTCAATCTCTCGCAGAGGCCGAAGCTGCCGTCCGCGAAATGCTCGCCGGCGATAAATTCGGCGCCGCCGGCCGCCAATTACTCATCGAGGACTGCCTCTTCGGTGAGGAAACCAGTATTCTAGTCGTCGTCTCCGGACCAGACTACGTCATCCTTCCCACCTCTCAGGACCACAAACGAATTGGCGATGGCGATACTGGACCCAACACCGGCGGCATGGGCGCCTATTCCCCAGCCGAAGTCGTGACCCCTGCGTTACTCGCTCGCATCGAAGACGAAATCGTTCGCCCTTCCGTCAACGCCATCGCCGCTGAGGGCATTGCGTTTTGCGGCACGCTTTTCATCGGCATCATGCTCACCCCCATCGGCCCGAGCGTGATCGAGTACAACACCCGTTTCGGCGATCCCGAAACCCAAGTCGTGCTCCCACGTCTCACCACCGATTTATTGCAACTACTCTGGGCTGCCGCCACCGACCGCCTACCCGCCGTAGGACCGCTCGTGGTCAAACCCGACTACGCCGTCTGCGTGGTTATCGCCGCACGAGGCTATCCCGATGCATACACAAAAGGCGACGCCATCACACTGCCCGCGCCCGTCGCACTCCCGCCCGTCACGACGATTTACCACGCTGGCACCGCTCGTAACACCGTCGGCCAACTTGTGACCAACGGAGGACGCGTCCTCGGCGTCACGGCATTGGCCCCCAGCCTACGCGCTGCTGCCGATCGCGCCTACGCCGCCTGCGAACAGGTTGTGTGCTCCACTAAATATTTCCGCCGCGACATCGGCGCACGGCAGCTTAACCGTTCATGAAACTCCGCCACATTCTCCTTGTTAGCTTATCTTTCGGCGCGAGTTCTTTGCCTCCCGCCGCCGTAGCGAAGCCCCTGATCCTTGATCTCGGCCAAGGCCTCGCGTACCACCGCGCCTATACCCTGCCGACGGACTTACCGGCGGCTTCGCCCGCGCGGCCCCAGCCTCTGGTCCTTGACTTGCGCTACACCACTGGCGGCCCGGACGCAGCCATCACCCTCGCTGCGTGGTTAAAATTCCGCGCTCTACCACGCACTCCTGTATTCATCCTCGCTAACACCGAGACCAGCCCCGCACTTCGAGCTACTTTTACTGAACGCGAGGACACCCCTGGCCTCATCGTCCTTGGCCTTAACGCAGCTGACTTCACGCCAGACCTAGCTATAGCCGTCGATCCCGAAACCCAACGTCGCGCTTACAACGCGCTCACTCAACCCGAGGCGCTTTCCACCCTGATCACTCCAACCCTCACCAAACCCCGGAACGATGAAGCCGCCCTCGCGGCTGAGTGGCACCCCGACCGCTCCGAGTCCAATCCTTCCGTGGCTGCAGCCCTTCCAGCTGATCACGGTAAACGCGCCGCATCCAAAACCCCCGCCGCCCCCAGCGATGCCGCAACTACCGTCCCACTCCCCCTAATTGACGCGGTCCTCCAACGCGCCGTCCACCTCCACCGCGCCCTCATCGCACTCCGCCAAATCTAAAAACATCCACGCCTGCAGGTTGCCTTTCGCGGAAAAAACCTGTTATTTAACCCCTTTCCATCACACCACGATGCCCAAGCCCGGCTACATCCTCGTCGTCTGTACCGCCAATGTCTGCCGTAGCCCAATGGCCGCTGCCCTCCTTCAACATGCCCTCGCCGCCCAGCCCGAGCCACTCCGCTCACTCGAAGTGATTTCCGCCGGCGTAGCCGGCAGAGATGGCGACGCCGTCAGCGCTAACTCCGTCTCAGCCCTCAAAAAGGTTGGCCTTGATATTGCCAAGCACCGCAGCCGCGCTCTCACCGACGAGCTCGTGCAAAATGCCCTCGCGGTCATTGGTATGACCGAGTCACACCGAGCTTCTTTGGAATACGCGATCAACCCAGTCCCACGTAACGTTTACCTTTTTCGCGAATTCATGCCGGACCCGCACGCCAAAGAAATCGGCGACCCTTTTGGCGGTTCACTCAAAGTCTACGAAGCCACCCGTGACGAGATGGTCGAAGCCATCCCGAGCCTCATCGAATTTCTCAAAACTAAGCTCAATTCTGCTTGCTGAGCCACTCCAAGTCTTTCTCGTAAAAAATCTTTGCCTCCGCGCCTCGTTGCGCGAGCTTCAATTCACTTTTTTTCGCCATGCTCAACGCCGCTCCTCTTGCTCAACTCGATCCCGCTATTTACTCCGCTATCGCCGCCGAGTTCTCCCGCCAACAAAGCCACATCGAGCTCATTGCTTCGGAAAATTTCACCAACCCTGCCGTGATGCAAGCGCAGGGAAGCGTCCTCACCAACAAATACGCCGAAGGCTACCCCGCCAAACGCTGGTACGGCGGCTGCGAATTCGTCGATCAAGTCGAACAGCTCGCCATCGACCGAGCCAAACAACTCTTCGGCGCTGATCACGCCAACGTCCAACCCCACTCCGGCGCCCAAGCCAACACCGCCGTCTACGCCGCTGTTCTCCAACCCGGTGATAAGGTCCTAGGCATGAACCTCAGCCACGGTGGCCACCTCACTCACGGCAATCCCGCCAATTTTTCCGGCAAACTATATAATTTCTGCCAGTATGGCGTCCGCGAGGACACCGGCCTGATCGACTACGACGAACTCGCCACCGTCGCTCTCCGCGAAAAGCCCAAAATGATCACCGTCGGCGCCAGTGCGTATTCTCGCGTAATTGACTTCGCCCGCATGGGCGAGATCGCTCGCAGCGTCGGCGCCTATCTATTCGCGGACATAGCCCACATCTCTGGCCTTGTAGCCGCCGGCGTCCATCCCTCCCCCGTCCCCCACGCCGACTTCGTCACCACCACCACGCACAAAACCCTCCGTGGACCCCGTGGCGGACTCATCCTCTGCCGGGCCGCCCACGCCAAAGCCATCGACTCCGCCGTGTTCCCCGGGACCCAAGGGGGCCCGCTCATGCATGTCATAGCCGCCAAAGCCGTGTGCTTCGGCGAATGCCTCAAGCCTGATTTCAAGACCTACTCAGAACAGGTTGTGAAAAACTCGCGAGCCCTCGCTGCCGCCATGGCACAACGTGGATACAAAATCCTCACCGGCGGCACCGACAACCACCTCTTCCTCATCGATCTGCGCGGCAACCTCCCGGAGCTCACCGCCAAGAAAGCCCAAGAGACGCTCGATCTTGCCCATATCACCTGTAACAAAAATACGGTACCCTACGAGACACGTTCACCGTTCCAAGCCTCAGGTATCCGCCTCGGTACCCCCGCTGTCACCACCCGTGGCCTGCTCGAAGCCGACATGAGTGAAATCGCGGCCTGCATTCATCTCGTCCTCCCAGCTATCGGGACCCCGGGTGAAGCCCATGCCCTGGCCGCCGCCAAACTCCGCGTCGCCGCCCTCATGGACCGTTTCCCCCTACCCTACATGCTGTGAAGCAAAACCGCAGGGTCATCCTCAGTCACCAGGGCAGCCCTAATGATTAACAGCCCCCCGCAGCTTGAGTACCACCTTCCGTCGGCTCGCCTAATTACACCAACTGTTTAAAATCTAAGATCTCGCGCGCGCTTGCCGCCGCCTCCTCGACCAATCCGCTACGCACGGAAGTTCCCCTTGCGCCTCCTGCCATTGAGGTGAATCCTCAGAGGTTCACTCCTCCCTTTTTGTCCGCCGTGTCTCAAGCCTCCGCCAGTACCAAGCCCGAACCGACGACGCCCAAGCGCGCCCTCTCCCTCGGCGTCATTTTTCTCACGCTCTATATCGATCTAATCGGTTTCTCGATCATCTTCCCCCTCGGACCTGATCTACTCGGACACTACCTCGGCACCGACGGCCGTAACGGGGTCCTCGGCTGGCTCCTTACTCAAACCGACACCATCGCCCGCAGCCTTGGCCACGACAACGCCTTCGCTAACGTCTTATTCGGCGGAGTACTCAGTTCTTTTTTCTCAATTCTGCAATTTATCTTCGCGCCGTTTTGGGGTGCGATTTCCGATAAACGCGGTCGCCGGCCCGTTCTACTTCTTACCGTCACTGGCACCGCATTCGGTTACCTGCTCTGGGTCATCAGCGGCTCGTTTTGGGCGTTCTTACTTTCACGCATCGTGAGCGGGGCCTTCTCCGGTAATCTTTCCGTCGCAACCGCCGCCGTGGCCGATGTTACTTCGCGCGCTGAGCGCTCTAAAGCCATGGGTATTGTGGGGGCTGCGTTTGGCCTCGGCCTCGTCACAGGCCCGATGATCGGCGCCCTCACCGCCCAGTGGAACCTCGTCGAAACCCATCCAGCACTCGCGCGTTTCGGCTTCAATCCATTCTCCGTGCCCGCGCTGATTTCTTTCGCACTCTGCTTGGTCAACCTCGCGTGGATTTACCGACGCTTCAACGAGACCCTCACACCCGCCGCTCGCGCCGAAGCCCGCGATCCACGCATTCGCAACCCCATCGCAGCCATCTTCGGTCTCGGCGACGCAGCGCTGCGCCGCACCAACCTCGTTGCCTTCACTTACTCGCTCGCCTTCGTCGCGATGGAAGCGTCGCTGACCTTTCTCGCCGCCGAACGCTTCGGTTACACGGCGCGCCAAAACGGTTACCTCCTCGGCTTTCTAGGCGTATGCTCGATCATAACCCAAGGTTTCATCGTTCGCAAACTGCTCGCCCGCGTCGACGAGATCCGCGTGCTCGGCGCTGGTCTCATCCTTTCCACGCTTGGCCTCGTCGCTGTCGGCTTCGCCCAACAAACTTGGCTGCTTTACACGGGCCTCGCCTTGCTTGCCACCGGTTCCGGCCTCGTCAACCCTGCTAGCACCGGTCTGATCTCGCTGTATTGTGGACCACAAGAACAGGGACGCGTGCTAGGTATCTTTCGCTCCCTCGGTTCGCTTTCGCGCGCGATCACACCCGTACTCGCCGGCGGAGCCTTCTGGCTTTACGGCTCACGCAGCGTCTTCCTCGCGGGCGCCGTCCTCGCCCTCGGCGCCTTCGCCCTAAGCCGCACGCTGCCGCAGCCGGCCAAATAAAAATGAACTGGCGGCGTCCTCTCGCATTTGCCTTGGCCGCGCTAGCCTGCTTGCAACTCGCAGGATGCTTCTCCTTTCGCCGAGAAGCTGCACGTCCCGGTCGCACCACGCTCGGCTCCCCACTTATTGTGCTGCCCGCTAAACGTATCGGCTCCTTTCTAGTCCTCGAGACCAAATGGGACCGCGGCGGCCCGTGGCACTTCCTCATCGACACCGGCGCCAACACCACGCTGGTCACCCCCGAATTTGCCCAACGCTACGGCAGCAAACCCGACCCCGCTACCCCTGTCACCCTCGTCACTATCACTTCGGCCGATGGCCAGACCGTGCAGCTCCCTGCGACCACGATCCGGCGGCTTGAGCTGGGCGATGCCCGCTTCGAAAATATTTCCGCACGCATCTACGATTGCACCGCCCTGTCTGCCCACCTCGGCGTAAAAATCGACGGCATCCTCGGCTTCCCGCTTTTTCGAGAAACACTCCTCACTCTCGACTACCCGCGCGACCGCGTCGTGCTCGCCCCAAGTCGAGGTAACCCGCTGATTCCCGGCGCAGCCGTCTCTTTTAATAACGCCAACAAAACTCCGTTAATCTCGGTGCGCCTAGGTGATCAACCCTTCGTCGCACTCATCGACAGCGGCAGCGACGCAGCCCTTAGTCTCAATCCGATCGGACTCTCCCCCCACTACACCTACGGACCCCGCGAGGGCAGCACTGTGAGTACGCTCACCGGCGATCGTCCGCAAAGTATCGGCCGATTGACGGAGTCCTTAAATCTCGCCGATTACCTTCTGCCTGCACCCATCGTCGAACTCACCGACGAACTCTCCGCTATCGGTGGCGCTGTGCTTCAGAATTTTTCCGTCACTTTTGACCAAGAACGTGACCGCGTCACTTTTTACCGCGATTCACCGGCTCCCATTCCGACGGCGGCACGCCGCAGTCCTGGCCTAAGCTTCTCCAAAACACCCGCGTATTGGCGCGTCGCTGGCGTCGTGCCCCGTTCCCCAGCTACTGCCGCCGGCGTCGAGCGCGGCGATCTCATTACTCGGATCAATGGGGAGTCGGTCGCGCGCTGGGATTTTCGCCGCTACGCGCGACTCCTAGCCGAAGCCCAAGAAATCACCTTCACGTTTCTAAACGGCACAAGCGAAACAGAGAAACGCCTCCCCGTCTTTGAGCTCGTGCCGTGATGTGATGTGGGGTGCGACAGACACAAGGCTTTCGCTACACCATCCCCTACCACTAAGAAATTTGCGCTCAGAGTTTCTTGCGCAACAAGAACGCACCCGCGCCGTCGTGCCCCGTCACCCAAGGTTGGCTGAGGCTCTTGGCTTCGAGCGTAAACGGTCCGCCTGCGCGGCTGTCGAAAAAGGTTTTAACGACACTCTCGTTTTCCTCCGGATCGATTGAGCAGGTCGAATACACGAGGCGACCACCAGGCGCCACCAGACGCGCAGCTGCATGCAAGAGCGCAAGTTGTTGGCGTCCGTGTTTGTGGAAATCACCTTCCTGCAGGCGCCATTTTACGTCTACGCGATGCCGCATCACGCCCGAGTTCGTGCAAGGCACATCAAGCAGCACGGCGTCATAACTGGTAGGTAATTGACACGCATCCAGCGCGAGAAATCCGTCTTTTGCCACGTCGGCTTGAACCAACGCAACTTCAACGCCCTCCGCGCGAGAAAGATTTTCCTTCAAGCGCGCGATCCGCTCACCCGGCAGATCCATCGCAATCACGCGGCTCGGTTTAGCCGACGGCGTCGCTCCTGTAAGAGCGAGCATCGCATCAGCAATCATGAGGCTTTTGCCGCCAGGCGCCGCACACACATCAAGCACGGTTTCTCCTGGTTGCGGCGCTAGCAACTCAACGGCGAGCCGCGTGCCCGGATCTTGCAGGTAAAGCTTACCCTTTTTAAGCAACGGTTCGACATCGCTCCAATGCCCCGAGGGCACTTCATAGAAACCAGCCCAAGCCGTAGCCTTGAGCCAAACCGGCGCCGGCGCCGTGCGGTCACGCCAACGAGCATAAACTGGCGCGGGCGATTGGTTCCACCTGAGTAATGCGCGGGTATGTTCAGCCCCGAAATGCGTCAACCAACGCTGCGCCAGCCATGCAGGATGCGAAAAATATCCCGCCAAGACTTCAGCCGCGGCGAGGCGATTAGGCTCGATCTGAGTATGCAGCGCCGTCGCAAGCTTGCGCACAACCGCGTTAACAAGGCGGGCTTCGGCGGCACTGGCGAGCACCTTGGCCTGGTCCACCGCATGGTGCACGATCTTAGCCACAAGGCCTTGATCGGCGTGCTCCCCCTCGGCCTCAATCAATTCAAAGCCTGCTACATATAAGACAGCCCTCGTCGCATAGCGCGGCGGATGGGCGATTAACTTCGCCAGCTCTTGCTCCAAACGACTCGCGTGACGCACCACGCCGAAGACCAAATGCTGGCAACGCGCGCGCTCGGCGCCGGTTAACTTACCAGGCAAACTGTCGAAAAGCGCATCAATGCGCTCCCGACGTTCAAGCCAGCGCGCGACCAATTGGGCGGCCGCCGGCCAGGCTGTAGGACGGGGAACGTCGGTTTTTATGCTCATGAGCAGGTGTTTTGGAGACTCGGATTGACAGCGTTGGTCATTATCCGCTCAACTATCCCGTTCAGGCCCTCACTCACGCAACCATGAATTCCGCCGAAGTATCCGAGCTCATCGCCAAAAACCCGACGCTTAAGGCGTCCAAAGCCAAGTTGGAGGCCATGGAAGCGGACGCCTACGTGGTCCACCGCAGCTGGGGTTTTGGTCAAATCAAGCGTTACGACGATGCCACCCAAAAGCTCGTCATCGATTTCAAAGACAAGAAGGGCCATTCCATGGACCCTGCATTCTGCATCAGCACGATGGAAGTCTTGCCCGCGAAGCACCTCCTCGTCCGCAAGGAGACCGACGCCAAGAAAATCAACGAGCTCATCGCGGAAAATCCCGCCCAGCTTTTGATCGAGACGCTGCAAGCCTATCCTAATAATGCCGCCACCGCCATCGAGATCGAGATCGTGCTGGCCCAAGTGCTCGGCGAAGAAAAATTCAAGAAATGGTGGGCGGCCGCCAGGAAACTCATCTCCAAAGACGCGCGAATCCAAGTTCCCGTCAAAAAGACCGAGTGCTACCTGATTCGCGAGACTCCCGTATCCGCTGAAGACGAGCTTGTTGAACAATTCAACGGCACTCGCTCAGCCCGGCGCCGCATTCTCCTCGCCGAGGAGCTCGTCGACGGTTCCGACAAAGCCACGTCGCAAAAAGACTTGGCCTCCGTTCTGGCTGGCCTTGCTACTTCGGTTCAAGAGAGCAACCAACTCGACGCCGCCGAACGCCTCTACGGCGCCGCCATTCGCGATGACCTCGCCAAACTCGTCGGCTCCGAAACCGCCTACGAACCCTCCCAGGCCAGTCTGATCGCCAACCAACGCGATCTACCTGAGATCGCAGAAAAAATCCCGGTTCACTTTCAGAGCCGGTTCCTCGAACTGATCCTCGCCACGCACCCCATCGAGACCCGCGACATTGTGTTCAACCTACTCAAAGTTTCCCAGGGTAAGTTCACCACCGAGTGCATCAATTTTCTCGTCGAGCAAGGGTACTCCGATGACCTCGCTTCCACCCTCACCCGTTGGCAGACCGAGCAAAATCTACGCGCTCCGGTCCTACTTTGGATCGTCAAGAACCGTCACTCGAAGAAATTCGCCAAGCTGCTGAACGATCTCATCACCCCGCGCCTGCTCAGTGCCGTCTTCTTTGCGATTGACTACGAAGCACTGCAGGCGGCCAGCGCGCGCCGCATCCCGCTCGCTGATATCCTCTCCGAAGACACCGATCTCATCGCTGACCTACTCTCCACTGCCGATCCCGAGACCGCGCGTGATCTCGCGAACACACTGATGTTGAACCAAGGCTTCGAGGAACTCACCAAAAAGTCCCTCCTCGCTCGCTTCATCAAAATCTTCCCCAAAATTCAGTCGCTCGTCGCCGCCGATGCCGAGAGCAAGGAAGAGCAATTGCTCGTATCTCGCGCTTCCTACGAGGCCAAGCGCAGTGAGTACGAATCTATCGTCTCCAAAGAAATTCCAGAGAACTCCAAGGCGATCGCCACCGCCCGCGAACACGGTGACCTTAAGGAAAATTCCGAGTACAAGATGGCCAAACAGGACCAACAAGTGCTCATGGGCAAAAAGACCCTTCTCGAAAAGGATCTCGGTCGCGCCCGCATCACCGATTTCAAGGAAGCCTCCAACGAGCAAGTCAGCGTTGGTAGCATCGTCACGGTTCGCGCCGGCAGCGGCCAGACCACCTACACGCTTCTCGGCGTTTGGGACGGCAACCCAGATAAGAACATCCTCTCCTACAAGACCCCGATGGGCGCCGCGCTCCTCGGCAAGAAAGTCGGTGACACCGTCAAGGTTAAGACCGGCACTTCGGAAGACAGCTACGCGATCGTCTCCATCGCCCGCTACGTCGACTCACTATAAGTGTAAAAAGCCCTCCTGCCAAAACCCGACCCCTTCACCGGTGGTCGGGTTTTTTATGAACCGCCTCCGCCATTGCCACGCAGCCTAGTTTCCCCACCTTCATAACCTGTGAACGCCTCGTGGGATATCCTCAAAACCCTCTCCGACCCCACCCGCCTCCGCCTGCTCGCCCTCGTCCTCCACGAGGAACTCTCCGTCGCCGAGCTCCAGGAGATCCTTGGTATGGGCCAATCGCGCATTTCTTCACAGCTCGCCTTGCTCCGCCAAGCTGGCCTCGTCTCCGACCGTCGCGAAGGGAAAAAAGCCTTTTACTCACTGCGTGCAAATCTCAGCACGGCCTCCCTAACTTTGCTCCGCGCCGCCGTCGCCTCCGTTGCAACTCTCCCAGAACTCAGCGAAGACCGCGCCAATCTCGAGCGTATCCTCCAAAAGCGCCGCCGCACGCAGGAACAGTATTTTAATCTCATCGCTGGCCGCCTCGGTAAGAATTATTGCCCCGGCCGCTCTTGGGAAGCCATCGGCCACCTTGCCCTGCGTCTCACCCCCGCCATCACCATCGCTGACCTAGGCGCCGGAGAGGGCCTCATATCTCAGCTCCTTGCCCAACGCGCTGCCCAAGTCTGGTGCATTGATAATTCCCCACGCATGGTCGAGGTCGGTACCGAGCTCGCCGCTAAAAACGGTCTCGCCAATCTAGCCTATAAACTCGGCGACATCGAACACGTCCCGCTGGCCGATGCCTCCGTAGACCTCGCTATCCTCAGCCAAGCGCTCCACCACGCCCAACACCCGCAACGCGCCGTCGTCGAAGCCTACCGTATACTCAAACCCGGCGGCCAAGTCCTCATACTCGACCTCGCCGAGCACACTTTCGAAAAAGCACGCGACCTATACGCCGATGTCTGGCTAGGTTTCAAAGAAACCGCCCTGCACGGCTTCTTGAAAACCGCCGGTTTCCATCAAGTCGAAGTCGCCACCGTCGCCGTAGAAATATCCGAGCCCTACTTCGAAACCCTGCTGGCAAGCGGTGTAAAAAATTAAGGTTTTCGCGGCGTTCATCATTTTTACCCAAAAAGCAGCCTCAATTTAGGCTAGCTCTTGACCTAGTAGTTTTCGCCCCAGCTCGTTTTCACCTACGACCCACGATTTTATGTCTGCCCTCTTACGCCATCTTTTCGTACTCGGTTGCTGTGCATGCGTTTCTCTCGCCCGCGCCGCTACACCTGTGGGTGAGCCAGTAAAAATAGGCTTCTTCATGTCCATCACAGGCCGCGATGCCTCCTTTGGCGAAGCGGCCCTGCGCGGTGCTCGTCTTGCGATCGACGAACTCAACACCACCGGCGGCATCCTCGGCCGGCCCGCTGAAATCGTCGTCGAGGACAACCGTTCCCTCGCCGGCGAATCCGCCACTGCCGTTAAGAAACTCATTGGTCGCGACAAGGTTATCGCCCTCGTCGGCGAATGCGCCTCGTCCCGCACCCTTGAAGCCGCGCCCGTCGCCCAGCTCGCTGGCATTCCACTCTTAACCCCTGCTTCCACCAACCCCCGTGTGACCGCCGTCGGCGATTGCATCTTCCGCGTATGCTTTGCCGATCCCTTCCAAGGCGCCGTGCTCGCCACTTACGCTTGGAAAAACCTCGGTCTGCGTCGCGCTGCACTCCTCATCGATGCCTCAGCCAGCTATTCAGTCGGTCTTGCAGAGGTGTTCGCCAAGACCTTCACCACCCTCGGCGGAGAGATCGTGGCCTCTCAAAAATACGCGGGAGGCGATAAAGATTTCCGAGCGCAACTCACCGCGATCCGCGCGACCCGTGCCGATGCAATCTTTCTTCCCGGCTACTATGTCGAAGCAGGTCTAGCCGCCCAACAATCTCGCGAACTCGGACTTCACGCCACGCTGCTCGGCGGCGACGGTTTCGAGGCCCCTCAACTTCTCGAGATCGGCGGGGCCGCCCTCGAGGGCACCGTGTATTCTACGCATTACTCCGCAGAGAGTGCCGCGCCCGCCTCGCGCCGCTTCGTCACCGCTTACACGGCCCGCCACGGCTCCGCACCCGTAGGACTCGCCGCCCTCACCTACGATGCGGTGAACCTCATCGCCGACGCCGCTCGCCGCGCGGGTTCGACCGAACGCAGCGCGTTGAAACAAGCACTCGCGGGAACGCGGGATTTTCCCGGCGTGACGGGCCGCACCACCCTCGACGAAAACCGCGACGCCCTCAAAGACGCCGCTATCATCACCGTGCGAGGTGGCCGCTGCGTGTTTGTCGAATCTATCCGCCCCTGACTCGGAATAGCTTGGCCTTAGCGTCGGCTGAAAAACCCCTTGGCGTCGCCTCGGGATTCCTCGACGCTGACTGATCGTTATGGCCTTGCCCGATCTCCTACCGATCCCCCCCTTCACTCGCCCCGTACGCGGCGAGGTCGTCGTGCCTGGCTCGAAAAGTCTCACCAACCGCGCGCTTTTACTCGCAGCTCTCAGCGATCGCCCCGTCACACTCACCGGAGCCCTCTTCAGCGAAGACACGCGCCTCATGGCTGAGGCTTTGCGCAAACTCGGCCTAAATGTCACTGCTGACGAAGTTGCCCTCACCTTACACGTTACCGATCAAGCACAGGCCTTTGCCGTCACCAGCAAGCCCGTCGAACTTTTCGTCGGTCTTGCCGGCACCGCGGCTCGTTTTCTAACCGCTCTTTGCGCCGCTGCACCTCGCGGGATTTACCGGATCGACGGCATACCCCAAATGCGAAAACGTCCCATGAGCGCCCTCATTGATGCGCTGCGAGGCCTTGGTGCCGACATTCGCTGCCTCGGCGAGGCCGGGTTTTTTCCGATAGAAATTCACGCGCACGGGCTGCGCGGCGGCACAGTGGACATCGACGCCAGCGAAAGCAGCCAACTGCTTTCCGCACTCCTCATGGTCGCGCCCCTCGCCGCCTCTCCAGTCGAAGTCGCCCTCACGGCCGAAGTGCGCCGACCATTCGTCGAAATGACCACGCGCCTCATGGCGGAGTTTGGCTACAAACTCGAAGAGCAAGCCAGCACCGAGACCTTTGTGCTCAAACCTGGGCGCTACGTTGCCCCTTCACGGTATGCGATTGAGCCCGACGCCACAGCCGCGAGCTACTTTCTGGCGTTGCCGCTCGTCACCGGCGGCGCGCTTCATCTGCCGTTTCTGCGCGCTCCCGGCGTAGGGTTACAAGGCGACACGCATTTTGCTGATGTGCTTTCACGCGTAGGAGCGACGATCCGCTCAACCTCACGCGGTCTCGACACCAGCTTCTCACAAACGACGATGCAGCGCGGCGTCACCCAGGATTTCGCGGAGTTTTCTGATACGTTTCTGACGCTTGCTGCCCTATCGCCGCTGCTCGCCGGCCCTACTCGCATCTCGGGCATTGCACACACCCGCAAACAAGAAACCGATCGCGTCGCCGGCATGGCCCGCGAGCTTACGCGTCTCGGCCAACACGTCATCGAAACCCCCGACGCTCTCGAAATCTCACCGCGCTATCTACGTAGCGGCGAAACCATCGAGACGTACGGCGACCACCGTTTTGCGATGAGTTTCGCGATTCTTGGCTGCCTAGATTTGCGCGGCGACGGCCAACCTTGGCTCACGATCAAAGACCCGGGCTGCTGCGCCAAAACCTTCCCTCACTTTTTCGAGTTACTGGAAACCGTCCGCCAAAATTCGCTCGCACCCTAATGCCCAGCTCACCCTTTCTTATCGTCGCTATCGACGGCGGTGCCGCCTCGGGCAAATCGTCCACCTCGCGCACGCTCAGCGAACGTTTCCACCTGCTCCACGCCGATACCGGCTCTTACTACCGCGCTGTCACCGCCGAGCTCCTGCGCTGCCACGTCACACCTGAAGATATCAACGGCGTTCAAACCGCCCTCACTGACATTGCCTTCACCACGCGGATCAC
The DNA here is from genome assembly GCA_037142955.1 of Opitutaceae bacterium. Classification (GTDB taxonomy): domain Bacteria; phylum Verrucomicrobiota; class Verrucomicrobiia; order Opitutales; family Opitutaceae; genus Tous-C4FEB. The sequence goes on along the minus strand of JBAWZQ010000002.1, from coordinate 32,377 downwards.
CGGTCGCAATGCCGAGATCGAACTCAGCGGGCACACCATTCCGGATACCGAAATCCGCAGCGCCGAAGTCACCGCTCATGTCGCGCGTTTCGCCGCGATCCCGGCTGTGCGCGCCGCTCTCCTCGATTACCAACGCGGCCAAGCTGAAACCGCGCGCCGCCACGCTTTTCGCGGGCTTGTAATGGAAGGCCGAGACATCGGCTCAAAGATATTCCCCGACGCTGACTTCCGCTTCTTCCTGTTTGCCGATCCGGTCGAGCGCGCCCGTCGCCGCGAACAACAAGGCCTCCAAGATCAGGTTGCCAAACGCGACACGCTCGACAGCCAACGCCTCCAAGAAAGCCTGCAAGGCGCCGTGCTGATCGACGGTACTCACCTAACGCTGGTGGAGGTCGTTGATAAAATCGCCGCGCCCATCGCTGCTAAATTCGCCTCCGCATGAGTCGCGCTTTCCCCCAAGTCGAGATGGAGCCGGTATACGGCTTTTTCCATTACCTCTCGCACATAATCTACAGTATGTGGTTTCGCGGCGAAGTGATTGGCTTAGAAAATTTACCCGCGGACGGCGCCTACCTCATCGCCGCAAGTCACGCTAGTTTGCTCGACCCACCCTTCGTAGGCTCGCAGCTGCCCAAACAAGTTTCGTTTTTCGCCCGCAAAACCCTATGGAAACCCGGCCTTGCGGCGTGGTGGCTTGATGCCGTTGGTACGATCCCAGTGGACCGCGATGGCGGCGCCGATGTCACGGCGATCAAACGCGTGCTCGGTGCACTCAAGAAAAACAAGGTCGTGATTTTATTTCCCGAGGGAACGCGTTCGCCCGATGGAAACCTGCAAACTCCGAAACCCGGCGTCGGGATGTTAGCCTCACGCGCGCACGTTCCGGTCGTGCCGGTCCGACTTTTCGGCTCATACGAAGCCTTTGGTCGCAGCGGCAAATTAGTTCCAGGCACGCCGGTGTCGTTAGTGTTTGGACCGGCCCTCGCGCCGGACGACTACGATCATCCCACGGATCCGAAAGATCAGCGCTATCAACGCGCCGCCGAGCGAATCATGGCCCGCATCGCCGCGCTTCAAGCGCCACGTATCACGATCATCTGAGCAGCGGCGTACGAAAAATCGGAAAGAAAGGCTGCGTTCAGCCAAATCTCAGCGCAGTCCACTCGCCTTGCGGGCGCGGTTGATCACTTGCTCGGCGACCGCGCGCGCGCGTTGGGCACCGTCCCGGAGCACCGCATCGACGTGATCGAGATTCGCTGCGAGTTCGGCGCGGCGCGCGCGCGCGGCGGCGAAGTAATTCCAATAGTGCTCGAACAGTGCCTTCTTCAAATCACCGTAGCCAAGGCCGCCGGCGCGGAGGCGGTTTTCGTACTCGAGTGCCACTTCGGGTGCGGCGAAAAATCTCAGGAGCTGAATCGCAAGATTTTGGTCGGCGTCGGGCTTAGGCTCAGCCGGCGTGCGCGAGTCCATCATGATTCCCATGATTTTTTTACGTAGCGCTTTCTCGTCACCGAAAATCTCGATCGTATTACCGTAGCTCTTGGACATTTTCTGGCCGTCGAGCCCGGGAATCACGGCAACCTCGTCGCGAATCTCAGACTCCGGCACAACAAGCGTTTCACCATAGGCTTCGTTGAACTTGATCGCCATGTCGCGCGTCATCTCGACATGCTGCTTCTGGTCACGACCAACGGGCACACGGTGCGTGTCGTAGAGCAAGATATCCGCCGCCATGAGCACCGGGTATGCAAAGAGCCCAAAGTTAGGTGAGATGCCTTTGGCGGTTTTGTCTTTGTAGCTATGCGCACGCTCCATGAGACCCATCGGCGTCAGCGTTCCGAGCATCCACATGAGTTCGCAGACTTCCGGCACATCGCTTTGGCGCCAGAACACGCTGGTCTTGGGATCGAGCCCGCAAGCAAGCCAATCCAGCGCAATGCCGAGCGTATTTTTACGACGTTCCACCGGATCGGTGACCGTCGTCATCGAGTGGTAATCAGCGATGAAGTAGAAACAGTCGCCCCGCGTCTGCGCGTCGATGGCGGGTCGCATCGCGCCGAAATAATTCCCGATATGAAGCGTGCCCGAGGGCGTAATGCCGGTGAGTGTGCGCATGAAAAAAAACGGAGCTTCGGGCAAGCGGCGGCGCGGCGTCAATCCCGCCGCGGGAGGTGGGTCACCCCACCGCGAGACTTAGCGATGGTGGCGGGAGGTAGATAACCGGCAAAAGCCACGGTGGGCATCACGAGCGCTCGCCGCCCAAGGACAGTGCCGGGATTAAGTACGGCGTTGCAGCCAACCTCGGCGGCATCGCCAAGAATCGCACCAAATTTACGCAGGCCGGTTTCATACACCCTCTCGGGCGTACGTACGATGACAGGCTTCTGGTCGAGCCGCAGATTAGAACAGATCACACCCGCGCCAAGGTGCGCGTGATTGCCGATGATCGAGTCACCGACGTAGCTAAAATGCGGCACTTGGGCGTGATCGAGCAGCAGCGCATTTTTAAATTCACAGGCGTTGCCCAAGACGCAGTGGGCACCGGCGATCACATTACCGCGAATGTAAGCACCGGGTCGAATCTCGGTTCCTTCCCCAATCCAAGCCGGACCGATGATCGTGGCGTAGGCCGGAAGCTTTACCGAGGGGTGAATATAAACGTCACCCTCAACCTGCACGCCCGACGGACGTGTGGCCTGCGGTTGCGCAAAATTCTGCGCGGCTAGGGCTGGCCCAATCTTTTTCAACCATTCCCAGGGCGCGACTTCACCCGGAAAATAGGCGGTGAACGAAGCGAGCGAGGCCGGCAGACTGAAAAATTCGGAAGCTTTCATACGTGGAAGAACTTGGGCTTAAACCAAAATGGCGGCAAGGGACAGCGGCTTTTTAAACGAGCGTACTTATCTTATCTTGCAGCTTAGAATTATGACCGCTGTGAACTACTGATTTAGGATTAAGACTGGGCAAGGGAGGCGAGGGCTTCGATCCAAGCTAAACGCATGCGCTCCGGAGTTTCGCCTGCCTGAGTGTCGAGTTCACTGAACTGTTTTAATGTAGGCAAAGCGGATGCCACCGCCTCGGTCACTTCGGCCAGGATGGCCTTAGCAGTAGCTGGGGTCAGCTGGCAGCGCCGAATTCCGAATTTTTCCAGCCGTTTCGCGTCGGGCCAGCGTTTGGTGCCATCCATCGTGAGGGCCATACTATCCTGAGGTAGGTAAGGGGTCGTGGTGATGACATCAAACGTCGGCGAAAAGGTTACGGCGCCGGTCGCATCCTCATATATGACACCAAAATTTTTACGGTGCGCGTCCCCATTGCGGACGAGGATTGAAAAAACGAGGGATCGGAAGAATTTCGCGAGCTCCTCGGCGGTGCCGTCGGGGCTGCGCAATACGTTACTCAAGGTGCCCGCGAGCTGCTCGTACGAGCCCTCATATTTTTCACGCGATAGTCGGCCGGCGAGCGCGCACCCATCTTCAAAAGCCAGATAACTTCCGTCGGACCTCAAGTCGAAGCGTTCAATAATCAGGAGGCGTCCATCGGGTGCGATATCGGTTTTTGCCACTGCGAGCCCCGCCGTCTGCGCTGCGCGCACGCAGAGATATTCGTTAGCCGCGAGTCCGGGAAATTTCACGGGGTCGAAAGACTTAATGATGTGAGTGGTGCCTCGGGCGGTGAGCCGGTCCCCCGTTTCCATCGGGCTAAAGGTTTCGGTTCTTAAGCTTCCGTTGTCGCGCACTAGGATTTTTGGCTGAACGCCCGAGACCCCAGAATACTGGGCGTATCGTTTTAGTAGTTCCTCGAAGATTTCGCCAGTTCCCCGCGCCTGCATCAGTCCGCGCAAATCCTGAGGCGGAACTTGATCGAGGTCTGCGGATGATGCTCCGAAACGGATTCGGCCGATAAGGGATCGGCCGACGATCTGCAAAAGCGCTAAATCGTCGATGATTGGAAGCGTCTTCGCAAACATCCTCGATATGGCCTCGCGCAACGCTCCCTCCGGCAGACTCATGTCGAAGACCGGGTGCAGCACGCCTGTGCGTTCGGCGAAGTAGGGGCCGCCACTTGTGGGCATGAGCAACGATACCGCCTGACTGGGTAGGGCCTTATTCTCGTAAACGAAGCGGTTGAGCGGCTCCTCCCGCGACAATTGGCCGACCGTCTGGCGGTTGATGAAAATATTAGCCATGAGTGTCGGGCTTCAGTTTAGCGAGGGCCGCATCCGTCTCACGGAATGCCTCCCGGCGCTCCAGGCGGTTTTTTGCGTAAGCTTCCTCGAGCGTGAGGGACTGGCGCGACCGCACTAAAACTTCCAAGCCAAGTCGGTCGCACAGCAGGGAAAGCTTTCGGACGCCGAGCTCCTCGATGAGGCCATTTTCTATCTTGGAAATGGTGGCCCTGCTCATTCTTAGGCGGCCGGCGAGTGCCGCCTGGGTTAGGTCAGCCTTTTTACGTGCCTCTCGGATGAGTAGTCCCGCTTCAGTGAAGTTCATGTATCGTATGCGAAACATTATTAGCATATCTAATCAAAATACAATCATTATGTATCGCATATAATGCATAATGAACCTAAAGTAGTCTTGGAGATTCCCTAAGCCTCTACGCGAAAAGTTCGGGCAAGACCGCTCTTACTGACTCTTCTTGCTCCGAACTTCGGAGGATTGAAAAGAAGACTAGCGCCTGCCGATTAATACATAACCAGATTTAAAACAGTTATTTAAAAATAATATATCGCCAATCCAGGAGACACTTTACTTCGAAAACTATCTCTCGAGCTGGGCTTAAGTCTGATTTCGGCTTTGCCGTAGCGACCGCGACCGCCACGATCGAAGTTAGAAATGATAAGCTCACCCTCTACCCCAAACTCTGCCGCAACGCTCGATACGGGCGGGATTGGCGGCCACCCCCGCGGACTTACCACCCTGTTCCTCGCCGAACTTTGGGAGCGTTTTAGCTACTACGGCATGCGCGCCTTATTGATTTTGTTCATGACGAAAACGGCCGCTGAGGGCGGTCTCGGTTATGCGGTCAAAGACGCCTCCGCCGTTTACGGCACTTACACGATGAGCGTATACCTGCTTTCGATTCTCGGCGGTTTCATCGCTGACAACTTCATCGGCGCTCGTCGTGCGGTATTCGTGGGCGGCATCATCATCGCCACCGGCCACTTCACGATGGCGCTGAACTCGATCTCGACGTTTTACGCCGGCCTCGTGCTCGTCGCCCTCGGCACTGGCCTGCTCAAACCCAACATTTCCACAATGGTGGGTAGCCTCTACCGACCCGACGACGAACGACGCGATGCCGGCTTCTCGATTTTTTACATGGGTATCAACCTCGGAGCGTTTGCTGCGCCGCTTGTCACGGGCTACCTCGCTCAGAGCGCCAGCTGGAAAGCTCAACTCACGGCTTGGGGTTTCAATCCCGTGCACAGCTGGCATTGGGGTTTCGCCGCGGCCGGCGTGGGCATGGCACTTGGGCTTGTCGTTTACGTAGTGCAAGGCCACCGGCTCGCCCATGTCGGCGCTGCCCCTGCTCCTGACAGCGACGGCAGCCGTCCGTGGGGCCGGCTCGGGCTCGTCGTTCTGGGTTCTGCCGCACTCATCGCGGCGATGAAGGCCAGCGACACTTATCCAGCGATCGTTTACGCACTGTTCGCCTTGCAAATCGCCGCGATTATTTTCTTCGCGCTTCGCCCCGATCAAGACAGCAAACGCATGGCCGCGATTCTCGTATTCTTTTTTGCGGCTGAGATTTTCTGGGCCATTTTTGAACAAACTGGTTCTACGATTTCGCTGTTTGCGGATCGCCTAACAAGGAACGAATTTTTTGGCTCCGCTTTCCCGTCTTCCTGGTGGCAGTCGGTCAACTCCATCTGGGTCATTACCCTCGCACCAATATTTGCGGTGCTCTGGATCAGCCTGGGTTCGAAGCAACCTTCCAGCCCGATGAAATTTGTCCTCGGCCTGCTCTGCGTCGCACTTTCCTTCGCCCTCATGGTGCCTGCTGCGAAACTTACCGTCGAGGGCAAGATTGGCCCCATGTGGCTCATATCACTATTTTTGCTCCAGACCTGCGGCGAAATGCTCCTGAGCCCCGTCGGGCTCTCCACGATGACGAAACTCGCCCCAGCTCGCCTCCTCGGCCTGGTCATGGGCATCTGGTTTCTCGCCGCCGCGCTTGGCAACAAGCTCGCTGGCGTGCTCGCCGGCGAATTTAAAAGCGACAACCCCGCCCAACTCGCGGACTTTTTCCTTCACCAAGCCTTGATCGTCGGCGGTTGCACCCTTGCCTTACTCGCCCTCGTGCCCTGGGTCAAAAAACTCATGGGCGGCGTGCGTTGATCGCACTCGAACGCGGCTTCTTCCTTTTTTCCCCATGCCTGTCCGCACCTGGTTTCCTACTGAGATTTATTGCGAGCCGCTCCAAGCCACCGGCCTAGCCAAATTCAACGCTGAGTTAATCGACGAATGCCGCAACCTGCGCGACTACGACGCCGCCGGACGCAAATGGTCTGCCAAAAATTACCCTGGCGGCTACACCAGCTACGCCTCGATGAACGAGCTCCACCGTTTCTCGAGCACCTTCGCCGGTCTGGAGAAAAAATTACTCCGCCATGCCCGCGATTATGCCCGCACCCTCGAGTTCGACCTGCGTGGCTGCACCATCCGCATGACTGATTGCTGGGTGAACATCATGCCGCCGACCGCAGCCCATTCGCTCCACCTGCACCCACTCGCCTTCATCAGCGGCACTTACTACGTCGCCACGCCGCCCGGCTGTTCCGGCCTCAAATTTGAAGACCCTCGACTCGACCGTTTCATGGCCGCCCCGCCCCGCCGCACGGACTGTAAACCCAGCCACCGCGCGCACGTCACCTACCCCGCCGAGGCCGGTAATGTCATCCTCTTCGAGAGTTGGCTCCGTCACGAAGTCGCCGCCAACCGCGTCGAGGACGAACGCATCAGCATCAGCTTCAATTTCAACTGGAGCTGAGGTCGGTCCAGCCGTCTCTTTTTTTCGCCCACGCCCTGGCTAAATGACCCCTTCGCGCTTTCCTGCCACATGATTGTCATCCGTCGCATGGTTGATCGCCAACGCTCCTACACCGGGATTTTCCTCCCCGGCGAGCCCGCGCAGATTTTTCCCACCACCGACTACGAACACGCGCGCATCCTTCAAATCTACAAACAGGACCGCCCGCACGAAGGCATCATCAACGACTTTACCGACCTCGACGCGATCACCCCCAACCCTACCACGCCGACGCCATCCGCCTCGGTGAAACCTAAAAAACGCAAAGCCGCTGCACGACAGCCGCGCCGGACCCAGATTTAATTCTACGTTTAACGACGAACACCAAGTTTCGCACGTGGACTCCAAGCCGCCAAGGCGTTCTATGACAATTTGGCCTGCAAGCGTTACAAATTTGTTAGAGAATTAGACGAAGTGGGCCTTAGACGACGCGTGAAGCCGCCTCAAGGGCAGCGGAGAAACCTGGCAAGATTTCGCGATCAGCATAAGCCTGAAAGCGGCGTATCGCCTGAGGGGAGAGTTTAACGGTTCTCTGCAATTTCCCGGTTGGTTTACGGCCCACCCCCTGTCGCGCCCCCCCGTGCGTTACCCTAGCTCGCGCGACATCAAAATAGTCCAGAACATCGCGGCCGCTGGTAAAGCGCGATTCAAGGCTGGAGGCCGTGGTCTTAGCTAACGAGTTTCTGGAAGAGGGTTTTTTCATTGGGACGAAGCCAGTTTGGGCTGAAGCTAGCGGTCAACTTCCGGCTTTCGCTGGGCTGAGAAATACGATTAATGTTGGAAAGTGTCCACGCCTCAACCAACCGAGGAACCCGTCGTCAAAACCCGCAGCGTGAAGAACTTCTTCGCTTCGGTGAGCTACTCCATCGACGGATTTTTCGCAGCCTTGAAGCATGAACCTTCATTTCGCGAGGACCTAATTTTCGCCTTATTGTTGGTGCCACTGGCGATCATTTTACCCATCAACGCCGTATCGACCGCGCTGATGATCGCTTCGTTGATTTTGATTCTCATCGTCGAACTACTTAACTCCGCCATCGAGTGGATCATCGACTACGTGCGCCCCGAGATCCATCCGCTCGCCAAGCGAATCAAAGACATGGCGAGCGCAGCCGTTTTCCTTAGTTACATTAACTGCATCGTCGTCTGGGTGATCATGCTCTGGCCCGACAATACCGTCTGGCGCCGCATCGGCGCAATGTTAAGCGGCCATTAAGCAAACCTCCGGCCATGGCGCTGTTTCCCTTTTTCGCCTTCGCCGTGATTTCTTGGCTCTATCGCGACGAGCTGAGTGCACGCTCATTAATGATATAATGGGGACTTTGGTTGAGCGGTTTGACGGGGATTTTCCTCACAAAAATCACCCGGGTTTCTTTGCCGCGTTTCAATGTGTCCTAGCGATCGCGATGTTGATCCAACTTCGAGTGAACCCAGCGGTTCCTCGGTAGCCCAGCCCGCCCGCGCTCACCGCAAGCGTGCAAAAAACCACGCCGCGAGCGCGGCCATCCCGATATTGGGCAACCACGCGGCCCAGGCCGGATCGATGATTTGCTTCGTTGCAAGCGAGGCCGCGATGTTGGCCAACACGTAGTAGAGAAAAAATAAGCCGATGGATTTTGAAACCCCCACCGCTGGATTCACGCGGACCCCCGTCACTGCAAAAGGGATCGCAATCGCGATTACAATAAGGGGCCCGAGAGTATCCGCGATTAGACCAAAATAACGCACCGCGTACGGCACACCCTTCGGGTTGCGCTCTGTTTTAAAATACTCAATCAGCCGCGCCAGCTCGCGAAGCGACAAGTCAATCGGGCGACGGTCGATCAACAACATCAGCTGCGGATCCTCTCGATATTTCTCCACATATTTTTCTGCAAACGGCACCGAAGCGGTGATCTCGCCCGTCTCGACATCGAAAATCAGTTCGCGCCCGTCCTTAAACATCCAGCCGCGGCGCGCCGTATCATACCATGCCTGGGACGCAACCAAGCGCACCAACTCACGCCTCTGCACATCCAGCTCCGAGACAGATACGCCGTAGCCACGCTGAGAGCCCTTAGAATAACGGTTAAAAAACCACATGCGCCGCTCAGCCGGATTGTCGAAACCCACGCTGTTGAGCGCACCCACGCGATCCGGTGGCAACGTCCTAGCCTGCCGGCGAAATTCCAATCCGTCCTTAAGCGACCGAGATTCTTCGACGGACCACGGCACGACGGTCGCATTTAACCACCACGACAGCGCACACGCCAAAACCCCAACCAGCCACACCGGCGCGAGCAGCCGGCCAAAGCCCACGCCTGCCGCCCGCATCGCCGTGAGTTCGTTCGCCCGGTGCAATTTTCCTAGCGTAAACATCAGTGACACGAGCAATGCCAGTGGCAGCACTACGGTCAGAAAACTCGGCATCGTCACAAAAAAATAAGTCCACAGCTCCAACCCGCGCGCCCCACCCTCTCGCAAAGCCCGGAAATCATCATACATCACCTGCACCAGCAACAACCCACATGTAGCCAATAACACCAGCCCCAGGATTTGGAGCCACTCGCGCAAAAGGTGCCGATCAAACGTGTTCACCCCCGCGAGCAAGTCCGACCCAGCCGCCGGCGCAAATTTATTTCTTGGCCTGATCCGCCCCATGGTCCTCGCCGGAGTCAACGCCGCGGTTAGCTTGGTAGTTTTAAGCCAGCGATCATTCATCCACTATCCCGCGGCCAAATCACGGCCGTTCGCACAGTTTGGTTGAAAACCTGCTAAGGCTGCCCTTGCCTCGCGTCTTCCCGCTTACAACCCGACCCGACCTTTTTTCCATGATTTACGCCCTGCGTCTCTTGTTTGCCTGCGCTCTTGTCAGCTTAACCTATGCCCGCGCCGCCGAGGAACCCATCCGCATCGGCGAGTACGCTTCCATCACGGGCAAAGAAGCCAGCCTTGGCCAATCGTCCCACAACGGCACCGTGATGGCCATCGACGATCTCAATGCCGCGGGCGGCGTTCTCGGTCGTTCGTTGCTCCTCCTCACCGAGGACACCCAATCCAAACCCGGTGAATCCGCCACCGCCGCTAAAAAGCTCATCTCCCGCGACAAGATCGTCGCCCTGCTCGGCGAAGTCGCCTCCAGCAGGTCCCTCGAAGCCGCGCCCGTCGCCCAGCTCGCCAAGGTCCCCATGATCTCGCCCGCCTCGACCAACCCCAAGGTCACCGAAACGGGCAACTACATCTTCCGCACGTGCTTCATCGATCCATTCCAAGGACCGGTCATGGCGAAATTCGCTCAAGAAAAACTCCGCGCCCAACGCGTTGCCCTAATGGTGAGCAACAGCTCCGCTTACTCCATCGGCCTAGCCAAATTTTTCCGCGAAGCCTTCACCAAAAACGGCGGCACCATCGTCCTCGAACAAAAATACGCTGAGGGCGACAAAGACTTCAAAGCCCAACTCACCGCCATCAAAGCTGCCGGCGTCGACGCTGTGTTTAATCCCGGCTACTACAACGAAGGCGCCTTGATCGTACTCCAAGCCCGCGACCTCGGACTCACGTTGCCCATTTTTGGCGCCGACAGCTGGGAGGCCGAGGCCCTCATCGAACTCGGCGGCAAAGCCATTGAGGGCGCGTACCTCTGCTCCCATTATTCACCTGCCGATCCCTCACCGCGCGTCCAAAACTTTGTCCAAGCCTACAAAAAACGCTTCGGCACCACGCCCGATTCCAACGCCTCCCTCGGCTACGATTCCGTCCTCGTGCTAGTCGACGCCATCAAGCGCGCCGGCTCGACCGACCGCGCCAAAATCCGCGATGCCCTCGCCGCCACCCAAAATTTTCCTGCTGTCACGGGCAATATCACCATCGATGCCCAGCGCAACGCCTCGAAAAGCGCCGTCATCATCCAGGTCCAAAACGGTAAATTCGAGTTCGTTCAAAGCATGACCCCCTGACCCCCCCCACACCTGCCCTACCTTAGCTGTAATTCCTAAATTTAAATATATGAAACTCGCCTCCCGCCTCCTCCTCACCCTCGCCGTGCTCGCGCTCGCGCTGCGCGCCCAAGACACCATCAAAGTCGGTGAATACGCCTCGCTCACCGGTAAAGAGGCCAGCTTCGGCCAACAATCCCACAAGGGCCTGACCCTCGCCATCGAGGAGCTCAATGCCGCCGGCGGCGTCCTCGGCAAAAAACTCGATCTCATCACCGAGGATAACCAAACCAAGCCCGGCGAATCCGCCACCGCCGTCAAAAAACTCATTTCCCGCGACAAAGTCGTCGCCCTCATCGGCGAAGTCGCCTCCGGTCGTTCTCTCGAAGCCGCCCCGATCGCCCAAGCCGCCAAGATCCCCATGATCGCCCCCGCTGCGACCAACCCCAAAGTCACCCAAACCGGCAACTACATCTTCCGGGTCTGCTTCATCGATCCCTTTCAAGGCACGGTCATGGCCAAATTCGCCCAAACCGACCTCAAAGCCAAAAAAGTCGCGGTCCTCTCCAGCGTCTCCAACGCCTACAGCGTCGGACTCGCCAAATTCTTCAAAGAAACTTTCACCGCCAACGGCGGCATCATCGTCTCCGAGAAAAATTTCTCCGAAGGCGACAAAGATTTTCGCGCCCAACTCACCGCCGTCAAAGCCGCCGGCGCTGACGCTGTCTTCGTCCCAAGCTACTACACCGAAGCTGCGCTCATCGCCCGCCAAGCTCGCGACCTCGGCATCAACGTCCCGTTTTTCGGCGGCGACGGCTGGGTCGCCGACCAGCTCCTTGAAATCGGAGGCGAAGCCCTCAACGGCTGCTACTACTCCACCCATTTCTCCCCTGAAAACCAAGACCCAGTCGTCCAGACTTTTGTGAAAAAATTCAAAGCCCGCTGGGGCGCCAACGAAAACCCCGACGCTTTCGCCGCGCTCGGCTACGACGCCGCCTACGTGCTCGTCGACGCCATCAAACGCGCCGGATCCACGGAAGGCCCCAAACTACGCAATGCCCTCGCCGCTACCCAAAATTTCGCCGGCGTCACCGGTGTCACCAACATCGACGCCAACCGCGACGCCTCTAAACCGGCCGCGATCATCGCCATCAAGAACGGCAAGCTCGAGTTCCTGAAAACCGTCGCGCCTTGATCGCACCTCGCCTCCAGGTTCTTCGCTACCTGCGCTTTGTTAAAAACGCAGGTTTTTGGTTCGCCGCCGCACTCGCGGCTACCCCGTGCGCGAGTGTTGCCACCGCTGCGGCCGCGCCCGAGCCCGAGCCGATCAAAATCGGCGTCTACGCTTCGCTCACCGGCAAAGAAGCCGTCTGGGGCCAATCCGCTGAAAAAGCCACGCGCCTCGCCGTTGATGACGTCAACGCCGCCGGCGGCGTCCTCGGCCGGCCAATCCTCGCGATCATCGAGGACAACCAATCCAAGCCCGGCGAATCAGTCACCGCCGTCCGCAAATTGATTTCCCGCGATAAAGTCATCGCTATACTCGGCGAAGCTTCCTCCGGCCGCTCTCTCGAAGCCGCCCCCATCTGCCAACAAGCCCGCATTCCCATGATCAGCGGCGGCAGCAACCCCAAGGTCACCCAAGTCGGAAACTTCATTTTCCGCACACACTTTATCGACCCGTTTCAAGGCACCGTAATGTCGCGCTTCGCCCGCGAAAAACTCGGCGCCCAACGCCTCGCCTTACTCACCGAGGTCACCAACGCCTACGCCGTCGGCCTCGCTAAATATTTTTCCGCCGATGCCGCCGCGCACCAGACGCCGATCCTCGTCGACCAAAAATACAGCGCCGGCGAGCGCGACTTCAAAGCCCAGCTCACCGCCATCAAGGCAGCGAATGTCGACGCCCTCTTCGTCCCCGGCTACTACACCGAAGCCGGTTTGATCGTCGCCCAAGCCCGCGAACTCGGCCTCAACCTGCCCGTGCTCGGCGGTGATGGCTGGGAAGGCCCGCAACTTCTCGCCATCGGCGGCCTCGCGCTGCGCGACACTTACTATTGTAATAATTTTTCCAGCGAGTCCGACGTGCCCGAAACCCGTCGCTTCATCGCCCGATATCAGGCCCGTTTTCAAAGCATGCCCGGCGGCACCGCAGCCGATGCCTACGACGCCGTCCTCATGCTCACCGACGCCATCAAACGCGCCGGCTCCACCGAGCCCGAAAAAATCCGCGCCGCCCTCGCCACCACGCGCGGCCTGCGCGGCGTCGGCGGCCCGCTCAATGTCGATGCCAACCGGGATCAGTTGAAACCTGCCTATATTCTTGGCTACAACTCCGGCGACTATCATCTCGTCCAAGTGATCCAACCGTAACCTGCGCCCCTTCACCTCCTTTTTTCAGTGTCCGAATTCCTCCAGCAACTCCTCAACGGCCTCTCCCTCGGCGCCATCTACGCGCTCATCGCGCTCGGGTACACGATGGTTTACGGCGTACTCCGCTTCATCAACTTCGCGCACTCCGATGTATTCATGGTCGGCGCTTTTATTGGTTACTATTTAGGGAAACTCGTTCCCGAAGGCACCCTTTGGGGCGGCTTGCTCGTCCTCAGCGGCGCTATGATCGGTTGCGCGCTGCTGGGCATCTTCATCGAGCGCGTCGTCTACCGCCCGCTGCGGCATGGCCCGACGCTCAACGTCCTCATCACGGCCATCGGCGTCTCGCTGCTGCTCGAATACACCGGCCAGATCGTCTTCGGCGCCGCGCCACGCACGTTCCCGCAGATTTTCCCCACGGCTAATTATCACGTCGGTTCGCTTACTATCTCGAGTAATCAAGTCTTCGTAATCGGCGTCGCGATTCTGTTGATGATCGCGCTCCAACTCATCGTTTTCAAAACCAAGATCGGCACGGCGATGCGCGCGGTCTCGCTCAACCCCAAGGCCGCGCAACTTGTCGGCGTGAACAACAACGTCGTCATCTCCTTCACCTTTGGTCTCGGCTCCGCGCTCGCAGCGGCCGGGGGCATTTTGTACGCGATGAATTACCCATCCATCGACCCACTCATGGGTGTGATGCCCGGCCTCAAGGCCTTCGTCGCGGCCATCCTCGGCGGCATCGGCAATATTCCTGGCGCCGCCCTTGGTGGCCTACTCCTCGGGACCGTGGAGACGTTCATCGGCGGCAGCCAATTCTCCACGTACAAGGACGCCATCGCCTTCGCGATTCTCATCGTGATCCTGCTCTTCAAACCCGCCGGCCTCCTTGGCAAATTCACGATTGAGAAAGTCTGAGCCCGCCATGCCCCGCCCGCATCTTTATCTCCTCGCGACGTTAGCCTGCGCTTTTGGCCTGTCGCATTTCTCGGACCGGATGGACCCGTACTTTCTCGACGTCCTCACCGGCATCGGGATCAACGTGATTCTTGCGGTCTCGCTCAACCTGGTAAACGGCTACACGGGCCAATTCTCCCTCGGCCACGCCGGCTTTATGTCCGTCGGCGCCTACCTGGCCGCTGCGGTCAGTGTTTTCCTCGGTCCGCGCTTGCTCGGCGAAAGTGGCGGCACCACCCTTCAGCAAGGCACGCTCTTTCTCGCCGCGTTAATCACCGGTGGTTGCGCGGCCGCCCTCGCTGGCCTCGCCGTCGGTGTACCGTCGCTGCGCTTGAAAGGCGATTACCTTGCGCTCGTCACACTCGGCTTCGGCGAAATCATTCGCGTGATTTTCCAAAATTTTGAACCGCTCGGCGGCGCCCTCGGCCTCAATGGCATTCCTGCCTACACGACGATTTTCTGGGTACTTGCATTGGTGGGGCTCACGGTGTTTGTGGTCACATGTCTGGTGAATTCCACCTACGGCCGCGGATTTCTTGCCACTCACGACGATGAGATCGCCTCCGAAGCCGTGGGCCTAAACACCACACGCTACAAAATCGTCGCCTTCGTGATTGGCGCGTTTTTTGCCGGCACGGCGGGTGGACTTTATGGGCATTTTAAAATGACGATCACGCCCACGGGTTTCGATTTCACGAAGAGTATCGAGATCGTGGTCATGGTTATTCTTGGCGGCATGGGTAACACCCTCGGCGTCATCCTCGCTGCGATTCTCCTCACCCTTTTACCCGAACTACTGCGACCCATCGCCGAATACCGCATGATCATCTATTCATTGATGCTCATCGTACTCATGCTCGCGCGGCCACAGGGCTTGTTTAACTTCAAATTTGGAAAGGCGAAACTTTAATGCCCGCCCCACTCCTCCAGCTCGACCGCGCCACGATTCGCTTCGGCGGCCTTACAGCCGTCAACGCCGTCGATCTCACCGTCGGTGACAACGAGCTCGTCGGCCTCATCGGCCCCAATGGCGCCGGCAAAACCACCGTCTTCAATCTGATGACGGGAGTCTATCAACCCACGGATGGTACCATCACATTTAACGGCACGCCCCTCGCCGGTCTACGCGTCAACGAGATCGTATCTCTGGGCATTGCACGCACGTTTCAAAACATCCGGCTCTTCGGCAGCCTTAGCGTTTTCGACAACGTCCGCGTCGCCTGCAACCTCCATCGCGGCACGAGCCCCGTGCAGGCACTCATCCGCGGCAACAGCTTCCGCGCCGACGAAGCCGCCATCACGCACCGCGCCGAAGAGCTCCTCGATATCTTCAATCTGCGCCGTTTCCGCGACACGCCGGCCAAGAGCCTTCCCTATGGCGAACAACGTCGCCTCGAAATCGTCCGCTGCCTCGCCACGAAACCAAAATTGCTTCTCCTCGACGAACCCGCCGCCGGCATGAACCCAACCGAGAAGGTCGAACTGGTCCGCTTAATCCAGCAGGTTCAAAAACAATTTAATCTCTCGATCTTACTGGTGGAGCATTCAATGAAAGTCGTCATGGGGGTCTGCCAACGCATCGCCGTTCTCGACTACGGGGTAAAGATCGCTGAAGGCAACCCAGCCCAAATCCAGCGCGACCCAAAAGTCATCGAAGCCTACTTGGGCGAAGACCACCAAACCGCCCTATCGCACCACTGAGCATGCTCACCGTCACCGATCTTCACGTCAGCTACGGCTCAATCAGCGCCTTGCGCGGCATATCGTTTAGCATTCCCGCGGGCGCGATTGTCACGCTGATCGGCGGCAACGGCGCAGGCAAAACCACCACGTTGCGCACGATTTCCGGTCTACTCCGCGCCAAGACCGGCAAAGTAGAATTCCTCGGCGAAAACATCACCGCACTCCCAGCACACCAAATCGTCGCCCGTGGCCTCAGCCACGTGCCCGAGGGTCGCATGGTATTCTCCAATCTCACCGTCGATGAAAACCTGTCGATGGGCGCTTACCTCCTCTCCGACAAAGCCCTGATCGCCAAAAATCGCGACTATGTCTTCAGCGTATTTCCACGCATGAAAGAGCGCCTGAAGCAAACCGCCGGCACCCTATCGGGCGGCGAACAACAGATGCTCGCCATCGGGCGCGCCCTCATGGGTAACCCCAAATTCCTCATGCTTGATGAGCCCTCTCTTGGCATCGCCCCACGCCTCATCAGCACCATCTTCGAGAAAATCGTGGAGATTAACCAAAGCCACGGTATCACGATTTTGCTGGTCGAGCAAAACGCCAACCTCGCGCTCGAAGTCAGCCAACAAGCCTACGTCCTAGAGACCGGCAGTATCGTGATGGCGGGCGAGAGCAAAAAACTTCGCTCCGACCCGCAGCTCAAAGCCACCTACCTCGGCGGCTAAGCGCAGCTGGGGTTACCCCGCCGCCATGGTTCGTCGGGAATGGAGCGACGTTTTTATATACCCCTACCCTGCCATGAAATCGCCCGTCGCTTTTTTCCTGTTACTCATCCCCGCCCTAGCGCCCAGTATCGCCGCGCCCGCGAGCACAAATAAAACCACCGCCCCGCGCCCCAATATTGTTTTTATTCTCTCGGACGATCACGGCTGGGCCGACGTCGGCTGGCACAGCCCTGAAATCAAGACCCCGCACCTAGATCGACTCGCCGCCGCCGGCGCCAAACTTGAGCAATTTTACGTTCAACCGGTGTGCTCTCCGACGCGCGCGGCCTTTCTCACTGGGCGATATCCGATGCGCCACGGCCTGCAAGTAGGCGTCGTCCGTCCCTGGGCCCAATACGGGCTGCCGCTTGAGGAACGCACTTTGCCGCAGATGCTCAAAGCCGCCGGATACTCCACTGCTATCACGGGCAAATGGCACCTCGGTCACTTCGATCCTGCGTACCTGCCGACCCGCCGTGGATTCGAACACCAATACGGCCACTATAACGGCAACATCGATTACTATACCCACGAAAGAGACGGTGGTTTTGATTGGCACCGCGACGACCGCGTCAACCACGACGAAGGTTACTCGACTCACCTGATCGCACGCGAAGCGGTTCGCCTGATTCACGAAAAACTCGCCGATCAACCCCTGTTTCTTTACGTGCCATTCAACGCCGTTCATGCACCTCACCAAGTCCCCGAAAAGTACAAAAAACCCTACGTAGCGCTCCCAGAACCACGTCGTACGTACGCCGGCATGGTCGCTGCCGAAGACGAAGCCGTCGGCCAAATCGTTGCCGCCCTTGAGGCTAAGGGCCTCCGCCAAAACACGCTCATCGTTTGGTCCAGTGACAACGGCGGCCCCTCACCAGGACGCGTCACCAGCAACGGCCCGCTCCGCGCCGGTAAAGGCACGCTCTACGAGGGCGGCGTACGCGTCTGCGCCTTTGCCACCTGGGACGGCCACATCAAACCCGGCAGCACCGTCGATGCGCCACTACATATGGTCGATTGGTACCCGACACTCGCCCGGCTCGCTGGAGCCTCTCTCGAACAAAAGCTCCCGCTCGATGGACGCGACGCTTGGTCTGCCATCACCGAAGGCACACCGTCCCCACACGAAGCCATCTTGCTGAACACCACCCCCACTAGCGGCGCCATCCGAATGGGCGACTGGAAACTCGTTCTCAACGGCAGCACGAACGACAGCGAGGACACAGAAAATCCCACTCCCGCCGCCACCAAAAAATCCAAGAAGAAAAAATCAGCCGAAGACTTGGTAGAGTTATTCAACCTCGTCCAAGACCCCTACGAAAAAACTAATTTAGCCACCACTCAATCCGCCAAAGTCGCTGAACTCCGCGCCCGCTACGCGATATTCGCAGCAGAGGCCATTACGCCGAAAGTTCAGCCCCGTGATCCTGCTTTCCAGATTCCTAAAATCTGGGGCGAGAAAAACTAAACGTGTTTAATCGTACACTTGCGCAGTCCACGCGGGTCGATTTCTCCCACTGTCCGATTCAGGTCCGTTTGCCCGTACCTAAAACAAATATAGTTTTAAATTTCATGCGCCTCTTACCCCGCTGCTATGTCGCATTATTATTTATCGCGCTCCGCACCGCGCTGCCCGCCGCCGAAACACCACCACTCGGCTGGCCCGAGATCACCCGTGACAACAAACCGTGGACGCGCTGGTGGTGGCCAGGCAGCGCCGTAGACCAGCCCAACCTCACACGCCAACTCGAACAGTTCGCCGCGGCCGGCCTTGGTGGCGTCGAAGTCACACCCATCTACGGAGCAAAGGGTTACGAAGCGCGCTACATCGATTACCTCTCGCCACAATGGGTCGCAATGCTCGAACACACGGGCCGGGAAACCAAGCGCCTCAACCTCGGCCTCGATATGGCAACGGGCACCGGATGGCCCTTCGGCGGTCCATCCGTCCTCCCCTCGGACGCCAATACCAAAGCTGTCCTCAAAAACGGCAAAATCGTCGGCGAACCCACCCGACAAGCCGTGAAGCGCCCCGCCCCTGGCGGCGAGGGTCTCGTACTCGACCCCTACTCAGCTGAGGCCGTGACCCGTTATTTATCCAAATTCGACCAGTCCTTCACCGCCAACAAACTCCCGCCCGGCCTCGTCCGTGGCCAATTCCACGACTCTTTCGAATACTACGGGGCCAACTGGACCACCCAGCTCCCCGAGGTTTTCCGCCAGATGCACGGCTACGATATTCAAGACTACGCCCCCGCCTTACTCGCGCGTTCCTCTTCAGATTTGACCAAACTCGATCCAGCAAGCCTCAGCCGCGAAACCCTCGGCCGCATCAAGAGCGACTACCGCGAGACCCTCGCCCAGCTCCACCTCAGCTACCTGCGAGCGTGGGTAAATTGGTCGCATGATCACGGCTACATCGTGCGCAATCAAAGCCACGGCGCCCCCGGTAATCTCCTAGATCTCTACGCCAACGCCGATATCGCCGAAACCGAGATCTTTGGTTCCACGCCGTTTCCTATACCTGGCCTCCGGCGCGATCTCGCCGACATCGCCCACAATAACCAAGACCTTCCCGAATCCCTCGTCGTTCGCCTCGCCTCTTCCGCCTCGCACGTCGCCGGCCACCCCCTCGCCTCTAGCGAAACAGCCACGTGGCTGCGCGATCACTGGAAAGAGTCTCTCGCCTTCGTGAAGCCTGAGCTCGACCGCATTTTTACCGACGGCATCAACCACATTTTTTACCACGGCGCCGTTTACTCCCCTCAAGATGCCCCCTGGCCCGGCTGGCTTTTTTATGCCGCCACTCAATTCAATCCCAACAACACATGGTGGGAGGACTTCAGCGCCCTCAACCACTACGTCGCCCGCGTCCAATCCATTCTCCAGCGCGGTCAGCCCGACAACGACATCCTGCTTTACTGGCCCTTTGCAGACCTCCTCGACGAGGAAGCCGGCACCGTCAAAACCTTCACCGTTCATAACGTCAAATGGCTCCCCGACCAACCCGTAGGAAAAATCGCCCGCGCCCTCATGGCCAAGGGCTACACCTTCGACTACATCTCTGACGCACAACTCCTGCAAACTCTCCCCGATGCCGGCGCGCTCCTCACGGGAGGCAAAACCCGTTACCGCGTCCTTTTGGTCCCCGCAACTCGCCGCATGCCGGTCGCCACCGCGCAGAAACTCGCCGCTCTCGCCGCCGCCGGTGCAAAAATAGTTTTTGAAAAACTTCCCGAAGACGTGCCGGGCTTCGGCCGCTTGTCCGAGCGTCGAGCATCGTTCCAAACCGCACTCGAACAACTCCGCCCCCGCGTTACCGTCAACGCGGAGGTGCTCGCCGCCGTCGCCCCTCACGTCCGTCGCGAAAGCTTCGCCGAGGCCGGCCTCAACTTCATTCGGCGTTCCTCCGGCCCTGGCGCCCACGATTACTTCATCGCCAACCTGGGCGCCCAACCCTTCGAGGGTTGGGTAAAATTAGGTGTGCCCGCCGCCACCGTCAGCCTCCTCAATCCATTAAATGACCAACAAGGCCGCGCCGCCCTCCGCGATCAGAGCGTGTATCTTCAATTAGCCCCTGGCGAATCTCTCATACTCCGCACTTCGCCTACGCTCGCCCCAGGCACCGTTTGGCCTTACCGTCAAACCGCCGGCAAACCCTTCACCCTTAGTGGCCTATGGAAAATCACCTTCCTTCAAGGAGGCCCAGAACTTCCACCCCCCATCGAGACTGACTCGCTCCTATCGTGGACCTCCCTAGGCGGCAGCGAAGCCCAACGCTTCGGCGGCACCGCACGTTACCGCCTCGAATTCACCGCACCCACGAACGCCGCCGATGACTGGCTCCTCGACTTGGGCGAAGTTCGCGAATCCGCCCGCGTCCTTCTAAATGGCCGTCCCGTCACCACCGCTTGGAGCCTGCCCTTTCGTATGCGCGTTGGCGCATTCCTGCAACCCGGACGCAACGTCCTTGAACTTGACGTAACCAACCTGGCCACCAATCGCATCCGCGACATGGACCAGCGTAAAATACCCTGGAAAATCATGCGCGACTCCAACATCGTAAACATCAACTACCAACCCTTTGACGCCAGCGGTTGGCCGCTCCAAGCTTCCGGCCTAATTGGGCCGGTTACTCTCACTGCTTTGAAATCTTTGGCTCCAAAATAATGTACGAGTCGCTTGATTTTTTCCCGAGCCTGCTAAAATAGCAGGCTCATTTCATTTTCAACGCTTCCCACCACCACCTTTTAACCTAACTTCACACCCATTATGTCTACGCCCGCTCCGCAAAAATTCGAGTTCCAAGCCGAGATCAAACAGCTCCTCGATATCGTCATCCATTCTCTCTACACAGAGAAAGAAATCTTCGTCCGCGAATTAGTTTCCAACGCCTCCGACGCGCTCGAGAAACTCCGCCACACACAGATTACCGAAAAAGACATTTTCGAGGATAAGGCCGAGCTCGCAATCAACGTCACCACCGACGACAAAGCCAAAACTCTTACCATTGAAGATTTCGGCATCGGCATGACCCGCGCCGAGTTGGTCGAGAACCTCGGCACCATCGCACACTCCGGCTCTAAGCAATTCCTCAAAGCCCTCGGCGAAGGCGGCGCCAAGAACACTAACCTCATCGGCCAGTTCGGCGTCGGCTTCTACTCGGCCTTCATGGTCGCAAAGTCGGTCAAAGTTTACTCCCATTCCTGGCGCGCTAGCGAAGCCGGCCACGTCTGGTCGAGCGACGGCTCCGGCAGCTATGAAGTAGAGGAGGCCACCGATCTCCACCGTGGTTGCAAAATCGTAATCGAACTCAAAGACGACTGCGGCGACTACGCTCAAGACTGGAAAATCAAAGAAATCCTCGAGCGCTATAGCGCGTTTGTATCGTTCCCCATCAATCTTAACGGTAAACGCATTAACACCATCCAGGCGCTCTGGCTGCGTTCCAAGAACGAGATCAAGGACGAAGAGTACACCGAGTTCTATAAATTCCAGTCTCACGCCCACGACGAACCCCGCCTGCGCTTACACTTCAGCGCCGACGCCCCGCTCGCCATCAACGCCCTGCTTTTTGTGCCCAAGGACAACTCCGAAAAATTCGGCATGTCCCGTCTCGAGGCCTCTGTTTCCCTCTACTGCCGCAAGGTCCTCATCGACGCTAAGCCCAAGGACATTCTCCCCGAATGGCTGCGCTTCATGAAGGGCGTTATCGATAGCGAAGACCTCCCGCTCAACATCTCCCGCGAAACGATGCAGGACCGCTCCCTCATCGAGAAACTCAACAAGGTCGTCACGAAGCGCTTTCTTAAATTCCTGGCGGACGAAGCCGAGGCCCGCCCCGACACCTACAACGAATTCTACGCCGAATTCGGCATCTTCCTAAAAGAGGGCGCTGCGATGGACTACACGCACAAGGAGCAACTCACCAAACTGCTCCGCTTCGAATCTTCCCTCACCGATAAGGGCAAAACGACCTCCCTCACCGATTACGTCGGTCGCATGGGCGCAGATCAAAAAGAGATCTACTACCTCGTCGGCCCCAACCGCGCTGCCCTCGAATCCGGCCCCTATCTCGAAGGGTTTAAAGCCCGCAACCTCGAGGTCATCTTCTGCTACGAAGCCGTTGATGAGTACGTGATGAGCAACGTTCGCGAGTTCGAGAGCAAGAAACTCACCGCCGCCGATCACGCCGACGTCAAACTCTCCGACATCCCGAAACCCGAGGGCGCCCTTAGTGAAGACGATACCAAAAAACTCACCACTTGGCTCAAGGAAACCCTTGGCGCCCGCGTCGAGGAGGTCAAAGCCAGCGACCGTCTCGTCGACTCGCCAGCTCTAGCCGTCAACGCCGACAAATTCATGTCCCCGCAGATGCGTCGCATGATGAAGGCCATGAAAAAAGATGGTGCCGACGAACCCGTGAAGGTCACCCTCGAGATCAACCCTCGCTCAGTCGTAATGAAGCGCTTGTTCGAGACGCACACCGCAGCGCCCGAGAAAGCCAAACTCGTCGCCGAGCAAATCCTCGACAATTCCCTCATCAGCGCCGGTCTGCTTGAAGATGCGACACCCATGGTCGCTCGCCTCTACAAGTTGCTCGAGAGCGTGTGATTTTTTTAGGGAGGACACCGAAAGTCTGACCGCGCCGCTCGCCCCCGTAGCAGGACAACCGCGGTCATTTATTTACGAACGTATTGCGCGAGACAGCCCTTCATCGCCGCGGGTAACTCCGTTTGGGACCAAGCCAGCCAACTGGCTTGGTCCTTGGATCGACGCCGAGGTACTAACCGCGCCGGATTTGCTGATCGGCTAGCCTTGGCCTCCAAGCCAAGGCGCCTTCATCACCTCGGTCTTTAATTTTCATGGCTGCGTGCCTTTGGCCATGCTGCGGTTAAAACGTTCCGTTTGGGATTAAGCCGTACGCGGCTTTAAACCGAGAGCGATCGCTGCTGCAGTTTGATGCGTATCATAGGTGTAAATTTCAGGGAAACCGTGGTAAATCGCAGTGACAAGATGGAGACAATCCGCAGTCCGTAGGAAAACTGAGTTGGGTAACGTAGTGTAGGTTTTTGCTGCTGCTTCGACAATCATGCCGTCCAGCGGCAACCACGACCAAAAGCCACCGAGATCATCGTTAGTGAATTGGCGAATCGCGATCATGAACTGGTCGCGGCTCCACTTCTTCTCGCGCAACTGGCGATGGAATACACCCATGAGTTCAGCGCGGCCAAGTTCCGATATATATACCTGGTCTTCCGCTTCAAGTTTCAATCGCACCACTGGTGATTCCTTCTCGGCGAGGTAGAGTTTGGCGATAGCCGATGTGTCGCAAAATATCATGGTTAGCGATCCCCGCGTATTTCGTCGAGTGCACCCTGGATGTCGTCGCTAGGCGATTGAGCCATCATCGCTTCGTATTCCGGTAACAACACACGATCGCGCCGCTGAGGTCGCAGGAGGCCGGGATTCGCCAAGACCGCTACTTGTTCGCCGCGGTCGGTGATTGGGATGGGCCGTCGTGACTTTCCGGCGCGGCGCACCAACGGGCCGGTATCGTCGTGGAGTTGCTTGATGGTGAAAACTGCGCTGGTTGACATGAGTGTAACAGAGACACATCCGCGCAAATGTAAAGAGTAACAGAGTCACTTATTACAGCCGCCATCAGAGCGAGAGGGTCGTTACGCCTGGAAATTTTCTGAAGTCCCGGTCAAACGAGATGATGCCCTTGCCTGCGTGTTTTGCCTGCGCCGCAAGAAAACAGTCCGGAGCGTCAACATTGGTGTCCCGGTATAATTCTAAAGCGGCGGCTAGCCACGGGGCGTGAGCGTCACTCACGCCCGGCAGGTTGAGAACCCTAAGCACCGCGTCGGCCGTGCTGGCGCGTTCAGCCTTATAGAGGGAATTGAACACATAGACGACTTCTGAGGCGGTAACGGCGGAAATTTCCAGCGCGATTTTGCCAGTCGCCGCGCGTTTGAAAAGCTCGGTTGCTTTAGCGCTATGCACAGCGTGGTCGTTTCGGAGCAATCGAATGATGATGTTGGCGTCGAGCAGATACGTCGGCTTCATAGGATTTTAACCCGTTTGTCTGTCAGCTAGATATTTGCCGACAGCGGCGCGCTCAGCATCCTTACCAGCATATGGAATCGAAGATTGGAGCAGGCCGACCAACTCATCTACGCTCGATGTCGCGTTTTGCAGGAGGAGTCCATCCGGGCGTTCAACCCATTTTACTTTGCCGTTGAGCGTGATGCCGTATTTGTCGCGTAAGCGTTTGGGGATGGTGGTCTGTCCTTTGGCGGTGACGGTTGCGAAATTGGTCATGGTAATGAATTTGTTGTATGTAATACTTATTTACATATAATTACTTAATAAAATTCCTTTATCAAATAAAAGGTGTTACTTGGCGCAGCCGTGTGTGTGACTTATTTATTGCAGTGGACGGCGTGAAAACCAGGCCCTTTAGAACCGTGAGAATGTCAACGCGGGTCTCTTCCTTCGTTTGCCCAACTTCATGCTCAGGCATGCCTTCCAGGTTTTAGAGGAACCCGCGCTGTACGCGCGGCTTTAATCGAGTTGAAGAGCGATTCATCCGCGCTTAGCCCGCTAAGGGCGTTTTTACCTTGGCCGTGGCGACGGCTTTCATTGTCTCTGTTCATGCGAAATACCCTACGTTTGCTCGCCAGCCTCACCCTAATCGCCACCACCGCCTCATTCGTGATAGCGGCAGACGAAACCACTCGCCTTCTTCGTTTCCCGGCCACCAACGAGCAAGCCATCACCTTCTCCTACGGCGGCCAACTCTACACCGTATCAGTCGACGGCGGTACCGCACGCCGCCTCACCGATGCGCCCGGCTACGCAATCTTCCCGCGCTATTCTAACGACGGGACCCAACTCGCTTTCACCGCTCAATACGACGGCAACACCGAGGTCTACGTCATGCCTGCCACCGGCGGCAACCCGAAGCGCCTGACAACCTCCGCCACGCTTGAGCGCGACGATTTGGCCGATCGCATGGGACCCAACAATATCGTCTTCGGCTGGCGCCACACCGCCGCAGAGGTCGTTTTTCGCTCCCGCTGGCATTCGTTTAATCCCTTCATTGGCCAACTTTATACGGTCGGTCTCGAAGGCGATGTCCCCACTCAACTACCCGTTCCCCGCGGCGGTTTTGTATCCTATTCACCCGATGATACGAAGATCGCCTACAACCGCGTCTTCCGCGAATTCCGCACGTGGAAACAATACCGCGGCGGCATGGCCGATGACATTTGGATCTTTGACCTAAAATCCGGTGCCCTCGAAAACATCACCAATAATCCCGCCCAAGACCTGTTCCCCATGTGGGCGAGCAACGGCAAAATCTACTTCGTTTCCGAACGCACCCCGCGCGCTAACCTCTTTAGCTACGACCTCACCACAAAACAGACTAAGCAGCTCACGCAGTTCACCGACTACGACGTGAAGTTCCCTTCGCTCGGCAGTAAAACCATCGTCTTCGAACAAGCTGGCCAGATCTGGAAGTTCGACCTGGCCACCGAGAAATCCTCCGCCGTGCCGATCACCATCCGTGAAGACTTCGCCGCGACCCGGCCCGCCCTCACCAACGTCGCCAAATCTATCGCCAGCGTTTCCCCGTCACCCGATGGCCAACGCGTCACCGTCGTCGCCCGCGGTGATGTATTCACCGTACCCGCTAAAGACGGGCCCACGCGCAATTTGACTCAGACTCAGGGCGTGCACGAACGCTCTGCCCGGTGGTCGCCCGACGGTAAATGGATCGCCTACCTCTCGGATGCCACCGGCGAATTTGAACTCTACGTTCGCCCGCAAGACGGCAAGGGCCCGGCCATTCAACTCACGTCCAACAACGACACCTATCCCTTCGCCCTCGATTGGTCCCCCGACTCCAAAAAACTGCTCTGGGGTGACCGCAAACAACGCCTGCGTTTCATCGACGTTACCTCGAAAGCCATCACCACCGTCGCCGAAAACCCCGACGCCCCGATTCAACAATACTCGTGGGCGCCCGACTCGCAGTGGGTCACCTACGTGAAACAGGAACGCGGCACCCTTGCTAAAATTATGCTCTACGGCCTCGCCGCACAGCAGACACTCGCCGTCACTGACGGTTCTTACGATTCCAGCCATCCAAATTTTAGTGACGACGGCAAATGGCTCCTCTTCGCCTCCGCCCGTGATTACCGCCCCATCTATTCCGATACCGAGTGGAATCACGCCTATCTCGACATGGAGCGCATCTATATGGTCGCGCTCGCCAAAGACACCACCTCGCCCTTCGCTCCGAAAAGCGACGAAGTCGCCATCGCCAAAGATGAGGAAAAAAAACCGGCCGACGAAAAATCCGACGCCCCGAAAGCCACTCCGAAAAAAACTACCGCCGTCACCGTCAAGATTGATGCCGACGGTCTCTCCGGCCGCGTCCTCGGCCTGCCCATTGCGCCCTCCAACTACGGCTCGATCACCATGGTTGGAGAAAAAATCTACTACCGCCGCGCCCCCGGTGGCCCCTCCGGCGGCGGTGGTGGCGGGGAAGGTTTTGGCGGCGGCGCTGCGACCAAACCCGTGGTCGCCCTTTATGACCTCAAAGCCAAAAAAGAAACTGAGCTCGGTAACTTCGAGGGCTTCGAAATCACCGCCAACGGCAAAAAAATGCTGATCCGCTCCGGTCGCGACTACTCCCTCATCGACCTGCCCTCCGCCAAAGTTGAGCTCAAGCCCGACGCCAAACTCGATTTTTCCGGCCTTGAAGTCCGTCTCGATCGCCCCGCCGAGTGGACGCAGATTTTCAACGAGAGCTGGCGCCAGATGCGCGACTTCTTTTACGCGCCCAACATGCACGGCGTAGACTGGCCCGCTCAGCGCACCAAATACGCCGCGCTCCTTCCCTCCGTATCCACGCGCAACGATCTCACCTACCTCATTGGTGAAATGATATCCGAGCTGCACATTGGCCACGCCTACGTCGGCGGCGGCGATCGCATCGAAGCCCCACGCATCAAAACCGGTCTCCTCGGCGCCGAAATTTCCCGTGATACCGCCAGCCGTGCCTATCGCATCGACAAAATTCTCCCCGGTGAAAACTGGCAGACCAAGACGCGTTCTCCACTCACCGAGCTCGGCGTCAACGTCCGCGCCGGCGACTACATTCTCGCCGTCAACGGCCAGTCCGTCCGCGATCTCGCCAACATCTACACGGCTCTCATCGGCAGTGTTGGCAAGCAGGTCGTCCTCCGCGTCAACGCCCAGCCCACCGACGAAGGTGCGCGCGAGGTGACCGTCGTTCCCATCGCCGACGAGGCCCCACTTTACTACGAGCAGTTCGTCGCCCAAAACATGGCCTACGTCGCGCAGAAAACTGGCGGAAAAATCGGTTACCTGCACATCCCTGACATGGGCTCTGAAGGCCTCAACGAGTTCGTGCGCCGATTCTACCCGCAGCTCAATAAACAGGGCCTCATCATCGACGTCCGCGGCAACGGCGGCGGCAACGTTTCACCCATGATCATTGAGCGCCTCCAACGCGAACTCACGATGATCAACATCCGCCGCAACGGCACCCCCTCTACTAATCCCGCTCAAATGCTCCTCGGACCCCAAATCACTTTGCTCAACGAATACTCCGCCTCTGACGGCGACTTGTTCCCCTATCGCTTCCGCGAAAACGGTCTCGGCAAACTCATCGGCAAACGTTCCTGGGGCGGCGTAGTCGGCATTTCCGGCACCTTGCCGTTCACCGACGGCGGCGACCTCCGTAAACCCGAATTCGCGCCCTACGCCAAAGATGGCAAGAGCTGGATCATCGAGGGCCACGGCGTCGATCCCGACATCGTAGTCGACAACGACCCCGCCCGCGAATTCCGCGGCGAGGATCAACAACTCGACAAAGGCATCGAGGTTATTCTCGAAGAGCTCAAAACCAAGGGCCGTACCCTCCCGCCCCCACCCGCCTGGCCCAACAAGAGCTAATTGAACCGTGCACCTCAGCACTCTAAGTGCTAAAGTCCGAGGACTGACGAATGCCTGAAGGATTTCACCCTCAAGCATTTCGTGTCTATTAAAACTAGCCTTACGCGGGTAACGCGTGAAAGCCCAAGGCGCGGCCCGAGGAGAGACATTCGCCCGCCGTCACCACGGCATCCGAACACGTCGGGCTGCGCAGCGAAGCGGCCGCGGCGCACACCCCCAATTCGAGCGCTCGCGCCATCGGCCATTCCTCGTGCAAGCCAAGCAGAATGCCAGAAGCAAGAGCATCACCCGCGCCCGCCGTGCCCGCGATCGAAGCCGTCGGCACGCGCACCGAGGTTTGCCACACGATCTCGCCTCGCACCGAACAGGCGCAAACGCCCTCAGGAAAATGCAAGACGACCCAGGCGCGTACTCCAAGTGCGATGAGCGCCTGCGCCGCACGTTCGACCGCGCCACGATTCAGTGTCGTCCCGCGACCAAGCGCGATGCCCGTGAGTTGTTC
Organism: Opitutaceae bacterium; assembly: GCA_037142955.1. Lineage (GTDB taxonomy): Bacteria > Verrucomicrobiota > Verrucomicrobiia > Opitutales > Opitutaceae > Tous-C4FEB. Next base: position 3,650 of record JBAWZQ010000002.1, on the reverse strand, counting down.
TGCTTCATAGTCGTTAACGAAAAGCACATCGACTTCAGTCAGCACCGGCGCGACATGCGTGGGAAAACGTCCCGCCGATTCGCTCACGCAATCAACCGAAGTCAGCAAGCCCGAGGCACGCGCCCGAGCGAGGACTTCGACCGCCGCTGGCCGACCGTCAGCCCCAAGCGCATCGAGCGTGTCGAGGAGCAATAGATAGCCGAGGTGAAACCATTTTGCCTTGGTCGCAGTAAAATCAAAATGCGTGGGCGCGAGCTTCGCGTTAGCGCCGCGCTGGTGGAAAAACGTACGGCGGCCTGTCGAGCGTACCGTCATCACGTCGGTGTAACTGGTCGCAACATCGTGAGCACGGCGAAGTTGGGTCGAGTCGATACGGTGCGCGGCGCAATCCGCTGAAATAGCACGGCCATCAGCGTCGTCCCCAACGAGTCCGATGGCCTCAAGCGGAAATCCTGCGCCGAGGCGTGATAGATTTTTAAGCAAGTTGTAAGCCGAACCACCGTTGCCGTCGGATTGAGCAAGAATGGAAGCGAGCGCGTCTTGCGGCGGCCAATTGTCGATAAGTTTTACGTGATCAACGATCCAATTGCCGCCTGAGATAATGCCGGAGCGATGCATGATAAAATGAGGATGAAGTTTAGGATAGAGAATGATGAAGGCAGATGCAGTTTACCCAACCGAGACAACGCTTTGGTCGCGTTGGCTCATAAGCGCGGCGGCCCAGATTTCATGGTGCGCGACGGCCTCGTCGGGCGTGGCACAACCAAAGCGGTCGCCAAGTAATCCGGCACGCTCAGCGAGAAACGCCGCCCACATTTGCTGCAAAATATCGGGGAAACCTGGCTCAAAGATATGGCCCGTGATGGTCTTAAAAGGCGTACCAAAACCGAGATCGGTTTTCTCCCACCACTGCTCCTTGTCCCGACGGAAGAGCCAGAGCGTCTTGGGCTCCTTGGTGGAAAAACGCACACCACGGTCTGTCCCGAGCGCCTCGAAGATCCATGTATTGGTCTCGGTCGGCGCGAGGCGTTTCATTTCCAGCGTGAGCGGAACATCGTGCCCACCGATCTGCGCGTGGGTGTGCAGCGCGGCGTTGTCCCAAGTATCGCAGGCAGCGACCCCGCCTTTTCCGTCGGGCCGCTCGGTGTAAATTTTCTGAAGCTGCGCGTATACGCTAGTCGGTTTCCAACCCAGCCGCAGTGGTAAGTGCGCGACGTGGAGCCCGAGGTCATTCATCACGCCGGCTGCACCGCAATACGCGCTCTGGCGCTTCCAATTGATCGGCTTGGCGGGATCGAGATCACTCGAGTGCAAAAACGCGCAGCGCACTTCAATGATGCGCCCAAGCGCTCCGCTGCGTGCCAGTTGATACGCACGCTGCACGCCGGGTAAAAACGGAAACTCCGAGGAAACACGCACAAAACGTCCAAGCCGCTTCGCTTCGTCACGGATACGACGCGCCGCCGGCAGATCGATACCAAAGGGCTTTTCCGCGAAGAGATCTTTGCCCGCCCGCAGCACATCGAGATAAATGGCTTCGTGCAGATGGTGCGGTACCGCGACATAAACCGCATCGATATCAGAACGCGCAAGCAACGCACGGTGGTCGGTGTCGAAGTGACGCACCGTCGGCACTTGGCGAAACCAATCGAGCGCCGCTGCATTGACGTCGCATACGGCAACGAGCTCAGGCCGTACGGGACAATCCAGGAGGGCGAACCAGCGGCCAAAGGCACTGGCGACTTCGCGGCCCATGAGGCCGGCGCCGATGACCGCAACTCGCACCGATTGGGCCGAAGCTGTGAAGGATGTAGGGGCAGTGCTCATGCAAGAAATTTCAAGGCGGCTTCGGGTGTAACGCCGTCGTGCACGACCGCCATTAACGCCCGCGTGATCGCGGCAGGACGAGGGTGCTGAATGATGTTACGACCGTAAACAATACCGGCCGCACCTTGCGCCATCAGCGCCGCCGTGCGCGCAAGAATTTCAGCTTCGGGCGCTTTGCTCCCGCCTCGCACGAGGACCGGCACGCCGCCGGCGGTTTCAATGATTTTGTGATAAATCGAAACATCATCAGTCGGGTCTGCTTTGATGATGTCAGCCCCAAGCTCCACGGCTTGGCGCACCAGCGGGATGATTTTCACAGGATCTCCATCAACCATGTAGCCACCCGCCTTGGCATTAGGCTGGAAAACCAGCGGCTCAATCATGAGCGGCATTCCGTAGTGATCACAAAGCGGTTTAAGTGCGCAGATATTTTGGATGCACTGGTCAGTGACTTCGGGCTGCTCCGGAATCCTGAAAAGATTTACGACGACACACGTCGCGTCGAGCCGCACGGCTTGGAGTACGGGCTCGGCGATGAGGCGCGAAAACAACGTGCGCGGCAGCTGAGTGCCGTAGACGTTGGCGACATCGGTACGCAGGACGAGGGCGGGTTTGCCCCGCACGGGTAGTTTTTGGAGATGCGCGGCCTGGCCAAGCGTGAGCTGAATCGCATCGGGCGCGGCGTCGACCAACGCGGCAATGGCGCGGGGCAGGTTTTCGATACCGGCGAGAAACGAGGGCTCGTTAAAAAACCCGTGATCGAGTGCGACGTCAAAGCAGCGACCAGTCTTGGGATTAAAGAGACGATGAAGGCGGGCGGTTTTCATAGTTTTGAAAATTAAGCTGATGTGGTTTTGGCGACAGCGTGAAGTTTCACGTAACCACGCTTCAATGCAGCGCTGACTGCGGGGGACGGCAGTCGATCGGTGACAAAATCTGAAAAAACGCTCCACGCAGCGAAGCCGATCGGCGCTCGTTGCGTCCATTTTGTGTGGTCAGCGAGCAAGATCGCGCGGCGCGCGCGCGCGATAACCTCGCGTTTAATGGCCGCTTCGAGCAGCTCCGTCGTACTCGCGCCCTGCGTTGCGTCGAGCGCTGAGGCACCGATAAAAACGAGATCGAAACGCAGATGACTCAGCCAATCCAGCGCCAGACTGCCGACGAGGGCGCGGCTGATTTCTCGCATCTCGCCGCCCACTGATATCAGCGCAGCCTTGCCCGCGCGGCGGACATTAAGCAGCGGAAGCGAGTTGGTAAAAATCGTGAGATCATCGCGCTCTAGCAACAGCCGCCCAAGTTCAAGGGTGGTCGTGCCCGCATCGACAAAAACCGTGGCGCCCGACGGCACTAGACTAAGGGCAAGTTTGGCCAGACGCGCTTTGGCCTTGGTGGCCGCGCGTGCCTTCCGCTCAAAGGCCGGTTCGCCCGCGTGAAAGGCGGTGTGTAACACCCCGCCGTGGGTGCGTACGAGTTTCCCCACGCGTTGGAGGTGGGCGAGATCGCGTCGTAAGGTCGCCGCTGAAACCCCGAGCTCGCGCTGCAAACTGATGACGCCAGCCTGGCGCCGCTGCTCAAGCAGCGCGGTAATTTTCAATTGGCGTTCATGAGCGAACATTTTTGATTGAGCTCAAACGATCACAAACGCTCATTAACGTTCAGCAAGTTAAATCCTGAAAAACCAATGATCTTTTAAGCTGCTAGCGCACCCACGCCTGGATTTGAAGCTATTGGGTTTTTCGTACCTATGGCTGATTGGATGAGCTTCACTATGAACTACCATCGCCCAAGCCTAAGCGGCTATGGACGAGGTTTCGCAGCCGGTG
>JBAWZQ010000001.1:0-753384 GCA_037142955.1 Opitutaceae bacterium | reverse complement strand
CCGGCTGCGAAACCTCGTCCATAGCCGCTTAGGCTTGGGCGATGGTAGTTCATCTAAAAGCGGGTCCGGAGGGCCCAAAGGACGATCCCGGAGCACCCCTCTCGTATCCGGAAACGCACTTCCGTCACTGTTTCGTCACCTGTTCGTCACTTCATATCCACTAAATTTCCCTCTGGAAAAGGACACCTGTAACACGAAACGCATTACTGATTTCCCGCGCTCCTGTGGTGAGCGAAATTTTGTGGCGCGGTGGCAACGTAAAAAATCAAAAAGTTATGCCCAATTCACCTGTGAATAACTTGGCGAAAACTTCCTGAAAGTTCGTCTTGTCATACTTTTTTTCATCGCCGTTAGTCCACCCCTTCCTCAGGTCTTTAGGCCCGTCCGAAAGCTCTTTCACACTTCCTTTCTGCTTCATCCCGTTTAGATCGACTTGATAGCCCTGGCTATCACTTATCCGGCAACAACTTAACGTCATTAATCGTTTTGCTGTCCTCATTGCTGGCTCGTCCACCCCCTTTCCCGATAAACTGAACTCGGATGCAACCTAGAGTGAATGTGCTAAAAAGTGCCCCCGGCGGCCGCCTGTGAATAAAATCACTTTCTAAGCCCGCTCATGCCCAATTCCGTTCAAACCCCCAACTTATGGGATTCCGTGAAAGCCGACTTCAAGTCGCTCTTCCCGGAAGATGTGTTCCATATGTGGTTTGAACCGGTCGTAAGCCTGGAGACCACGGACGACGTGATCACCCTCGGGGTACCTAACGAATTTGCCTCCATCTGGATTCACGACAACTACCTGGATCTGATCACCCAGCGTCTCCGCCTCGTCGCTGGTCGCCTGGTGACCGTCAAACTCACGACCACCGGGGCCCGTTCAGGCCCAGCGGACCAGCAACGTCTAGCCGATAGTGCGGTTGCGCGTAGCCGGGCTACGGCCGGCTCTTCCCGCAGGTCCACGCGCTATGACGACCGCGGTCCCGCGCCCGGCTCGCTCAACCCCCGCAACACTTTCGAAAATTTCGTCGTCGGCACCAACAATCAAATGGCGCATGCCGCGGCCCTAGCCGTCGCCCAAGCCCCCGCTCAAGCCTACAACCCACTCTTCCTTTACGGGGACACTGGCCTGGGCAAAACCCATCTGATGCACGCCATCGGGCATGCCATCCTCGGCCGTAACCCAGAAGCCCGCGTCGCCTACCTCTCCACGGAAAAATTCACGAACGAGTTCATCCAGGCCCTCCAGGAGAACAGCCTCACCAAATTCCGCCAGCGCTACCGGCACGCCGACGTCCTGCTTCTCGACGACGTTCAATTCCTCGCCAACAAGGAGCGCATTCAGGAAGAATTCTTCCACACCTTCAACGATCTGTTTGAATCGGGTAAACAGATTGTGCTCTCCAGTGACCGGCGAGCCTCTGAAATCCAAAAACTCGAAGCCCGCCTAGTTTCCCGCTTTGAATGGGGTCTGCCTGCCGACATCCAATCGCCCGACGTCGAGACTCGTATCGCCATCCTCCGCACCAAGGCCGCCGCCCTCAAATGCGACCTGCCCGCACCGATCATCAATTTCATCGCGCAGAACATCACCAAGAACATTCGCCGCCTCGAAGGCGCGCTGATCAAGGTCGCAAGCTACACCGCGCTCACGCATAAGCCCATCGATCTGGCCACCGCGGAACACCTCCTGCACGACGTGCTCATGGAACAGGCGCAGACGATCCTCACCATCGAGACTATCCAGAAACGTGTCGCCGATCACTACCAGATTCGCCATAGCGACATGACCAGCAAGCGTCGGCCCAACAACATCGCTATCCCCCGGCAGATCGCCATGTACATCACTCGCACGCTCACCAAACACTCCCTTCAGGAAATTGGGGATGCGTTCGGTGGTCGCGATCACGGCACCGTTATCCACGCCTGCAAAGCGGTGGACAACATGATGGAGCAAGATGCCACCACGCGCAGCAGTGTGGAATTTCTCAAAACTCAACTGTCGCGTTAACGCGCAGTTGAAAGTCTGAGCGGAACGGTTAAGAGTATCTTCAGCGAACCTAAGGGTCCGCCGTTAAAAAACGTCGTCGTTCCTATCTTTACGTTCACCCTTTCACCATGTCCCTCACCCCCGCGCAAAAAACCACTGTCGCAACCTGGATCGCCGACGGCGCCAACCTCTCCGCCGTGCAGAAAAAGCTCCGCGAGGAATTCAAAATCTCCATGACCTACATGGACGTGCGTTTCCTTGTCGACGATCTGAACCTCACCCTCAAAGACCCCGCCCCCAAGGTCGACGCCAGCGACGTCACCCAAGCCCCAGCAGCGCCCGCGGCCACGGCCGAGCAAAATCTCGCTGCTGGGGACACCGATTCAGCAAGCGTGGACGCCGAAGCGCCCGAGGCCCCAATCGGCGATAACGCCAGCCCCGCCGCGCCCGGCGGCCCCAGTTCCGTCACCGTCGTCGTCGACGCAGTAACGCTCATTCCAGGCGCGATCGCCGGGGGGACCGTCACCTTCAGCGATGGGGTAACCGGCAAGTGGATCATCGACCAACAGTACCGGCCCGGATTCACCGAGATCAGCCAACCTGGCTACCGCCCCTCGCCCGCTGACGCCCAAGCTTTCATGCAAGAGCTGGGCCGCGCGATGCAGGCCCGCGGTTTCTAATCCCCTCCTGCTTCACGGCACTTCGTAAACTTCGATCAAGCCGACGCCTGTCGTCGCGCCTACGCCCGACAACTGCGCGGTGTAACCGCCTGGCGGCAAGGTGACCAATAACATCGCGTCCTTGCTGCCTGCATCGAGTGGGAAACCCAACCCCGGAGTCGCCGCCGCCACATTCTCGTTCCAATCGTCGTTCGCCGCCAACAACGTCGTGTCGCGATAAATTTCCAGCTTCGGATCCGCCAATACCCCGCTCACGCCGAAGGAGGTCAACTTCGGCCCCACGCCCCGAATGAGCAAGGTTTTCGCCACGTCCCCGCTCACGGTAAAACCCGCGATCAAGATGTTTCCGCCCGTGCCGATGCGGTTAATTGTGGAAACATTATTCAGCCGCGCCGGCGCCGACTGGCCGCCCAACGCGTACACCTCCAGCAGCGCCACGCCGCTATCTGTGCCCTTGAGTTGAGCCGTTGAAGCGCCGTTTACCGAAGTGACCAACGACGCATCCTTACTCCCGGCGTTGAGCGGAAACGCTCCAACGCTCTGAAAGGTCGTAGCTAAAGCCCCGTCCCAAGAATCATTCGTAAGGCCCTTCACCCCCGCGCCATCGTAAATCTCAAGCCGCGGGTCGGCGTAAAAATCCGATACGCCGAAATCAGCCAGTTTCGGGCCCACACCTCGCACCAGCAGATCAGTTTTACCCGTCGTGGAAAACCCCACGATCAAAACCTGACCCGCATCCAAGGCCGCGCGTACGGCTACATTGGTCAAACGCGACTCTCCGCTCGAGCGCACGGCAATGATCGCGCCCGCGCTATCCACTGTGCCGGCGGAGTTGGTGACCGTGCAGTAATAAATTCCCGCCTCGCTCGCCGAAACTTTATCCAAAATGTACTGAGGTCCTGTCGCACCCGAGAGCAGAACGCCGCTCGCACCGCTTACAACGCGTTTCCACTGGTAAGTCAGGCCCGAGCCAGTCGCCGCCACGTTCAGGGCGAGCATTTGTCCACTCGCAACCACGGCGTTGACGGGTTGGGCGGTGATAACCGGTGTACTCGCCGCTACCGACACCGAAAAAACGACCTGAGCGGCACTGTTATTCACATCGGCGGCGCGTACGGTGATGTTGGCCGTACCAGCCGACACGCCCGTGAGCGTAAGCGTACTCCCATTCACGGTGCCCGTTGCCACACCTGCGTTGGAACTCGTGGCCGAATAGGTAACCACGGCTTTTTCCCCAATGAAGCTAGGATAAACCGGAATCGCTGTAATCGTACGGATGACAACGAGGGCTGATGAATTGAGGTTACCGCCGATCAAAGGTAGGGCCGTAAAATCGGCTCCCAGTTGGGGACTGACGTCATAGGCGGTTACCGAGGCGATTGAGTCAGCTACCGTCATACCGTTACCCAAAACGCGCGCGAATACCGTGAAGCCGCCATTTTGGTTATCCAAATTGGCGCTATTGTTAGCTAAATTTATAAACCACTGATTAGTAGCGGTATTAGGCCCAGCCGCGGTTTTGGCCATCGCGATCGTGCCGCGGGTATTGGAGAGCTTAAATTCGTTCTGCACCGGTGCATCGGCCGAGATCGCCGTCACGAGGTTACCCGACGAGGTAAATCCGCCGCCTTGGATCACAAACCCCGGGACCGATCGGTGGATAATGCTATTTGCGTAGGCGCCGCGATTTAGGTAATTGAGAAAATTCGCCACGGTCTTGGGCGCGTCATTGGCCAGCAACTCCGCGTTAAAGGTGCCGCGCACCGTCTCAAATTGCATCACCTGACCTGTAACTCCCGGGACCCCAAGCAAGGTGCGCAAATCTACCGTGGTCGTTTCACCCGGTGATAACTTCGTAGCAGGTGCGGTCCCTAACTGCGTAGGCACCGTCGCTAATTGCGCGCACACGGTCGCCTTGAAGCCCAAACCTAAGGCGCAAAATAACCAGAAAATTCGAGGAAACATGAAAAATAAGTTCACTGCAGCGTTGGGGCCGTGCTCCATGTGGCGACACGATTTTTTGGCACGTCCAATCCAGCTCCCAACGCCTGAGCTTAAAAATCCAGCCCCACCAGAAGCCGCAGCAAGGTGTAATCCTGAATGCGCACATCTGGGTTGTTGGTACGCGTCTCATGCCGGATCGCCACGCTGAGAGTCTCTGTGAGTTTTTTATTCAACTCCAAACGGTTTTCCCAACCATCCGTGCCGCTACGAAACGGCGGGTACCACACCCCACGCTCGGTCAGGCGCAACCTCCAGGGTAAAGACCATTCCAACTCGGCGAAGATCGACTCCGAGGTCTGAGATGTATGACGAGTGTACGGGGCTACTATCCACACATCGAAAAGATTCTCCGATAATCCCGTGCGCAACTTTCGCTGGGGGGTACTGAACACAATGACGCCCGCACCGATCTCCTGCTGCAAGAGCATGTAATTAGCCGCGACGCCGTCTGAGCCCTTGAAGGCGCGGTTATACTCACTGGTCGGCCGATAAACGCTAAAGAGTTTATATGCGTAATCTCGCCGCCAGGAACCCGTGAGCTTGATCAGATCCTTAGTCGTCACGTGGGCCGTCTGTGAAAAATCATAGCGCAAGGTCCCATCTATCTCGTCGCGCTGCCAAGTCCGCTTCATATGCAACTCTAACAACGTCGTGTTGCGGCTGGAAGCATCGGTGACATCCTCCACCGAAATCGAAAAACGTCCCTTCCAGGGCCCGAAAAATTCACGCACTGCCTGCGTGAGGGCCATCGGGGTGAACCTCGTCCAACCTACCAGCTCGACGTCATCCGGATCCTCGTGCTTCGGCTTGGTCGCAGCAACCGCGGCGAGCGCAGACGGCTGTTGCTTAACCGAGGGTTTAACCTCCTGCGAAGTCGACGCGAGTAAGCCGGCCTCCGTCTCCACGTGGGCCAGCGCGACTGGAACTTTTAATAAACCGAACTTCTCTGACTGAAACACCCAGAGTTTGTTACTTTTTTCGACCAATTTTCCGCGCACCCGATCTCCATCAGCATAGATCAACACCTCCGGCGCCGCGGCGACACTTTCAGCCGCGCGCAGGCAGGCACTAGCGAGCCCACCAGCAAGACCCGCAGCTATTATCCAGGTTAAGTATTGCCCTAATTTTTTGAAATTTAAAACCACGGCGCATCCGACGCGCGATCGCGTCCAGAGTTTCCAAAAAAATTCACGATTAATCACACCCAGCATGCATCGAGCTTTGCACGCCAAGCCCCGACGTCGAGCCCGGTTCCGATAAAAACCAATTCCTGGCGCCGATCACCGTGGGGCTGCGACCACTTCGCGCGCGCCGCGGCCGGGATTTCCGCCTCCGTAATGATACCGCTCTCGCGCAGCGCCGCCGCCCAAGTACCGACCCATTCTCGGCGTACACCGCCGCCCGCGACCGATAAAAACCCGATATCTGAGGGCTGCTCGGCTAACCAAAAAAAACCCTTCGCGCGCCACAACCCCGCCGGCAATCCGCCGTCCAGTAAAGCGACGAACTTGTCCCGCGAAAAAGCCCGACGCGCCTGGTAGACAAAACTCGTGATCCCATAGGACTGCTCATGCCGCGCCTTAAGTTGGAGCGCGTTCGCTCGACCTGATTGAGCTAAGCCCAACCCCGTCGCGACATCTCCACTCTTACCAGTCTCCCCACGCATCACCCGCAACCACTGCGCCGCGCCCACGGTCTTGTCCGTATCGAAGCGCACGCGCTCCAGCAAAAACTCGCTAGCGACCTGACCGTGCTCGGCGCGCACCACCTCCGCCCGAGGGTTCAAGGTCCGCAAGATCGTCTCGACTTCGGCTAGCTCCGCTTCGTCCAACAAATCACATTTATTTAGGACGAGTACATCCGCGCACTCCGCCTGGTCCACCATGAGTTCAAAGATCGGTTTAGGGCCGCGGGTGCTTTCGTTTCCAGCCGCGCGAGTTCGGCTAGCACGCTGTTCTGCCCAAAAACTCCGTGCATCAATCACAGTCACCAACGAGCTTAGTCGTGCGAAATCACCGAGACTGCGCCAAAACGTATTTTTGCGCGTAAACAGGTCTGCTACAGCGCGCGGCTCCGCCACCCCGGTCGTCTCCACCAAGATGTGGTCATAAGTTTTTTGTGCTGCGAGTTCAGCCATGGTCTCGGCTAGCGAGTCGCGCACGGTGCAACACACGCAGCCATTTCCCAGCTCTACAACGCGCGCTGCGCCGGCGCCGGCCACAAGTTGAGCGTCGACATTGACCGCCGCCACATCGTTAACGACGGCCGCCCACTTTCGCCCCGCCGCCTGCCCAAGTAGATGGCGTAAAAGCGTCGTCTTCCCCGCTCCGAGGAAGCCACTCAAGACCGTCACCGAGGGTAAAAAAATAGGCGCAGCCATATCCGTCACCACAACCTTCTCCCTTTCGCGTGGCCAGCCCGGAAGCATCCGTTCAAGGTGTTCGTCGATGCCTCGATTTTGCCTCATCCTCACGCTAATCGTTAAGTTTCACGCCCTCACCCCGGCGCAGGCCGCGGCGCCGACATCCAGCGCGGTTTCCACCTCCGTCTCGATCGCCGCCGCCGCCAACCTAGTCTATGCCCTTGAAGCCCTAAATATCGCCTACCGCGCCTCCTTCCCCGAGATCACGGTAACCACGGCTGTCGGCGCCTCGGGTACTTTCGTCGCACAAATCAAAAACGGCGCGCCGTACGACGTCTTCCTTTCCGCTGATCTGGATTATCCGTACGCCCTCATTGCCGCGGGTCAGGCCGACGCCCGCACGCTCACGCCGTTTGCAACCGGCCGCCTGGTCCTCTGGACCTTGCACGGCGATTTCCCGCTCAACGATATCGCCGCCACGCTGCGCGATCCCTCCGTTAAAAAAATCGCCCTAGCCCAACCCGCGACCGCGCCCTACGGCCGCGCCGCGCAGGAGGCTCTCGCTCAACTCAACCTCTGGCGCGATGCCCAACCCAAAATCGTCTTCGGCGAAAATATCGCACAAACCGCCCAGTTCATCGAAAGTGGCCACGCCGATGCAGGCTTCGTCGCTCTGTCGCTCGTTCTTTCTGCGACTTTAAAAAATCGTGGCCATTGGCTTGAGGTGCCCGCCACGCTCCACGCGCCGCTCACGCAAGGAGCCATCTTGACTACGCGCGGCGCCGCTAATCCGGCCGCTAGGCATTACCTCGCGTTTCTGCAATCTGCGACCGCGCGGGCCATTCTGGCTCGCTTCGGCTACTCGCCACCGATACCCTCCGCCCACTAGTCATTCAGCGTTGAGCGCGCGGCCTTCCGTGCTGAAGGTTACCATTACTCATTCACCGTCTTGCCCGAATCCTCCGCCACGTTCCTCGGTCTCGCTCCAGCGCTCTGGCAATCGCTCGCGCTTACTTTGCGACTCGCGGCAATCACAACAGTTATCCTGGGTGTGATCGGCCTGCCACTAGCGCACTGGCTCAACACAACGCGCACGCGCTTCGCGCCGTTTCTCGAAACGCTCGTCACTTTGCCCGTCGTGTTACCACCCACGGTCATTGGGTTTTACGTACTGGTCGGTCTATCGCCTCAACACCCCCCAGGCTCGTGGTGGCGCGACCTCACCGGCCAACCGTTGGTTTTCACGTTCAGCGGACTCGTGATTGCCTCGGTGTTTTACTCACTGCCGTTCGCGGTGCAGCCATTTCAAGCCGCGTTGCGCGCCGTGCCGCGCGAATTACTCGAGGCGGGCACGGCTCATGGCGCCTCGCCGTGGCGCGTGTTTTTTCGCCTGCACGCACCGCTCGCGTGGCGAGGGATCGCCGCAGGCCTCACTTTGGGCTTCGCCCATACGCTGGGTGAATTCGGCGTCGTGCTGATGATCGGCGGAGCGATCCCCGGAGTGACAAAGGTCGCCAGCATCGCGCTCTACGACGAGGTCCAGCGCCTAGATTACGCCTCAGCCCACGCCTTCGCGGCGACGTTACTCGCCCTGTCGTTCGCGCTGTTGCTCATCGTCACGCTCTTACAACGTCGCCGCACTTGACGCCTAAGGCCTAATCTCGTTCTTGACCCTCGAGTCGTGAGCATCTTGCCCTCCAAATCGTCAACCCTCCATCTGTTCCACCGGCTCGTGGCACTCGGGGCAGCGGCGTTAGTGCTGTTGCTGATGGTGCTCGCCGTCAGCCCACAGTTACACACGGCCTTACACGGCCACAGCAACGAATCCACCGCAGCCAACGCCCCAGACGAGGGCTGCGTCGTCACGTTATTCGCTGCGGGTGTCACCGCAGCGCCCGCGGCGCTTGCCCTAGTCGTATCGCCACAAGCGCACCTCTCCGCGGAGTTCAGTCTGCATTCCGAGATTTTTGTTAGCCCACCTCGCTACCTGCATCAACCGGAGCGAGGCCCGCCGTTAGTCTGAGTTTGCGTTAGGATCATCTCCCTGCGGCGCAAGCGCGCGCTTAGGTGGTTTATGACTAAAAGAACCCTACGCTGCGGCGTAGGTCGTCCGGTTACGTTTCAAAACTCAGTTTTATCCTCCCATGTTATTTTTTCGTTCTCTGCCGCTTTCTTTTCTCGGTGTTTTGACCTTAGTCCAGGCCCAAAAAGGCCCCGATCACTCCGACATTCATCCGCTGGAAACTTATTTCGTGACCGCTGGACTTGATGGCAAAACGGGCTTCGATCTGGCCCAAGGCACATCGATTCTCGCCGGCGATGAACTCCACCGCCGCGCTGCGGCCACCCTGGGCGCCACCCTAGCCGATACTGCGGGAGTGAGCGGCACTTACTTCGGTCCTGGCGCCAGTCGCCCAATCATCCGCGGACTCGGCGGCGAACGCGTTCGCATGCTCGACAACGGGGTGGGCTCGCTCGATGCCTCCAGCGTCAGCCCCGATCATGGCGTCAGCATCGAGCCGCTCCTAGTCGAGCGCATTGAAGTGCTGCGCGGTCCGGCGACGTTACTCTACGGCAGCTCAGCGGTGGGAGGCGTGGTCAATGTGATCGACAATCGCATCCCCTCCACCGCCCCTGCCGCGCCGTTCTCCGGCCGCGCCGAGTTGCGCTACGAATCCGCCGCCAGCGAGCATACCAGCATCGTCTCCACCCTCGTTGGAAACGCCACCACGGCGGTCCAAGTCAACGGCCTGAGCAGCGAGACCCACGATGTCGCCATTCCCGGCTACGCCGATCCCGCAAAACCGAGCCACTACGGCACATTATCGAACTCCGCGCGCACAACTAAAAACTTCTCCATGGGAGTCACGCGCTTTGGCGAGATCGGCAACTTCGGCGTGGCGTTAAACACCTACAACTCGTTTTACGGAGTGCCCGTGGACGAGCCCATCTGCATAGATCTTAAACAGCGCCGCGTCGATCTGCGGGGTGAGCTTACGCAACCGTTCGCCGTATTTAAAAACGCCAAATTCCGCTTCGGCCTCGCCGATTACACGCACGCAGAGATCGATTCGACGAGCGGTCGCGCCAACACCACCTTCGACAACCACGCTTACGAGGGCCGCGTCGAACTCATCCAAAAAAATCTTGGCGCGCTGAGCGGTACAGTAGGCTATCAAACCACCCGTAGTGATTTCTCCGCCGTTGGCCAAGAGGTCGTCACCCCTCCAAGCCTCACCACTAGCCACGCCCTCTTTGCCCTTGAATCCTTCAAAATCACTCCCGCCCTCTCGCTCGAATTCGGCGCGCGTTACGAACGGCAACGCATCCAACTTGGGGAGGTCGCCGACGATCTTGCACCCTACGCGGGTTACGACGCTAAGTCCGGACAAAAACGAACCGACCAAGGTCTGAGTTTTTCTACTGGGGCTGTATATTATCCGGCGAAAGATTTTTCCATCGGCGTGTCGCTTTCGGCTTCTGAGCGCATTCCGGCCGCACAGGAGCTTTTCTCCCACGGTCCCCATGGCGGCACGGGCGCCTATGAGATCGGCTCCGCGGGGCTCGACCGCGAAGGTTCCATCGGCGCAGAGCTCACGCTGCGTCGGCGCGCCGGCTTTGTTACGGGTTCGGTTGGTGCATTCGTGAATCGTTTTAAGCATTTCGTCTTCGAGCAACGCGATTTGCGGCGTTACTACGCCGAAGCCACGGGCACCTTTAAGTCTTACCCGGCGAGCACCGGCGAAACCTCCCTTCCTATTTACCAATTCCTAGCCAAAGCCGCGCTCTTCTATGGCGCCGAGGCCGAAGTCCAACTGCACCTCATCGACCGCTCCGGCCAACGTCTTCACTTGTCACTCCTCGCCGACACCGTGCATGCGGAGCAGACAACCGATCACGAGCCGCTGCCACGTATTCCCGCCGCACGCCTCGGGCTGGGTTTTGCTTACACACAGGTAAAATGGGCACTCGGCGCGGAGACGCACCATACGTTTCGGCAAACCCGTTTTAGCCCCGAGGAAACCGCCACTGCCGAGCACACCTTGGTCGGCGCCCACGCGAGTTATTACCTCATGGGGCTTAAGGATACGCGTATGGGCCTGGAACTTTTCGCCCGCGCCGAAAACTTGGCCAACGCCGACGCTCGTCTTGCGACGTCGTTTCTCAAGGATATCGCTCCACTGCCCGGCCGTAGCTTCACGCTTGGCGTGCGCCTGTTGTATTGATGGGCGCTCCAAGCTTTAATCTTGATTTCAAGCTCATTGCGGCCCGCTCAAGCGGCCGGGATTTTTGTGCTGGTGCACCCCGCGCCCGACTCCAATCAATTCTCATGACTTTCATTTTGCCTGCGCCACCACTTACCCCGAAGTTCAACGCCACCCCATGAGCCGCTCCATTTTCCGCGCCGCGTTATTGTTATTTAGTATCACTGCTGTCGCGTTCCTCCACGCCGCCGATCCTCGTGGGGATGCGCCCGATGCCCCGCTGCTTTCGCCCGCGCAATCCCAAGCCCTCTTTCACCTCCCGCCCGGTTTTGAAATCCAACTCGTCACCGCTGAGCCAGCTATCCAGAAACCGCTCAACGTGGCCTTCGACGCCGCCGGTCGCGTCTGGGTCACCGGCTCTACGCTGTACCCGTGGCCTGCGCGTCGGGACGCTCTAGACCAAGTAATCCCTACCTTTGACAAACACTGGAGCGAAAACGGCATCGCCTTTCGGGCCGCCTCAGCACCGCCCGAACCCGCCGAACACGGCGCCGACTCTATTCGTGTTCTCTCCGATTTCGATCCCGCCACCGGGCGCGCCCGCCACGTCACCACGTTCGCTGAGGGCCTTAACATCCCTGTCGGCGTCCTTCCGCTTCCGCGTGCCCCCGGCGCCAAGGGTGACTCGGTCCTTGTCTATTCTATACCGGCCATCTGGCGCCTGACCGATACCGATGGCGACGGCCGCGCCGATCTTCGCGAGAAACTTTATGACGGCTTCGGCTTCCGCGACACCCACGGCATGTCATCTAACTATTGGCTCTGGATGGACGGCTGGGTTTACGGCACCCACGGCTTCGCCAACCCTTCCGAGGTCACCGACCGATCAGGCCGCGTAGTAAAACTTACTAGCGGCAACACTTACCGTTTCCGCCCCGACGGCTCCCGCTTCGAGCTTGTCACTCAGGGCCAGACGAATCCCTTCGGCCTGGCCTTCGATAGCCGCGGTGAAATCTACACGGCCGACTCTCACTCAAAGCCCGTCTACCTCCTCGTGCCCGGTGGCTTCTACGAGGGTATAAGTAAAGAACACGACGGCTTGGGCTTCGCGCCCGCGATTACCAGCGATGACCACGGCTCCAGCGCCATCGCCGGCATCGCGCATTACTCAGCCAAAAACTTCCCGACCGAATTCCAAAACAATCTCTTCAACGGCAACCCCGTCACCCGCCGCATCAACCGCGACCGCCTCGACTGGCACGGTGCTTCTCCTGCCGCCGCCCGCCAACCCGATTTCCTCTCGAGCGACGACCCCGCCTTCCGCCCCGTCCAAGTCAAACTCGGCCCCGACGGCGCCCTCTGGATTGCCGATTTCTACAACCCTATCATTGGCCACTACGAGATTCCCCTGACTCATCCGTCCCGCGACCACGGCCACGGCCGCATCTGGCGCATCATCTGGCGCGGGCTCGACGGCTCCGCTCCCCAAGCGAGCTTGCCCAACCTCGCCGCCCTGCCCACCGCCGCGCTCGTCCCTCATCTCTCGTCATCCAACAACGTTGTCCGCTCCCTCGCCGTGAGCGAACTCCTCGCCCGCCCCGACGCCCTCACCTCCGCACCCGACCTCCAAGCCGCCGCCTCGCGCCTCGTCGCCGGATCCGATCCCGCCGCCGACGAAACCACTGCCCTTCCGATCTTTCTAACGCTCGAGCGCCTCGGCCGCACCGACGCCAAACTACTCCGCCGTGCCTTGTCCCGCCCCTCAAGCGAGGTCGCCCTCGCCGCCCTCCGCGTCCTCGCCACCCGCGACACACTCCCCGCTGATGCCGAGGCCCTCCTCGCGCCACTGCTCACGCCAGATCTTTCGACCTCACACCTCACGTGGCGCGTCATCGCGCAACTCTTCGCCCGCGATCCGCAAGCTTGGACCGCACCTGCAGTCCTCGCCCTGCAAGAGCGCACCACCGAGTCGGACCCTCAATTGATCTACGCCCTGCGTCTGGCCCTTAAAGCCCGGCTCGCCCTCGCTTCACTCGACGAGCTCAAGCGTCTTTCCGCCACACCCGCCGACTCCGAGCGACTGGCCGATGTTGCCCTCGCCGTTCCCACGCCAGCGGTCGCCGAGTTTCTCCTCGCCCACCTCGAGCGCACCCATTTCGCCTCGCCCCGCGCCGGTGAATTTGCCCGCCACGCCGTCCAACATCTCCCCGCCGATCGTCTCACCACCATCGAGCCTGTGATGCGCTCGCTTGCTACCGCCCCCGTCGCCCAACAACTCGCCTTCGCCGAGGGCCTCGCCGCCGCCTCACGCCAGCAAGGCCGCACCTTGCCGCCCGCCGTCAGCTACTGGATGCAGCACACACTCGTTACGACCTTGGGTCTAGCCGATCAAATCCTCGCCCGCCGTGCCGCCGATGCCCTGCGCGACCTCGACTTTCCCGCCAAAAATCCCCCGCTGCGCGCCGTACTGCTCAACGTTAAAGCCGCCAACACCACTCGCACCTCTGCTCTGCGTGCCATCAAAGTTGAGCCCGAATCCGTACCCGCCCTCGTTACGACCTTAAACCTACTGATTAATCCGGTAGCTCTGCGCCGCGCCGCCGCCGATCAACTCGCCCTCCCCGCCGCGGGCCCGCAGGGTGTCGCCGCGCTCGCCGCAGCACTGCCCACCGCACAAAACGAACTCGCCCTCGGCCTCGCGATGGGCCTTGCCCGTACCGATGTCGGCGCCGCTCAGCTAGTCGAGGTCGTCACCGCCGGCCGTGCCCCGGCCGCCTTGCTCCGTCACCGTTACGTGGCTGATGCCTTAGCCCAACGCCCCGCCGCCGTCCGAGAGCGCGCCGCCGCCCTCGTCAAAAACCTTCCCTCCGAAGACGCACGGCTCGACGCCCTCATCTTCGCCCGCACCGCCGCGATCACCACGGCCAAGCCCGATCCGGTCCACGGCGCCACCGTCTTCGCGCAAAACTGCGCCGCCTGTCACCGCGTAAAAAATACCGGCGGCAACCTCGGACCTTCGCTCGACGGCATCGGTTCGCGCAGCATCCAGCGCGTGATCGAAGACATTCTCGACCCCAGCCGCAACGTCGACCCCAACTTTCGTCTCACCACCGTGACGTTGAAAAACGGTGACACGCGCTCCGGCCTCAACCTGCGCACTGAAGGCGCGACCACGCTCCTGCGCGACCCTGCGACCAATGCGGACATTGCCATCGTCACGGCCGACATCCAGGCCAGCGCCGCCTCCCCCATCTCGCCCATGCCCGCGACCTTCGACACCATCCTCAGCGAAGCCGATTTCTTCGACGTCATCACTTACCTGCGCACACCAGCCTCGACTCAATAATGCTGCACCGGTTCAAGCAATAGCGGCACACGATTAACGACAAAATCCCAGGGTGCAGCATCATCGATGATGTCGTAGCCGTGAGCGATTCGGTTTCTAAAACTTTATATCCAAAAACCCGATAATCTTTCGATATTCTGGAATCTTCCGCGCGAGATTAAGATGCGCTTAGGCGAAGTTTACGTTGTTGGCTAGACCCTGCTCACCAGCACCGCTGATCAAGGTTTGTAGCCCGGCAATCTCGGCTGGTCGGGTGCGGCGACGCATGAGGATCACGATGCCGGGGTGCTCGCTCGCGGGTCTCAACGCGAGAAAGTCGTCACGGTTGCAGGTAATGAGGATTGCGCCTTGAGTGCAGGCATAGGCGA
Organism: Opitutaceae bacterium; assembly: GCA_037142955.1. Taxonomy (GTDB): domain Bacteria; phylum Verrucomicrobiota; class Verrucomicrobiia; order Opitutales; family Opitutaceae; genus Tous-C4FEB. The sequence continues at coordinate 738,432 of JBAWZQ010000001.1, read as the reverse complement.
GGACGTCCGAACCAATGCGGTCACGGGCAGCACCTCACGCAGGCAAGTAACGGTATGGCCACGATGTCTCAGCCAGTGCGCTAGATCATCTGGCACATCCTGATCGAGGAAGAAGATCACGCTCGCGGATCGTGCATTTGCCCAGCGATGAGGTCATCGATCTCGGCGCGATGATCCTCGTAATAGGAGAGGCACTCGTAAACTTGCGCGCGCGTCACGCCAGGGAAACTGCGGCAGGCGTCGTCGATGGTTGATCCGTTGACCACTAAGCCTATCACGTCATGCACGCCGATACGGGTGCCCTCAATGATCGTGCGACCCGAGCGTAAGCCAGGGACGGCGATCAAATAGCGATACTAGTTAGAGGGCATAGAGATAAGGTAGTGCAGACCATGCTATCGGCAAGCTCAGGATCAGTTTGGGTCTTGAAATTACCCAATGAAAAAAAGTCTGAGCATTCTGACTTAATGCACCTATTAATGACTAACCTAAAACCGTTGCCACAAAATGGCCACCGTGAGTGAGCCCACGTGGAGGAAAATTTCCCGATCGATCTTAAGCGCCCGTCGTGCGTTCTGATACCATGTCATGCCAATGGGCAATAGTCACCCTGCACTCCAAGGGAAAACTAAAAACATCTCGGTAACCCGCCAAAAAAAGTGGAGTGCAACCGCTGGGCGCGGCGTTGAAGATATGTCACAAAATGTAGCTGTATGTGTCAGATATTCAAGTCGTAGGTATTTTGGCAGACTGACGTGACAATAAAACCACCGGCACCGTGGCGTCTCTGGCGTAACCTTTTATCGATTTCACCAAACCACCAAGGCCACGATTAAAAATCTCGGTGCAGAACCGTGTTACCGCTTCCCTCAGGCACGGCTTTATTGTTGGAATGGTAATCACCCTTCCATGCGCCCCTTGTTTCTTTTTGTCGTGGCTTTGAGTTCCGCCGTGGTCGGCCACGCGGCCGATACGCCGACGAGCACCACCTTTCCTGCTCCGGCCAACTCGGGTGCGGCGATGCACCTCGTTGCTCCGGCCATGCCCCCGGCCGCGGCCGTCGCCGCGATCCAGCTCCCACCAGGGTTTCAAGCTTCCCTTTTTGCCGCCGAGCCCGACGTCCAAAACCCCATTGGTCTTGCATGGGATGGCCGCGGTCGGCTCTGGATCGCCGAGAACTACACCTATGCCGAGCGCGGGGTGAAGTTCGACCTGCGGTTCCGCGACCGCATCGTCATCTTTGAAGACCGCAACGGCGACGGGCACTTCAGCTCACGGCGGGTATTCACGGACGATCTCCAACGCCTCACCAGCATCGCCCCCGTCCCTGGTGGGGTGTGGGCGATGTGCCCACCGCAACTACTCTTTATCCCCGATCCCAATGACGACGGCATCCCCGATGGTGCGCCCGAAGTCGTGCTCGATGGCTTCAACTTGCCCGACGAAAACTACCACGGCCTCGCCAATGGTCTCCGCTTCGGGCCTGACGGTTGGCTCTATGGGCGGTGCGGCGCTTCGGCCCCCGGCGAGCTTGGTGCGCCCGGCACACCCGCGGCGGCTCGCATACCAATACGAGGCACGATGTGGCGTTATCATCCCCAACGTAAAGTCGTCGAGGTTCTCGGCTCTGGCACGACCAATCCTTGGGGCCACGATTGGGACGCGCACGGCGAATTATTTTTCATCAACACCGTCAACGGCCACCTCTGGCACCACACGACCGGCGAGCACTACGCGCGCTCCCACACACTCGACCCCAATCCCTACACGTATCGCCTCATTGATCTGCACGCCGACCACTGGCACTTCGACACGAACCAGAATTGGAAAAAATCCGGCGACGGTGCCGCCAATGCTTACGGCGGGGGTCACGCCCATGTGGGCATGATGATCTACCTCGGCGACAACTGGCCCGCTGCGTTTCGCAATCAGCTCTACACGCTCAACTTTCACGGCCGCCGCGCCAACGCCGAGATCCTCGAGCGCCAAGGCTCTGGTTACATCGCGCATCACGGTAAAGACTTCTTCATTTCAAGCGACCCGTGGTTTCGTGGCCAAGAAATCTCCTATGGACCCGATGGGGGCGTGTTTGTCCTTGATTGGAGTGATACAGGTGAATGCCACAACGCCACGGGCGTGAACCGCTTGAGTGGACGCATCTACAAAATCACTTACGGTAAGCCACCGGGTGGGACCACGCCCGATCTCGCCCAAGCGAACATCGCACAACTGGTCGACTTGCACACGAGTGCCAATGAATGGTGGGTTCGACAAGCCCGCGTGCAACTCACGGCCCGTGCGGCCAATTCTCCGATCGCCGCCGCGCAACTGCATACTTTATTTAACAGTAGCGCCGCCGCCGCGCAACCGGTCCTCAAGCTCCGCGCGCTTTGGTCGCTTTTTTGTATCGGGGCAACCGATGAAACGTTTCTTAGCGCCTGTCTGCACGACGCCGACGAACACGTCCGCACGTGGGCCGTGCGTCTCCTCAGTGACGCTTGGCCGCTCGACACCGTGTTGAGCCAACGTCCGCTCTCAGCCAACGTAGCACCCGCACCCGCAACCGCCGTGCTCGCCGAGTTTCATCGGCTCGCCGCCGAGGATCCTTCGGCGCTGGTCCGTCTCTCGCTGGCTTCCGTATTGCAACGTCTCCCTGCGCCCGCGCGAGTCCCGCTCGCCACCGCGCTGGTTCGCCATGCCGGCGATGCCGACGATCACAACCTTCCGCTCCTTATTTGGTACGGACTCATTCCGGTCGCCTCGCCTGCTACGGCTGACGAATTGGCTGGGGTCGCTGCGGCTTGCGAGTTGCCGATTACCCGCCAATTGATCGCGCGCCGCTTGAGCGAAGACCTGGAAAAAAATCCCGCGCCGATCAACGCCCTACTCGCTATCGCCGCGCAGCAGTCTGCCGCATTTCAAGCCGACATCCTCAACGGCCTAGCCGATGGACTACGGGGTTGGCGAAGGGCCGCGAAGCCCGCCGCTTGGGACGCTCTCGCCACCGCTGCTCTCCCATTGGCCACTCCCGCCCTGGCCGCCCGCATCCGCGAACTCAACGTTGTCTTCGGCGACGGCCGCGCCCTCGATGAAATCAAGCGTCTCGTCCTCGACCCCAAGGCCGAGATCGACGTGCGCCAAGCGGCCTTGCGCACATTGATTGAGAATCGTCCGCCCGACCTGCGTGCGATCTGCGAACACGTGTTGAGTGAGCGTTTCCTCAATACCGTAGCCTTGCGCGGACTCACGCAATTCGACGACCCGGCGCTCGGCGAAAAGATCACCAAGAGTTACCTTGCGTTTCACCACTCGGAACGCGCGGCTGTCATCGCGGCGTTGGTCTCACGACCGAGCTTCGCCACAGCGTTACTGAACGCGATCAACGCTGGCCGCATCCCACGCGCCGACCTGACACCCTTTCACGCGCGCCAAATCCGTAGCTTTAAATCCGCGACGCTCGATGCCGCCCTCACCCGCGCCTGGGGAGAACTCCGCGAGCCCGCTGCCGACAAACGCGCGCTTATCACGCGCCTCGAAACCCAACTCACGACCGCCACCCTCGCCGCCGCCGACAAGGGCCGCGGTCGCGCGGTCTTTAATAATCTGTGCGCCGCGTGCCACCAGTTATATGGCCAAGGGGGCAATATCGGTCCTGATCTGACCGGCGCGGGCCGCGACAACCTAGCGTATCTCTTAGAGAACATCGCCGACCCGAGCGCCGTCGTTACGGCGGATTACCGAATGAACGTCGTGAAGCTCAAAGACGGCCGCACGCTGAATGGTTTCATTGCCGCCAAGACCGCACGCACGCTCAGTCTGCGCTCGTTAACGGAAACGACCACGGTAGAGCGTGCTGATATTTCTTCGATCGAAGAATCCGCGCAATCCGTGATGCCTGAGGGTTTGCTTGAAGCGATTAAACCCGCCGAAGTGGCCGATCTCATCGCGTACCTGATGCACCCCACGCAAGTGCCTTTACCCTGAAAAGGCTTAGGTGCAGGTGCGCTAGGCCGGTGGTTGAGCCGCGAATATTCGGAAAAATCGCTGCGTATTTTTTGTGGCCAGCGGCCATCTATGCTATGGAATAAGCGCGTGCTTTCGTTTGGTTCCCTCGTTCGTCTCCTCGCGCTCGGCGCGTTATCCGCTGCGGCTCATGCTGCCGCGCCCCCGGCTGCGTTGCCGCCGGTCGATTTCAGCCGCGAGGTGCGCCCGATTCTTTCGGACAAGTGTTACCATTGCCACGGACCCGATGAGCAAGGCCGCAAGGCTCAGTTGCGCTTTGACACCAAGGAAGGCGCCTTCCGCATCAAAGATGGTTCCGCGGTGATCGTACCCGGTCATAGCGCAGAGAGCGAATTGATGTTTCGCATCAGGAGTAACGACGAGGAGGAAATCATGCCCCCGCCTGAGGCCAAGCTAGGCCGTCTTACGCCCTCCGAAGTCGCCACCCTCCAGCGCTGGATCGACGAAGGTGCTAAGTACCAAACGCATTGGTCGTTCGAGCCACTCGCACCTATCACCCCGCCCGCCGCGACGATTTTCTCCGCACGTGCGCCTGCGATTTCGCCGATTGATCGTTTCACCTTTGCCGGTCTGGCCCGTCGCCAACTCACGCCTCAACCCGAGGCCGATCGTGTCACGCTCATCCGGCGCCTCGCTTTTGATCTCACGGGCCTCCCGCCCGCGCTCGCCGACATTGATGCCTTTGTGGCGGATCGCTCGCCTGATGCCTTGCCGCGACTCGTGGATCGCTTGCTCGCCTCGCCGCGCTACGGCGAACGCATGGCCGCGGATTGGCTTGATGTCGCCCGCTACGCCGACAGCTATGGCTTTCAAGTCGACCGCGAGCGTGACATGTGGCCCTGGCGCGACTGGGTCATTAAGGCCTTCAACCAAAACCTCACGTGGGATAAATTTGTCACCTACCAACTCGCCGGCGACCTTTTACCCCAGGCCACCGACGATCAGATTCTCGCCACGGCCTTCAACCGTCTTCACGCCCAAGAAGCTGAAGGGGGATCGATTGAGGAGGAATACCGCATCAACCACGTTAATGACCGCGTCACCACTTTTGGCACGGCTTTCCTGGGGCTCACGCTGGAGTGCTGCCGTTGCCACGACCACAAGTTTGACCCGATCTCTCAGAAAGATTTCTACGCGCTTTCGGCGTTCTTTCAAAATATCGACGAAGCCGGCCTCTATTCGTATTTCACTCAATCGGTCCCCACGCCCGCGCTCCGTTTAAGCGACACCGCCCAGCAGGAGAAATTCGCCGCCGCCTCCGCCGCGATTACTCAAGCTGTCAACGAGCTCGCCGCCCTCCGCAACACTCGCCACGACGCCTTCCTAACTTGGCTGACTCAACCGTCCGCCTCCCGTACGGTCTTGCGCGATGAACTCGCGCGTTTCGATTTCGATCAACGCAACACCACGCCGCTTCCACCCAAGCCCGGCGCGACCGACAAACCCAAAGCACCCGCCGCCGAACCGCTACCCTCCGAAGACAAGCCGGTTGAACTCGCGCGCTTCATCAACGCGCTTAATTCCGCCGATTACGCCATGACTTCCGCGGCCAACATCAGTGTTCCCGGCCGTCCCGGCGCAGGCCAAGCGCTCAAACTCTCCGGCGATGACGCCGTCAAAACCAAGGTCGGCAACTTCCACCGCCACGAGCCGTTCACTCTTTCGCTCTGGCTGCAAACGCCCGAAGCATCCAACCGCGCCGTTATTTTACACCGCTCCCGTGCCTGGACCGATGCCGGCAGCCGCGGCTACGAGCTCCTCCTCGAAGAGGGTCGCCCGAAGTGGTCTTTGATTCATTTTTGGCCTGGCGACGCCATCTCCATCCGCGCGGTCGATCCGCTTCCGCTTAACCAATGGGTCCACGTCGCCGTTTCCAACGACGGCTCCAGCCGCGCCGCCGGCCTGCGCATCTTCATCAACGGCCAACCCGTACGCACCGAAATCATCCGCGACCATCTCACCAAGGACATCACTGGCGGCGGCGGTGATACCATCGACCTCGGCGAACGTTTCCGCGATCGCGGCTTCAAGGGTGGCCTGATCGACGACCTACGCGTCTTTGCTCGCGCGCTCACGGCCGTCGAAGTTAGCGCCCTGTACGCGCCCACCGCCAACGCCGAGTCAGCCTCTGAAGCCTGGTTTGAAACCTATCTCGCCAACCACGACGCAACCTACCGCGCCCAAGTCGCCGTACTCACCGCCGCCCGCGCGACCGAGACTCAACTCGCCGACGCCGCCAAAGAAATCATGGTAATGCGCGAGCTGCCCACGCCCAAGACTGCCTACATTTTAAAGCGCGGCGAATACGACCATCGCGGCGCCGCCGTCTCGCCCGATACTCCCGCCGTGCTCCCGCCCTTTCCCGCCGCTCAACCGCGCAACCGTCTAGGCCTGGCGCATTGGTTGACTGATGCCCGTCATCCTTTGCTCGCCCGGGTGACGGTGAATCGTTTCTGGCAATCGCTCTTTGGTCAGGGCTTGGTCAAAACTGTCGACGACTTCGGTAACCAGGGCGACCGCGCCGAATACCCCGAGCTCCTCGACTGGCTTGCCGGTGAATTCATCCGCTCCGGCTGGGACGTAAAAGCCCTCCTGAAAACCATCGTCCTTTCCGAAACCTACCGCCAACGCAGTTTCGCTACGCCCGAGATCATGGCCGACGATCCCGAAAACCTCTGGCTCGCCCGCGGTCCGCGTCATCGTCTCGCCGCCGAGATGATCCGTGATCAAGCCCTCGCTGCCAGTGGTCTGCTCGTGGAAAAAATCGGTGGCCCGCCCGTTTTCACTTACGACATACCCGAATCGTTCAAGCCTGCCCCGGCCGGTAAAGGCGAACAACTCTACCGCCGCAGCGTGTACACTTTCTGGCGTCGCACCGGACCTGCGCCGATGCTGGAGGCCTTTGACGTACCCAAGAGGGTCGTCTGCGTCGCCCGCCGCGACACCACCAACACCGCTCTCCAAGCTCTCGTGTTACTCAATGGTCCGCAATTCGTCGAAGCCGCCCGCGTCCTCGCGGAAAATCTTTACCGTACGCATGCTGGCCAACCCGACGCGCTTGTCGCCGCCGCCTTCCGCCGCCTGACCTTGCGGGCGGCCGATGCCTCGGAGCAGAAAATCCTAGGCCAGCTCTTCGAGGAACAACTCCAGTGGTTCAACGCCCATCCTGCAGATGCCGAAAAACATCTGGCCCTCGGCGAAACCCCGCGCGACCCCAAGCTGCCTGCGCCCGAGATCGCGGCCCTGGCCACCGTCGTCAACACGCTCATGAACCACGACGCCTTCGCCGTGAAACGCTGATTCGCCATGTCCCAACCTTCCACCCCGCCGCCCCTCTGCACCGGCCACGCTCCTTGGCTCGCGATGAGTCGCCGCGAATGCTTGAACCGCATGGCGCTCGGCCTCGGCGGTATCGCCCTCGCTGATCTGCTTAGCCGCAACGCCTCCGCTGCGCCAACCGCAGTGGCTCCGCTTTCTGGTCGTCCCGCATTGCCCGGCCTCCCTCACTTCGCCGCCAAGGCCAAGCGTATCATTTATTTGTTTCAATCTGGCGGCCCCTCGCAGCTCGATCTGTACGATTACAAACCGCTGCTCAACCAGCGGCACGGCGAACAACTCCCCGACAGCGTGCGCGGCAGCCAACGCCTCACCGGCATGTCGAGCAACCAAAGCTCGATCCCAATCGCTGGCTCACCGTTTAAGTTTTCTCGTTACGGACAAAGCGGCGCGTGGATCAGCGACTTACTCCCGTATACCGCGAAGATTGCCGATGATCTCTGCGTAGTGCGCTCGATGCACACCGATTCGATCAACCACGGCCCGGGGGTAACGTTCATGCAAACCGGCTCGCAGATTCCCGGTCGCCCGAGCTTCGGCTCTTGGCTCGACTACGGTCTCGGCAGCACGAGTGACAATCTGCCGTCCTTCGTTGTTCTGCTCACGAAAGACAAACGCGGCCAACCGCTCATGTCGCACTTGTGGGGCTCGGGTTTTCTCCCCGCGAAGCATCAAGGTGTGCGCTTCCGTTCCGGCGCCGATCCGGTTCTCTATCTCGGTAACCCTGCCGGCGTCTCGCCCGAAAACCGCCGCCTTGCGCTCGACCGACTCCGCGAGTTGCACGAACACCAATTCGCCGGTACGCCCGACGCCGAAATCTCCACCCGTATTTCCAACTACGAGATGGCGTTCAACCTCCAGACGAGCGTGCCGGAAGTCACCGATCTCAAAGACGAACCCGCGCACGTCGTGGACTCGTACGGCCCCGACGCCCGCAAGCCCGGTTCGTTCGCCGCCAATTGCCTTCTCGCTCGCCGGCTGGCTGAGCGCGGCGTGAAGTTTATCCAACTCTATCACCAAGACTGGGACCACCACGGCGCGTTGCCTGGGAGTATCAAAAAAGAGTGCCTACAAACCGACCAAGCAGCCGCTGCGCTTGTGACCGATTTGAAGAATCGCGGCATGCTCGATGACACGCTGGTGGTTTGGGGCGGCGAGTTTGGCCGCACCAATTACTGCCAAGGCATCATGACGGCGAACAACTTTGGCCGCGACCATCATCCGCGCTGTTTCTCGCTTTGGATGGCGGGCGGTGGCGTGAAACCGGGCCTATCTTACGGTGAAACCGACGAGTACGGCTACAACGTAGCCAAGGATCCGGTCCACGTACACGACTTACACGCGACCATCTTGCACCTCTTTGGGATCGATCACGAGCGCCTCACCTACAAATTTCAAGGCCGCCGCTACCGTCTCACCGATGTCTTCGGCAAGGTCGTCAAAGACCTCCTCGTCTGAAGCACCCATGACCGACCCCCACGCTCAAGCCCGCGCACTCACCGCCGAGCTCCGCGCGCAACTCTGGACGGTGGTTCTCGGCACCGCTGCGGCCGACGGTACGCCCGATGCCTCCGTGGCCGCTGCGCTGCTTGACCTCGACGGTGCGTTCGTGATCTACAACAGCGCACTTGCGGCGCACACGCGTAACCTGCGCGTGAACCCACGCGCCAGTGTGCTTCTAACCACCGCTGAAAGTTCCATCCGCAGTGCTTGGGCACGACCGCGCCTGAGCTTCGCCTGTCTGAGCGAACCGGTCGCGCGCGACGCAGAAATGCACCAGAGGCTTATCGCCGCGTTTCGCGAGAAATTCGGCGCAACCATCGAACTCTTGGCGACGTTGCCCGATTTCCAGTTCTACCGCTTGCGCCCGCAAAGCGGACGCGTTGTCGCAGGCTTCGGTGTAGCGTTCAACGTCGATCCACTCGACTGGAGCCAGCTTACACCGATCGGCGCATCCCCAGCGCGATAAGCCGACCGGTGACTGGGCCGGCCGGCCGAGCTAGACCTGAGGTCACTTGGGATCAAGCCCGAGGAAATGCAGGGCAAAGGCAATTTTGTCCGCTGCCTCGTCGATGATCTTGGTGGTGGGCTTGCCCGCGCCGTGACCGGCCTTCGTCTCAATGCGCACCAACACAGGGCCGGCATCGGGCGCGACGCCCGCCTGCATGGCCGCCGTGTATTTAAACGAGTGGCCAGGATGCACGCGGTCGTCATGATCCGCGGTCGTCACCAAAACCGCCGGATAACGCCCGCCGTTCTTGACCGTGTGCAACGGCGAGTAGGCCGAGAGATAACGAAAGCCTTCCGGCGTGTCGCTGGAACCGTAGTCGCTCGTCCAAGCGAAACCGACGGTGAATTTGTGAAAGCGGAGCATATCCATGACGCCGACGGCTGGCCATGCCACGCGGCAGAGATCAGGTCGTTGGTTGATCACTGCCGCAACGAGCAAACCGCCATTACTTCCGCCACTGAGCACTAGGTGCGCAGGTGCGGTGTAATGATTCGCCGTGAGCCACTCCGCGGCCGCAATGTAATCATCGAATACGTTTTGCTTTCGCTCTTTCGTGCCGGCTTGGTGCCAGTCTTTACCGTACTCGCCGCCGCCACGCAGGTTGGGTAACGCGTAAATCCCGCCCTGCTCTAACCAAGCGAGATTGGCCACCGAGAAGGTCGGCGTGAGCGAAATATTAAAACCGCCATACGCGTAGAGCAGCGTCGGCGCCGTGCCGTCGAGCTTCAGGCCTTTCTTGTGGGTAATAAACATCGGGATCTTTGTGCCGTCTTTTGAAGCGTAGAAGATCTGTTTGGTCTCGTACTTCGCGGGATCGAAGGCGACTTGGGGCGCTTGAAACACGCCCCCTTGGGCTGCCTTGAGGTCGTAGCGATAATTGGTGGTCGGTGTCGTGAAGGAGGAGAAACTATAAAACAACTCCGTCTCCTCGTCGCGTCCGCTCACGCCCGCGACCGTGCCGATACCGGGCAAATCGATCCCGCCCAGCGCGCGTCCATCGCGCGCATAAACGAGCAACCGGCTGCTTGCATCGCGCATGACACGAACGACAAATTTGCCGCCGATCAAATCGACGGACTCGATCACGTCTTTGCTTTCAGGGATCAGTGTCTGCCAATTTGACCGCGCTGGCGCCTTCGTATCAATTTTGATCAACCGATTGCGCGGGGCATCGAGGTTAGTCAGCACAAAGAGATGCGCGCCGTCGCTGCCGATGACGTCGAATTTTGCTTCAAATTTATCCGCCAGCGTGAGTACCGGCGCGTCGAGCTTGGGTGCGCGCGGGTCGCCGAGATCAATTACCCGCAGAAGGTTTTCCGAGGAAGAACCACGTCGAATCGAAATCTCGAGCCAACGTCCGTCCTCGGTGGTACCACCGCCGACAAACCACTGGGGCTGATCCGGCACGGCGTGAATGAGCACGTCGCGCTCCTGCGACGTGCCAAGGCGGTGATAATAAAGCTGTTGATGTTCGAGCTTGCTGAAGGTTTTGGCCGTACCTTCAACGATCTGGGGCGCGGGATAACGCGAGTAAAAAAAGCCCGCGTGATCGTTAGTCCAAGCGATACTGGAAAATTTCACCCACTTGATCACATCCTCAATATCTTTTCCGGTCTCGACCGAGCGCACGCGAAATTCGTTCCAATCTGAGCCCGCCGCAGCGGTGCCATATGCGACCCATTTACCGTCGCGGGAAACCGCCGTGGTGGTGAGAGCCACGGTGCCATCAGCGGCAAGCATATTGGGGTCAATTAGCACCCGTGGCTCGGTGGCCTTAGCCTCTTGCACATAAAACACGGCTTGATTCTGCAAGCCGCTGTTACGCGAATAAAACACACGCCCGCCGACCTTATTGGGCAAGCCGATGCGTGGGTAATTCCAGAGCTCGGTGAGGCGGGCCTTCAACTTGGCCCGCCAAGGCAACCTCGTGAGTAGGCTGTCCGTAATTTTATTTTGCGCTGCGACCCAGGACTGGGTTGACGGCGAATCGAGTTCCTCCAACCAGCGATAAGGATCAGCGACTGACGTGCCGTGATAATTATCCACCACGGAACCTCGTTCCGCAGCAGGATAGTTCCAAGTCACGGGGGCAGCGGAGACAACAGAGGTCATGAGGGCAAGAGTGAGGAGCGAGGGGATACGCATCCACCCACCCAGCCAAGGAGCGCGCGCCAAGGCAAGACTGCGCGTTCAACCTAGATTGACTTACGCGCTCCGTGCTTCGCCCGGTACGCAAACGGGCTTAACCCGGTCTCACGACGAAACGCGACGCTAAGATAACTCGCGGTATCAAAACCGGCCTGCTCGGCGACCTCACTGATGGCGAGCTTACTCTCGGCGAGCAGATGCTTTGCTCGTGCGATGCGCTGTTGTACGATTTGGCGGTGTGGAGAATGCCCTAGCAAAGCCTTGAATTTTTCTTCCAGTCGTGTCCGCGACATCGGTACGGCCCGCAACACGTCGCCCACGTCCACCCCTGCGCACGCGTGTTGGCGGATGAATTTCAGAGCCGCCGCCACCTTCGCATCCGCCACTGCCACAACATCCGTCGATTGCCGCTCCACCACGCGCACGGGCTGTACCTGATGAGTCGGCGCCACCGACTTTTTTTCTCCACGCATCAACCGCGCGAGCAACGCTGCCGCTTCGTATCCAGAACGCCGCGCATTGGGTTGAACGCTACTGAGTGGTGGATTGGCTAGCTCGCACACGAGTTCATCGTTATCCACGCCGAGCACCGCAACTTGTTCGGGTACATTTAAACCGAGCAATTGACAGGCTTCGAGCACTTGCAACGCGCGACCATCGTAACACGCAAACACCGCCACCGGTTTTGGAAGGGCTTTTAACCAGCGTGCAATGACGCGAATCTCCGCGTCAGACCCTGGCCGACCACCTGCCGCTTGCTCCACGAAATCAACACAACGCCGGCCTTTCGCGGCGAGTCCGCGCTTGAACTCCGCCCCCCGCTGCCGCGACCACAAAAACCGCCGGTCTCCGCAGTAAGCCAAATCCGCAAAACCCTTTCCCTCCAGATGCTCGGCCGCGAGTCGCGCCACCGCCGCGTTGTCGATACTCACGCGCGAGAACTCCGAGCTGAATCGCTCCGCGCTTACGTCGATCACCGGCAGGCGAGTTCTGCGCAACGCTGCCGCGATCTGGGGCGAGTCCACGCGCGCGATGATGCCGTCGCCTTGCCAATCCTTGAGCCAAGTCGGCAAGGGCGCACCGCGGCCTTGCTCGGTGAAACGAATCGCCCAGCGTTCGCCTTCGCGCATCCAGTCCCGCACGCCATACAACAGATCACGCCCGTACCGGTTGGAGGTCTCGATCAACAGTGCGACTTTTTTGGGCGGTTTCATGGCTAGAGCCTAATCTGGCAGCTCAAAGATGAAACTAACCAGAAGCCAAGGGCGTTAAAAATCAAAATTTATATATGGATTCTTATACACCTGCCGCCTCGCTCCTGAATGCGGAGTAAACCAAATTAGAAATCGTCGTTTTGTATTTATGAAAAAATCTCCCTCGCACTTTCCCACCATCAAGCCCATCGCCTACGAAGGTCCCGGCAGCGCCAACGCCCTCGCCTTCCGCCACTACAACCCCGCCGAGATCCTCGACGGCAAGACCATGGCGCAGCATCTGCGTTTCTCAATCGCGTATTGGCACGCGTTTCGAGGCACAGGCTCAGATCCGTTTGGGCCCGGCACCATCGTGCGTCCATGGGAGAAGGGCAAAGATCCCGTTTCTGTCGCCAAGGTCCGCATGGATGCCGCCTTCGAGTTTTTCCAAAAAATCCGAGCGCCATTTTATTGTTTCCATGACCGGGACATTGCCCCGGAAGGCGCCACGCTCGCTCAGTCCAATAAGAACCTTGATGCCATAGTAGCCCACGCAAAATCCCTCCAAAAAGCTACGGGTGTGAAACTGCTGTGGGGTACGGCGAATCTCTTCTCTAACCCGCGCTACATGTGTGGCGCCTCGACAAACCCCGACGCCCACGTCTTCGCTTACGCCGCAGCGCAGGTAAAAAAAGCCATCGACGCCACCCAGGAGCTCGGCGGCGAAAACTACGTTTTCTGGGGCGGTCGCGAAGGCTACGAGACGCTGCTCAACACTAACCTTAAACGCGAACAGGACCACCTCGCCGCGTTTCTGCACATGGCCGTCGATTACGCGAAGAGCATTGGCTTTAAGGGCCAATTCCTGATCGAGCCCAAGCCGAAGGAGCCCACCAAACACCAATACGATTTCGACGTCGCCAGTGGCATCGCCTTCCTGCGCACCTATGGCCTCGAAAAATATTTTAAATTCAACATCGAGACCAACCACGCTACGCTCGCCGGCCACACGTTCCAACACGAGATTGAGGTCGCAGCGTCGCAAAAAATGCTTGGCTCAATCGACGCCAATGCCGGTGACGAGCTCCTCGGCTGGGACACCGATCAGTTCAACACCAACGTCAAAGAGCTCACCCTCGCGATGACGAGCATACTTAAAGCAGGAGGCCTCGGTTCCGGCGGTTTTAACTTCGACGCGAAGCTGCGCCGTCCGTCCATCGACGCCGAGGATCTATTCCATGCCCACATTGGCGGCATGGATGCCTACGCCCTCGCCTTTAAGCTGGCCCGCCGCATCATTGCTGAGGGTAAGTTCGATCAATTCGTCGCCCAACGCTACGCGAGCTTCGACGCGGGCTTCGGTCAGGACATCGAAAACGGTAAAGCCAACTTTAAGTCGCTTGAGAAACTCGTTCTCGGCCGTCTCGGCGAACCCACGCCGCGCTCGGGTAAACAGGAATACCTCGAGAACTTGTTGAACACCTACCTGCACGGCTGACCCGCCAAAGATCGATTCTACTTCATCAGGCCGCTCGCCAGGGCGGCCTTTTTCTTTTTCACTATCACCACCCATGAAGCTTATTCGTACGATACCGATTCTCGCGCTCCTCGCCAGCGCACTGTTAATTTCCGGCTGCGCGACGGGTATGAGCACCCGAAAAGCCACAGATCTCACCCGCTTCAAAAAAATTTACGTAGAGAGCCGCCTCGCCGACAACCACCGGATCGACGCACAGATTGCCGCTGCTCTCAAAGCGCTCGGCCGAGATGCCACCTACGGTGTTGCGACCATGAGGCCCGATGGAATCGATGCGATAGTGAGTTACACAGATCGCTGGGAGTGGGATTTCAAAAATTATATGATCGAAATCAAAATCGATCTTCGTGATGCCCGCACCGACAAGCCCCTCGCTACCGGCAGCTATTATCAAGCCTCGCTCAAGACTAAGGCTTCAGAGGAGGTTATTCGGCTCATTCTGAAGCCCTTGTTCAGCACTTGAAACCCGAGTCCAAGGCGAAAGTCCTAGTTTAATTTAACCGGCTGCGGCGTGGAGTCGCCGGAGGCGAGGCTAAGAGACCACAAGATTCCGCCCAGTACGTGTTGCTGGAACGCAATAGCTACAGCGGCCTCGTTGGCACGTTTACCTTTTTCTAGCGCGGCCGGATCCCAGACATCATCGCGGTGCCCCAACGAGGTATAGAAAACGTGACCTGCGCCAAATTTTTTGGCCCAGGATACCGGGTAATCGCCTGGCGAGTGGTCGTTGGGATGTTGGTTCATACCGAGGAGCCCACGCACTTGCGAGCGCTCGAAATTTTTAAACTGATAAATCTCATCAAACACCGTCCAAGCCGCCGGCAGATGCTTCACCGCAGAATGTGCTGAATCTTGATTAAGGACAGAGACGCTGACTTGAGGCCCGTGAGTCTTGAATTCGCCACCGATCATCGCGATGAACGCCGGAAATCCGTGAAACGTATCGGTCGCCGCATGGATCCCCACGAACGCATGCCCCTCTGCGATCCAATCCAGCAATCCCTGTTTATCGGGCAAAGGCAGATCTCCCGTCGTGCTCGCGAAAATCACCCCGTCATAATTCTTAAGATTCGCTGGCGCGAGGGGTTTCAGGGCCTCAGCGACACTGGGCATCCAGGCAGCCCGCGCGACTTGGTAAAGCTTATCGGCCTCCTGCCACTTAGCCATCGCCGCGAGGAATTCTGGCGTCTTATCGCCGTCTTTGCCTGCGCGAGGTTTGGGTGGAGATTTGGGCTCGCCCGCCGGTTGTCGCACAAATTCGACCGTGAACGCGCCGCCGCTTTGCTCCGCGAGTTGCGTGAGTACTTTTTCAGAGAGCGGAATCACACTGTGGCGGAAACCCGTCGTCACAGTGACCACGAGTAATTTTTTTGGCGCCGCCTGGAGCGAACACGCTAAAAACGCCACCACTGCGCACAGTAAAACATAGGGATTTTTCATAAAAAAGGAGGGGATTGAAAGTAACGCTTCAATTAAGCCCACCTTTAAAATACGAGTCGAGCGGTAAGCCAGAAGCTAACTCCGAGATTCTTCGTTGCAACCAAAGGCGAGTGCTTTCGTCTTTCCGTCATCGTGCGATCGAAATGCCTACCCCCTGTATTTTATTTTCTGTATCTGCTTGTTTTCCGCGCATGGCTTCCGGCCGCGGTGATCGGCACTAACCCTGAATCTCTCCCGATCACTATAGAGCGCATTTCCACCTTACCTGCCGCTGAACAGTCCGTGTGGCGCGATTATCTCACCCGCTCAGATAGCCTGCGCGCCGCAGACGAAAAAATTTACGCAGATGAACGCAAAGCCCAATTGCTAACTGAATCTCTCGTGCCGACACGTGGCCGAAGTTTACCCCTAAAAAATCCGAAAATATGGTACGCCACTGCTGAGGCTCGAAGGGCCGCGGACATCACCGTTTCCTTTCAAACGCCAGCCGGGGGGTGGAACAAAAATACAAGTTTTACCGATCATCTTCGACGCCCAGGCGAACGATCCGGCTATGAACACGGCTATGTCGGAACCATCGACAACGATGCCACCATTACGCCGCTATCTTTTCTGGCCAAAGTAATTACGGCCTCAGAAGCCCGCACTACTGAGTCTTACCGCGCTGCATTTGCTCGCGGTTTAAATTATTTGATCACCGCGCAATTTCCTAACGGCGGTTGGCCCCAAGTCTATCCGCTAGAGGGAGGTTATCACGACGCCATCACCTTCAATGACGACGCCATGGTGAACGTGATTACGCTGCTGCGTGAAATCTCTTTGGGCCAAAATGAATTCACCTTCGTCTCTGCTAACGACCGCGCAAGGGCCGCCGCCGCTACCACTCGCGGACTGAACTGCATCTTAGCTACGCAGATCATCACCCAAGGCCGCCGCACCGTTTGGTGTCAGCAATACGACCCCCTAACGCTGGCTCCCAGTTCGGCGCGCAACTACGAGATGCCCGCGCAATCTAGCGGTGAAAGCGCTAAAGTGGTATTATTTTTAATGGAATTGCCCAACCCATCATCCGCGGTTGTAGCCGCCGTCCATGCCTCTGCGGCTTGGTTTGAGAAAACCGCCTTGCGCGGCGTGATCTTCAAACCTGCACCCGATGGCAGTGGCCGGAAGCTTCAATCCTCGCCAGGCGCTGCTTCTATATGGCCGCGTTACGCCGAGATCGGCAGCGACCGACCTGTTTTTGGTGATCGAGATAAATCAATCCACGATAACGTGAATGAAATCTCCCAGGAGCGCCGCAATGGCTATGCTTGGTTTGGCGACGGCCCGAGGCGAGTGCTCGATCATTACCGCCAGTGGGCCCAAGCGCACCCGCTGGCCCGTTAACCAAAAATCCACTCTAATTGGGCGTGGTTGGAAATAGCCATTGACAGTGCCGTCTGAGCGAGCGTTCATCTACCTCCCGTTGTTGCAGGGTGGAGCAGCCTGGTAGCTCGTCAGGCTCATAACCTGAAGGTCGCTGGTTCAAATCCAGCCCCTGCACCCAATTTCCCAATTGGCGCAATCCCCCTCTGCTCAGGGGGTTGCACATGGAAAGCAGCTAAAAAAGCCCGTCACAAAGGGCTCCGGCGCATACGAAATTTATGCGCCCGAAGCGGTCGAAAATGACCATTTCACCGGTTTGGCCCCCCAAAATTTATGGGTGGCACTTCGTTCTTCACCCGTCGCTTTGGTTCCAGTCCTCACCCGGACTGGAAAACGCAGCTTTCGTGTGACAGGCACAATTCGCGGAAAGCAGCGCAAGCGTCAGTTCCTCAGTCAGGCAGACGCGAGCGCTCAACAAGACGCGTGGGAGATGGAGCGGCTTGCCGCGGCTGCGGCCATGCGCCCAAAGGTGACCAGACTCACCCACGCTCAAATCATCGAGTCGGAGGCCTGCTACGAACTGCTGAAGGGTGAGTCGCTTTCTCTGACCGAAGCAGTGAAGGCGGCGATCCGGAATCCGCCTCCCATTCCGTGCCAGTTAACGTTTGCTGCCGCCTACCGTGAATTCCTTGCGGCCAGAAAGCCGTTTATAAGCGACGCTCAATTCTGCAACTACGAGTCCCCCTGCCGGCGGCTCGGAGTTTTCATCGGAGAGCATATTAATCTCTTCGATGTCAGCACGGCCCAAGTCGACAAGTGGCTCACGTCCCTCGGGGCCAGCTCCAAGAGCTGGAATACCTACCGCGGTGATCTTGCGGTTGTGTTCAATTGGTTCATCGCCGCACCGCGCCGGTGGATAGCCGAAAATCCCGTCGCCGCGCTCTCGCGTTTTCGCCGCCGGGATACTCTCCCCGGA
The DNA here is from genome assembly GCA_037142955.1 of Opitutaceae bacterium. Lineage (GTDB taxonomy): Bacteria > Verrucomicrobiota > Verrucomicrobiia > Opitutales > Opitutaceae > Tous-C4FEB. Next base: position 720,403 of record JBAWZQ010000001.1, on the reverse strand, counting down.
TTGATCGAAATTGTCCCCTGCCCCGTCGTTCGAGAAATGATGCACTGGCTTGAAAGCCACAAACCCGAATGGGTCGCTTGCTTTGCAATCGCCATTTTTGCGGGCATCCGACCAGACCGCGACGACGGTGAAATGGGCAAACTAGCCAACGCCATCGAAAGGGACGGGGCCGAGAGGTATTTCCGCGGCGACTCATTGTTTCTCACCGCCGACCTGACAAAAGACGGTCGTCCTCGCCGCATCCCTACTCCTGACAATCTTAAGCAGTGGCTCGCCCAATACCCGGCAACACCGGCCGCCTTGAAAGGAGGGACGCGCACCGATTACGCCGAAATCCGCGCGAAATGGAAAATTCCTCACGACGGCCTTCGCCACACGAGCATCAGCGCCTGCGCCGCATTGCATGGCATTACCGAAGCCGCGGTCCGTCACGGCAACAGCGAGAAGGTCTGCCGGGACAACTACCTTTCCCTTTTTTCGGTCCAAGACGCCCATGCCTTCTACGATATCCGGCCGCAGAAAACGGAGCCCGCATAAGATGGCACCTTTATTTATAAGTTATGAACCAATTCGCGGTGGGAACAGTCTCAGTGACGGTCTGCCTCGGATCGATGGGCTCTCCCAGCAAAGAAAAGACGCGCTTCCAAATCATTCGTCCACGAGCCTCGGCTCATCTGTTTTCTCTCCACGACCGGAAGCAGCAATTGAAATCGGAAAACCTTTAGCCGTCGCGGCGGTGTCCTACCGAATTGCCTCCTCTTTATTCGGATTGCCGGCTGGAAACCAGTGGGAATTCGGTGCTACCAATTCCGTTCTGAGGTCGAGGCCAGCACACACGTATTACGCCGCTACGCGTCTCCACACGTGGGCTGGCAAGGTGGAGCCCTTCGCTCCCCTTGACCCCTCTTCTTGTCGGCTTCCGGGTGCGATTCGCACCCTCAACCGCCGCTGCTTGGTTCCATGAGCACGCGGCCATATCGCACCATCATTCGCTCCCTTCGCTTTACCAGCGAAGAGTGGGGGAAGGCTGCGGTGAAAATCGCCGGACGCGATTTCTCATCGACGGTGCGTGCGCTTCTGCTCGACGGACCTATTCCAGAGCCGAAACAAACCGTGCGACGCGAGATCGTCCGCAAACGGATGACGGAGGCCGAGGCTCGCCACGTGCAGCAGATTGCTTGGTTGGGCAACAATCTGAACCAGATCGCCCGAGCAGCCAACCAAGGCTCAGATCCGGTTCAAACCATCGCAGCGCTAGCGAGTTTGGAGCGGGAAATTCGGAGGCTCACCGATGCTCGTTAAATTCTTTCCCAAAGGTCGCTGCGGGCTCGACTATTGCATCGGGGTCAAACTCCCAGGGAGAGACCCCCGTAATCCTCAGATCGTCACCGGCGATCCCCAGCAAGTTCGCGGGCTGATCAAGAGTTTGGACTTCGCCAATCCTTTTACCTCCGTCGCGCTCACCTATGAACGCGTCGCTTCAGAGCAGGAGGCGATACGGGACATCAGTAGTTTCGAGGAGATGCTGCTTCCGGACATGCAGCCCCGCCTCGACTACGATCGCGTTTGGATTCGCCACACTGAGCACCCCAAGAATCCGGTAACAAAGCAACCCGACCCCACGAGACCCCAACGCACGGCTCTCCACTGCATCATCGCCAACATTCACCTTCCGACGGGTAAACGGCTGCAGCCCTACTATGACCGCGCGGACCGCAAAAGAGTCGAAGCATGGCAGGAGCTGACAAACGCAGATCGGGGCTACGCGAGCCCGAAGGATCAGGCACGGCGCCGGGCCGTAGTGCTCTCCGACAATCGACTGCCCAAACACGCGGCAGAGCTCAAGGCGGCTATAACCGACGCCGTGATATCAAATCTGGGAGCCTCTCACTTCGACACGAGACAGGACTTCCTCACTTGGTTGGAGTCGCAGGGTTTCAAGATCGAGCGTGCTACCAAACGGTCAATTTCAGTCAGCCATCCCACATTAAAAAGACATCTAAGGTTGGAAGGAGAACTCTATGAAATCGGAGGAATTGAGAGCGCAGCTCGCGCACGAGACACAGGTGAAACACCAGAGCATCGAAGCGTCGAAATCAGCTCTGATCAGCGCCGCCGAGACCTTGAGGAAGGACTGGCTCGAAAGCGCGCACACCTTCTCAAGCTCTTTCCGCGACGCTGCGAAGGAAGCGGAAGCGTCCCAGAGAAGAACCGTAGCGGCCGACCGCGAGAAATGGGATCGCACGTGCAACCTGCTCCTAACGAAAATCTCCGAGATGAGATGGAAGCTCCTAATTTTGGGGCCGGCTGTGTCATGCGTGACGGTGCTCGCAATCTGCAGCCTGATAGTGGTCGGAGCACGAGAAACAGTATCTCGGGTCTTGAGAGCAGAGTTGAGCTTCGCTCAACAGGCCGAAGTGCAAAGATTGAACGACCTGCGAGCGCAAGTCCTGGCGATGAAGGAGGTTCACACATCCGCAACGAAGGCCCTCGAAACCATCCGTCAACAGACGGCCAAGCAGGCGCAGTTGCTGGAGGAAGCGACGAAGCGCTCCGCGATTTGGAACACGTTCCGGGGGAGGAACGGCGAAACCTTTATAGAGATACCGCTTCAGGCTCAACCCCAGCAGTGGGAGGGCCGGCGAATCATTCAAATCAAAACCAATCCGTAGGAATCATCCATGAACCCGAAAAACCTAACCCCGATGGAAATCGCCTTGCTGGAGTCGGTGCAAAAATCGAACGAGGCGCACGAGCGGCGGCTGACTGCGCTCGAATCGCTCTTGAATCAGCTCGGCGCGCAATCGCGGACCGAATCCATGAGCGACCGCAAAACGCACGAGGACTTGCTTCGGCAGCTCGGCCAGCTCTCCAAACGATTGGCCGAATTCGAGGCGCGCTTGAGCGCGTGGGAGCCCTCATTGGCCGCATTGTCGGGAGCGAACCAAACCACCCAAAATCGGGCGCAACAAATGGCCGAGACATACAGTGCGGCGGTGCAAGCGTTCAATTTGATGCAGGGTCAATACCGCACATTGGCCTTGGAAGTAGCGCACTTGCGCGAATTGGCCGGTTAATCTCCACCGATCCAGCGCATAGGAACGCGACGATAGCGCGCACTCCGCGAGAATACGACATTTGCCCGTGAGGCCCCCCATAATTATACTGTCATGAATATATTCGGACCAACCAAGGAACAGCACGACCAACTCGCTGCTCAGCTTCAAGCTGAGCGCACCAAATCCAGCGCAAAGGACGCCGAACACAAAGCCGAACTAGCAGCCGCCTTGACGAAATACAGCGGTTGGGAACGGGAGGCGAAGCGGCACCAACGTGACGCAGAGATTGCCCATGAGCGCGCCGCTGCCGCCGAAAAGGCGGCGGCTCGCTTGCAAGCGGCATTTGATCAACTCGCGGTGCAAGAGCGGGAAAACTGGCACGATTTTGGCACCAAATCTTTCTACTTCCTCAGCTCAATCGTAAAGATTTCGACCGACGCGGATCCGGAAGACCCAACGAAATCGTTGGTCGTTAAGATCAATGGCGAGTCCCTTGATCGGGACATTCACCGCACGCCGGCGACCGTGTCCGAAGTTCTAGCCATAATAGCGATGCACCGAAAATCGCGCCATAGGATCGTAGTGCGATCGGACGCTGACGACCTCCCGTCAGCTCCGCTGCCCCCGAGACCAAAAGAGCCCGGACACGACCGCAGCCGTTAAGATCAAATCCGGGGCGTTCGAGGATCGTGGCGGTTGGCTTCGGCGGTAAACGCCTCTTCCAACCGCCACGAACCTCTCACGTCCGATGCCGAGCGCAGACAGCGATGCAAGGATTGCATCGCTGACTGCTTTTCCTCGGCATATTTTCGAACCACGGATCGAGGCGCCTCATTGAAGAGGAGGCAACGGCCGCTGTTAAAGAATTCGAGTGCTAAAGGCTCGCGAGGCGCCTTAGGCGCCACAATCGAACTGAGAAAGGATGGCCCTTCTGTCCTTTGCCGAGACCACCAATATTCTCGAAACGGGTTGTTTTGTCGGCCCCCTGTTCACTGCTGGCTTTGAGCCTTCACCCGCTTCTGGAACTTTCAAACATACAATCGTTTTTATTGCATCCGAGGTGAGTTAAATCTCGCCCGGTTAAAAAAATCCGGGCGTAATCCCAAAGCTTATGCCGAGTCTTCACGCTGAAGATTTTACCACAATCCTGCGCCAAGCCAGTCATGCCAAGGAACGCCTCGTTTTGGCGCTTGGCCCGACCGGCTCGGGCAAGACTGCTTTGCTGCGAGCCATTTCAAACAGCCATTCGCTAAGCTACGTCTCCGTCGGACCAGATTTGGCCGCCGCGCTAGCCAATGTCTCTGCGCGCCAGCGTCCACTCGCTCTCTCTCGCATCCTGTCAGGCATATTGCCTCCCGGCGATTCCGGTCTCGCCCTCGACAATCTCGACCTGCTCTTTTTGCCGGAGCTACAGTGTGACCCGCTGCGGTTAGTAGCCCAACTTAGCCAGCATCGTGTCGTCGTCGCCGCGTTTACCGGCGAGTTCGCAAGCGGTCGCTTTATCCGCGCTTACCCCGATCATCCCGAATACATTTCACGACCACTTCTCGGCTTAACGGTCGCATCGCTTTCCGCAGGCATTCCCTCTTTCTACCAGACCTAAATGAACTACCAGGATCTCGTCCAGTTTCACCCCATCGAGTCGGTCATTCAACTTCGCGACGCAGATAAATCAGACGCGGCGAAGACCCTCGTTTCGACCTACGTCATCTCCGATCCGATGGCGCAACGGATGAACGAACTCATTTTTCCTCAGCTCCAATATGACAAGCACAACGACAACCGCGGCCTGCTCATCGTCGGCAACTACGGCACTGGTAAGTCGCATTTGATGTCCGTCGTCTCCGCCGTCGCGGAGGACGCCGCGCTCGCCAATCTTTTTGCCAACCCTCTTGTTCGCGTGGCCGCAGGCACCATCGCCGGACGCTTCAAGGTTAAACGTATCGAAATCGGCGCGGTCACGATGGGGCTACGCGACATTATTTGCGGGCACCTGCAAGAGGCGATGGAGGAGTGGGGTTGCCCCTTCAACTTTCCCCCCGCCGACAAGGTTCGCGAGAATAAGACCGCCATCGAGGACATGATGGCGGCGTTCCAAAAGAAGCACCCAAACCACGGCCTGCTCCTCGTCGTGGACGAGCTGCTCGATTACCTCCGCAGCCGAAAAGACCAGGAACTCATCCTCGATCTCGGCTTCCTCCGTGAGTTGGGCGAGGTCTGCAAGGATCTCCGTTTCCGCATCATGGCGGGCGTCCAAGAAGCGATTTTCGACAGCCAACGGTTCGCCCATGTGGCCGATACGCTTGGGCGCGTGAAGGATCGTTTTCAACAGGTGAAGATCGTCACGACCGACGTGAAATTCGTCGTCTCCCAGCGCCTGCTCCAAAAGACGCCGGCCCAGATGGAGGAGGTTCGCGCCTACCTCGCGCCCTACGCCAAATTCTACGGCGGCATGACCGAGCGCATGGATGAGTTTTGCGCGCTGTTTCCCATTCATCCCGACTACGTCGAAACCTTCCAGCGTATCCCCATCGTCGAGAAACGCGGCGTCCTGCAAATCATCTCTCAGGCAATCAAGACTCTCGTGGGCCAAGCCGTCCCCACCGACCGTCCCGGCATCCTCGCCTACGACAGCTATTGGGAGGCGATCATCGACAACGCCGCCCATCGCGCCAATCCCGACGTAAAGGCCATCATGGATTGCAGCGGCACGCTGGAGTCCAGGGTTCAGAGCGCCCTCCCCAAAAAGACATACCGTCCGATGGCCGTCCGCATCATTCGTGGCCTCTCTGTCCACCGCCTCACCACCGGCGACATCCACGCCCCGCTCGGCCTCACGCCCGAGGAGCTACGCGATCACCTGTGCCTCTATCACCCCGGCGCGGCCGACCTCGGCGGCGATCCGGCCGACGACCTTCTCACCGTAGTGGAACACACCTTGCGCGAGATCCATAAGACCGTCAGCGGCCAGTTCCTCACCAACCAGCTCGACAACCGCCAATGGTTCCTCGATCTGCGCAAGACGGACGACTACGACGCGCTCATCGAGAAGCGTTCCGACTCCCTCGACGACGCCACCCTCGACCGCTTCTACTACGACGCACTCCGGCAGGTCATGGAATGCACCGATGTGCCCACCCACGTCACCGGCTACCAGATTTGGCAACACGAGGTGGAGTGGCGCGAGCACAAGGCCGGCCGCCTCGGCTATCTCTTCTTCGGCGCGCCCAACGAGCGCTCCACCGCCGTCCCCGCCCGCGAGTTCTATCTCTATTTCATCCAGCCTTTCGATCCGCCCAAGTTCTCCGACGAGAAGCGCGGCGACGAGGTGTTCTTCCGCCTCGACGATAAGCAGCCCGAGTTCATCCAGGCCCTAAAACTCTACGCCGGTGCCCTCGAACTCGCCTCCACCTCCTCGGGCGGGAAGAAGCAGATCTACGAGAAGAAGGCCGCCGAGCATCTCCTTCGCCTCACCAAGTGGCTCCGCGAGCACCTGCTTTCCGCCGTCACCGTCACCTACCAAGGTTCCAAAAAAACCCTCCTCAACTGGCTCAAGGGCGCGGGCGGCAGCGGTTCGCTCACCATCCGCGATTCGGTCAATCTCGTCGGCTCCGTCTGTCTCGCCGGGCAGTTCCACAACGCCGCCCCGCAGTATCCGGTCTTCTCCACGCTCATCACCTACGGACGCGACGGCAACGCCACCCAAGCCGCTCAAGAAGCGCTCCGGGGCCTCAGCCTGCCCACGCGTTCCAAGCAGGCCAACGCCGTCCTCGACGCCCTCGGTCTTCTCGATGGCGACCGCATCACCTCCGCCGCTTCGCCCGCCGCCCGGTTCTTGGTCGATAAGCTCGACGCCAAGGGTCAGGGCCAGGTGCTCAACCGCTCCGAGATCATCACCACCGTCGAGCACAGCGTGGACTACATGGCGCCCGACACTTTCCGGCTGGAGCCGATCTGGGTCGCCGTGCTCGCCGCCGCCCTCGTTTACGAGGGACAGGCCGTCCTGTCGCTCCCCGGCGTGAAGTTCGACGCCACCAACCTCACCGGGCTCGCCACCACGCCCGTCGCCGACCTCGCCGTTTTTAAGCACCTCGAAAAGCCGAAGGATTGGAACGTCGTCGGCCTCCGCGCACTCTTCGAGTTGCTCGGTCTCGCGCCCGGTCTCGCCGTGCAGGTCACCCAGGGTGATCCGGTGCCCGTGCAACAGTTGCAAAAAACCATCACCGAGCGGGTCGAAAAACTCGTCCTTGCGCGCCAGCAGCTCCTTGGCGGTCTGCCCTTCTGGGGCGTCACCCTCTACTCGGATTCCGAGATGCAGCAGCTCGGCGACACCATGCAGCGCTGCAAGGACTTCCTCGAAAGTCTCCAAGCCTACAATACCCCCGGTAAGCTCAAAAACTTCCACACCGCCGCCAAGGACATCGAGGCCCACAAGCCCGCCTTCACCCGCCTCGCCGAGGTCGAATCGCTTGAGCGCTTCATCCGCGAGGTCAGCCAGCTCACCTCCTACCTCAGCCAGGCCGAGGCCATCTTGCCCGAAGACCACCCGTGGGTCGCCGCCAGCGAAAAAACCCGCACCCGGCTCCGCACCGAGGTTCGCGAACCTGCCAACCGCGAGTCCGCCGCGTTCAAGGCCCAGCTCGAAAAAGACCTGAAAAAACTCAAGGCCGACTACGTTAAACCCTACCTGGAGCTTTACCGCCGCGCCCGCCTCAGCATCGCGCAGGACAAGGCCAAGGAAGCGCTCATGAAGGACGAGCGCACCGTCGCCCTCCGCCGCCTCGCCGTCGTCGAGGTAGTCAACCGCGCCCAACTCGACGAGTTCGAGAAACAGCTCGCCGATCTCAAGACCGGCCGCCCCCTCACCGAGAAGGATCTCGATGCCGAGCCACAGGCCGATTTCTGGCCGCGCATGGAGCCCGCCGCCGCCTCCTCCGCCGAGGCCCGGCTCCAGCACCTCACCGCCGAACTCGCCCGCATCCACGAAGCTTGGAACAAGTCTCTGCTCTCCGACCTGCGCGACGACCCCACCACCAAGGCCAACCTCGACCTGCTCAAGCCCGCCCAGAAAAAGCTTCTCAACGAGTTTGTCACCTCCGGCCAACTGCCCGAAATCGTCAGCAAGGAGTTCATCGACGCCCTTCAGCAGGCGCTCTCCGGCCTCACCAAACTCACCCTCGATGTCGGCGCGCTCAAAACCGCGCTCTTCCCCGATGGCAGCCCCGCCACCCCCGAGGAGTTCCGCCGCCGGCTCCACGAGCACCTCGACACCCTACTCAAGGGACGTGACGAGAAAAAAGTCCGCATCGTCCTCGCCTGATCGTCATGCCCGCCGCCTCCGTTACCCTCCGCCGCCCACTGACCAAGCCTGCCAGCTTAGTCACTCGCGCCGTGACTAGGTTACCTGCGGGCACCCTCCACCTAGTCAAAAACCACCCCGTTTCCTTAACCAGGTTCCCCCCGACCACGGCCAACCTAGTCAATTCTGTGACTAAGTTCCCCCGTCCCGCGACCAGCTTGGTCACTTTCCGACTGACTAAGCTCCCCGGCACTTCGCTGCTTTCCGTTTTCGTATGACGCTCGACGAACTCAAGGCCCGCCTCAATGGCATCGAATGGAACGATATCGAATTCAAGGAAGCCACGTGGGCGCCCCCCAAAGAGATCTATAATACCGTCTCTGCGTTCTCTAATACCAAGGGCGGCTGGATTGTCTTCGGTGTCCAAGCAAAGAACGGCACATTTGCGATCACAGGCGTAGCGGAGGCTGATAGCCTTGGAGGGGCCTTCATAGGAACCCTTCGCAGCAAGGGCAAGATGAGCACCCCGATTCAGTTCACAGAGGATCTTCTCGCGGACGAGGCAGGGAAGGTTCTCGTTTTCTACATTCCGCAGGTTTCACGAGCGGAAAAACCCGTTCACTTGGACGGCAATCTCGCCCTCACCTTCGTCCGCAAGGGCGGCACCACTCAGCAGTGCCAGAAGCACGAGGTTGAGGCCTTCCTCCGCGACGCCGCACATGAGCATTTTGAGGACGGCCTCTGCCCCGAGTTGGAAGCCCCCGCCTGCATCGATGAGGAAAGCCTCACTTGGTATCGCCGCCTCTTCCAGGAGCGGAACCCCGATCACGAAACCGAGGGCAAGGATACCGTCGGCTTTCTCGATTATTGGGGCTTGGTCGTCTCGTCCGACGGCGTCTGGCGTCCACGCCGCTCCGCCGTGCTTCTCTTCGGCACCAATGCCGCCCTGCACCGCGTCCTCCGCCGTCAGATCGTCGATTTCTTCATCTTCCTCTGCACCAAGGCGGACAAGCTCCCCGAACAGCGTTGGGATCGGCGCATCGAGAGCCTCGCCGAGGGGAATATTCTGAAAACGTGGCGACGCCTGGTCGAAGTGTATCGCGATAACTTCGCCGACAGCTCCTTTCGGGTCGATCCCAACACCTTTCAGCGCCCCGGCTCTCCGCCCGACTACCTCGCCTTCCGCGAGGCGGTGCTCAATCTCCTCATTCACCAAGACTACGGTGACGGAGCCCGCATGGCCCGCCTCACTGCCTACGCCGATCAAATGGAGTTCTGGAATCCCGGTGCCTCCTTCGTCTGTGGTGAAGACTGGTTCAAGCCCGGCGATAAGCCCGTCCGCAATCCCAACCTCCGCCGCCTCCTCACCCGCATCGGCATCGGCGAACAGGCCAATACCGGCATCCGCAATCTCTTCGCTTACCAGCGCCAAGGCCAGCGCCTGCCCCCCTTGCTCGAAAACGATCCCGCCGAGCACGCCTTCTCCGTTACTCTTTCCAAGCTCAAGCACTATACCGAGCGTCAAAAGGCCCTGTTTACTCGCATCGGCGTCAACCTCACCGACGGCCAAGCCGCCATCTTCCTCCATGCGCTCGACCGGGGCGAGGTGCAGCCCTTGGAGGCGCAGGCCCTCTGCGGCCTCACCAGCGCCGAATCAGCCGCCGCCCTCAATTACCTCGTCTTGCAGCAGCTTCTTGATCTCCACCAAGAACCGGCCGGCCACGTTTACCGCCCAAAACCTGTTTTCCGCGAAAAACTCGCCGCCGCCGGGGGCCTGCCGCCCCCCGAGGCCAGCCCGTCCCCGCCGGCACCGGGTGCCCCGCCTCCACCGCAGAACCTAGTCAAACCAGTTGCCCCCGTTGGCCAGCTTGCAACTAACCTAGTCAAGCCTAGTCAACCCTCTGCCGTCGCCGCCCTTCCTCCCTCGGCTTTGGCTATTTTGCGCGCGTGCCGTGTCGCCCAAGGGATTCCCGCTTTGCTCGATGCCAGTGGCGTAAAAAGTCGCAGCCTCTTCAAAAATAAGCATTTGGACTCTTTGCTTGCCGCCGGATGGCTTGCGCAGACGCACCCCGATCAGCCTTTTCATCCCCGCCAAGCCTATCTGCTCACTCCCGCCGGTGAGGCGTTTCTCACCACCTTGGAGCCCCCGGCCAATTCCAGCCCACAAACAACCTAGTCAAACCCGCCAACTAGGTTCACTCTCCGTCCCATGCCCGACCAATCCTCCTTCAACCTTTCCACCGCCAAGACCGGGCCGGTCGAGTGCCTCGGGCAGAGCTTTCCCTCCGAGGAAGCCCGCCGGGAGCATTTCTTAAAACTGCTCGCCGCGAAGTTGAAGGAGCCCGCGTTTCGACAGATCGAAGGTTTTCCTATCGGCACCGACGAGGCCATCCTCGCCCTGTCCGATCCGCCTTACTACACCGCCTGCCCCAATCCGTGGCTCGGCGATTTCGTTAAGCACTACGGCACGGACTACGATCCGAAAAAGCCTTATCACCGGGAGCCATTTGCGGCGGATGTCAGCGAGGGGAAAAACCATCCAATTTACAAAGCCCATGCATATCCCACCAAGGTTCCGCATCGAGCCATCATGCAATACATTTTGCATTATACAAACCCAGGTGACCTAATACTTGACGGATTCTGTGGCACTGGAATGACAGGCTTAGCTGCACAACTTTGCGGCAATAAGGCAGAGCTGCACGACCTTGGCTTTAGTCCGCTGAAAAACGGCGAATATATCAACGCACGCACAGGCAGTGTGATCAGGTCGGGCGCGCGACGTTGCATCTTGGGCGACTTATCACCTTCTGCTTCATTTATCTCATACTCTTTTAATCAATTAGTTGATAGCCAAAGCTACGAACAAAAATGCACCCAAGCACTAAATGAGGCAAAACGGAAGTGGACTTGGGCTTTCAAAACGATCGTTAAGGACCCAAATAAGGAAATGCCCGTCGTGCTTAATAAACTAAGGGCAGCTTCCACGGAAACCGAACTAAGTAACATCTGGAACGTCGTAAAAACGGCACGTATCGAGGAAATCAATTACGTGGTATGGTCTGATGTTTTTGCCTGTTCTGAGTGCGGCGGTGATATAATTTTCTGGGACAATGCCGTTGACCGTTCAGACTGGAGTGTTCGCGAATCATTCCCGTGCCCTCATTGCGCTGCCAATGTCACAAAGAGCGCAATAACGCGATTAATTGAGTCTAAATTTGATCCAATCACAAAGCAAATTCGTAAGTTTTCGAAGCAGGTTCCGGTTTTAATCAACTACAAAGGGGCGGGTGATGATTACGGAAAAAGACCTGATGAGCTAGATATTCAGATCATTGAGAAAGCTACCGAAGTGCTAAAGGACAGAACAATATCTGCCTTAGAACTGCCAGACGGCTTCAACACGGCGCAACCAAAGTCCTCTCACGGCCTACTTTATTGCCATGATTTTTATTTCCCAAAGAACCTTGGGGTAATGAGCGATTACGCAAGTGCCCTCGGCTCAATGCGACTTGGCGTCAATATTTCATCATCGGCATTTGTTTCCAGTAAGCTGTATCGCTTAACCGCTCAGGGTGGAAGCTTGGGGGCAGGCGGAGGACCAATGAACGGAACGCTATATATACCGTCGTTGATTAAAGAAATACCACTGATTAAGCTACTGAGAGAGCATATAAAAAAGACCTCAGAACTCTCGCGCACAACCTCCACATTAAGGGAGTCTACATTAATAACAACGTCTGATGGATCGAGGCTCAATATGCCGAGTGACTCAGTGGACTACATATTCGTTGATCCTCCATTCGGAGGGAACATTAACTATTCGGAACTGGCATACATAAGGGAATATTGGCTTGGGGTCAGAACCAACAACATACGAGAGGCGATTACAAATAAGCACCAAGGGAAAAGTCTGGCTGAATACGGTGAGCTGATGCTTGGGTGCTTCCGAGAATATTACAGAATTTTGAAACCTGGACGCTGGATCACCGTTGAATTTTCAAACACCCAAGCCTCGGTCTGGAATTCAATTCAAACAGTCTTACAGGAAGCTGGTTTTGTAGTGGCCAATGTTGCTGCTCTAGATAAGAAACACGGGAGCTTTAAGGCTGTCACAAGCACCACGGCGGTTAAACAAGATCTTGTTATATCCGCTTACAAGCCAAACGGCGGCCTTGAAGCACGCTTTGAAAAGAATGGAGCAACGATTGATGGTGTGTGGGATTTCATGCGCACGCATCTGCGGAATCTGCCTATAATAAAAGCCAACGGCGGGCAAATGGAGCCAATAGCAGAACGTGATCCGAGAATATTATATGATCGTATGGTCGCTTTTTATATCGGCCACTCGACACCTGTCCCTTTATCTTCGGGTGAATTTCAGGCTGAGCTACACTCGCAATTTCCAAACCGCGATGGAATGGTTTTTCTACCCGAGCAGGTTCATATTTATGATCAGAAGCGGGTGCAAATGGAGTCGATTGGTCAGTTATCCATTTTCGTAGAAGACGAACGCAGCGCCATCGACTGGGTGCGCCAGTTTATCAAAGAGCGTCCCTCTACTCAGCAAGACATACACCCGGACTTCACCCAGCAACTCACCGCGAGCTGGAAGAAGTGGGAAGCCCGTCCCGAATTGCGGCTCCTGCTCGATCAAAACTTCCTCTGCTACGACGGCGTGGGCGAAGTCCCGAGCCAGATTCACAGCTACCTGAGCACGCAATTTAAGGAGCTGCGCAACCTCGACAAGGATCACGCCCAGCTCCGCCACAAGGCCAAGGATCGGTGGTATGTGCCCGATCCCAAGAAGAACATCGACGTAGAGACCCTGCGCAACAAACGCCTGCTCGAAGAGTTTTGGCTCTACCTGCCCGAGGGCTACATCTCCGCCGCCCGCAACCCCGACAAGGCCCCCACCTTGCCCGGCATGGCGGCCGCCACCCCGCGCCCCAAGGTGCCCCGGTCAAAGAAACTCCGCGAAGTCCGCACCGAGGCCATCCGCGTGGGTTTCAAGCACTGCTACCAGCTCAAGGATTACTTCACCATCCTCGCCGTCGCCGACATGCTCCCCGAAAGCGTGCTCAACGAAGACGAACAACTCCAAATGCTCTACGACAACGCCGCCCTCCGCTCCGGCGCGTCGGCGTAGTAGGCGTCGAAATCAGCCTTCCTCCTTTGCCCCTCACGGGCATTATCTCCGCCATGCGCATCGACACGTTACATATCAAAAATTTCAAAGGCTTCGCCGATGCGACTTTTGATTTTAAGCAGTTTAACCTGATTGTCGGTGAAAACGGCGCGGGCAAAACGTCCATATTGGACGCGTTGGCGGTGGCGTCCGGTATTTGGTTAGCGGAGCCGCCGGACAGCTCTTTATCCAACAGTGGCCGCAATATTTATCCCAGCGAAATACGGCTTGTGCCAGTTCAGCAGGGTGACCGACTGCAATTCCAAGAAGCCAGCGGAGGTGTGTCGATTGAAGCGACGGGGCGAGTCGGGGAAACCGAACCCGTCATCTGGAAACGCCAAATTCGAGCCGGCGGAAAGCGCACCACAAATGCCGAAGCGAAAAAGGCCCAAGTCATAATCGCGGACTATTTTGCACGGGACGGCAAAGAGAACGATGGAGTGATCACGCACCTACTATTTCCGGTAATCGCCTACTACGGCGCTGGTCGAGCGTGGCTACCCTCACGAGACCGCTCCAAAAACAAGACCGCCAAAAGCCCGGCGGCAAAACGTTGGGGCGCGTTTTACGACTCACTTTTTGAGCGTCTTCGCCCGGCCGAAATTCAGGGTTGGTTTGAGAGTGAGACCATCGCTCAAGGCAATCGTAAAGGACTGCCACGTCCCGGTTATGAAGTTGTGCGGCAAGCCGTGCTCGGCTGTGTCCCTGAAGCCGATGCGGTTTACTTCGACGGTGACCGCAAAGAGATCGTTTTCTCGATCAATAAACGCGCCCAGCCCTTTAGCAATTTGAGCGCGGGCCAACGAATGCTCCTTTCCTTGGTTGCCGATCTGGCCATCAAAGCCGTCACCCAAAACAATTATTTGGTTCCAGCCGAAAAATTGCAGCCAGAAGATGCACCCTTGCCCCGTGTCTTAAAACTCACGCCCGGTGTTGTTTTGATAGACGAACTAGACGTGCATCTACATCCACGCTGGCAGCGTTCGGCGGTGGAGAATCTCAAGAAAACGTTCCCGTCTATGCAGTTTTTTGCCACGACGCATTCACCTCAAATCGTTAGTGAAACTCCGGCGGATGAAATCATCGTTCTAAATCAAGATGGCTCGTGGACGCGTCCGCACCAAACCATCGGCTTGAGCAGTAACCAAGTGCTTCAGGACATCATGGGCGCAAGTGCCATTAACCAAGGGATGGTTGAGAAGTTTAATGCCATTTTCACCTTAGTGGAGAAGGGGGAGTTTGATGCAGCCCGCGCCCAAATCGCCGATTTACGCGGCGACAAAAACTATCAGTTTCCAGAACTCATCGAGGCCGAGAGCTACATGGAGGCGGTGGATGCGGCGGCCAAGGAGGAGCAGGCGTGAGATTCCTGAATCGCACCACGCCGCCCCCCAGCTTGGCCGTCTGGAAAAGCCGGGAGACCGAGGCTCATCAACGCCACTACGACGGCTCACTCCCCACCGAAGTCAAAGCCGCGATCCGCGACAATCGCGTGCTCGATCAAGGCTTGCTTTGTGCCTACACGCTCAGGCGCATCGGCAAGGTTATGTGGGGTGGAGAAATAACATGGGATGCCCACGTGGAGCATGTCGTCACCCGCAAATCTTCCAAGGCACGCGGAGCCTTGGACGAAACCGTGAGCTACGACAATCTGGTCGCCTGCGTAGATCGGGGTGCAGGTTTGCCCTATGGCGCTTCCGTGCGTGGCGATACCGAAGAAACTCTCCCGGTGCATCCATTCCACAGCACCTGTGCGCATCGTTTCGAGTTTCACCCAAACGGCACGATCACCGGTCGAGATGCTCAAGCCACAGCCACAATTAATAAACTCAAACTGGATCATGATGATCTAAACACACAACGGCGAGCTAGGCTGGCCGAACGGGGGATAGGTATTCCTCGTTCTCCATCGCCCAACGTTAAAAAGCTCACGCCGCCACAAATCTCGGCGCCCGAAGCTCGCCGCCGCGCGAAAGAAGCCTTGGAGTTTGATGCCGAGGGTAAGCTACCCGAGTTCTGCGTAGCGCTAGCCCAAGTTTACGAGCAACACGCCCAACGTGTGGAAAAACGCCGTCGCGACCTCGCTTTCGCTCGCAGCCAGAATAACTGATGGGCGCGGCCGACACATGGGTCTGGAGCATTCCCCACCGCCAACCCGCGAGGGTTGAGGAACGCTTCGACCTGTGGGGCGACGAGGCCTTGCGCCTATGGCTCCCCCAGGACGATACCTTTGTCCGTGTCCGCGCCTCCGAGGTGCGTCCGCTAGAGGCGTCCGATCTGGGCCACGTCGAGCGGGTCAAGTTCACCCTCTGCGCCGCTCGGCTCGCCAATCTCGCGTTTGAGGACGTGCTCCTCGCGCCGAGCGATAGCGCCGTCATCCCCCTGCCGCACCAGATCCGCGCCCTGCGCCGCGCCGTGTCCGGCGACCGGGTGCGCTACCTGCTCGCCGACGAGGTAGGTCTCGGCAAAACCATCGAGGCCGGGCTCATCATCCGCGAACTCAAGCTCCGGGGGCGCGTGCGTCGTGTGCTCGTCATCGCGCCCAAGGGCCTTGTGAAGCAGTGGCAGGCCGAGATGAAAATCCACTTCGGCGAGGAGCTGCGCCACCTCGCCCCGGCGGAGTTCGATACTCTGCGAAAAGTCGTGCCGGGTGACAACGTGTGGCGCGCCTGCGACCAGGTCATTTGTTCGCTCGACTCCGTAAAACCGCTGGAGGCGCGGCGAGGTTGGACGGCGGAGGAACTCGCCGCCTACAACAAAGACCGCTTCGACGATCTCATCGCCGCCGGTTGGGATCTCATCGTCATCGACGAAGCCCACCGCCTCGGCGGCAGCACCGAGCAGGTCGCCCGTCACCAACTCGGGCTCGGTTTGGCCGAGGCCGCTCCCTACCTGCTTTTGCTTTCGGCCACGCCCCACCAAGGGAAAACCGACGCCTTCCACCGCTTGCTCACCTTGCTCGATAAGCAGGCGTTCCCGGCGGTCGAGAGTGTCACCCGCGAACGCGTTCAGCCCTACGTCATCCGCACCGAGAAACGGCAGGCGGTCACCGCCGACGGGCAACCGCTCTTCAAGCCGCGCTTCACCCAACTCCGCCCCGTGGAGTGGGGCACCCACGCCGATCAGCAACAGCTTTACGAGGCCGTCACCAGCTACGTGCGCCACGGCTACAACCAGGCACTTCGCGACCGGAAGCCGGCGCTCGGCTTCCTGATGATCCTCATGCAGCGGCTCGTCACCAGCTCCACGCGGGCGATCCGCACGGCGCTGGAAAAGCGCCTCGCCGCGCTCACCACGGCGTCCGACGAAGCCAACCTGCCCGCGCTGGCCAATGCGCACGGCGGCATCTCCATACCCGCCGACTACCCGGAGGACGAATGGAGTGACCTCAACGGCCAAGAACAACTCGACATCTTTTTCACCGCCTTGCGCGAAGGCATGGCCAACGAGCGCGGCGAAATCGACGGCCTGCTCCGCCTCGCTCGCCAAGTCGAGGCGGGAGGTGCCGACGCCAAGGCCGAAGCGCTGATCGACCTAATCCGCGATCTGGAACGCGCCGAGAGCGACCCGGACATGAAGGTGCTCATCTTTACCGAGTTCGTGCCTACGCAGGAAATGCTGGCCGAGTTTCTCGGTGCGCGCGGCATCTCCACCGTCCGCCTCAACGGCAGCATGAGCATGGAGGAGCGGCAGCAGGTGCAGGCCTCCTTTGGCAAAGCGACGCGCGTGCTTATCTCCACCGACGCCGGCGGCGAAGGGCTGAACCTGCAATTCTGCCACGTCATCATCAATTTCGACATTCCGTGGAATCCCATGCGCATGGAGCAGCGCATCGGCCGCGTGGATCGCATCGGCCAAAAACATCCGGTTCGGGCCTTCAACTTCGTCTTCGCCGATACGGTGGAGTTCCGCGTCCGCGAGGTGTTGGAGGAAAAGCTCGCCGTCATCCTCGCCGATATGGGCGTGGATAAAACCAGCGACGTGCTCGACTCCGCCGAGGCAGGCAAACTCTTCGACCGTCTTTATCTGGAGGCCTTGCTTCATCCCGACCGCGTGCCCGAGACGGTCGGCCGCGTGGCGGACGAAATTCGCCAGCAGGCGGGCAACGCGCAGGAGAAAAACCGCGTGCTCACCGCCCCGGAGCCTTTTCAGCCCGACACCGCCCCCAAGCTCCCTATCGCCGACTGGGTGGAGCGCATGGTCGGCCACTACCTCGCGGGCTACGACGGTCAGCTCGACGCCGAGCTAGACCGGGTGCGCATCCGCTGGCCCGGCGGAGCCGCGTTCGAGACCTACACCATGCCCGGCCGGGAACCGGTGCCGGGCGGCACGCTCCTCAGCCTAGAGCATCCCAAGGTTCGCGCCATGCTCACCCGACTGCCGCGCGTCGCCGCCGGGGCTCCCGTTCCGACGCTTCGCCTCGCCGATGCGCCCGCCGGTCTGCGCGGGGTGTGGTCGCTCTGGGAAGTTCGCATTTCCTCCGATACGGGTAGCCGCGCCCGGCTCAGTCCGCTGTTCGTGCAGGCCGATGGCCGCAATCTCGCACCTACCGCCAAATACCTTTTCGAGCGGCTGATGATGGACGCATGGACTTGCCCAGGCGTGCTCGCGCCCGAGGCTTCGGCCGAGGTCTACCAGAGGTCGCACGCCGCCGCCCGCGAGACGCTGCGCGAGGTCTATCTCGACCTGAAACGCCGTCACCTCGCCCACGTGCAGCAAGACGAGGAAAAGGGCGAATACAGCTACCGCGTGCGCGCAAAACTCTTGGGCGAAATTGGTCTGCCGGAGGTGCGGAAGTTCCGCCTGCGTCAGCTCGAAGGCGAGCGTCAGGCGTGGCGCGCCCAGCTCGAACGCAAACGCGATCTTTTGCCGGAGCTTCAACCGCTCCTCATGTTGGAGGTTTTTTCGGCATGAACGATTGGCGTGCATCCATCCTTTCGCAGTTTGTCCCCGGCATCAAACAGGTGACGGCGGTGTGCGACTCCGACGGCATCTTGCGCGAGCCCGGCTTGCTGGCCGCGTTGGAGCAGAAAGGGTTTGCCGTCGTGTTCTACGAGGAAGCGCTGTCCTTCCGCCTCGATTACGAGACCCGGTTTCGCAGCCGTTGGGATGCAGGCGAGACAATGGAGATCGTGGTCGCCTTCGCGCCCGGCGAACGCGACTTCGAGACATTGCCCTTCGATCTCTTGGCGCGCGCGCGCCGCCTCACGCTCACACTGCACGACCTATTCCCCAAGCTGGCCTATGACGTAATCCGCCACCTCGACGCCTCGCTCTACGACGCGCTGCACCGTGCTCAGAGCGCCCACGCCACCCAGAGTATGGGGGATAAGCTCACCAAAGAGTTCATGCTCCGGCACCTCTTCGAGGTGGACCCGGTGACGCTGAATTCCGAGCCCAAGCTCCTCACCTTCCTTTGTCGGCTCCACTACCGCCGTTTGCCGATCCCAGAGATTTTGCTTGGCTACCTTGAGACTGTGCTAAGCGAGCGCTTCGATGCTTGGCCGCTCAAGAAACTGCTCCGCGAGCGCGCGGTTTTCTGGCTCTTCCTGCAAGAACGTTGGCCAGTTTTCCTCAGCAAGACCGATGGAGGCCGTGATCTGCTGGCGGAGCCGAGCACCGACGCGTTTCGCGTGCTCGGCCCGCGCCTGCTCCCGTTTGGCCACGATGATGTGCGCGTGTTTATCGACACCCTGTTTACCGACGGCATCCTCGCGCCGATTCCTTGGGATTGGAAAGAGGCGTCGTCCGAACGCTGGGTGAGAGTTGGCCTGCTCGACCCCGAAAAACAAAACCCGGCGCTCCGTTTAGAGGAGTTGCTCGATGGTTTGGCCAAATCGCTGCCCAAGGCGACCGGGTCGCTCGCGGAATGGCAGGCTTTTGCGCTGCGCTGGGGTCAGCTTCGCCAGCTTTGGCTAAAGGCGGAGAAGCGAGTTCAGGCATCGCTGCTCGCCCGCTACACCGCTCTCCGCTCCGCGTTGGATACGGAGTTTTCCGGCTGGATGCGGGACGGCTATCCGCGTCTCTACAATCAGCCCGCCGCGTCACTCGCAATGGTGCATCACGTGCCTGCCTGCCTCGCTCGCGCCTTGGAACGAGGCGAAGACAAGCGCGTGGCCTTGGTGCTCATGGATGGGCTAGCGCTGGAACAGTGGATGGCGCTCAAGGCGATCCTTCAGCCCGAAATGCCCGGCGTGCTAATCGAGGAAACCGCAACTTTCGCTTGGCTGCCGTCGATCACGCCCATTTCGCGCCAAGCGGTCTTCAGCGGCAAGCTGCCCTCCTATTTCGCGGAAACGCTCCAACAAACCTCGCACGACGAAAAACGCTGGGGGCAATTTTGGGCCGGACGCGGTTTGGCGAAACACGAAATCGCCTTCATCGCGGCACCCGGCGGCGAGGACACCAAGGATCGCGTTATCGAAGTAATTAGGAGAGAAACCAAGGCGCTCGGCATCACTCTATTCAAGGTGGACGAAATCATGCACGGCATGCAGCTTGGCAGTGCCGGCATGATCAACCAGGTCGAGCAATGGGCCAAGACCCAGGCACTGCAAACCCTGCTCGCCACCCTGCTGCACCACGGCTTCACCGTCGCGCTCACCGCCGATCACGGCAACACCGAGGCGACCGGTATCGGTGCGCCGCAACAAGGCGTGCTCTGCGAAAGTCGAGGGGAGCGCAATCGCCTGTTCACCGACGCCACCTTCGCCGAGGCCTGTGTTCAAACGGTGCCGGGAAGCCGCATCGCGAGGCACTCCGGCCTACCGACAAACATTATCCCGGTCATCGCACCGGCAGGTAAGGCATTCACCGACAAAGGCCGAACCATCGTTTGCCACGGGGGCGACTCCCTGGAGGAGATGGCTGTTCCCTTCGTTCTCTTCCGCAATCACAAGGAGAGCGCAGTATGAGCACGACCCAGCGCATAGGTTTCGGCAAAAAGATCCGGCTCGATTGGCTCGCGCTCGCCCTCCGGTTGCGAGCATCGGGAGCCGACTTCGAGGCGGCAAAAGCGCCACTGTCGGACCTCATCGCCAAAACCAACAAGGGCAAGGTGGCGATCACCAAGGCGCTTTCCAACGTACGGCAAGTTGTCTTCGCCCCGACCGGAGAAAACGAGGCATTTACCACCGCCGCGCTGGAGCTCTATCGCGAACACGGCGAACGCTACTCCCTGGAGCTAGTGTGGGGATTGTCCTTGGTATCCTACTCCTTCTTCGCCCTCTGCGCCGAAACCACCGGGCGCTTGCTCCGACTCAATGAAGAGTTCACCGCCGCCGAGTTGGTGCGTCGGCTTTCCGAGAAAGCGGGTGATCGCGGCTTCGTTGACCGGGTCGGTCGCTACAACCTAAGCAGCATCCTCGATTGGGGTGTGCTCAAGCTCGATGGGCAAAAGAAGGAATACGCCCGTGGTGCGGCGCGGAAAGTGACCCAAGGCGATCTCGCCGCGTGGTTGCTGGAGGCGGCACTAAAAGTGTCGCAGAAATCTGCGCTGCCGACCCAACAACTCACGGCGAACCAGGCGTTGTTTCCCTTCACGCTGCCGATCCTGCCGACTACTTCTCTACCTAGCTTAAACCCGCGCCTCATGGTAACGCGCCTAAGCCTCAATGAGGAACAGGTGGGGTTAGTAGACTGAGTAGAAGAGCCCGATATTTGAGCAAATTTTTCGGCATCGGTTATTCGGTCTGTTTTGGTGTTTTGATCGAAAATTCACCCGGATTGGGGTTGCCGAGATTTGGCTCTATGCGCTGTGTCACACGCATGGTCATTTTTCGGGCAAACCAGATGGCTATTTGTCCCAACTCGAACGCCGTAACGGCGGGTGCCCCCGGCATGACGAACAACGGCATCCTTACCCCCGGTGGAATAGTCCTCTTCCACGAAATCGCCTTTGGCTCTCACCATCGGCGGCGCATAGTTGGCGCATGAAGTATGGGAGAGAACACCCTTTACACGAAGCTCAGCATCAAACTGAATTTCATAGAAAACTGATTACCAACGATTAATCTAAAATAGGAAAACTCGTGCGCCCGGTTCAAATCCAGCCCCTGCACCCAATTTTAAACCCTCGTAGGCCAAGTGCTTACGAGGGTTTTTATTGGATAAATTTTAGGTTTAAAATCGACCGGTTTTCAAAAAGTGTCCCAAAAAAGGCACAGCTGTTCGATGAAAAACCACATTCGCCCCCCCCTTTTTTTAAGGTCGATAAAAACAAGCGCCACATTTTCATTCGTCAAAGCCCGAGTCTTTCGGCCCGGGATGGTTTACAGGGACTCGAGATGGTGGTCTTCGTATCGTTGGCCAAGGCGATAGAAGGCCTTCGGATCATGCCCGACAATCACGGCCTCCATACAATCGGCAATAGCGGCCTGCCACGCATCGTTCTCCCCCATTCGCTGCTCAGCGCGACGCTGGTTCAGCGCGGCGCGATCACCATGCTGCTTTCCTATCGTCTGCCATCGAAACGCGCGAAAGGCCTCACGGACGGCTGCAGCGTCTTCTGCCCCCTCCAAAACCTCTGCGTAGGTAACAGGCGACACCCAAAGGTCGGCACTGACATTCCGCGCAATCCAAGCGTGCGCTGGACCGCGCCGGTTGGCGGCCACCTCGTTGAATAGGTCGATGACAAAAGAGGAGTCGAGCAGGCAGCGCTTCATTTACGTAGCGAGATCCGCAGTCGCCCGTCACCCGCATGTCGGCCGGCCCAGGAGAGCAAATCAGCTCCGGTGACGATTTCTTCTTCACGAATCAATTTACGCACAAATGTGGCTTTCTTCATCCCCGCGCGCTTTGAGCGCTTGGCGAGAATTCCTTGCTCTTCTTTGCTCAAACGAACGGTAAGGACGGCAGGCATAGTATTTCTTTTGTATTTCATTTCTGAGGCCTGTCAACTCAGGCTTTGTCGCGAACTGAGGAATCCTTCATGATCGGCTCCGGAGACTTCAATTTCTGCCGAACTTCGCCGCCGCAGCCTGCTCCTCCAAAAACTTCTTCCGCGAAATTTGAAACGGCTTTACGTGCGCGTGCGCAGGGACGCGGGTCATGGCAGTCAGACGCTGTTCGACCAATTCACGATACCCCGCGGTTGGTCCTCCAGCCCGGCCAGTTCAATCAGCCAGCACGAGCTGTTGGAGAAAACGACGAGGTGCGGTCGGTGTGGCAACCGGCCAGTAGGCCATAGACCAAACGGCCAGAATTCCGCCCCAAGTTCGCCGAGTTCGCAATGGATGCCCATCTTCAGAAAACGCAACGCCCTCGCCGTGGTGCGGGAGTACGACGGCGCGCTCAAACTTACTCTCCACGGCGAAAGAGGCGCCCTCCCCTGCGACCGGAAACACGACGTCGGTGGTCGCGACAAGGACGTCGTTCCTGCCCTCGGTCACTGGAAGCGTGTCGACCGTGATGAAGAAATAATATGGAGGCGGAATGATCTCGGAAAATCCGGTGCGCCGTCAGCTGGTGAGCGCGGCCACGGTCAGCGGAATTCGCACCAGGCAAGTCGACTTCGCCTCGCGGCCGACCGTACGAACTTCCTTCAACTTGAACTGGACGTTGCGCCCGAAGGCCGCGGCCTCGGCCAATTTTTGCCCCAGGAGCGCCGAGGTAACTGCCCAAATGATTTGCCGGTGCTCGGAGGCCAGCGCGGAAACTAAAAGTTCGCCCCGGCTGAGCGTTGCACATTCGAGTCCCTGGAAAATTGCCGATTTTCTCAGCGGTCGGTCGATCGCATCACGGCGTGGGTCAAGGCTTGGTTCCAAGGCACCTAACCCACTGCAAAACTTACGTTTAATCCGCGAGAATCGCGTCGAGTATCGCCTTGGTGCCGTAGCGCACGGCATCGGTCGTCGGCAATCCCGTCGCTGCCGCCGTCGCGGCGATCTCCGCTCGCGCGGTGGCGTCGTCGAGGCCCCAGGTGTTGAGCGCGATGCCCATCACGCGCGCGGGTGGCAAAGCCCCGGCGGCCGTCGTCACGCGTTCATAAAATTCCACTACCAGCTTCAATGGTGGGATCGTGATCTCAGGAAACGCATGAAGATGTTTCATCCCGGCTTTGTGCACGAGCACAAGGTGCGTCGGCTGCGTGCCGCGCAACAACGGCAACGTCGCGGTCGAAGCGGGATTTAACATCGAGCCTTGGCCTTCGACCCAGAGCACCTCGTTCGACGGACCGTGGCGCATTAATTCCGCTTCGACCGCACCGCTCGCATAATCCACGCGCACGGCATCCAGACACATGCCGGAGCCGCAAATCATCATGCCGGTTTGACCCGTGCCGATGAACGCCGACTTCACGCCGCGCGCTCGCGCCTCGCGGTCAAACTCCAAGGCCGCGGTCATTTTGCCGATGTTCATATCGGTGCCGACAAAGAGCACGCGTTTGCAGGGCAGCTTACGTGCCGCCGCCGATCCGGGTTTTAATCCCGCCGGCTCGTGCCGCATGTCCCACACATAAACGCCTGGGCGCACCGCCGCCGCGATCACAGGATCCGACAAGAGCGGGGTGTGACAACCGTTCCACAGTGAAACACCGCCACAGATTGCCGTACGCAAATCCGACCACCATTCCTCGCGCACGATGCCACCACTTGGCGAGATGCCGATGGCGAGTGCCGTGGGTTTGCTCGCGAGCGCTTCTTCCGCACTGGCGACGACGCGGATATCCGGCACATCCGGCATTTTGCTGACTTCACGCAACGAGCGTCCCGCCGTCTCGCGGTCGATCACCGCGACGACTTCAGCGCCGCGATAACGCAGCAACGACAGGCCGGTCTTGCCATGGCGCGTGGAGAAACCTCCATGTTGCAAAATTGCCAACCGCTGTGGCTGGCTCACGATTTCAGGCGTAGGATTAGACATGGGTAACTCCGAAGCCGGGTTGAGACGAAAGGAGCAGCCGACCGGCGATCAGCGCAGCGCCTTGGAAAACGTCGTCCTCCAGATTGAGATGACTATCGAGATCGAGGTAATCCACGAACCCGCCGAGTTGCGCAGCAGCCGTGTTGGCGAGCGCGCTGTGGCCATAACAACCGACTAAAATTTTTAGCCCATGAGCTCGTGCCGTGTGCACGAGCTGCAAAGCACCATCCAGTCCGCCGCACTTCATGAGTTTGATGTTAATGCCATCAATACTGCCCGCGATACGCACGAGTTCCTCCGCGGTCCGGCAACTTTCGTCGACGATTAACGGCATTTTCATCGCCGAGCGCAGGGCCGCCAGATGCATTTCCTGTCCCCGCGGTAAAGGCTGCTCAAGATGATCAACACCACGATCCGCGAGCCATGCCGCCATCTCGATCGCCGTCGCCAGCGACCAGCCGCCGTTGGCATCTACGCTCACGCGCATCCCGGCCGGAATCGCCGCGAGCACCGCCGTGAACATCGCGCGGTCCGCCTCCGCGCCGGCCTTCGATCCGAGTTTCACTTTGAAGGCGCGGACATCACCCGAGGCCAACCACAAGCGTACGCGGTGAGCCGCCGCCTCGGGGTCCGCGATGCCGATCGTCACCGAGGTCAAAGGTCCAGCGATCGCCGGCAATCCGAGTAAACGCCACACGGGCTGCCCGAGACGTTTACCGAGCCAATCATAAAGCGCCAAATTCACCGCCGCGATCAACCCCGAGGGCGCGCCGACCGCGCGTAACCGACGGTCGATCTCGATCCGCTCCCAAGCCGAAGCTTGCTCGAGCCATGCGCGGTGCGACTCCACCGCCGTCGTGAGCACCTCGACGGTCTGAGGATGTTCGTCGATCGCGAACGGCACCGCCTCGCCCCAACCTTCGACACCCTCCTCCGCCCACCGCAGCCAGCCTACAATCGTATGCGTCGACGTCCCGCGACTGATCGTGAGCGGAACGCGTTTTTTGCAGGTGTGAAAACTGAAAGTAACGACGGACATAATCGAAAACGAAACTGTATCAGCGCGGAAACTTACCGCCGCGACAATCCTTTCTTCTACGCTCAGTTTCCCGACTTCACCGGCACATAATCGTCCGGACTAAACGCCGGTGCCGTGATCGCGTAAAACTCCAACCTCTCATCGGCTGCCGCCGTCAGCGCATGGCGCACTCCCGGACGCAGCACCACGACCGAGCCCACCTGCACGGGCTTCGTTTCGCCCGCCACCAAAGCCGTGCCGCGTCCCGCGATAATCAAAAAAAACTCCTCGCCGACTTTGCAGAAACTTTCACCCGTACTCTTGCTGGGCTGGAGCGCAAAACGCGCGACGCTCACGCGATCCGTGCGCGTATGACCGACGCGACCAATCAGTTCGCGCAATTCGATCCCCGGCGCCAACGTCACCGCCGACACGTTATCTGGTTCAAAAACGACGGCTTCAGCAGGAATCACTGGCGCCGCCGAGGATTGCACTGAGTCCGTCTTCGGCCTTGTGGCTTGTTCCGAGCGTGTAAGTTGAGCGATCAGATCACTCCATTTAGGAAAATCATGTTCGAGCACATCTCGATAAGCCGCCTCAAAATCGCCGTAATCAAAACCTGGGGCCATCGTGCAGCCGAAAAACGTGTAAGCCTCCGGTGTAGACTTTACGGGCCGTCCGCCCATCCACACGCCCGCGGGCACGGTGAATTGCGGGTGTTGCCCAGCCAACGGATCGGGACCGATCACCACGACCTCGCCGCGTCCATCTGGGTGCAAGAGTAAAAGTTCCAGCGGGTCGCCCGCGTAAAAATGCCAAATTTCATCAGTCTTTAGCCGATGCATCGCTGAAAAATCCTCCCGCGTCGCGAGTGCATAAATCGCCGTACCTGCCACGCGCGGCGAACCATAACGCGGCGGCAGCGCCTCGGCGGCGATTTTATCGACGCTGCCGTAGGTCACATGAAACCACGCCCCCTCGACGGGGATTTTTTCCATCTTGTAATAGTCGATAAGCCGCTTTGCCGCCCCCACCGGCGCCGCGCCTAAACTGACGCCCATCAACAGGCCGACGAAGCCACTCAAAATAAAGAAGTTAACCCCTAGTTTCATATGATAGTGATTTCAAAACGTTGATTCACTGCGCCCCGTTTTAAATTCCCGCGCAAGATCAGACCCATCCAGGTGACTCATTTTTGCCCACTTTGGTATTATCCGGCTGATTTCTATATCAAAATTTCCACTCGAGACCGCTGAAGGCACCGAAACCAAGCGCAGGGTAACCATTCACCTCCTCGTAGGTTTCATTAAGCAGATTTTCAAATCTGAGTTTGAGCGCAAGACGAGGAGTGATCTGCCAAGCGGCGTAGAGGCGAGTGACGGTATAATCCTCTTGGTCAATTTGAGCGTAGGTCTTGGCGTTCACATCACGGCGGTGCGCAGCAAAGTTTATCCCGGCTCCGGCCGAAACGCCGGCCCCAAAATCATGCCACGCGTCGATGTGTCCGCTTTGCCGTGGGCGGCGCAGGAGACGCGTATTTGAGGTAAGGTTTTGCGCTTCGAGGTACGTGAAACTCGCGCGGATTTCGATCGCGGAGGGCAAGGTGGTGCGTGCAGTCAATTCTGCGCCGCGGGTGCGGGCGCGCTGGATATTTTCCACGCTGCGAAAATTTGCCGTGCTGGCGATTAGGTCGGTGAAATCGGTCTCAAACCAAGTCGCGCTCAAGGTGCCATTTTTATTAGGTAAATAATAATCGACGCCGCTATCCCAGCCGCGCGCACGTTCAGGGTGCACGTTGGGGTTGCCGACGTAGAACGCGCTCTGGCCGTACAGATCCAAAAAGCTCGGGGAACGAAACGCGGTGCCGTAACTGGTACGGAGTTTCAACGAGCGCGGCGCGACGAGCCATGCGGCCGTGGCGCGGCCCGTCGTGGCGTGGCCGAAGGTATCGAAGTCGTCGCTTCTTAAACCGGCGGTAAAAAACAGCGTATCGAGTGGCGTGAATTCGTCCTGCGCGAAGAGCGCGAGGAGGGCTTGTTTTTTGTTAATGTCGCCGAAGCCGGTGTTGCGCGTGTGGTTGGCTTCGGCGGTGAAGCCAGCGGTAAGGCGGTTTCGCTCGACGCCGGTGTAAGTTGTCTGCGAGTCGAGGACGGCGCGGCGATTTTTCACGACGGTAATTGCCGTGGGTCGACCAGCGCGGGGGCTCTCTGCGACAAAGCGGCGATCTTGTCCGCCTAGGACGGTGTGCGAGGTCCAAACGTCAGACCATTTAAGGTCGGCGAAAGTCGTAACGAGGAGATTTTCTTCGCGTGTGGTGTTATCGGGGTCGTTGGTATAACGATCGCCCGGATCGCCATAAAAGCCATGAAACCAACGCACCGTAGCGCCAACGGAGGCGTGGTCGTTGAGGGTGCGATCGAGACGCAGGGTCGTGGTGGCGGAGTCAAAGGCGTTGTTTGCGCGGTTGTTGTCGGTGTGTCCACCCGCAGTGGCGAAGACGAAGCTATTGGCGCCACTCGTGCCTTGAGCAGAGACTGCGCCTTGGATGGTGCCGAAGCTACCGGTCTCAGCGCTTACACGCGCACTCGGGGCACCGAAGCCGCGTTGGGCGCGCAAGGAGACGACGCCACCGATGGCTTCGCCGCCGTAGAGCGTGCTTTGTGGGCCGTGGGCGATTTCGAGACTATCGCAGGCACTCAAACAGGCGCCACCGAGGAATACTTGGTAATCGGTGTTGGGATCGTTCAGGCGGATACCATCCACCAGGAAGAGCGTCTGATTGGAGTTGGCGCCCCGCATAAAAACGGATCCGAGCGCGCCATACGTACCCGAGGCAAAAACCGGAGTTCCACTCGAGTTGCCGAGGGCGTCTTTGAGCGCGGTTTGTTGGCGAAGAGCGAGCTCGGCGGCGGTGATGGTTTCAACCAAGGAGCCTATCGTGGTCGCAGCGGCGAGTGTACGCGTACCGAGGGTGACTACGGGGGCGAGTTGGGTGGGCGAAGTTTGGCCGCGAAGAGTACCGAGCAAGCCGGCGCTGAGCGCAGTCATTGCAAGGCACGCATGCGCTGCCCGCAGACCCAAGCGACGGCGCGAGGGCCGAGTCGGGCGAAGAATAAAGAATTTCATGGATGCGGTCTGATTAAAACGGCGGACAAGAGCAGGCGCACCCAGCCGTTTTCTGATAAAAAACGGCACGGCCGGATCTACTCTCACGCTTCATTTTGCGATGAAGATTTTCGCGGGCCATCGCGCGCAATCGCGACGGCCGCGTGAGCTTTCTAGGATCAGATATTCGGACTCCGCATGTGTGGTCACGACGCTACTCAAGCCTAGTGGCCCGAGCAGCGGGACAGTTCCTCTCCCCTCGCCTTCACCGGGTTGAGCGACCCGATTGACTTTGCCCGAGTCCGGCTGACGGACGGTTCGGTGTGGGTTTGTGATGCGATACCGCAGCGCAACTGTGGCCGGTTTTCACGACCTTCCCTGTTTCCTAGAAATTTCAAAAAAACGTCAGACAGCGCAGGATCTTCGACCCCGCCCTGCATGCAAGCATTATCATATCAACGCATAGCGATGCGTCGATATGTGCCTTGCAATCGCCTCGGAATCCACGTTTTATATTCCAGTAGTAACGTGTCACCATGATTAAACCTCAAACTGAGTCCCCGTCCTTTGCTGCCCTCCGCGAATTGTTTCGCTCGCGCATCGCCGTACTCGATGGAGCGATGGGCTCGATGATTCAGACGTATCAACTCGAGGAAAATGATTTTCGCGGGACGCGTTTTCTGGGTCACCCCCACGACCTCAAAGGCAACAACGACCTACTTGCCCTCACCAGGCCCGATATCGTGGAAAAAATCCACGCTGATTACTTCGCCGCTGGCGCCGACATGGTCGAAACCAACACGTTTAGTTCCACCACGATCGCCCAAGCCGACTACAAACTCGAGTCGATCGTGACCGAGCTCAACCATGCCGCCGTGGCTTGTGCTCGTCGCGCCGCGCAAAAAGCCGAAGCCGCCCAGCCCGGTCGGCGCTGCTACGTCGCAGGAGCGATCGGCCCACTAAACCGTACTCTCTCGATGTCACCCGATGTGAATCGTCCGGATTTTCGCGCCGTTACCTGGGATCAGGTAGTCGGTTCGTACACCGAACAAATTCGCGCGCTGATCGCCGCCGGGGTCGACACGCTGCTCGTTGAAACAATTTTCGATACCTTAAATTCCAAAGCTGCACTTTACGCCATAGAGCAGGTTTTCGACGAAACCGGCGTGCGCTTACCCGTGATGATTTCGGTCACGATCACCGATGCTTCGGGTCGCACGCTTTCTGGGCAAACCATCGGTGCGTTCTACCACTCGATCCGCCACGCGAAACCGTTTTCCGTCGGCATCAACTGCGCCCTCGGCGGTGCCGCGATGCGGCCTTACGTCGAAGAACTCGCGGCGATGGCCGAATGCTACGTCACCTGTTATCCGAACGCTGGCCTGCCCAACGCGTTTGGTGGCTACGACGAAACGCCGGCTGACATGGCGGCCGTGATTGGTGAATTCGCCCGGAGTGGTTTCGTGAACATGGTCGGCGGTTGCTGCGGCTCCACGCCCGCACACATCGCCGCCATCGCCCAAGCCGTCCGCAGTCTTCCGTCGCGCAGGCCCGCGCCGGCTTCCACGGCGCTGCGACTGAGCGGCCTAGAACCGTTACGCGTCGCCTGATCGCATGGTCGCTACTGTTAAAGACCACTACGACAATCACCTTGCGCCGCTGTACACGTGGATCAGCGGCGGCGTGGAAGCACCACGGCAGCGCTTTGCTGATTTTTTGCGAACGCACCGATTACTACCCCGCGTAACGGATGCGGTTGCTTTGGACTTAGGGGCGGGTAACGGCTGCCAGAGCCTGTCACTGGCCGCGGCGGGTTACGCCGTCACCGCGATCGACCTCAGTCACGTTCTGCTCGCGGAACTGGCCCGCAACGCCGCTCAAGCCGGTTTAGATATTAGCACGTTGCTCGGAGATTTACGCGAATTCTCGGCCCACGCCGCCGCCACGCCGCCAAGTTTAATAGTATGCCTCGGCGATACCCTAACGCATCTAGCTAGCAGCACTGAAGTAGCGGGGTTGCTTCACGATGCCGCTACTGCCCTGACCCCAGGCGGCCATCTCGTGCTGATGTTCCGCGATTACACACTGGCTCGGACCGGAGCCGATCGATTCATCCCCGTACGCAGCGAAGAGAAGCGTATTTTCACCTGCTTTCTCGACTACGGCCCCACCCACGTGACGGTTCATGATATTTTGCATACCCGCGAAGGCGCCAACTGGCACCAGACCGTGAGCGCCTACGAAAAAATCCGACTTTCCCCGGAATTTGTTCGCGAACAACTTCTCGTTGCTGGCCTTAATCCGATTCACGACGATCGAACCGCCGGGTTGGTCACGTTCATCGCGCAGCGAGCACCAACAATTTAATCGCATAGCCTCTTAAGCATCGTGTCCACTCCCGCTTCAACTTCCTCGGCTAGCGCCGCCTCCAATTTCTTGGTAATAGGCGAGCGCACCAACATCACCGGGTCGCCGAAATTCGCCAAGGCCCTCAAAGCCGGCGATTGGGACGCCTGCCTAGCGATCGCAAAACAACAGGTCGAGAGCGGCGCCAACATCATCGACATCAATGTCGACGAAGCGCTCATCGAGGGTGAACCCACGATGGTGAAGTTCCTCAACCTGATCGCCGCCGAGCCCGACATCAGTCGCGTGCCCGTGATGGTCGACTCCTCGAAATGGACCGTTCTCGAAGCGGGCCTCCAATGCCTGCAAGGCAAAGGCATCGTTAATTCCATCTCCCTCAAAGACGGCGAAACTGAATTCCTCCGTCGCGCTCAGCTGATCATGCGTTACGGCGCCGCCGCCGTCGTCATGGCGTTCGACGAACAAGGCCAAGCCGCCACGCGCGACGAAAAGGTCCGCATCTGCACCCGAGCCTATAAACTCCTCACCGAGCGCCTCGGCTTCCCGCCCGAAGACATTATTTTCGATCCCAATATCCTCACCGTCGCGACCGGCATCGAAGAACATAACAACTACGCGGTCGATTTCTTCCAGGCCACGCGCATCATCAAGCAAACTCTCCCCGGCGCCAAAGTCTCCGGCGGTGTTTCCAACGTCTCATTTTCTTTCCGCGGCAACAACCCCGTCCGGGAGGCGATTCACACCGCTTTTCTTTACCACGCCATCCGCGAGGGCATGGACATGGGTATCGTCAACGCCGGCATGCTCGGTAACTACGACGAGATCGAGCCCACGCTCCGCACTTACGTCGAAGACGTTCTCCTCAACCGGCGCCCCGACGCAACCGACCGTCTCGTCAAATTTGCCGACGATCTGAAAGCCGCCCAAGGCGGCGCCTCCAAGACCGAGATCAAAGAAGATCTCGCTTGGCGCAACGCCTCGGTCGAAGCCCGTCTCTCGCACGCCTTGGTCAAAGGTATCGACCAATTCGTGGACGCCGACACCGAGGAATGCCGCCAGAAATACCCGCGTCCGCTCGATATCATCGAAGGCCCGCTCATGGACGGCATGCGCGTCGTCGGCGACCTCTTCGGCGCCGGCAAAATGTTTCTTCCGCAAGTCGTCAAATCCGCCCGCGTGATGAAGCGCTCCGTCGCCTACCTCACGCCGTTCATGGAAGCTGAAAAAGCTCGCGCCACTGCCGCCGGCGAAGCCACCCGCGCCCAGGGAAAATTTCTCATTGCGACCGTCAAAGGCGACGTTCACGACATCGGCAAAAACATCGTCGGTGTCGTCCTCGCATGTAATAACTACGAGGTCACCGACCTCGGCGTCATGGTTTCGTGCGACAAAATTCTCGCCAAAGCCAAAGAGCTCAACGTCGACATCATTGGCCTATCGGGCCTCATCACGCCGTCACTCGATGAGATGGTGCACGTCGCCAAAGAGATGAAACGTGCCGGCTTCACCATCCCGCTCCTCATCGGCGGAGCGACCACGAGCCCCGCCCACGCCGCCGTGAAAATTGCCCCGGAATATCCCGGCGGCGTTGTCCACGTCCTCGACGCCTCGCGCGTCGTCAACGTCGTCAGTTCCCTACTCTCGCCTGAGCAGAAGCCAGCGTTCATCGCTGAAAACACCGCCAAGCAAGAACGCCAGCGCGAAGAGTTCGCCGCTCGCCGCAACAAGCGCCCGCTCCTTTCGCTCCCACAAGCCCGCGCCCGCAAACAGTCTTACGATTGGGCCACCGTCGACATTCCGCGCCCTGAATTCCTCGGCGCGAGAGTCTTCTCCGAAGTCCCACTCGCCGACATCGTGCCGTTCATCGACTGGGGCCCGTTCTTTAGCGCTTGGGAACTCCATGGGCGTTTCCCGCAAATCCTCGAAGACGAAATCGTGGGCGTCGAAGCGAAGAAACTCTTTGCGGACGCGCAAAAATTACTCGCCCGCATCGTCGCCGAAAAACGCTTCACCGCCAAAGCCATCATCGGCTTCTGGCCGTGCAACGCAGTCGGCGACGACATCGAGATTTACGCCGATGAGCAACGCAGCTCCGTTCTCACTCGCTTCCACCAACTGCGCCAGCAGATGGACAAACCCGCCGACCAATTTAACCACTGCCTCGCCGACTACATCGCCCCGCGCGACAGCGGCCGCCTCGATTACTGCGGCGGGTTCGCGGTCACCGCCGGCCACGGCGTCGAAGATTTTGCCGCCACTTTCCGTGCGCAACACGACGACTACAACGCCATCATGGCGCAGGCCCTCGGCGACCGCTTGGCCGAAGCCATGGCTGAGATGTTCCATCAACGAGCACGCCAAGCCAGCGGCTACGGCAAGCTCGAGACGTTTACACACGAAGAGCTCATTCGAGAAAAATACCGTGGCATACGGCCGGCGCCCGGCTATCCAGCCTGCCCCGATCACACGGAAAAACCCACGCTTTTCCGCCTCCTCGGGGTCGAAGCTGCCACGGGTATTACGCTCACCGAAAGTTGTGCAATGCATCCGGCCTCTTCCGTGAGCGGTTGGTATTTTAACCACCCCGATTCGAAATATTTTGGCGTCGGTAAACTCGGCCAAGACCAAGTCGTCGACTACGCTACACGCAAAGGCCAGAGCCTGGCTGAAACCGAAAAATGGCTCGGGCCCTATCTCGATTACGATCCGAGTTAAACGAGCCGCCGCACGCGCGGAAGAATTTCATTTCCTCCGCGCCCGCCGCGCGCGCAACCTAACGTGATGCGCCCCGATTCCACGGATAACTTTGCGGCCCTACGACCACGATCGCACCGCGCGTTCGGCGCGTCGCGACTCGGTGCAATATGGCTATTAATTTCCGCCGTTTTCGCTGCGGGCCAAGCAATCTCCGTCGAAGCGCCGGTGGCGTTAACTCCCTTGGTCGTGACGGCCAGCCGCGCGCCGCAAGCGCTTGATCGCGTTGCGTTTTCCACGCGCATCCTCACCAGCGCCGAATTGCTCGCCGCGCCCACCGCCATGCTTGATGGCGCCCTGCGCGCGGTGCCGGGATTTAGCCTGTTTCGCCGCAGCGATAGTTTTTCCGCCAATCCAACCGCGCAGGGCGTTTCGCTCCGCGGCCTCGGACCAAGCGGCGCGAGTCGTTCGCTCGTGCTGCTGGATGGCGTGCCGCTCAACGATCCCTTCGGCGGCTGGGTACTCTGGACTCAGCTACCGCGCGAAAGTATTGCCGGCGCCGAGATTGTGCGCGGCGGCGGCGCGACGGCTTGGGGCAACGCTGCACTCGGAGGTGTCATCCAGCTGCTGAGCCCTACGCTCAACGAAGATCACACCACGCTCAGCGCCAGTGCCGGCGCTTTCACCACGCGCCGTGCGGCCCTTGGTGTCACCCGTAGGCTCGGCGCAAGCTCCGTCCAAGTCTTTGGCGAGACGTTCACCACGGCCGGCTTCAACCTCGTGGCGCCCGAGCGCCGCGGTTCGATCGACGAACCCGCGGCGAACAACCATAGCGCGTTTAGCGTCCGCGCCCGCACGCGCCTCGGCGAAAATCTCGAATCGATCGTGACCGCCCGCACCTTCGAGGAAACTAGGCACAACGGCACTCCGTATCAACGCAACGGCTCGCGCAGTCACTTCGCCTCCGTGGGCCTAAGCGGTGCAATGACTCCCGCTTTAATCTGGAACGCGAGCGCGTACGCCCAGCGCGGTCGTTTCGCCAGCACGTTCAGCTCCATCAACGTCACGCGCACCGCCGAAACACCCGCCAGCGACCAATTCGCCGTGCCCTCCCGCGCCAACGGCGCCGCTTGGTCAGGCACATGGTCGCACGCGCGGGACGCGAAAACCTCTTTTGGTCTCGATGCCCGCACCGTGCGCGGCGAGACGCAGGAAAATTTTACGTTCACTAACGGCGCCTACACGCGCCAACGCTTCGCCGGCGGCCGGCAAGCCTTCGCGGGACTCTTCGCGTTGCACGAGCAACCACTCGCCCGCGACTTCACCCTGACGTTAGGCGCGCGGCTCGATGATTGGCGCGAGTCGGACGGACATCGGCGCGAATCGATCAACGCCACGGGCGCACTCGCACGCGATGATCATTACGCCGACCAACACGGCATCGAATTCAGCCCCAGCGCCGGTCTGGTCTGGCGCACCACGTCCGAACTTCGGTTGCGCGCCGCCACGCAAGAAGCCTTTCGCCGTCCGACGCTCAACGAACTTTATCGCCCCTTCCGCGCCGGCTCGACGGTGACCGAAGCGAATCCCGCGCTCCGTACCGAACGCGTGACGAGCGCGGAAGTCGGCGCAGATTGGACGCGCGGCGCCTTCGGGCTTACAGGCGCCATTTTTTGGAACGAGCTCCGCGATGCGGTGGGCAACGTCACCGTAGCGCGCGGGCCGGGTACGTTTCCGATTGTCGGTACGCTCGCCGCTGGTGGCCTCGGCCGCCAACGCCTGAACCTCGACACGACCCGCGTGCGCGGCATCGAATTTTCGACGAACTATCGGTTGAACGAGCGCCTGCGCTTCACCGCCGAAGCGTTGTGGAATGAGGCCACGGTACGTCGAGCCGATGTCGCCCCGGCGCTCGAGGGCAAACGCGTCGCCCAGGTCCCGCGCCACACCCTGACCTTCGGTGGCACTTGGCGCGCGCTCGGGGGCATTACGCTGACGCCCCGCCTACGCTGGATCGGCGCGCAATATGAAGACGATGAAAACACGCTGCGGCTCGGCGAGGTCGTCGTGATCGATTTAGGCGCGGTTTATCCGCTCGGGCGGGGTTGGGAGCTTTTCGTGAGTGCGGAAAATTTAGGCAACGCCCGCATCGAGACCGGCCGCAGCGCCGATGGGGTGGTCAACACCGGAACCCCACGACTCGGATTGGCCGGCGTGAGGGGCTCATGGTGAGCGGGCCTGCAAGGCGGCTTGGATGCTGGCCGCAACGTGTTTGGCGAGTAGCGCCGAGCCTTCCTTGGTAAAATGGACATTCGCAGGCTGCTGGATCTCGGTGATCCGAGTCAAAGCGAAGGTGTAAATGTCATCGATCAAGACCTCATTTTCGATCATCACGTTTAGGGCCACCTGGTTATAAATTACTTCGTCACCCGGACGGCGCAGTGGATCGAGTTTCCCCTTGGGAATGGGTGTGGTGGAGCACCAAATAAGTTTTGCGCCCGTCCGCTTTAATTTGGTGACGATCAGACGCAGGTTACGCTCGTACTCATCTTGGGAAACTTGGTGCCCGTCGGCGGTCGGGTACGACTTGTTGTCTTTGCCGCCGGTACTGAGTTTTAGGTCATGGAGCCCGAAATTAAAATGAATCACGTCCCAATGACCGTTGCCAGAAGCGATCCACGCATCGACCTGCTGGACGCCGCTGCTGCTGGGCCCGGCGTTGCCTTGGACGCGGTAAACATTAGCCTTCCCGGCCAGCTCCGCCCGCACGCCGTCAGTGTAGCCAACGCTGATCGAGTCGCCAATGAGCATCACCCTCGGCAGCTTTGGATTGTCCGAGTCTGGAGTTTTTCGGGCGTCCACGGTCGCCCCCGGTTCGGCAGCAACGAGGGCGCTCCCAAAAATTAGCAAGGTGATCCACAGGAGCTTCATGGGCACGAGAGAGAGCGCGCGGGTTTGGGTGAGTTGGCCGAGGAGATTCGGTTATAAAACGAAAAAATGCGCCGCAAGATTTTCAGATAAAAACAAAGGCTGAGTTAGCTGTAAAATCAGCGCGAGAAACAAAAAAGCCCCAGCTAACGTTTTCGTTAACTGAGGCTTTTCTTAAAATGGAGCGGTGCTTTTGGAGAGTAGATCTCCGGTCTAAGGCAAAACGGGCGCACCGCCAAAACATGGAAAGTTCTCCTGGTCTAAAGCCGACAAGACACGGTGGCGCCTAAGTCGACTGGTACTCGTGCGGCATTATCCGCAGGGCTATATAAGCCTGCGGTTGTTGTTTTTTTTGCGCGGGTGCTTGTGCCAGAGGCGCCAGCTCTACGTGGAATTTACTAGTGGGCGGAGCCCGTCAAACATGCGGCCACGAATCCGGCCATTAAGCCGGCCAATTAGGAGAGAATTATAAGCATCATAAAAACTTTATAATCTTATAGCTTGCTATCAAATATTATTTTAAACAAAGTTAACGTCGGCCAATTTAACGGCCATAAAAAAGGCCATTAAATGAATGAATTAGCATCATTTTACGACAACGAAGCAGCGATGGAGCCGCTCATCCCTACGGATCAAACTGGGGCATTAAAGGAAGTAGCCGCGCGCCTGATTCGAGCCTCCGCCAAATTAGCCGGTGCCCTCCATCCGGTCACCCGCCGCCAAGTGGCCGAGCTCGTTCGCCACATGAACAGCTACTATTCAAACCTCATCGAGGGACACCACACTCACCCCATGGACATCGAGAGAGCGCTTAGAAGCGACTTCTCAAAAGAGCCGGCAAAACGAGCCCTGCAGTTGGAGAGCGCAGCCCACATTGAAGTAGAGGCCATCATGGAAACTCGTCTCCCGGATATGGAGTCTGTGAATTCGGATGCCTTCATTCAGATGCTTCACCGTGAGTTTTATGAGCGCATGCCTGAGGAGTTCAGAATAGTGAAAACATCCGGAGCCAAAATTATTCCCGGTGAATACCGAAAAAGTCAGGTCACTGTCGGAGCACATATCGCACCGGACTTCACAGCCCTGCCACGATTCATGCGTCGGTTCTCGGAGGCCTACGATCTGACGAAACTAGATCCGCTGGAACGAATCATTGCCGCTGCCGCCTCGCATCACCGCTTTGCTTGGATACACCCATTTCAAGACGGCAACGGAAGAGTTGTGAGACTGTTTTCAAATGCCTACCTATCGAAAGCAGGCATTGAAAGCGGAGGACTGTGGACTATCTCCCGCGGTCTGGCCCGCAACGTCCAGACCTACCGAGAAATGCTGGCTCGCGCAGACTATCCGAGACAGGGAGGGCTGGACGGACGAGGCAATCTGTCGAACAGAGAGCTCGCCGGATTCTGCACCTTCTTTCTATCGAAGGCGCTTGATCAGGTCGAATTCATGGCGTCGCTCCTAGAACTGGACGCGATGCAGGATCGGATTATGCGCTACGCCTCCCACATGCGGACGATGGAGGATGCCCCTGTCGGTTTAGGGGCGCTCATGCGCGAGGCCTTCATGCGCGGATCCGTGCCCCGAGGCGATGCCCAGCGGCTGCTAGAAATGCCGGAAAGAACCGCGCGCCGCCACGTCTCCGCCTGCATCAAGAAGGGTTGGATCGCCTCCGAATCCTCCCTCGCGCCGCTTACACTTAATTATTCGATTGGAAAAGTAGGTTATCTCTTCCCGAAATTGTATCCTGAGCATGTTGAACTCAGCGAACCGTGAATCGCTTCGCGCACGACAATTATCACGAGGACAACCGCCGGTGAAGCGCAGGACAGGAGAGGCAAGGCAAATACGCTTTTAAGCGTAACGCTAAAAAACGTAACGCCGGAGGCGTAAACGACAGGAGATTCAGGCAGGCGAACTGAAGATCAGATCACCATTAGTGGCGACCCAGGTTTTGCCGAGGCTCTCGGGCTTAGGCCCTACAACATCCCCGGAGTTACCCTCCTCGTATTGGGTCAAATTTGCACCGCGCCGCGAATACCGGTATCAAACTCCGCACGGAATCTTCTGAACCTAGTTTTGGGCTGCGAAGCCCAGTGGGGAGGGAACCTACCCCAGCATTCAGGAACGAAAATCGCTTCGGACACCAGCTGCGAAACCTCGTCCATAGCCGCTTAGGCTCGGGCGATGGTAGTTCATCGGGATTACTATGGCAGCCACGATCTGGAAGACTTCATCACCGTCATCGACGGCCGCGCCGAAATCGTGGCGGAAGTTGATCGGGCGTAACCGGGACTGCGTCGATTTGTGATTACCAGCATCCAGCAGTTGCTATCTGATCCAAAATTCCGCGATGCGCTGCCCGGACATTTGCCGCCGGAAGAGGAAGACCGGATTGTTCTCCTCCGCAGCACACTCGACGGCATTGCTAACCTTCCTGACAGGGTCCCATGAGGAGCCAATCGACAGCGGGACTTAATCTCCTGATTTATCTTAGCGGACGGCGCTTCATCCCGGCCTTAAACGACCAGGTTTTCGCGCCGTCCGCAGAGATAAAAACCGAAAAAAACACTCCATGACTCACGGTTAGAAAAATAGACTTTGTTAGGAAAAAAGGCCATTTTTGTTAGAAGCAAATTCAGCGCTAAACAAAAAAGCCCCAGTTAACGTTTTCGTTAACTGAGGCTTATCTTAAAATGGAGCGGGCGAAGAGACTCGAACTCTCGACATCTTCCTTGGCAAGGAAGTGCTCTACCAACTGAGCTACACCCGCAAACTGGAGGGGTAGAAGTAGGCCGAGATGGGTCACCGTCAACAGCAATTTTACAAACACCCCAATCTCTAATTGGCCCAACAGCTTCCATCACTTACTAACCTCTAGACTTGCTGCCATGAACAGGCCCCGCCGCGCCCGGTTATTAATCGGTGACGTCGAGCTCAGGCCATTGGATGAGCTTGCGGTGCAAGGTCCGGCGACTCACACCCATTAAGGCAGCAGCTTTGGTGCGATTACCCCGCGCTTTGATTAACG
Organism: Opitutaceae bacterium; assembly: GCA_037142955.1. GTDB lineage: Bacteria > Verrucomicrobiota > Verrucomicrobiia > Opitutales > Opitutaceae > Tous-C4FEB. The sequence goes on along the minus strand of JBAWZQ010000001.1, from coordinate 680,851 downwards.
CTTCGCGCAGGAGAAGTTTTTCGTTTACTTCCACCGAGAGAGAGGGACCAGCAGATCCGCTGGCAGGGACGGATGCTGGGGCCGTCCCAAGTGAACGCGCACCCTCGCTCGAGACAGCCAAACCGCGGAACTTGGGATCTAGGTCGTACTCGCTCAGCTTGCCACCGCGGCGGAGGACGACGGCATTTTCGCAAAAATTACGTAGTTCACGGATGTTGCCGGGCCAAGCGTAGGCTTTGAGTGTAGCGATGGCGCCGGGTTCGAGCGTGAGTGGAGGGTGTCCGTTTTCGGCCGAGAAAACCTTCAAGTAATGCGCCAGCAGCGCAGGGATATCATCGGGGCGAGCGCGCAGGGGCGGGAGCTCGATCCTTACGACGTTGAGCCGGAAAAAGAGGTCTTCGCGGAATTTACCTTCGCGCACCATGGCCTCGAGTTGGCGGTTGGTGGCGGCCACCAGACGCACGTCGAGGTCGATGGGTTTGGAACCGCCCACGCGCTCGATGGCTTTGGTCTCCAGAAAGCGTAGAAGTTTGACCTGCGTGGAAAGGGAAATCTCGCCGATCTCGTCGAGGAATAGCGTGCCACCGACGGCGGCTTCAAAGCGGCCGATACGACGTTCGGTGGCACCGGTGAAGGCGCCGCGTTCATGTCCGAAGAGTTCGCTCTCGAGGAGATTTTCCGAGAGGGCGGCGCAATGGACGGCGATAAACGGCGCGCGGGCGCGCGGGCTGGCTTGATGGATCGCTTGAGCGATGAGTTCTTTGCCCGTGCCGGATTCGCCGTCGATGAGTACGGTGGCGCGCGAGGGCGCGACAAGTTTCACTCGATCGAGGACGTTGAGGAGGTTGGCCGACTGGCCGACGATGCCGCTGAAGCTAAACTTTTCGTCGAGACGCTCGTGCAGTTGTTGAACCTCAATCTCGAGGGTTTTCGTCTTAAGGGCGCGCTGGATTAAGACTTCGAGGCGCTCGATGTTGACGGGTTTGGTCAAAAAATCGACGGCGCCGCGTTTCATGGCTTCGACGGCGGTGTCGATGTTGCCGTAGGCGGTCATCATGAGGACGGCGGGGCGCTGCGGGAGCGCTAAGGCTTTATCGATGACCTTCAGCCCGGACTTGCCGGGCATGCGCAGGTCGGTGAGGACGACGTCGAAAGCTTGAGCATCAAGAAGGTTAAACGCTTCGTCGGCGCTGGCCGCGATAGAGACGTCGTAAGTGTCGGCCAACGCCTGCTGAAGACCTTCGCGGGTGTGTTTCTCGTCGTCGACGATGAGCACGCTGGGAACCATGATGCGATTCACGCGGGGGGTGCGGGGAGCGTCAAGCCCGGCGCAAGGCCGGGCGGTGTTCACTTTTTAGCCGGAACCGGCGCAAGGCGTTGGGCAGCAGGAGCGAGACGGCTCAACATGATGCTCGGCGGGGGCGTGGAGTCGACGATGGCGAGGAACTTTTCCCGACGTTCGCGAAGAAGTTCACGGGTCTTAAGCTGTTGGGCCTCGCTAAGCTTGAGGTCTTTAATGAGGGCATCCTGCTTCATTGTGGGCGCGATCATCCAAAGCACGCCGAAAAGGGAGCGTTGGCGGAGTTGTTCGATCTCGTCGTCGGTAAGCGGATCAAGCTTGGCGGCCGCTTGTGCGGCGCCCTTGGCGCTGCGATCGGCGCGGCGTTTTTGAGCGGCGGTGTACGTGACCGTCTGCTCTGGGTTAAGGTAAGTAATAAGTTCGCGGTCGAATTCAGCATCGAGGGCCTCGAGGCGTTGACGGTAGGCGTCAATCTGGGGACGCAGGCGCTCAATTTCGGAAGCGAGTTGAGCGCGATTGAGGGGCGAGCGGACGGAGGCCGTCGAGGATGTCTTACCAGAAGCGGGCGTGTGTTTTGCGGAAAATTCACCCATGAGGGGGGCGGGCGGTGGGGGTACGGGGCGAGTACGCTCCGTCCAAATGCCCGCGGCGTAACCAGCACCGAATACGGTGATGGTTAGACCACTGATGAGCAGACGTGGTTTCATAAATTAACAGCAAATTCTTCAGAATCCGCGGCGATCTGTTGCCAGCCGGCGAGATTGAAATCGCTTTCGTCGGTATCGCGGGAGGTGGTGTTAAAAAGCGTAACCGCAAGCAGACAGAGCGCAGCCGTGGCAGCGCTCAGAGCGAAAATGCTGAATAAAGACGGTACGGCTTCGGCTCCAGCGCGAGCGGCGCGGACGACGCGGTCGGCAAAGCCGGGGCGAAGTTGGGCGGAGGCGTGGCGCTGGAGTTGTTCCCAGGCGCGGGTTTCAGTTTTCATGAGGGGATTGATAGTGTTCTCGGAGGTGTTCGCGAGCGCGATGTAGACGGGCTTTTACGGCGGCTACGCTGGAGCGAAGAGTAACTGCGATCTCGGCGTGGCTACGGCCTTCTTGGACAAGGGCGAGCAAAGCGCGGTCCTGTGGGCGAAGTTGATCAAGGGCGTGACGCAGGGCATCGAGCTCCTCAGAGCCAACCGCGCCAGAGGGTTCGGGAACGTTTTCGTGCTCGGGCGCGAAAGGCGTAAATATCCGGCGAAGCTTCTGGCGACGGAGGTGATCAATGCAGGTGTTGCGCGCGAGGCGAAATAGCCACGATTCGAACTGCGCCGGCGCTTGCAGGCGATCAATCGCGCGAACCATTTTGATAAAAATGAGCTGAGCAATATCTTCGATAGAGTCGCTGCGGCCAATGATCGCATAAACAAAACCGGCCACGCGGTGCTGGTAAGCCACGATGAGCTCGCGCTGAGCGTCCGGTTCGCCGCGTTGTGCGCGGAGAATAAGTTCGACCGGAGCTGTCGATTGCGAGGATTCCATGCCGTGTTCATTGCGTTACCTGAGCAAGACGCTTAGCGACAACTAAGGATACGCAACATTGCGATGAGGGTAAGCTCAGGGTGAGGCAATCTTTCCCTCACAGGCAATTTAGCAACCAAGGGTAACCCACTATCCCAAGTCCCGTGATTGCGGGTCAAAAACAGGCCGCAAAGCTCAACGCCCAAGCATGCGAACCCGCCGATCTTTACGGGGGAACTGTAAGGTTACCACCGTGCCGACACTTTCTTTGCTTTCAATACCGACTTGGCCACCGTGTTCACGCATGATACGTTGAACGATCATGAGTCCAAGGCCATGGCCGCCGGGTTTAGTGGTGTGATAAGGCTGAAAGAGGCGGACGAGGTCCTCCTGTTTGATCCCGCTGCCGCTATCACCGAAGAGCAAGTATACCGATTCATCGTCGGCCCGAGCGCGAATCTTAAGTCGGCCGCCGGGTTGCATGGCGTCCATGGCGTTTTTGTTAATGTTGAAAAAAACCTGCTTGAGTTGATTGCGATCGGCCATGACGGGGGGCAAAGCGGCGAGCGCATCGGCTTCCACCGCGATACGTCGATCGGAAAATTCTCGGTGTTGGAACTTCAAAACCTCCGTTAAAACTTCAGCGAGATCGAGCTCCGCTAGATCGGGCGGACGCGGCCGGATGGCATCAAGGAAGTTACTAATGATTCCATCAAGACGAGCGACTTCAGCGCGACAGACGGACACGGACTCCTCGAGCGACTCCGTTTCTTTTGAGGCTTTCAGTTTCTTCAACTTTCTCTCCATGAGCTGGAGATGAATGGTTAGTGAATTGAGCGGATTTCCTAATTCGTGAGCGACACCCGCAGCTAGAAGAAGAATCGAAGAGGTGCGCTCGTCCTCGAGTTGTTGCGCGGTGGTTTGTTTGTCGCGCGTGACGTCAGTCAGAATGACTGCGAAACGGCGCGCATCCCCTCGCCCTTCACCGCGGAACGGCACCATATAAAGACGCACCGTGCGGTGCTCGGGGTAAGTCAGCTCAAACTCCCGGGTTACAACGGGCAAAGCTGCCGCGGTATCATCCTCGAGGGCAGCCCCCAAAGAAGGTCGCAGTCCGGGCACGAGTCGCCAGAGGATCTGGCCCGCGAGTTCGTCTTCACCGATGCCAATAAGGCGATGGGCAGCGTCGTTGGCATAGTCGATTTCGCCGTCAAGCGTGATGACGAGCACACCTTCTTGAAGCGTGTTAAAAATCTCCTCGAATAACCCACGTTCGCGCGCGAGGCGCTGGACAAGATTGGCCAGATTGACGGAGTCGAGCGTATCGAGACGCCCGAGCACCCGATCAAGCGAGGAGTTTTTCTTGCCGGCCATTTAAGATGAACTTGGTGAAGGAGGTGGCGTCGGTCAACGACGTCACCACAGCGCGTCGGATAGGTTACTCGCCGAGGAAATCCATTTGGGTGGGGTCAATGCGACTGGCCATGAGTTTTCGCAGGAACATCTCGCGGTGCTGCGGTGTGCGCCCAAGCCGCAACACCGCTTCGCGATGCTCTTCGGTGCCGTAGCCTTTATGAGCAGCGAAACCATAGCCGGGAAATTGTTGATCGAGGTCATTCATGAGCCGATCGCGTGTAACTTTGGCGATGATCGAGGCCATCGCGATACATAGGGATCGTCCATCGCCTGAGACGACACCGGTGTGCGGATACGGAAAATTGCGCAACGGCAATCCGTCGACTAAGACGCGAGCCGATACGGTCGGCTGAAACGTCGCGAGCTCCTCGGGCGCGGAAAAAAGGTCGGGCTCAATTTTGTGGTCGAATGCGCCCGGGGGATAAATGCCCTCAAGCGCGCGACGCATAGCAATTTTAGTCGCACCCAGGATATTAAATTGCGCGATTTCGGTGACGTCGGCCGTGCCAAAATGCGCATGAATTTTACCCTCAGCGGCGAGCGCCTCGAAGTCGATCCAGAGCGAGTCACGCTCGGCGGCCGTGAGCTGCTTGGAATCGTTAATACGTCGGGCGTTGGTATCGGCCCAGCGGCTGTCGAGAAATTCACGCGTCACTAGGACAGCGCCCGCCACGACTGGACCTGCCAGTGCGCCGCGTCCGGCTTCATCGACGCCGATGAGGCTGGATACGCCTTCGATCTGCTTGAGATCAAAGCCTCGAAGTTGTCGTCGTTTAGACATACTCGATTAGCCAAAGAAATAAAAGCGAAGCGGTCGCACGGATCCTCACCACTCCATCTTAGGGGGCGGTGGTTTGAGCGGGAGTTCGTCGAGTTTACCGGCGGCGGATACGACCTCGTAAGCGGTACGGAAGTGGAGTTTGGCGTAATCACCGAGGGCGCGCGTACCGAATTTTTGCATGATCTGCTCGGCCTGGATTTTGACGAGCGGTCCCGCGCCTTTTTGGAGTTTTTCGCCGAACTGCTTCGAAAGCGCATGCATAGCGCGGATAAATTCGGCGCGAGCGACGACCGAGGCGGCGGCAACGACGGGATCGGACTCGGCTTTGGTGCGCATGCGAAGCTCGAAATTTTGCACACCTTTTTTAGTGAGCTCGCGCTGCACGAGCGGCTGTTCAGTAAATTGGTCGAGCAGGCCCCACGGCACGGGCCGCTTAGCGAGAGCATCGCCGAGCGCGGTTGCATGTTGCCAGGCAAGGAGGCGGTTGAGGTTGGCACCGGGTCGGCCCATCAGCTCGTTGTAACGCGCCATGGTGCGGCAGTAGCAAACTTCGACGACAACGCCCTTAGTTTCGCGGATGATGGCGTCGAGTCGGATGATCTGTGTATCGACAATTTTTTTAGAATCTTGCACGCCAGCTTCACGCCAAGCGTCGATCATAGCTTTGTCGGCAATCACCGTAGCAGCGACAACGGGACCGAAAAAATCACCTTTGCCGCTCTCGTCGAGACCGGCGTGCGCTTCGAACCAATCAGGATGTAGCACTTCATCGTAACCGAGTTTCGCCGCCAGGGTGATTTCCGGCTCGAGCGTCATGGTGACAAACTCCTCGGTGCCCTTGCCGGCGATAACCACGACCTTGCGTTTGTCGTAAGCCGTCACGTTAACATCGGTACCGCGAAAGGCAAAGCGTGCATAGGGCACCTCGAATGGCTCCCATTGGCGGGCCACGCAGAGCGCGCGTAGCTTATCCATCTGCACGTCGTCGAGCTTGATGGTGTAAGTACTGAGCTTTTTGGGTTTTTCTTCGGCAGATTCTCCGCGCTTGGCCATGAGACCACCGAGTGTCACAAAATCTACGCCGATGACACGCAAAACTTCCGCGCCCAAAAATGCCGCCGCCCTGACGGCCCGACGCGCCGAATTTTCCACCGCCCTGCTCGAATGGTACCAGCGTCATGCGCGCGTACTGCCGTGGCGCGAAAATCCCTCGCTGTATAAGACCGTTGTTAGCGAATTCATGCTGCAGCAAACGCAGGTGAAAACAGTCCTCCCTTACTTCGCGCGTTGGCAGGCCGAACTACCGAGTTTTGCCGCACTCGCCGTCGCCTCGGAGGCGCGAGTGCTTAAGCTCTGGGAAGGGCTCGGGTATTATTCGCGCGCGCGCAATTTGCATCGTCTGGCCAAGGCAGTCACGGCTCGGCCAGCACCGCCGCGAACGCCCGAGGAGTGGCGTGAATTACCCGGGGTAGGTCCCTATACAGCCGCGGCGATCACGAGTATTACCTACGGCGCCCCCGTAGCCTGCGTGGACGGTAACGTCGTGCGCATCCTAGCCCGACTCACCGCCGACGCCACGGAGTTTCGCGATAGTAGTAGCGCCGCCAGAGCCCTCACCTCACTCTCGGACAGCCTCGTATCTGCTGATCGCGCCGGGGACCACAATCAGGCCATGATGGAACTGGGCGCGACGGTGTGCACACGACAAAATCCGGCCTGCCTGATGTGTCCGGTCCGGCATTTTTGCGCCGCCACCAAGCAGGGTGAGCCGCACGCGTTTCCCCGACTCGCACCCAAGCAAATCGAGCATCGCTCTGTCACGCGACTGTGGTGCCAGCGCGACGGGGCGCTGTTGCTACATGGCGCCGCCGCCGAGGCCCGCCGGCTCGCCTTGCAGCATGAACTCCCAAGCGCTGAGCACCTCGGGCTCACTGAGGTGGCCGCCGCCAAAGGCACGTTGTTGGCCACGAAAAAACGGGGCATCACGCGTTACCGCATTACGGAGTCGATTTACACCTGCGCAGCACCCCGGGGGAAGCTCGCCGACGAACTGGTCTGGGTCCCTCTTCCAGAATTATCCTCAATCACACTCTCTGGCCCGCACCGGCGCTGGATCAGCGAGATCATCGAGCGCGCCTAACGCGTGCCTCTAGGCCACAAAAAAACCGCCATCCGGAGTTACCAGAAGGCGGTTTAGGAAAAATGACTTAATTATTAGTCGGCGTGGCGACGGCGGAGCATCGCGGTGAAGGCCATGACCTTCTCGCGGCGGCGGCGCTTTTCGCACGGCTTCTCAAAGTAACGCTTGGCGCGGGTGCCCTTAATGATGTTCTCGCGCTCGAGCTTCTTCTTCATGCGACGAATCGCACGGTCGATGGGCTCGTTTTTGCGGATTTTGATTTCGATAGACATGCTCGGGAGACGGTTGGTGAAAGGAAAAGAGTGTTAACAAGCCAAGCCGCCTCGCTCGCGTCAATGGCTTTTTTGCGGCCTTATTGCCCATGATTTACCTCAGGGGATTTGCGGCAATTTAGGCTTTCGCCTTGCACGCGCCCCACCCGCCCTTTGCCTTGCCCTATCGTGTCGTCCGCTGATCAGAACTTCGTCCATCTTCATGTCCATTCGGACTACAGTCTACTCGACGGAGCCTGCCGGATCGACCGATTGATGGACCGCGCTGTGGCCCTCGGCATGCCAGCCCTAGCCCTTACTGATCACGGGAATCTCTTTGGCGCCATCGACTTCTATAACACCGCAAAATCCAAAGGCATCAAACCGCTCGTTGGCTGCGAGCTGTACTTAGTTGAAACGTCCCGCCTGGAAAAACACGGTCGCTCTGACGACGAGGGCAAGAGCATCTTCCATCTTGGCCTACTGGCGAAAAACCTTACGGGCTACCAAAACCTCCTCAAACTGGTCTCGGATGCGCATCTGAAGGGGTTTTATTACAAACCGCGCACCGATTTAGATACCCTCGGCAAGTACGCCAACGGCCTGATCGGCTTCACTGGTTGTCTCGCTTCGCTCGTCCCCCAACACTTACTTCACGACCGCGAGGAGGAGGCCCGCAAGGCTTGCGCCCGCTTCGTTGATATTTTCGGGCGCGAAAACTACTTCGTCGAAATTCAAGATCACGGCATCCCCGAGCAGCTCAAAATTATTCCGGGGCTGCTTAAGCTCGCCGAAGAGTTCAACCTCAAGGTCATCGCCTCCAACGACGTTCACTACGTTAACGCCAGTGATGCCGGCCCACACGACGCGATGCTCTGCATCCAAACGGGCGCCAAGATCGAGGAGGAGAAACGCATGAAGTTCTCCGGCCAGGAATTTTACCTAAAGTCCCGGGCTGAGATGGAAAAACTCTTCATTGAGGTCCCCGAATCCATTACCAACACCCAACTTGTCGCCGAGATGTGTGAGCTCGCGATTCCTTTTCCAAAGGGCAGCGAACGTTACCCCAAATACCCCCTACCGATCGAAGTCTCGGCCAAGACCGACCGCTCCGGCTATCTCAAAGATTTGTGTATCGCTGGCCTGCGGCGCCGCTACGGCCTAGACTACGCTTCCCCTGAGAAACACGCCGATCCTGTGCTCGGAAAAACACTCGTGGAGCGTCTCGATTTCGAGCTCAGCATCATTAGTAAAACGGGCTTCATCGACTATTTTTTGGTCGTCTGGGACTTCATCGACTGGGCCCGCAAGCACGACATCCCCGTTGGTCCCGGCCGCGGCTCCGGAGCGGGTTGTTTGGTCGCCTACTTACTCGCGATTACCAACCTCGACCCACTTCGCTTCAAACTGCTTTTTGAGCGTTTCCTGAATCCCGAACGCGTTTCGCCGCCCGATTTTGATATCGATTTCTGCATGCGTCGGCGCGGCCAAGTCATCGACTACGTCCGCGAAAAATACGGTAAAGACTGCGTAGCCAACATTATCACTTACGGCACCCTTGGTGCCAAAATGGTGATCCGCGACATCTCGCGTGTGCACAACCTCGCCTACGCTGACGCCGATCGTCTCGCCAAGATGATCCCCGACGAGCTCAATATAACACTTGAGGACGCGATAAAGAAATCGACCGAGCTGCGGGACGAAATCGCCCGTAATCCCGTCGCAAAAAAAATCTTCGACCAAGCCCGTGTCCTTGAGGGCATGGTCCGCAACACCGGCAAACACGCGGCTGGTATCATCATCACCGACCGGCCCCTTGACGAATTTGTCCCGCTGACGCTTCAAGAAGAGGACGTCACCGTGCAGTTCGACATGAACGCAGTCGGCAAACTCGGCCTGCTGAAGATGGACTTCCTTGGGCTAAAGACGCTCACCGTCATTGCCGATGCCGTGGACAACATTCGTCGCACCGCCGACCCCAAATTCGACATCGAGGCTATCTCGCTGGAAGACGCGAAGACCTTCGCGCTGCTTAACTCCGGCCGCACCACGGGCGTCTTCCAACTTGAATCCGGCGGTATGCAAAACCTTTGCCGCCAGATCAGCCTTTCCACGATCGACGAGATCGTCGCCCTCATCGCGCTGTACCGACCCGGACCAATGGAGTGGATTCCTGACTATGTGCGCGGTAAAAAAGACCCTAGCACCGTAACCTACCCGCACAAGCTGCTCGAGGAAGTCTGTCGCGAGACCTACGGGATCATGGTCTATCAAGAGCAGGTTATGGAGGCCGCCAAGATCATCGCCGGCTACACTCTCGGAGGCGCCGACATGCTACGCCGCGCCATGGGTAAAAAAGATGCTGATGCCATGGCCAAAGAGCGGACCAAATTCGTCGAGGGCGCCCAACGCGTGAATCAAATCGACGAAAAAACCGCCAACTCGATCTTCGACATCCTCAACAAATTCGCCGGCTACGGTTTTAATAAATCCCACTCGGCTGCCTACGCCATCCTCAGTTACCAGACCGGTTTCCTTAAAGCCAACTACCCAGTCCAATTCATGGCGGCCATGCTCAGCTCTGAACTAGGTAACTCCGAAAAAGTCTCCCATTTTGTGGCAGAATGCGAAGCCATGGGCCTCAAAGTCCTTGGGCCCGACGTCAACGAATCCCGCGAAATGTTCACGCCCGTTGGTGAAAAAATCCGCTTTGGTCTGGCTGGTGTAAAAGGCGTAGGGGAACTCGCCGCACAAAAAATTATAGCCGAGCGCGACAGCCAAGGCCCCTACATCTCCTTCGATGATTTTATTTCCCGCGTCGACGGTCGCGCGATCAACAAGCGAGTCCTCGAACACCTCGCTAAGACCGGCGCCTTCGATTTCAGCGGGGCCCTCCGCAAAAAAATCTTCGACAGCATCGATGGCGCCATGGCCACTGCCGCCAATAATGCCCGCGACCGCGCGGCCGGCCAACACAGTTTCATGGACATGCTGGCTGAGCCCGCCCCGGCAAAAAAAGCCCCCGCCCTCGTCTCCCGTACGGCACTGCCGAACGCCCCTGGCGCCGCCGATCTCGAGGACTTTACCTCCGCTGAGCGACTTATTTTCGAAAAAGAGCTCCTCGGTTTCTACGTCACCGGCCACCCGATGAATGTCTACGCGGGTATCACCGAAGCCCTAGATACCTTTGCGGTCGACGATCTGCTTAAGCAGGGCGACCGCGTCGAATTCCGTTTGGCCGGCATCATCAGCAACATCGTCAAGCGCCTGTCCAAAAAAGATAACCGCCCCTGGGCCGCCTTCACGCTCGCCACGAAAAACGCCTCCGTTGCACTCAATCTTTTTGCCGATGGTTACGCCGCTTATGGGGCCATTCTCGCCGAAAATGCCCCCGTCCTCGTACTGGGTAACATCATCACCGGCACCGAGGGGCCACGCATTAACGTCAAGGAATGCTACCCGCTCGACACCGAAGTCACACGCCTAGTCAAAAAAGTCACCTGGCTCCTGCACCCAGCGCACCCCGAATTGCCCGCCTTCCTGCGTTTGTTGCGCGAAACGCTTAATAAACAGGTCGGGGACACCCGCGTGGAATTCGCATTTATGTTCGAAAAACGCATCGCCCCGCACGCGGAAGCGAGCACGGCGCTCACTTGGAAACTCAACGGCGCGACCTTCCAGCAACTTCGCGCCCACCCTGCTGTCGCCGGCGTTCAGCTGCAGACGCGAGCGCTCGAACTCAAGAATGACCGCAAGTGGTCAAAAAAATCTTAATCCCACTTTTGGGGAAATAACGTTTCCCCTTTGGCCCAGTTTCGTGTGTCTGGTGGTGACACATGATCGACCAGGCCCTGCTCAACCACGCCGCTGGCGTGCTCAAAACCATTTCGGCTGACCAACGCGCCGACACCGCCCTGCGTTTTTACTTCGAGACTCATCGCTACCTCCAGCCGCCCGCGCGTCGAGTCATCAGCCACACGGTGTTCGTCTATTTTCGCTGGCTGCAGTGGCTCGAAGAAAAGTCCTCCCCGCAAAAACGTCTCGAACAAGCCGTCACCCTCCACGAGCGCTTCACGGCTGATACCAAATCTATTAAAGCCGAGGCCCTAGCCGCCCTCGCCGTTCCCGCTTGGTTAAAAGCCGAGATGGATCTGCCTGCTGATTACCTGCGCCAGCTCCAACGCGACCCCACGCTCTGGCTCCGCGCTCGCCCCGGCCGGGCTGCGGGCCTCGCCAAATCGTTATTTGCCGCTGAAACCAGCCCGCGCGCGCCCGACGCCGTACGCTTTACCGGCGTATCCGATTTATTCAAAACGGAGCAATTTAAGACCGGCGAATTCGAGATTCAAGATCTTGCCTCCCAACTTGTCAGCGTCGCCGCCGCCCCCAAGCCGGGTGAAACGTGGTGGGACGCTTGCGCCGGTGAAGGCGGCAAAACCCTCCACCTCGCCGATCTCATGATGAATAAAGGCGTCGTTTGGGCCACCGACCGCAACGAAAAGCGCATCGATACCCTCAAACGCCGCGCCGCCCGCGCCAAACTTTTCAATTACCGGACCGCTTTCTGGGACGGCTCGGCCAGGCTCCCCACCAAGACCAAATTCGATGGCATCCTATTGGATGCCCCGTGCAGCGGTATCGGGACCTGGCAACGCAACCCCCACGCTCGCTGGACCACCACGCCAGCCGACGTCACCGAACTCGCTGCCACGCAACTCGCGATGCTCAACCATCTGGCTGGCTCCCTCAAACCAGGCGGCCGCCTGGTGTATTCCGTATGCACGCTGACGCGCAGCGAGACCACCGCGGTAACTGCGGCTTTTGGCGCCGCCCATCCTGAGCTAGAACCGCTCGCGCTCACCGCCCTCGGTTCCCCGCATGCCGAACTCGCGCTCCTCCCGCACGAGCTCAACGCCAACGGCATGTTTATCGCCACGTGGCTGCGCAAAAAATAACCGCCGCCACCGTCTGCGACGACTTCAACGACCCCGTCGCCGTCATTCATTACGCCCGCGCCGCGCACCACCTCGGCCTATGGGCTTCGGAACGCACGCTGATCGAGCGGTATTTCACCGATACCTCCGTCCCGCTGCTTGAGGCCGGCTGTGGTGCCGGCCGGGCCACCCTCGGGCTGTGGGACGCCGGCTACCAAAACCTCACCGCCTTCGACTTCGCCACCGAGCTCCTCGACCAAGCCCGCAGCCTCGCCGCCGCACGCACCGCCAGCGCCATCCGCTTTTTCCACGCCGATGCCACCGCCCTTAAAAAATGTCACCTCATAGGTGACACAGTTTACGGCGGGGCCCTGTTTCTGTTTAATGGGTTGATGCAAATTCCTGGTCGAGAAAACCGCCGCGCTGCTTTGCGCGGGCTGCATGAATTATGCCGGCCGGGCGCCCCCTTGTTGTTCACGACCCACGATCGTGAACAAAACCAAGTCGAACGTGCTCTCTGGCGCCTCGAGGCCCTTCGCTGGGAACGCGGCGAACAAGATCCGCGTCTGCTTGAATTCGGCGACCGTTATTTTGAAGAAGCCAGCACGGGCCGCACGTTCATGCATTTACCCGACCGCGCGGAAATCCTCGCCGATCTCGTCGCGAGCGGCTGGACACACACCTACGATGCACTCCGCAAGGTCGTCGCCAAAGAATCCCGCGCCGTCCGCGATTTCTCAGATGAGTGCCGTTTTTGGGTCGCGCACAAAATTTAGCTTACATCCTCTTTTTTACCTAACGATAAATCTTCCCATGCTTCAACGCCTACCCCTCGTTCTATTTGCCCTGCTCGCGTTTAATGCGAGCTTGATCGCTAGGCCCAGCGCGAAAGCCACCGAGCCCGAATACCCCAAGCTGGGGCCTGATCTCTACGATCCTAAATCCGACGGCAAAGCCCAGATCGCCGCCGCCTTAATCACCGCCAAAACAGAAAAGAAAAACGTCCTGCTCATGTTCGGCGCCAATTGGTGCATCTGGTGTCGCCGGCTCGACCGTACTTTTGCGAGCGAACCCAAAATCGCAGCGGCGTTGAAAGAAAATTACGTCCTAGTGCTCATCGATTCCAACTGGCGCAACGGAACCAAACGCAACGAAGACCTCAACCTGCGCTACGGCAATCCTCTGAAAGAGGGCCTTCCCGTACTCGTCGTCCTCGACGCCGCCGGCCAGCAACTCACGACTCAGGAAACCGGCGCCCTTGAAGACGGCGGCTCGGCCCACGATCTCGCCAAGGTCGGCGCCTTCCTCGCCCGCTGGACACCTAAGCGTTAAAGTAATGGCATACTTTGCTGTGCTGACCGATCAAACTGATGCCTGATTGACATCTTTGCATCAGATGACATAATGTATACTATAAGGACTACTCTCGCCATAGACGAAGCTATTCTTAACGCGGCCAAGGATATAGCTAAAACCACGAATAGCACAGTTGGTGAGGTGATATCCCAACTCGCAAGGAAAGGTCTTGCGGCGAGCTCTACCCAAAGCGGCCGAAATCAATCGGGATTTCCTTTATTCTCAGTACCAGTTGAGGCCGAACCATTTACCTCCTCAACCGTAAAATCAATTCTCTCAAAAGAAGGTCTATGAGTAAGAATTGCATGATAATCGGCAAATGTCTGATGAATGCCGATAATTCGTTTTGGTCTATGAATAGCCTAGATCATCACCACACTTGCTACGTCCACGGCTCGGGCTAATTTCGAAAATCATGCTCGCCGCCTTCAACGATCGCCAGTGGCTCTGGCTCTCCACTGGCTTTTATTTCGCAGGTTTCCTGCTAGGCACATGGTCGCTCGTGCGCCGGGGCCGTCCGTCTGGCGTGTTAGTCTACGCGCTCATCGCCGCCGGCTACGGTCTCCAACTCGCCGGCCTCGGCCTACGCGGAAAAGTCGTCGGGGGCTGCCCATTGGGTAATACCTTTGAACTGTTTCAATTCACCGCCTGGTCCGCGATTTCGCTCTATCTGGTGATTGGCGTAGCGTTTCGTTCGAGCATACTCGGTTATTTTACGGCCAGTCTCGCTGCCTCGCTGACCCTTGTATCGCTCTCCATACCCGCGTGGGATAGCGGACGCAGGCTGCGCTTTTTCGGCCATAATCCCTGGATCGAACTTCACGCCGCGCTTGCGCTCTTTAGCTACGGGGTTTTTGCCCTGCTCGCGCTGACCTCTCTGATGTTGTTGCTGCGGCATTTTTCCCTAAAATCCAAAAACCTCGGCGGACTCTTTTCATTTCTACCTTCGATGGTCGATCTCGACCAAATCGGTCTGCGCCTGCTCTCGACGGGGGTAGTTTTACTTGCGGCCTCACTCGCTGTCGGCGCCAACTACTGGCTGCGCGATCCCGCCAGCGCTAGTATCGGTAAACTCCTGATCACTGTCACCGTGTGGCTCGCCGCTAGTATCGCGCTGATCCTGCGCCTGCGCGGACGCCTCCTCGCGAAACGTTTCGCCTGGACCGGGCTACTCCTCTTCGCCGCCGCCCTACTTTCGCTCTGGCCAATTGATTCCAGCCGCCAAGCACTCACCGTCCCTTTAGCACCGGCCACGGTTCCGGCCCGACCATGAGCAGCCCCGGATTTTTCCTCCTTGGCGCCACGCACCAGAGCGCGCCGCTCGCCGTACGCGAAAAGCTCGCTCTCGATGCCGAGTCATCCGCCGCGCTGCAATCTGAGCTCGCCACCATCGCCGGCCTGCGCGAGTTAACCATTCTCAACACCTGTAACCGCATCGAATTTTACGGCGTCGCCGATACACCCGATACCTTAGCTCGCCTTGAAGCCGTGTACTGCGCGCGCCAATGTTTCTCGCCCGAGGAATTCGCCACCTTCCGTCTGAGTCTCGCCGGCCGCGACGCGATCCAACATCTGTTCGAAGTCGCCACCGGCCTGGACTCGCAGATGCTTGGTGAGACCGAAATCTTCGGCCAAGTTAAAGCCGCCTACGCGACCGCCCAAACTCGTCAATCCACCGGCCCCGTGCTCAACCGCGTTTTCCAAAAAACGTTTCAAGCCGCCAAATACGTACGCACGCAGACGGCAATCACCGTCGGCCAAGTCAGCATCGCCAATGTTGCCGTCGATCTCGCCCAAAATATTTTCGGCGACCTCAAGGCCACGCGTATTTTACTGCTCGGCGCGGGCGACATCGGAGAAAAAACGGCCAAGGCTTTTCAAAGCCGAGGCGCTGCTTCGCTCACCGTGGCCAGTCGAAATCTCGAGCGCGCGATGGAACTGGCCACCACGTTCGGCGCGAGCGCCCTACCCTTCGACCAACGCGAAACGCGCCTCGCCGAATTTGACGTCGTCGTCGGTTCCACCGCCGCGCCCGAAACGGTCGTCTCGGTCGCGGCCGCCGCCGCCGCCCTCCGTAAACGCCCCGCTCGTCCGCTCTTTTTCATCGATCTCGCCTTGCCGCGTGACATCGACGCGGGCGTCGCTGACCTGGAAAACGCATTCCTCTACAACCTAGACGACCTCGCTAAAATCGCCGAATCCCACCGCGTCGCTCGTCTCGCCGAAGTCGAACGCGCCCGCGCCATGCTCACGGAAAAATCCGCCGCGCTCTGGCAACAAGTCTCGGCCCCAGGCGCTCCTCCGGCACCCACGCTCGCCGCCGGAAAACCCGCCGTCTCGCCAGCCTGAACGCGTTCAAGCGGCACCCAGTTGGCGGCGCAGCCACGCCGCCGCGGTGCCGCCCGTGGGTCGAATCAACAAGGCCCGAAGACGTTCCGCGCGTGCCATCGTTTGGGCCCGCCGCGCCGGCTCATTTAATCCTGCAGAGATCTGCGCCGCGAGCGCCTGTGGTGTGGCTGCGCCTTGAATAAATTCGGGATACATCGGTTCGTTTAGCAGCAGATTTGCGATGCCGAGATATTTGATTTTAACGAGCATCCGCCCGAGCAGGTACGTCAAAACATTCGCCCGATAAACGATCGCACCCGGAATCCCTGCGAGCGCGCAATGCATTGACATGGTCCCGCTCGAGGTGAGTACCGCCGAAGCCACCACCGGCGTGCCCGTCGGCACCAGCTGCAATTCTGCCGGCGGATGAGCCGCGCTTAGGACCTTTAAAATATCGTCACTCGGATAAAGCAGCGTCGCCGAACGGCCCGCGCCCCGGCGCAAAAATTCCGCGTAACCCGCCAGCAAGACCGGGAAAATACGCGCCACCGCTTGCTTGCGGCTTCCCGGCAACAAGAGTACCGGTCCAGCGGGATCGTAATTTACCGGCGCCGCGTAATCGGGCGCGAGAAACGGATGCCCCACAAATTCAACCGGCAGCGCGGTGTCCGCGTAGCAGGCAACTTCGAAGGGGAATATTACCGCCAACGCATCTAGGTCGCGCGCCATCGCAAAACGCCGTTTCGCTTTCCAAGCCCAAATTTGTGGCGAGATGTAGAAGAGTGTCTTGATTACACCGCCCCCTTTAACGGAAAGCCCGCGTTCCCGCATTGCAGAGGCGAGTCGCAAATTCATCCCCGGATAATCGACAAACAGCACCGCGCGCGGCGCATAAACGCCGATCCAGCGCAGCGTGTCCTCCATGAGTGCTGCAAAAAACGAATAGTTTTTTAACACCTCCACGAGGCCCACGACCGACGAGGCCGTAAGATCAAACAAGAGTTGCGCACCCGCCGCTTCCAACTCCGACCCACCGAGCGCCGCGACGCGCACGCCCGGTTGCTGAGCGCGTAATTCGCGGACGAGGCGTGCCGCGTGTTCGTCGCCGGAATGTTCTCCGGCGATAATCAACACATCGACCGCTCCGGCCAAAGGCGCGGGAAGTCGGAAAGGTAGCATCGCCCCGCTCATCGTCAGCGTTTCTGCGCCCGAATCTGCTCGGTGATGGTGATTGCCACTTCGAGCGCTGATTTACCGAGGGCCGCGCCGACTTTCGGTTGCCGCGCCTGCGCCACGCTCTCGACAAAAGAAGCCAATTCGAGCGCGAGTGGTTCACCTTTTTCGATAGGAATTTCCTTCACCGGAATCGAACTCACATCGCCGGCCTGGACGAGACCTACTTTCATTTTGAGTCCGTAGGCGATAATATCGCTCTTTTTCACGAGATGCCCTTTTTGCTCCATGAAGTTGAGCGAAAGATAAGCATTATCCTGAAACACGCGGATCTCTCGGGCCTTCTTGAGGCTCATGCGGCTCGCACTGAGATTGGCCACACAGCCATTTTCAAACTGGATGCGGGCGTTGGCGATGTCCTCGGTTTTTGAAAGAACGCTGACGCCCACACTGTCGATGCGCACGATGGGGGATTTAACTAATGCGAGCGTGATACCGATATCGTGAATCATCAAATCGAGCACGACGCCGACTTCCGTACCGCGCGGTTGATATGGTGCGAGGCGTTCGGCGGTGAGGTACTGCGGGTGATCCACCTGTTTTTCCAAAAAGGCCATCACGGGGTTAAAATGCTCAATGTGGCCGACTTGGACGAGGCAACCGTGCTGCCGGGCCGCAGCCAAAACGCGTTCTGCTTCTTCCAGCGAAGCGCAGATCGGTTTCTCGATCAAAAGATGGGTTTTACGAGCAAGGAGCGGTAAAGCGACTTCAGCATGGCGATCCGTCGGAACGACCACCGAGACCGCATCACAGGCCTCGCCGAGCGCTTCGAGCGTCGCGAAACGGCGGCAGTTGAACTTCGCGCAGATTTCGGCGGCCCGAGCGTCGTTGGACTCAAAAATGCCGACGAATTCAACGCCGGGCAGGCTCGCGTAGATGCGCGCGTGGTGCTGGCCGAGGGAGCCGACCCCGACGACGCCGCAGCGGATTTTGGGTTTAGCCATGGGCAAAGGTTCCGCCGCGCAAAACGAGTTGGCGATGCGTTTTTTGAGCGTGAGCGGCATTATGGGTCACGAGCACGAGCGAGGTATTGGTCTCAGCGCAAAGCCCAAGCAGCAAATCAATCACGGCGTCGCCCGTACGTTCGTCGAGATTACCCGTGGGCTCGTCGGCGAGAATCAGGCGGGGGGAATTCATCAGCGCGCGGGCCACAGCCACGCGTTGACGCTCCCCGCCGGAAAGCTGCGCCGGCAAGTGCGTCATGCGCTCGGCGAGGCCGACTTTCGCGAGTAATTCATCGGCCCGCGCCCGCGCCTCGGCGTTGATCCCACCTAGGATGCGACGCGTCATGAGCACGTTTTCCCGCGCGTCCAGCTCCGGGATCAAGTAAAACGACTGGAAGACGATGCCCAAAAACGTCGCGCGCCGCTTCGTGCCCGTGTCCGGAGTGCCCGCCCACGCGAGCGTGCCCGCGTCGGGCGCGTCAAGTCCGGCGAGGAGTTGGAGCAACGTCGATTTGCCTGAGCCAGATTCGCCGCGGATACTCACGCTCTCGCCCGCCGCGACGTCCAGATCGACGCCCGTGAGCACCTCCAGCCGACGGTCGCCGCTGAGAAACGTTTTACGCAATCCGCGAGCCGCAAGAATCGGATCACTCATTGCGCAAGGCCTCCACGGGTTTGAGCCGAGCCGCGCGCCAGGCGGGCAAAAGTCCGGCGAGGGTTGAAATGACCACGGAGCAGACGACGATCATGATGACGTCGCCCACCGCCGTATGCGCCGGCAATTGGCTGAATTGATAAAAACGAGTGAGTACTTCCTCACTTGAAGTGAGCCGCGTGAAGCCTTCGACGAGCGCATTGCGAAAATGCAACGTCCCAAAACCGAGCCCAAGCCCGGCCAGCGTCCCCGCTGAACCGATCAACAGGCCCTGAAAACAAAAACACGCCGCCACCTGCCGCGGCTCTGCGCCGAGCGCACCGAGCAGACCGATCTCGCGGGTTTTTCTTACTACTGAAATCAACAGTGAACTGGTCACAGAAAAAGCTGAAACGATGATGATAAACGTAAGTAGGAAAAAAATCATGTTTTTCTCGAGCTGTAGAATGAAGAGAAAATCTTGATTCGCCTCGATCCAAGAACGCGCATGGGCGCGGGCTGCGGGTGGTAGCGAGGCGTTGATAAGGCTCGCGACCGCGTCGGCGTCGGCCTTGGGCGCGATCTTGATGTTGATGCCGTGAATCGCGTTACCGAGCCCGTAGAGTTCCTGCATCTGGCGCAATGTTACGAGTACGACCGAGCTATCAAGCTGTTGGTGACCGACCTCAAAAATACCGACGACGCGCAGTTCGCGCGGCAAAAAAACTTCATCGTTTTTTAATTTTTCGAGCAAAAGTGGCGAATACACTTCGACCTTGCTGCCGAGACGCGCGCCAATCGACAGCGCAAGTTTGGAGCTGAGAATCACCGAGTCATCGTCCAGATCTTCGAGGCGACCGAGGCGGATGAATTTTTCCAATGGGACAACCGCGCCCACTCGATTCACGTTGATTCCTTGCATCGCAGGATATGCCGGTTTGCGCTCGTGTTCGAGCATCACGACGCCTTCGGCAAACGGCGTGGTGGCCACCACGCCCGGGACCGCCGCGAGGCGGGCTTGCAAACCCGCCGAATCATTGATCAGGGCATCGGCGCGAACTTGAACTTCACCCTGCGTATCCACGATCATGCGGCGGATTTCGTAGCCAAATCCGCCCATTACGCTCGTAGAAATCACGAGTAGAGCCACGCCTAAAGCGACGCCCAGCACCGAGATCGCCGTGAAAAATGGAAACTTCCGCCCCGTGGGGAAGAGTTGTTTCAGAGCGAGGTAGAGGTACCAGGGCACGGAGAACTAAGCGGTCGGTTTCGGTGAGGCGAAGACCTTATCGAGAGCGACGGGAACAACCGTTTCGATTTTAACCTCACCGCGCTGGCGCAGCTGGGGGAAGAGAATCACGTCACGGATGCTTTCAGCGCCGGTGAGTAAAATACACAAGCGGTCGATACCCACGCCCATGCCCCCGGCGGGCGGCATGCCGTGTTCGAGTGCGAGGAGGAAATCTTGATCGATGTTCTGCTTTTCCTCGCCGGCCTGCGCTTCAAACATCGCGCGCTGGACGTCGGGATCGTTCTGCTCTGAGTAAGCGGGTGCAAC
The DNA here is from genome assembly GCA_037142955.1 of Opitutaceae bacterium. GTDB lineage: Bacteria > Verrucomicrobiota > Verrucomicrobiia > Opitutales > Opitutaceae > Tous-C4FEB. The sequence goes on along the minus strand of JBAWZQ010000001.1, from coordinate 660,474 downwards.
TTCCATGCCGCCGATAGTGAGCTCGAAAACATCGATGGTTGTCGGATCATCGAGGCTGATTTTGGCCAACGGGCATAACTCCTTGGGAAGTTTCATAACAAAAGTCGGCTGGATCAGCGTGGGCTCGATTTTCTTGGAGAAAATCTCGTTGGTGATTTCAAATTCTTCCCATTTCGGATCGACGTGGAGACCGAGTTTTTCGGCTCCGGCGATTTTTTCCGCCTTGCTGCGGGCAAACCACTCGGCGTCGGCAGTCGTTTCACGAATGAGATCCTTATAATTCACCTCGCGCCATTCGCCACCGAAGTCGATCTCTTGCCCGCTCGCGGCGTGTTTGATCTTGGTCGTGCCAAGAACATCACGACAGAGCGAGGTAAGCATGTCTTTGATGAGCGTCATCATCCCGCGATGGTCGCTGTAAGCCTGGTAAACCTCGAGCATGGTGAACTCAGGGTTGTGACGACGCGACACGCCTTCATTACGAAAATTGCGGCCGATCTCATAAACGCGGTCAAAGCCGCCAACGAGCATGCGCTTGAGGTAAAGTTCGAGCGAGATACGGAGCACAAAATCCACGCCCAGCGCATTGTGGTGCGTCTGGAAAGGTCGCGCGGCCGCTCCGCCCGCAACGCTTTGCAGGACCGGGGTTTCGACTTCGATAAATTGCTGCGCGTCGAGAAAACGGCGAATGTGCGAGACGATTTTCGAGCGCAACAGCAACCGCGCCCGGGACTCTGCGTTCACGATCAGATCGAGATAACGCTGACGATAGACTTGCTCCGCATCGCTCAGACCGTGCCATTTTTCTGGCAACGGACGCAGCGCCTTCGCGACGAGCGTGCAACTTTCCACGCGCACGGTGACCTCTCCGGTTTTTGTCACAAATAGCGTGCCCTTGACGCCGATGATGTCGCCCAGATCGAGCTTTTTAAACATCGCGAAAGCTTCATCACCCAAGACGTCTTTTTTAAGGTAGAGTTGAATCGGGCCAAGTTGATCGAGAATCTTCGCGAACTGGCTTTTGCCCATGTCACGAATCGTCACGAGTCGGCCCGCGACGGCGACGGTCACAGTGTTGTCCTGGCCGGCAACGTGGAGCTTAATCGCGTCCTGCGAAAAATGCGTTTGTGCCACGCTGGCGCGGAACGGGTCGAAGCCCCCGGCGCGCATCTCGGCGAGCTTTTGGCGCCGCACGGCATGCTGGTCGTGGGAAATATCAAGGGGAGTGTCGCTCATGGAATGATCCACAATCCACGCTGTTACAATCGGGGCAAACGGAAATTCCGCGTCCCTCAAGCCAAGCAAACTAACACGTGAAACCAAATAATTAACTTTCCGCCGGACCCGGATCTTAAGAAACTAATTTCGTGAACCCCCTCAACCGACGCCAATTCCTTGGCACCGCCGCTCTCGGCGCGACCGCCCTCGCCGCCCTCCGCACCCACGCCGCTGAAACCCCAGCCAAGCCTGTTTCGAGCTCAACGGCTCCGGCGATCGCCGCCCCACGCACCGTCAAACTCGGTCTCATCGGCTGCGGTTGGTGGGGTATGGTCAACGTCAAGGCCGCCTTCAAAGCGGGCGGCGTCCAAATCATCGCACTCTGCGATATCGACAGCGAACACCTAGCCAGCACCGCCTTAGAAATCGAGACGCTGCAAGGTTCGCGTCCTCTGAAGTTTAAAAACTATGCCGATCTTCTCGCTTCACCCGGACTAGAAGGCGTCATCATCGCCACGCCGCCCCAATGGCACGCATTACCGTTCATCGCAGCCGTGCAGCGCGGGCTCGACGTTTACTGCGAAAAACCTCTCGCCTACGACATACGTGAAGGTCGCGCGATGGTCGATGCAGCCGCCAAGAGCCGCAGTATCGTCCAAATCGGTTTTCAACGTCGCCAAAGTGCCGCATTTAACGCGGTCCGCGACTTCATCGCGGCTGGCTCGCTGGGCCGCATCGTCAACGTCGATGCACAGATCCATTTCACCGCCGGCACCGCCAACCCCGCGCCCGTCACGCCGCCACCCTCGCTCGATTGGGAGCTGTGGTGTGGCCCGGGCCCGCTCATTGCTTACAGCGCTCAGGTCGGTCACAAAAATTGGCGCCTCGAAAAAGCTTACGGCCAAGGTCACCTCTACGATTGGGGCATTCACCTCATCGACGCTACCCGTTTTATCCTTAACGAAACCGCCCCGCGCTCCATCAGCGCCACCGGCGGACTCTATCAACTCCAAGGCAAAATCACCACGCCCGACACGCTTACCGCGCATTTCGAATTTGCGCGTTGTCCCGTCACATGGCGCCACCGTCTCTGGGGTTGCGCCGAGTTAACCCCTGAATTCAACAACGGTATCTTTTTCTACGGCGAAAAAGGTACGATTTTCGTCTCCGATACGAAGTGGATTCACTTGCCTGGCACTAAAGGCGCCGAGCGCCAAGTCCACGACGTCAAAGGCGACATGAGCGCCACTCATGTCGGTGAATTCCTGGAAGGCGTGCGCCAGCGCAAAGCCCCCAGCGGGGCCATCGCCGACGCGCATCTTTCCACGAGCGCCGTCAAACTCGCGATGATCGCCTACGAAACCGGCGATCGCCTCGCGTGGGACGCTCAAACTGAGCAAATTACCAATTCTCCCGCCGCCGCGAAGTTACTAAAGCGCGCCTACCGCGCACCCTATCAGCACCCCCACGCGGACTGAAGCCACGGCGCCGTCAACCGGCCAGCAACGGGACCGCCGCGCTCACGAGTCGCTCGAAATCAGCTGCCCCTTTGGCGGCATTTTCGAGCGTGTGCGCGTGCGTGAGGAGTTCATCGGAGAGTCCCGCGCCCATGTTGGTCATACACGACACACCGACGACTTTGAGACCGCAATGCCGCGCGATCAGGCACTCGGGCACACTGGACATACCGACTGCATCTGCGCCCCAGATCTGCGCCATGCGAATCTCCGCTGGCGTCTCAAACGACGGCCCGCGAAACGCCAGGTAAACGCCCCGGTGCAGTGGGATTTTTTCCTTTGCCGCCGCGACCGCAATTTTCTGCGACAGCTGAGTATCCCAAGCGTCACTCATCCCGAAAAAGCGCGGGCCGAAACTGTCGTCGTTAGCACCTGTGAGTGGATTTAGCCCGAGAAAATTAATGTGATCGGTGATCAACATCAGCTGACTCACACCAATAGAAGGGCGTAAACTTCCGGCCGCATTCGACAAAAACAACGTCTCCACTCCTACTGCGCGCAAGGTCCGCACCATTGTTTTTAGAGGATACGGGTCATCGGTCTCATAAAAATGTTTTCGGCCCTTGAGCACGATCACCGGCACACCATTGAGTAATCCTGCGACCAACGCCCCTGTGTGGCCCATCACCGTCAACACGGGAAATCCCGGTAACTCCGAGTACGGCACCGTCACGGCATGCTCGATGCGATCAGCAAGTCCACCGAGGCCTGATCCCAAGATGATCGCGATTTGAGGGGCGCGACCGGCCAACGCAGCGGTCAAAATTTCGCCCGAGCGTTTCACGTTTGCGAGATGGAGTTGCGACGCAGTCATGGCTTAGAGTTAGCCGAAGTCCGCCCTTCTGTAACGCCCGGAGTTGCGTTGACCAAAAAATTCCGCGCACTATGACCCAATGCCCGCGCCCGCCCAAAATATCATTCTGCCTGCCGCCTCGCCGAAAGTTGCGGTCGTCGACTGGGGTCGAACGAGCTATGAGCCCGCCCGGCTCGCGCAAGAATCGCTTGTCGCCCAACGCCTCGCGGGCGAGATAGGCGACACGCTGGTGTTCACGGAACACGATCCGGTTTTTACCGTCGGGCTCCGCACCGGCGCCGAACAACACCTCGTTTGGGACGGCGCCCGTCTCGCCGCCGAGGGCGTCGAGGTCGTCAAAACCAACCGCGGCGGCGACATCACCTATCATGGTCCCGGCCAACTCGTAGGTTATCCCATTGTATCGCTGTGCGCGCACCAAGACCTCCACGCTTACCTGCGTTTTCTGGAAGACGTGCTCATTAACAGCGTCGGCACCCTCGGCCTCGTCGCCACCCGCCGCCCTGGACTCACCGGCATCTGGATCGGCCCGCGCAAGGTCGCTGCAATCGGCGTCGCCGTTCGTCGCTGGGTGACCTACCACGGCTTCGCCCTCAATGTTAACGCACATCTCCCCCACTTCGCCGGTATCGTCCCCTGTGGCATCGCCGCGAGTGACGGCACCGTCACTTCGCTCCACGCCGAACTCGGCCAAACCCTGGACCTCGCCGAGGTTAAAGCGACCCTCACCCACGAATTTCGCGCGCTCTGGCCCGCCTTTCTTAGCTCCGGCAACGCTTCCTAATCCACCGATCGCGTCGCCCTCATTTCTACTTCAATCAGCGGTCCTGAAGCCCAATCGCTGTTAAATCGCTTTCCCCCGCCCCTTTCTCCGTTCAGGCTGTACCCTTCACCCATGGACACCACGCGTAAACCTTCCTGGCTCCGCGCCAAACTCCCCAGCGGCCCCGGCTACCAAGCCGTCCGCTCTCTCGTGGATGAACACAAACTCCACACCGTCTGCCAGAGCGCGCAATGTCCCAACCTCGGGGAATGCTGGTCCCGCGGCACCGCCACCGTGATGATCCTCGGCAACATCTGCACGCGCTCCTGTAATTTCTGCGCCATCCAGACCGGCCGCCCCACGGAACTCGACCTCGGCGAACCCGCCCGCGTTGCTGATGCCGTCGCTAAAATGGGCCTGCGCCATTGCGTGATCACTTCCGTCGCCCGCGACGAACTTGCCGACGGCGGCGCCGCCGTCTGGGCCGCCACCATTCGCGCCGTCCGCCACCGCAACCCCCAGACTGCCATCGAAGTCCTCACGCCCGATTGGAAGGGCAAGTTCCACGACCTCGACACGGTCCTCGACGCCAAGCCCGACATTTTTAACCACAACCTCGAGACCGTCGAGCGCCTACAGAAACCTGTGCGCGTCCAAGCCCGCTACGAGCGCTCGCGCTCCGTCCTCCAACACGCCAAATCCCGAGGCTTCACCACCAAGACCGGCATCATGCTTGGGCTCGGTGAAACGCAGGCCGAGATCGAGCGTACGCTTCAAGACATCGCTGTCGACAAGACCGACATCCTCACCATCGGCCAATACCTGCAACCCACGCCGCAACACCTCAAGGTCGAGCGCTGGGCCCACCCCGACGAGTTCGCCCACTGGAAACAATTCGGCCTCGCTCTAGGTATCGGCGTCGTCGAGAGCGGCGCGATGGTCCGCTCCAGTTATCACGCCGACGAACAGTCGCAGAAATACACCGGCCTAGACCATCTGAACACGCAGAACACCTTGGCAGGCGTCTAAGCGCCGAAGCGCACCCCGATTGGTTTAGAGCCCGGGGTTAAACTCGCCTTCGGGCGCAGGTTTTTTCTTTTTCGGGCGAGGCTCGACCCACAGTCTGATTACCAGTTCTGCGAGATTTTTCATGCTGGTGCGCTTCATGCCTTCGTGGCGCGCCGCTTCTTTAAATACCGGCACCACCCCGCTGCGCTCCACGTAGTAACGCCAGAACTCACCATCTAATCGCGCCGCCGCCGCGTGGTCGTCATTCTCCGCTTTCACGATTCCTCGAACTTTTTCCTGCCAGAACTGTCTCTCGTCACGATGACCTTGCCAATAATCGAAGATTCTCTGCTCAAACCGGTTCAAACTCATGGCGCAAACGTGCGTCTGATTGAACCGAAAACAACCGTAAAACCAAGCACCACGCCGACGTTGCGTTTCACCTCCTTTCGTTACTAACCTCCTGATCGCGTCTAACACCCCCTTAATTTATATGTGGCAAAAACTTCAAGAGCAGCTGCTCGTTATCTTGGTTATCATCGTCGTCGTCGTTGGCGCGGCGTTCTGGCTGAATCAAAAAACTGTCACTGAGCTCCAAGCCCAACAAGAGCTCAAGCTCGCCCCGCTGCGCGCACAGAACGACGCCCTGAAGGCCTCGTCAGATGAAAATCGCCGCGCCCTCGACGCGACCAACAAACTGCTCAAAGACGCCATCGCCAAACGCGAATCCGATCTCTTCCGCACCGACGAAGAAGTCCAAAAGCTCAACGTTGAGCGGATGGACGCCCTCGCTGAAGCCATCGCCAAAAAAGTCCAGCCTTACAACCCACTCCCCAAATCCCCCGAGGAAGCCGAGAAGATGCAGAATGAGCAGGTCGATAAAGTTTCCACGCGCATGACGGAGAAGATTTCCCCGATTCTTGCTGAGATGTCCAAGGATCAAAACTTAACCCGCGAATCCATCACCGCTTACAGCCAACGTATCTCCGACCAAGTCAGTAACGTCCTTACCTCCGAGCTCGCGAAGAATCAGCAGCTCAACAACAACCTCCAGGCGACCCAAGCCGCCGCCCAGGAAGCAATGAAACTCTCCCACGAGATCACCGCTTTGTACCTTAGCTCCTTTAAGGACCAAGGCCTGATCACCCGACTGCTCTCATTGCCGGCCAACGTCGTCAAAGACGCCGCCAGCCTGAGTATCGTCTCCAGCAGTGACCGCAAAAAGGTCGAGCAAGAATTAATCACCAAGATGGCTGAAATCGAAAAGCGCCTCAACGAGATACAGGCTCAAGCGCCGAAGAAATAATCCGCCCCGTTTGCTTATTTAACCGGCGCCGATCGCGGCGCCGGTTTTTTTGTGCCTTTGTACGGCGCCAAACCTCAGCTCAACCAACGCGAGAGGTGCTCAGCCACAAAGGCATCGTCGGTGAGTTCAGGATACGCTGAAGCCACGCGCGTCAATTCCTCGGCTTGGCCCGGCGATAAGACTTCGTGCGGATTCAAACATAGATTCGTTGGCACGAGTCCCTGGCGACGCAGCACTTCTAGAATACCCGGAATACAGCCCGCAAACTGATTGGCAGAATCAAACAGCGCGGCGTTCATATCGGTCACTGCGATCGCCTTATCCAGCCACTGCAGATCAAGCGTGGCAGTCTGCCGCGCGCGTTTGAGATCATTTAGGAGTGCCACGGCCTTGCTCGTCCACACGCCCCAATGCCCGAGCAATCCACCTGCAATGTGACGCGTCACTTTTTTCCCACCCGAGTCGAAAGTAAACGGGGTTAAGAGATCGACTACGATGCTGTCATCGTTGCCCGTATAAATCGCGATGTCATCGCGTCCGGCCTCAACAATGGCGCGCACCACATCGATTGTTTGATAGCGATTAAACGGGGCGATTTTGATCGCGACCACGTTGGAAATCTCCGCGAAGCGCCGCCAAAACGAATACCCCAGCAGCCGGCCGCCCGCCGCAGGTTGCAAATAAAACCCCACGACAGGGAATATTTCCGCCACGCGTCGACAATGTGCAATCATTTCGTCTTCGGTGTCATTTTTGTACGCCGACAAACTCAACAGCCCCGCGTGATAGCCGTAACCTTGCGCGATCTCGGCCTCGCGAAGCGCTTGCTCGGTGCGACCGCATACACCGGCAATTTTGATAAACGGTCGAGGCGCTTTCCTAAGTTCTTCGTCGATCGTGCGCGCGGCTAACTCAAGCACCGGTTTGAATAAAGCGTAGTGTGGCTCGCGAATCTCGAATTGCGTCGAATGCACGCCCACGGCGAGACCGCCGACGCCCGAGGCCATATAGTAACGCGTGATGGCCCGCTGATGGCGCTCAGAAAACTTACGCTGTGGAGTGAGCGCCAAAGGTTGAGCCGGGATTGCATGGCCGTCGGCAAGGTGAGAGCGGATGTCGGAGATCGTCATGGCTGCTGAATTTTTAAAATTTCCCGTCGCGGGCTTCGAAATGCGTGGGTTTACCTAACAAACGCCCACCCGCACTGACATGCTGCGCCACGAGCGCGATTAATTCGTCCAATGTCTTCGTTGGCTGACCGAAGAGCCGGATCGATTCGCTAGCATCCGCAAGCCACGCCTCTTTAGCCGGAGTGCCTTTTAAAACCGGGTTTTTGTGAAAAATCGCACCGAATTTTTCCGCCACCAAGCGGATAGAAATTTTCTCTGCTCCAGTGATATTTAAAATTTTTGGCGGATTAGCCGCGTGAGCGAGACACTGGATTGCCCGCGCGCAGGCATCGCCCTGCCAGATGAGGTTAAAAGCGCCCATCGTTATATCCACCGGGGTACCACGTAGCACGGCTGTACCCACATCCACGAGCACACCATAACGCAATTCCACCGCATAATTTAGGCGGTACATTAACAGTCGCGTCCCGTGTTTCTGGGCGAAATGTCCGAACACGCGTTCACGGCCAACGCAGGTGCTCGCGTATTCGCCGAGAAAAGCCACGGGGGTGGTCTCGTTAGCGCCGGGTCCATCGACCGACACGAACGGATACACGCAGCCCGTGGAAAACACGACGATGCGCGAAGCCTTGAAATGCTCAGCGACGAGTGAGGGTACAATTGTGTTTTGGATCCAGGTCTCTCCTGGGGCGCCGTCGGTCCCAAACTTTTGTCCCGCGAGGTATTCGACGTTGGCCACCCGAGGGAGTCGGGCCACTTGCGCGGCATCGGCCAGATCGCACGAAATAGGCTCTACCCCCCCGCGCCGTAAAGCCTGAGCCGCCTCAGGTCGACTAAACCGCGACACGCCGTAAACTTTAATGTCTCGTTTACCGGCGGCATCAAGCGCTCGGCGCAACATCAACGCTATCGTCGTGCCCATCTTGCCACCCACGCCCAAAACCATGAAATCGCCCTCGATAGCCCGCACCGTTGCGATAGCTCCTGGGGTCGGTTCGGAAAGGAGAGCTTCGATTTGTTCGTCGTTCAATGGAGTCGTAGACATGAAATTTCGGCAAATTAAGAAAGGAAGATTGCCGTAATTGCGCGCCTTTTTTCGGTCGTGGTCCCGGAGAAAAGCCAAGTGCAATCGGAGCGAAATCGCATGCGCATCATGGCCGCCAACAGGCAGCGCGTGGGCCGGGACGCGTGCGCCACCCCAGGTGGCCATGTGCTGGCGGGTTGCTCACCGCCGCGACCAGGCGCATCGTCACGATAGTGGGCCCAAATCGGTAGGCTCGTCCAGCGTAGTGTGCCTACCGCGGCTCAGGGTCCACGCCGTTTGTAACCACGACTTCTAGAGCGGTGCCTGGCCAGTGCGCGAGGCCAGCCTGCACGACGAAGGACTTCTGCCAGGGCAATTGTCCACCCGCCGAAACGATACTTACCGACGGCGTTGTACTCTCGCTCAACGAGGAGATGAACGAAACCGATCTCGCCGAAGTAGCCAAGGCGATCCGCACCGTCGCCGCCTAACTAAGTGGCTAATGGCCGGCGGCCCAGCGGCTCAGCCGCCGATTAAGCTCACGGCTTGACGCATCGCCGCGACGGAAACCGCGCAGGCCGGATCATTGTCCAGCGCGTTGACGATTTTATTAAACGGCTCCGCGCGTATGGGTCCGTCGTAACCCACCGCCACAAGTGCCCCGAGGAAGGCCGCGGTATCGATCACGCCAGTCGCGACCGGCAACTCGCGCTCACCGTCCTTTTGTTGTCCTTTGGGTACATCTTTGGGCGCATCGTTGAGATCGACGCTTACAATTTCTGCATTTTTTAACGCCTTCAAATCAGACGCCGTATCGCCAGCCTGCCACCAATGCCAACTGTCGAGGACCAACCCAACATTATCGTAGCCGATCTCGGCGATCAGCTCCCGCGTCTCTGCTAGGGTATGTACAAAGGGATATTTACGGCCCAATAGGACCCGTTGCGTGCCCACATACTCGAGGCCGAAGCGCAGGTCATGATCTTTTAAAATTCGTGTAATTTCACCCAAACGCGCGAGGTGTTGTTTGAAATTAACGCGGTAGGTAAGCTCGTCGCTGCACGGCATCAACCAGGTACCGACGCGGCGCACGCCCGCGCGTTGCAGGCCAGCAGCGATCTTGGGTAGCTCATTCAACCCCGCGCGAAAGCTCGCCTCATCCTTGCGAAAATCAACGGGCAAACCTGCCGCCGCCCACACCAGATGCTTCGCCTTAAGATCGGCGCCGAGCTCACCGATTTGCGCGGAGGACATTCCGGTAATTTCCGCGGGCAAGGGTTCAACCGCCTCAAAACCATGACGATGCGCAAGATCATTGAGTTCGCGCTGACTTGCGACAACAACACCGATGCTACCCGGGGTGATCGCGATTTTAAACGCGCGTGGCGGCGCACCGGCCGCTGGGACGTTACGCTGGAGCGCCATGGCAGCTGCCAACACCGCGGAGCCTTGCACGAATTCTCGTCGGTTCATAACTACACCGAAAACCACTTGGTCCTTCGACGCAATCCGACTTATTAGGCGTACCGTCCGAAGCGCTAGATTTTTTTGATAACTTCAACCTCGCACCCTTACACGGTCCGCCCCCTGCTTTTGAGCCCGTACACCCCCACCCATGATCTCTTTTCGCCTGCCCCTGCCCCTGACCCTATGCGCCCTCGGCCTCGGTTTTTTGCTTACCCTCACCTCGACGCTGCGTGCGACCACGGTAACACTTACCGATGCGACCGTCGCCCAACTTCAAGCTGCGATGCAAGTCGGCGCTATCTCTTCCGAAAAACTCACCCAGCTTTTCCTCGCCCGCATCGCCGCCTACGAACAAGCCGGCCCCAAACTCCACGCTCTGATCACGCTCAACCCCAAAGCACTCGAAGAGGCCCGCGCTCTAGACGCCGAGCGCCAAGCCGGCAAAATCCGTGGCCCGCTTCATGGCATTCCTATTCTGCTTAAGGATAACATCGACACCGCTGACCTGCCCACCACGGGTGGCTTTTACGCACTCCGCGATTCCATTCCGCCCCAAGACGCCGAACAAACCCGCCGCCTCCGCGCCGCCGGTTGCGTGATCTTGGCCAAGTCCAACTTAAGCGAATTTGCGAGTGGAGCCGCCATGAGCACGTTAGGCGGCCAGATTCTTAATCCCCACGTCCTCGACCGCACGCCTTCCGGTTCGAGCGGTGGCACGGGCGCAGGCATTGCCGCCGGCTTTGCCGTCTTCGGTCTCGGTACGGATACTGGCGGATCTATCCGCGGCCCCTCCTCTGCCAACGGCGTCGCGGGCCTTAAGCCCACACTCGGACTCAACGGGCGGGGGGGCATCATTCCCCTCGCCCTCGCGCTGGACACCGTCGGCCCCATGGCGCGCAACGTAGCCGATCTCGCCGCCGCCTTGAACGTCATGGCCGGCCCCGATCCGCGCGATCCGGCCACCGCCGCCAACGCCGGGAAAATTCCGGCAGACTATACTACTGCCCTCAGGTCAGACGCCCTCCGCGGGGCTCGCCTCGGCTTATTGCGCGATTACATGAAACTCGATGCTGGGGTTGATGCCGTCATCGAAACCTCGATTGCCCTGCTGCGCCGCGCCGGGGCTACCGTCGTTGAAATCAAACTCCCGCGCTTCGTGCTCGGGGTTAACAGCGGCCTATACTTCGCTATCCGTGATCCCGAGTTCCGCTACCAGATCAACGACTACCTCGCGACCCTCCCGCGCAAAGATCTCCCCAAAACCCACGACGAGATTATCGCCCTCTCTGAAAAAATTACTGAAACGACCAAAGAAGGTTGGGTGCCCAATAAAAACCGTCTCGAGGCCTACCACCGCGAAAAGAAAGCTGGCACCCTCAATGATCAACCTTACCGGAGTGCACTCGAAGACGGACGCAAAATCGTCCGCGACAACCTTACTTGGTTTCTCGCGCAAGAAAAACTCGATGCCTTCATTGTACCCACCTCGGCGCGTCCGCCTCTGCCCATTAAGGAGGCCAACGTCACCCCTCCTGCCGTGGGCAACGGTACGGTTGCAATTTTGGCTAATGTCACCGGTTGGCCAGATTTGATCGTCCCCGCGGGTTTTACGGCTGATCCCGTATTACCCGTGACACTCTCCTTCATCGGCCCCGCCTTTAGTGAAGCCCGCTTGCTCGCTCTCGGGTACGCCTTCGAACAACTTTGCCCCGCACGCACTCTGCCGGTCACGACCCCGATTTTATCGGGCGAGACGATCACCTATTAATCGCTAGGATTTCAAAAACTCAGCCACAGCACGCATTGCCGTGGCTTCGCGCTCGGGCCAATCCCCGCGCAATTCCACCCAGTTGATTGCGCGAGTAGCTAAGGCCTCGCGCCACACGCGCCGGCACATCACGCGCCCCGCTTCGTCGGGAAAACAGCGCTGTGGATCCGGGGTCCACGCCGCATCCGTATCGCAGAATAAAAACAACCCGCCCGTGCGTACACGCACTTCAGCTTCCGCGCGCACCCACGCCGGACATTTTCCGGGAAACAATACGTCGTTCCACAACACGCACGTGAGTAAATCAGTATCGCAGACGACGGCCCGCTGGGCCGCTAAGGCCGCACGGTCTTCATTGGCGATTTGGCCGAGGGCGATCGTGCCGAGATCCTCCGCGACGATCACGCCGCCGCGAATGTCCCAAAACTCACGTACGAACTCCTCTGAGCATGGCTCATTTAGGTGCTGCGCTAGCCGCCGCGCCAACGTCGTCTTGCCCGTGGACTCAGGGCCAAACACCACGATCCGCTTCAGCGCATTCATGGCTGCACCCTTTCCGCTCGTTGCCAGGCCCGCCAGCCCAACACGGCAAGCCCAAGGTAGACTAAGTAAAGAAATGCCGTGAACGCCAACTCGGCTTTCCAGTAAGAGGCCACGGCCACAAGATTTACGCCGATCCAAAGCGGCCAATTTTCCACTTTCTTGCGCGCTTGCAGGACTTGCGCCGCCACGCTAAAGGCGGCGATGCCGGCGTCCCGCCACGGCATCACCGCATCTGTCCATCGCCGCAAGGCCAGCGCCCAAATCGCTGTCGCCAAGACGGCGCCCGCGAGCGTCAACGCGAGCCCGCGCGTCGTCAGCCGCGACACCGGCAACTCCGGACCGTTCGCCCGCCCCCACTGCCACCATCCCCAGGCCAGCGCGGCAAAAAAGAAAACCTGCAACGTCGCATCCGCGTAAAATTTCGCCTGAAAAAACAACACCCCTTGCACGCCAACCGACGCCAGCCCGACGGGGAACGCCCACAACGTGCGCCGAATCATTAGCGTCACGCCGAGAATCCCGAGCGCGAGATTGAGTTGATCGAGCCAGGCCGAGGCCGCGAAGCCGGCCCAGATCGTTTTCAAAATTTCAGACATACGATGGCGATGTTCAAACCGTCCACCTGGCCAGTGCAACCGTGTGCTGCGTTCACTTTTTTTCCGCGACCTTCGCTTCCATCGCCTCCCGCGTGATCGTATAACGTGCCGCACAGCGCGGACAGCGGATTTCGATTTTTTCGTGTTCGCCAAATAATTCTACAGGATCAGCGCGCATCACCGGCGCCAGCACTTCCAGCATCCGAGCTTGGTTACACCCGCAGAACCAGCGCACGAGCCGCGTCTCCAGCAGGTTAATTGTTTCCGTTGTCTCAAGCGCCTCTACTTGCTCGAGCGTAAGCGCGGCTAGCCACGCCGTGTCGCAGTCAGGATGCTCGATCACGACCGCAAAATCCTCCTCCCCGAGCTGAAAAAACCGCGCGATTCGTTGCTCGCTCTGATCGTAGAATTTTTCAAGAGCCGCCAGTGGATCCGAACCCGTGAAAGTGATTGTACTGCGTCGCGTCGGCTCGCGTCCACGTACGACATCAGCGTAAAAAATATTTTCCGGAAATTCCCGTACGTTTTCCGCAAACACGCGACCGGCGACGCCGCCCGTCTCATTGTCGCCGGTGAGAAAGAGATTCACTCGTGGATCCTGGAAATTGATCGTCCAAGCCGTCATTTCGTTCCAAGGCCGTGACACCGTATGCAAGACGAAGGCCGCGAGTGCGCGCTTGAAGAGCGCATCGTGTTCGGGCGCCGGCTTGAGCCCGTTTTCTGACAAATGGAGGTAGTAATCCACATACAGCTCGCCCAGATCGACGCGCGCGTAGAGCGCGTTGCGACTGCGCACATAGTGAGTGCGCACTTGAAAACCGGGCACCGCCGGAGGAATCGAAGGAGATTCTGCCATTATTTCAGCCTCTGCTCAATTGAGCGGTAAGTCCAGCCCGCCGACTCACAACTCCGCCGCAGTCACGCGCAACTCGCGAGCCTGCTCCGCTCGTTTCCGCGCCTTCTCCACGCCAATCGCGTCGAGCCCAAGGGCATTAGCCACGGCTAAAACTGTGCCGACCCCGCAAAACGGATCGAGCACCACGCGCGCGCCAACCTGATCTTGGGCAAACCGAACGGCGTGTGCGGCCGCTCGCACGCCCATGGCGCGCACCCACTTTTGTTCACCTGCATCTGTAATTACATCGGGTATCGGCAACACATCGGGGCATTTCATCGCCCGCGAAACAGCGATTAGATGGGTGAACCCAGGGCGTCCCGTCGTAAGCATCCCAGGAGGGCGCCGGCATACGATTTTATGGAACAGCACATGGGCGCCGGCATCTTCTGCGGCGCGCACCACCATGGCACCTTTGTCGATCCAACGGCCTTCATGTTTGATATCCGACTGAAAAAAAAGCGCTGCGCTTACCTCAGGTACAGCATCTACGACCAACTGCACCGCACCGCGAAACCAGTCACGCCATACGTTGAGGGCCACACCTAACTCGGAAACATCGGGCAACGAGGTGACCGCGCAGGCACCTTCGATCTGCCCGCGCTCCCGCAGCCACGGAATCGCATCGGCGCACACGACCTCACGCTGCGGTGCGGCAGCGAGTTTGGGTTGATCTTGGCTCATCTAGGCGCAGCGCACCACGTCGCCGGCGTGAGCACAAGCCCGCGTCGAGCAAGACCCAGCGTGACGCATGAATTCCTAATTCAGGACATTCCTCTGAGCTAATATAGCCCGAGCACCGCCTGCGTGTCGGCTTCGGCGATTGCCAAACCATTAATTACTCCGGAGTTTAGACCTTCATGGCTCAATCTCCGGCTTCATCGGCAGCAGTAGAAGAGAAGTTTTCTCTGCCGCTCTTTCTCTTTACGGTCACCGTCTCATTGGCGGCCCTAATCAGTTTAGTCTGGCTATTGGCGCCTACGGCCGTCTGGCAGGCTCAAATCGCATTTCGCTTGGTGCCATTCATCGTGTGCTTCCTCGCGGTGCATCTGCTAACGTGTTGTTTCGAGTATTTTTTCCACCGCTACGTGTTGCATAAACCCGTCGTCGGCTTGCTAAGCCGCTTCTACAAACAACATACGCTTCACCACAATCTAACGCGCATCGGTCGCCGCCGTACGCCCGGAGGCCGCGATGTGCCTTTTATTGAAAACATTTACCCGGTGACGACACCCGAACAAGGCGAGGCCTCATTTTTTCCTTGGTATACGCTCTTCGCCTTCGCCGCCGCGATGTTTCCGGCCTTTGGTTTGATGCAGTGGCTGATGCCAACCTGGCCTTGGTTCTTTGGCGGCTTCGGCGCACTGGCATTCGCCTTAGCGCTGTACGAAATTTTTCACGCGATCGAACATTGGTCTTTTGAGCGCTGGGCCCCGCTCATTGAAAGCAAGAATTTCGGCTGGTTCTGGCGTAAAATGTACAGCTTCCACCTCCGTCACCACGCCGTGATTGATTGCAACGAAGGTATTTCCGGATTCTTCACGCTGCCCGTGTTCGACTGGGTTTTCGGCACTTTCATTCTACCCAAAACCCTCTTCACCGACGGCACGGAATGGCAGGCCGGCGAGTTCAAGAGCCCGCGCCCTTATGCGTTCATCCGCTGGTGCGATGCCCGAGCCGATGCGATTGTAAAGAATCGTCGCGCCAAAGCTCGTGCCGATACTGAGGCCGCCGCCGCAGCGTCGGCCGTGAGTGACAGTTTAGGCTAAACGTTAAGCGTTAATTTATAGACTTAGCCCCGTTTATCTAGGCGGGGCTTCTTTTTTACCCAGACACGAAGGCCCGAACTTATTTTTTCAGCACCGGAGTGTGCTCTTTTAATTTCTTTACCTTCGGCGCGATCACGAAACGGCAATAACCCGCATTAGGATTCTTAGCGAAATAATCTTGATGGTAATCCTCTGCTGGCCAAAATTTTACGAGTGGCACGATCTCGGTGGTGATGGGATCGCGGAAGGTCTTGCTCGCTTCAGCGAGAGACTTTGTCGCCGCGGTTTTCTGGGTCTCATCAGCGTAGAGGATGATCGAACGGTATTGCGGCCCGTGATCGTTGCCCTGGCCGCCGACCTGCGTCGGATTGTGCACCGACCAAAAATATTCCAGTAAGGCGTCAAGGCTCACGACGGCGGGATCGTAATCGATTTTGATAACTTCAGCGTGGCCGGTCACGTGCGCACAAATTTGCTCGTAGGTGGGATTGGCCTCTCTGCCGCCAGAGTACCCACTCGTGACGGCCTTAACGCCGGGCAATAGTTCGTATGCGGCCTCTGTGCACCAGAAGCAACCGCCACCGAGAACGAGAGAAGAGAGTTGGGGCTGGGCTGCGTGTGACATAAGGG
This sequence comes from Opitutaceae bacterium, assembly GCA_037142955.1. GTDB lineage: Bacteria > Verrucomicrobiota > Verrucomicrobiia > Opitutales > Opitutaceae > Tous-C4FEB. Next base: position 644,026 of record JBAWZQ010000001.1, on the reverse strand, counting down.
AGAGAGCGAAGAGGGGTGCAATGAATCGAAGCAACGGAGAGAAACGTTTCATGAGATTGAAACCCCATCGTGCGCAATTTGCTCCGCTCCGCAAGCCAGTGTAGTGAATCTCAATAGCAGATTCCTTTTCTGAAAAAGGCTTAACTCGTGTCCGTCAAAGGGGGATCCTTACACAATTACCACAGCGTTGAAACGACCAAGGAGTCAGTAATGTTGCTATCTTTAGTGATGAGAGTGATTCGGTGAACTTTCGCGGTTGCCGAGATGATACGATCAAATTGGTCGCCATGTGGGAACGCTAAGGCTGGGGCGATAATTGCGATATCCAAAGTGATAGGCAGCACGGACACATAGTTGAGCATAACCCCAAGCACATGGGCGGGTGAGCCTTTAAATGCTATTTTACCAGAATGAAGCAGTAGCCCAATTTCCTGCAAAGTAACATCTGAAATCGCTAGCTGTTCAAAGGGAGTAGTGGATATCGCCCGAGCCGCTTTGAGGCTCAATCGGTCGTCGTCGGTTGCAGCCCAAATAAAAGCGTGGGTATCTAATATGTATTTTGGGCGCTGCTTCAAAGCGAGGGCCTCCAGCTTTCGTTGGGCAAGGTTGGTTTGGTCAAATCATCATGAAACACAATTTTACCTTTGGCGGCACCGAGGAGTGATGAGCGAGGCGTCGCGACTGTGAAAAGGAATTCGCCCTCTTTGTCTTGGACGCGTACAATTTCACCTTTACGTGCTTTTGCTTTGAAAGAAGTGAATCCACGCAGGAAAGCTCGAGTATTTATGATCATTCTCAAAATACGTCTGACATATTTATTTTTGTCAAACATAGTAGGCTTAAATTAATATCGTATGAATTTTAACCCTTAGCGAAGCAGGTGTCGTTTTGCGCTACCCATTTCGCCATTCACTACCGGACAACCTTTTGTGGACGGGTATTGAGAACTCGGTTTACCGTGATAATTTGCGGTATTTGATTCGGTGCGGTTGATCGGCTTCCTTACCCTTACGCTTCTTAAAATCCTCAAGGTAGCTTGAGTAATTGCCCGCGAACCAGTGGACGTAACTATCGCCTTCAAACGCCATGATGTGCGTCGCCACTCGATCAAGAAACCAGCGATCGTGCGAGATAATCACTGCGCAGCCGGCAAACGTCTCGAGGGCCTCCTCCAGCGCGCGGATCGAATTCACGTCGAGATCGTTGGTAGGCTCGTCGAGCAGAAGCAGATTGGCCCCACTTTTAAGCACACGGGCGAGCAGCACGCGGTTGCGTTCGCCGCCGGAAAGTACGCCGACTTTTTTCTGTTGATCGGCGCCGGTGAAGCCAAATTGCGCACAGTACGCGCGACTATTCACCGAGCGCGGCCCGAGCGTGAGAATCTCCTGCCCGTCGCTGATAACTTCCCAGATCGTTTTATTACCCTCGAGTGAATCGCGCGACTGCTCGACGTAGGCCGACTTCACGGTGTCGCCGACTTTGAAGGTACCGGCGTCGGCTTTTTCTAGATTAGTGATGAGTTTGAAGAGCGTAGTTTTACCCGCACCGTTGGGTCCGATGATGCCGACAATACCACCGGGGGGCAGCGCGAAGTTAAGTTTATCGAAGAGCAATTTCTCGCCGAAAGCCTTCGCGACATTCTGCGCCTCAACGACGACCGTGCCTAAGCGCGGGCCGGCAGGAATAATGATTTCAAACAACTTTTCCTGTTCGGCGACATCGGCTTTGAGCATGGCCTCGTAGGCGTTGATCCGAGCTTGGCCCTTCGACTGGCGCGCCTTGGCGCCTTGGCGGATCCAGCTGAGTTCACGCGCCATGGCTTTCTGGCGCTTGCTCTCGGTGCGTTCGGCGACGGAGGCGACGGCTTGTTTCTGCTCAAGCCACGAGGAATAATTACCCTTCCACGGCAGACCGTGGCCGTGATCGAGTTCGAGGATCCACCCGGCAACATTATCCAAAAAATAACGATCATGGGTGACCGCGATGACCGTGCCTTCGTAGCGGCTCAAGTGCTGTTCGAGCCAATTGACGCTATCGGCATCGAGATGATTGGTCGGCTCATCGAGCAGTAGGATCGAGGGTTTTTGCAGAAGCAGGCGCGCGAGTGCTACGCGACGACGTTCACCGCCCGAGAGATGATCGACGATCGCATCGCCGGCCGGACAACGCAGCGCATCCATCGCCATATCAACCTGAGGTGCGACATCCCAGGCACCGAGAGTATCGATTTTTTCCTGCAATTTAGCCTGTTTGTCTGCGATGGCGTCCTTGGCCGCGTCGTCCGTCGCCTCGGAGAGTTCATCCCAACTCGCGTCGTAGGCCGCGGTGAGATCAGTGAGATGTTTTACCCCTTCTTCGACGCAGGCGCGCACTGTGGAACCCGGGGTGAGCGCAGGTTCTTGCTGGAGAAAGCCCACCGTGTAGCCCGGTTCGAAGTGCACGCGGCCGTCGATCTCGGTGTCGACACCGGCGAGGATGCGCATGAGCGAGGACTTGCCGGAGCCGTTGAGTCCGAGGACGCCAATCTTCGCGCCGTAGTAAAACGACAATGAGATATCGCGGAGGATTTCCTTGCGCTCGATTTTTTTCGAGACGCTCAACATTGAGAAGATGATCTTGGGGGCTTCTTCGGTTTTGGCCATGGATCGAATCGACTAGGGTTTGGTCGCTATTTCAAGCCGCGCGAGTAAATCCAGCGCTTCCAGGCGATTCGCGCCACACATGTCTAAACCGGCGCGCAAGCTCGCGCACACCGCGGGACGCTCGGGCTGGCCAAAAATCGCGCAGCGAAAGTCGGCCAAGAGCTGCACGCAGCGCACGCCCGCCGGTTTGCCCAACGGCATGCCCGGAATCGGCGATGATATCGAGGGAGCGATGCAACAAGCTCCACATCCGGCGCGACAATTCATCGCGCAGCACAACCGCACGATCTAGCCGAAGCGAGCTACGTATTTTATTTATCTTTGGCGGACGGCGCAATAACCCGGTTTTTTAGGGGCGGCACGATAAGTAAGGAACCGTCTCGTTGGCTCTAGCGACTGGTTAACCTTTTTCTTTTGGGGAGGTTCCTTAAAGTGGACGAGCGTCACGACCCGAAATTCTGCAACCGAAAACGGGTAGATAAAGCGATAAGGAGACTCGTGAACTTCCTTCAACGGCTCCTCGAGATATTCGTGCACCGAGTGGCCTTGGCTGGGAGCAATCGCTGCGCGCTCCACACGCTCGATGATACGAGCGACCATACGTGCGGCTTAGAATTCGGAATCCTGAGCGATGTAGCGTCGAATCGCACGAAGCGACCGCCGTGCTTCGGAGGACCAGGTAATCGTCACGCCGCGAATTCCTTCCGAATCGCCGAGTGCGAATGGATGCGGCCAGCGCGGATGTCCGCGAGCCCAGCGTCGATTTTTTGCCGGACGTAGATGCGATACATGAGATCATCCCAGGTGGATGATGGAGAAAGGCCACGCACCAACTTAATGGCGGACGACTTGACGTTTTTGCGCTTCGCGATTGCTAACGACATGCCCGAATTTGGCGCCAGGTATTGGCATGGCATGCGGCTCTTTTTTGGCTAACGTTTTAGATCAGCCACAGCCGAATGACGCCTTTGAAAGTAGCGCTTAGTCAGCCCTTTTTTTCTTCGCGGTCATGATTGTCGCCTAGCACTAAGTGTAACTCTGACTCACTCAGCACAGATTCAATCTGCAGCCACTGGGATTGATCGACCGTACAATTTCAGTCTTAATCTGCCGAACACTAAGCCACCCAGAGAAAAGCCAAAGCGTTATTGACCGAGCTGGCAGTGCGGCTGCAAGTCGCAGCTCGGAGGCTGAATCAGACTTTTGCAACAGTCTGGTTTCTCTACAAAGAAGTTTTCGGAAAACCTAATTGGAAAGTAGATGCGAAGCGACGCTTGCAAGAACCGGTAATTTAGGCGTAAACTGAGACTAGACCAAGAGGCATTGTCATCATAGCATTGAGGCAAATCGGGGATGATACCCGAAAATTCTACCAAAAACAGGTGCCGTCGAAAATGCTCACCCTGTGAGCAATTAAACGAGTGGTGCCGAAAAGTTAGTGGATATAATTAGAGCAAGGGGGATGCGGCTGGTCTTCGCTCAATTCCATCCATACCACTATTATTTTAGTCCAGCGATGAGCGCCTTGAGTTGGGTCGCGTGGTCCGCGGTATCCACTTTTTCGGCCACCGCGAGTACCGTGCCGTCGGCAGCGAGCACAAATGCCGCGCGGGCCGGTCCAAAATATTTTTTACCGTACATCGATTTCTCGACCACCGAGTCCGCCGCCTGCGCAAAAAGATCAGTTGGGTCGCTCGCCAAGGTGTAGGTGATTTTTTTCTTAACCGCGTACTTCAGATGCGAGCTCGGCGTGTCGCGGCTGATGGCCACCAAATCGTAGCCAGCTTTGGTAAACTCAGCGGTATGCTCAGCCAGCGAGTCGTTCTGCTTATCGCAGGAACCGGTGTTGTTCTTCATGTAAACCGACACGATCGTGCGGCGCTTAAGCAAGTCTTTGAAGGTGACTTCGCTTTCCACGCCGTGGGCGACGACCTTGAGCTTGAAGTTTGTTTTGAGTTTTTTTCCGGGGGTAATCATAATACAGCCAGTGAGTAAGAGAACCCGCCAAGGTCAAACGCGCGGACATTTTTTTTCGTTAAATTCAGGTGGTTAAGGGCTTTGACGCGCGGAGATTAATCCTGCAACATGTATCTGAATGAAGTCCGTCAAGGTCCCTGCATTGGAGCTTTTTCTCCACGAAATGATCCCCCTCGCCAAGGCGATGGGCGTCGGCGTGGAAGTGAGCGACGATCGCGCCCTGACGCTGACTGCGCCCAAGGAGCAGAATAAAAATTCGCTGAACACCGCCTTTGGCGGCAGTCTGGTTTCCCTCGCCACCCTCGCCGGTTACGGCGTGGTTTGGGAGCTGATGAAAAACGAAAAGGGTGCCGTGAAACCCGAGTGGAGCATTGTCGTAAAAGAGAGTCGCGCCGCCTATCGCCGACCGGTGATCGGAGATTTACGCGCGATCTGCGAACGACCCGCGCAAGCTGTTATTGCTGAATTTAAGGAAGCCCTCGCCCGCTACGGTAAAGCCAAGCTCAAGCTGCGCGCTCGGGTAGTCGAAGAAGGCGAAACCGCCGTCGACGTGACGGCGGCCTTTGTGGTCACGCGCTAAGATTTTTTTCGCGCTCGGCGTAGATTGGGGAGACTAGATCGCTACCGATTAGGACCCAAATTCCCGCGCGGGTGCCGCCATTCTTGTCGAGTGGCGCGGTTTTTTTAAATGTGCTTAGAGTCCGCCTCGTCTTTTTTGACGTAACCGCTGTCCTGACGCTGGTGGTTGACCGCGTTTTTCTTCAAATAGGCTTGGTAAACATCGTCCGCGGACATTCCGAGCGTTTGCGCGAGCGAGACGAGAAAATGAAACAGATCCACGACTTCGACCTTAGCGTTTTGCTCGTCGAATTTCTGGTACTTCGCCCACCATTTCCACGGCACACTATCGATCAACTCCGCGGTCTCCTGCTGCAGGGCGCGTGTGTAATTAAGAATCCACTTGGCCTTTTCCTCATCGCTTGGCGGGGGTAGCACGACGCCGATACGTTGGTTGAGTGCCTCTTGCATGCGGAAGATTTCCTCGAATTTATCCATGCCCGCGACCCTGCAAATGCTCTTCGGCGCTGGCAAGCCCGCGTTCACTTTTATAGGCCCCAGCAGGCGGACCCTAATTTGCAGTTGCTCCAAGTGGTGGGCGGAGCGATGCTGGCTTTTTGACGCCGACGTCGAGTGCGCTTAACGCGTTCCGCCAGCGTCACCAACCCGGGCCGCTCCCGTTTTACGGTGAGCGCCCAGAAAACACAAAAAAACAACACAATGACAGATCCAGATACGTCCGGCACCCCCGCCGCGCCGGCTGCCGATAATACGGCGCCCGCGGCCCCTGCCGTGACAGCCCCCGCGTCCAACGCCGGTGGCGAGACCCAGCCCCAGACCCAGCCCCAGCCGTTCGGTACGTTCGGCTCCACCCGTGGCTCGGGCCTCAACCGTGGGAAAAAGCGCCCCGCGGCCCCCGCGAGCAACCCCGCCCCAGCCTCCAGTGGTGGCGATTACAAACCCAGCTCCCTCGAGGTCATCACCCCGAAGAGCGAGTACAAGAACCCGTTCGCGCCTGAGCCTGAAGCTCCCGTGATCGCGCCGGTATCCACCCCGGCCCCCGTCGAAACCACCACACCAGCTCCTGCTGCTGCGGTGTTCACCCCTGCTCCGGCCCCGATCGCTACCCCGGCCCCCGTCGTCGCACCCGCGCCGGCATCGGTCGCAAGTGAAAAGGCCGAGCTCAACATCCTTCCTCCCGCCGAAGCCAAGCGCCCTGCCACCAGCTGGGAAGCTTCTTCGAGCGACGCGCGCCCGCGCCGTGAAGATCGCCCGACGTTCCGCGTCGAGCCCCGCCCCGGACAACCCCGTCGCGAGGACGATTCCGCCAAGGAACTCTACCCGATGGAGGCAAAGCCTGCGCGCGATTCCGGACGCGAGCCCCGTCGTGAGGGTCAGCGTTTTGAACCGCGCGAGCCCCGCCGTAATTCCCGCCCTGAACAAGGCCAAGGGCAAGGGCAAGGGCAAGGGCACCGCCTTCCGGCGGCAGCCCAGCCCAAACGCTCCGGCGGTTTCATCGCTTGGCTGAAGGGTCTCTTTGGCTTCAAATCTGCCGCTCCCGCCCCGTCTCATCCCGGTGAACGTCAGCGCGAGGGCGGTGAAGGGGGTCGCGACGGTTATCAAGGGGGACGTCGCCGTAATCGCCGAGGCGGTCGCGGTCGCTCCCAGGGCGGAGAACGCTCGGGGGGTTACACCCCACGAGCCGAGGGTGAAAAGTCCGGTGGCGAATCCCGCGGCGAATCCCGAGGCGAGAGCCGCGGTGAAGGTCGGGGTGACTATCGCGGCGGCGGCGAAGGCCATCGCGGTGGCGGTCGCCATCGTGGCGGTCGCGGCCGTGATCGTGGCGAACGTGGCCCTCGCGGTGATCGCGGTGGTCCCGATCCCCGCCCCGAAGGCCAGCAAGGCGGCGGAGCGATCTGATCGCGCTGCCCGTTAAAACTTGCCAACGCGCGCCCCACTCCGCGCATTTCCAAGGCGTCCCTTTTGGGGACGCCTTTTTTTTGGGGCCAATTAAGCGTAAGCCCGTAGTTTTCCCTCCACACTTATCCCGTTCGAGGCTACTTTTTAAAAAAACATGTCCGATCTCATCGTCCACGGCGGTCGCCCGCTCTCCGGCACCATCACGCCTTCGGGCAACAAAAACTCGGTTCTCCCGATTTTCTGCGCCACGCTGCTCACCGATGAGCCCGTGACGCTGCTGAACGTACCGGACATCACGGATCTGAATAAACTGGTCGCCTTCTTTCAGGCGCAAGGTTCGCAGATCACCTGGGACCGTACGGCCGGCACCATGCGCGTTGATCACTCGACGTTTCGCCCGTCTTTAGCCGACGACGAACTGCCGCAGGACATGCGTTCCACGGTGCTCCTTTATCCCGCGCTGCTCCACCGGTTCCGTAAACTCACCATTCGCGCCAACACCAAGGGTTGCTCCCTGGGCGTGCGCGAGATCGATCCACACCTAGAAATCCTGCGCGCACTCGGCACGGTGATCCACGACGGTGAACCCTTGATCCTTGCCCTACCCGCCGGCTTCTCCGGCGCCCGTCATTGGTGTGATTACATGTCAGTCACCGTGACGGAAAACTTCGCGATGGCAGCCGCCCTCGCTTCCGGCCACTCCACGCTCATCAACGCGGCCAGCGAACCGCACGTTCAAGATCTTTGCGCCGCTCTGGTTGCGATGGGAGCCCAGATCGAAGGACTCGGTACCAGTCGCCTCGAAATCACGGGGGTAAAAAAACTCCACGGCGCTACCATCACGATTAGTAGCGATTACCACGAGATCGTCACCTTCCTCGCCCTCGGCGCGATCACTGGTGGCGAGGTTCGCGTCACTAAATCGCTCCCGCATCACTTTGACCTCATCACCCGCGCCTTCGCCAAACTCGGAGTGATCGTCGAACACGAAGGCGACACCGCCATTGTCCGGCGCAACCAGACGCTTCGCATCGAGCAACCGTTCACGAGCAATCTTCTGCCCAAAATTGAAGCCGCGCCGTGGCCGTACTTTTCGGTGGATTTGTTACCTCTCATGATCGCTCTCAGCACGCGCGCTGAAGGCACCATCCATTTCTGGAATAAGGTCTATGAAAATGGGTTTTCATGGATTCCTGAATTAGCAAAATTTGGCGCGCATGCCCTCGTGAGCGACCCGCACCGCATTGTAGTCTTTGGAAATCGCCCGCTGCATCCGGCGACCGTCGACTCCCCTTATATCATTCGTGCCGCCGTTGCCTTGGCGATGGTTGCCGCCGCCATTCCCGGCAAATCGGTGGTACGCAACGCCGAGATCATCAAGCGCGCCCACCCTCGCTTCGTCGAAAATCTCCGTAGTCTCGGCGCAGAACTCGATTGGAAATAATTTATGGCCGCCGATTCCTCCGCTAACAAAGGCGTCAACTTTCTCGCCTCCACCCTCGCCACGCCAGTATCGCCGGCCGAGGCCGCGCTGCGTCCCCTCTCGTTTGCCGACTTCACCGGCCAACTCAAAACCATCGAGCGACTCCAAGTGATGGTCGGCGCTGCGAAGAAACGCGGCGAGGCCCTTAATCATATTCTGCTCTCCGGACCACCCGGTCTGGGCAAAACGACCCTCGCCTTCATCCTTGGTAACGAGCTCGGAAAAGCCGTCCGCGTCACTTCGGGTCCCGTCATCGAAAAAGCCGGCGACCTCGCTGGGTTACTCACCAGTCTTGAGGAAGGGGATATTCTCTTCATCGACGAGATCCACCGCATCCCCAAAACCGTCGAGGAATATCTTTACTCGGCGATGGAGGATTTCCGTCTGGATATTATGATCGATCAAGGCCCCAACGCACGGAGCGTGCGTCTGTCGATTCCGCGATTCACTCTGGTGGGAGCCACTACCCGCTCTGGCTTACTGACGGCCCCACTGCGCTCGCGCTTCACCCTGCAGACCCGCCTCGATTACTACGACCACGCCACGCTGCAAGGAATCGTTCGGCGTAGTTGCAGTCTACTCGGCGTTGCGATCGACGAAGGCGGCGCGCAAGAGATCGCCACCCGCGCCCGCGGCACTCCCCGCGTCGCCAACAACCTGATCAATTTCTGCCGCGACTACGCGCAGGAGCGCGCCCAAGGTAAAATTACTCAACCCGCCGCCGCCGCCGCCTTGGAACTGTTAGAAATCGATGCCGCCGGCCTCGATGAGATGGACAAACGCATGTTGCGCGTCATGGCCGAAAACTACCGCGGCGGCCCTGTGGGCATGAGCACCATTGCCGTCGCCGTGGGCGAAGAAGCCGAAACCCTTGAAGAAGTGCACGAGCCGTTCCTCATCCAAGAGGGCTATCTCCAACGCACCCCCCAGGGCCGTACGCTGACTCCTAAAGGCTATGCGGCCATTGGTCTCAAAGCCGCACTCGGCGGCGATCAAGGTTCACTGCTTTAGAAATCGATTAGACTGAAACTGCGGCGAGCACCGCACGCCACCGGGCCGACTCGCCGCGGATGCCGTGCTGCTCCAAGGCCGCAGCGATCTCTTCGATTTGCGGTTCTACCACGGCGTGCCCTGGGTCGGCCGGGAATTCCGGTCGCACCGCCCGCGTGAGGGCCCAACAGGCCCAAGCGCGCCAGCGACGTTGTTCGCGGCGTGGTTCGTTCATGCGGTCCGCGTAGTGCTGAAAGTGCACCCGCGGGTTTCCGATAAAAACGGTAGTTGGGGTGTGGGCTATGCACCAAGCCATGGCCGCATAGGGCAACGGCCAGGTGCGTAAAATGAGTTCTTCTCCGCTCAATTCCGCGCCCAGGGCTCGATCCAGACACAACAAGGCCCGCGCCGCGAGTCCGCGTTGCCAGAGGGTCTGAGCGTATTCTAGACAGGAAAAATAAAAGCCCTCACCACGCACTTCATCACGGAAGGCGTGCAAGGCTCGCCAATCCAGCTCAGCACGAGCGACAGGCAAATAGGGGCACGGCGGCAGGGTCTCAGGCATCGGCGCCAGATTCGGGTAGGACGGGCACGGGTCAACGCTGTGCACCGGGAGGAACTTTCGCTTGGCGAGACCCGCCGTTTACGCGACAACCACAAGCCTGAAAGCCACCGAGTCCCAACCTCCCCAGCCGTCCTCCCACGGCCCGACCGAATCCGCAACGGCTGAGGCCGCGCACGCGATCGGGGGCTGGCGTCGAGTCGCGCTTTGGCCGCTGGCTATATTAATGAAGCTATGGGGACGTTCTTTGCGCTTCGAAACTACGCCGGAGGATTTGCGGGCGTTTACTAAAAACGACGAGCCCGTAGCGATTGTGCTGTGGCACAACCGCCTGTTTTTATCCGCCGAAATCGTCCGACGCTATCGCCAAGGCCGACCCGCCCATGCTCTGGTCAGCGCGAGCCAAGACGGAGCCTGGCTCAGCGCATTTTTTTCACTTGCGGGTATGCGCACCGTGCGAGGCTCGAGCAGCCGACTCGGCCGTGAAGCAGCCAGCGCGCTGGTAGAGGTATTACGGGCCGGTAATGACATTGGTATCACGCCCGATGGCCCACGCGGCCCCTGCTACGATTTTAAGCCCGGCGCACTCATCGTCACGCGGCGCACCCGTACCCCCTTGTTACTCATCGGCGCCGAATTCGAATCGGCGTGGCAACTGCGCTCGTGGGACCGCTTTTATCTGCCTAAACCTTTCTCTTTGGTGCGTATGCGCTGCCAGCATGTGCCGGCGAGGGACCTGCAAGATCGAGACGCCGCCACCACGGCCGTCTCGGCCCGGCTGCGGGAGATCAACCCTGACCCCGACCCCCTAGCTGACGGAAAAGTAAAATAGGGCGTAGAAAAAAAGCCGACCGACTCTGGCTTTCGCCGCGAGTCGATTAAAACGTTGGGGTGATAGCCAAGGACTCGCCCGGTAAAACGGTGTAATCCTGACCGGCGCTCCAAGAAAGATCGTTAACCAAAAACTTGAATAGTAACGGACGATCCGAGGCGGGTAATTCGAGCGACCAGCAGTTATTTGCCACACAATTCATTGTTGTACCTCGGTCCCAACTCAAGCCGGCCCCTTCCCCGCGCAGATAAAGCGCATTACCAAAGCCAATGTCGAGGTGGGCTGTGATGGTGGTAACCCCTGGGGTTTGCGCCACGGGCTGCACGAACTCCTGAGGCTTGGCTGCGGCTTGAGTCGACGGCTTTTTAGCCGATACCTTGCTCTTAACTAGCGCCCGTTTCTTGACGATCTTAGCCTTCGGGCGGGAGGCGGTCGCCTTGGCGGATCGGGCTTTAGATTTGACGGCTGGCTGAGTCGATGGGGTAGACGACTTGGCGGCTTTTTTAATTTTTTTCATAGCAAAATTGGTTTTTTTAATGCGATTAAATGTCCCCGAGATTGAGATAAACTCAGCAGGTGCAGGGCCAAGCGCAAGGCTGAGGCCTGCCGTTTAGGCACTCAGCCCGAGTCTTTTGCCCGACTCCGTCCAAGCGTGATCGAGCGCGTTAGCCCTCTAGCGCGAGCCCGTAGAGACTGGTTATCGGTTTCAAGCCCGCGATGTACAATGGCATACTTCTTAGTCGCCAGATTTTAACAAAAAATGGTGGAGCAGATCGGGATCAAACCGACGACCTCGTCGTTGCGAACGACGCGCTCTATCAACTGAGCTACTGCCCCATTTAAGTTGAGTTGCAGATATGGGAAAATCGTCTGTCGCAAGTAAACACCAATTTTCTCTCGGAGCCCGCGATTTAACCCGCGCGCGCGGCCCCACGTTAAAAATCCGGCCAGAGCCTCAGCGGCTTCACCTTAACCAATAAGCCACCAGTAAGGGCACCAGGACGAACCCGACCATCACAACATAAAGAATACGCTGCATTTTTTGGGCTTTAGCCTTTTCACTTTCGTCGAGGTCCATATCGGTACTTTAGACAACGTTCCGACCCTTGAAAATGCAATCGCAACACTGGCTGGTTAAATCTGAACCCGAGGCCTACTCTTGGGCGAACTTCGTGCGCGAGCGTCGCACTTCGTGGACCGGCGTCCGTAATTATCAAGCCCGCAACCACCTCAAGGCTATGCGCCCCGGCGACTCCGTGTTGTTTTACGAAAGCGTCGGGCCCAAAGCGGTCGCCGGCCTGGCCGAAGTCACCAAAATCGCCTACCCTGACACCACCACCCAGGAAGACGGCTGGGTCGCGGTCGAACTTAAGGCGCTGCGTGCCCTCGCCTGCCCAGTGACTCTGGAAAGCATCAAGGCCGAGCCTGCCCTTGCCGATATCGCACTGATTCGCCAAAGCCGCCTCTCCGTATTACCCCTTACCCCAAAAGAATTCGCCCGCATCCTTGAGCTTGGCGGGTAAGGGTGAACTACAGCACCCGCGGCCGCTCGACTCGAACGCTAACGTCTACCCGCTCGACACCACCCGCCAATTTTGCGTCTCTCGCGCGGACATGTTACCGCAGCTCACGATTCTCGCCCCCGGTTTACTCGGCGCCTCCGTTGCTCGGGCCGCTCGCGCCCGCAACCTCGCGCAGCGTATCGTAATCTGGTCCCGCAGCGCTGAAACTCGCCTCGCCCTCGCTGACCAGCCTTGGTGTGATGCCGTCGCAGCAACTCCGGAAACTGCCGTTCAGGGAAGTAGCCTCGTTGTCATTGCTGCGCCCGTTGACCAGATTGTCCCACTCGTTCGCCAAATCGCAGCGCATCTACCTCAAGGAGCGATTGTGACCGATGTCGGTAGCGTGAAAGATGAGATCGCCCACCTCGGCGCCGCCGCCCTGGGCGAGCGCGCCCATTTTGTGGGCGCCCACCCCATGGCGGGCTCCGAAAAAACGGGTTGGCAACACAGCTCCGCGGAACTCTTTCAGCAACGCACGTGCTTTGTTACGCCCCTAGCGACGACCGCTCCGGCGGCCACGGCCGCGGTCGTAAAATTCTGGCAGGATCTAGGTGCTCAGCCCGTGACCGTCGCTCCTAAGCAACACGACGAGATTGTCGCTCATATAAGCCACTTGCCGCAGATTCTTGCTTCCACCCTCTGCGCCTTTCTGGCGGAGCGGGACGTGAGCTGGCGCGACTACGCTGGCGGAGGCCTCCGGGACACTACCCGCATCGCCGGGAGCGATCCCGAACTCTGGCGCACCATTTTGGAACAAAATCACGAAGCAATCCTTCGTGCCCTTCAGCAGTATCAAGCTGAGTTAAGCGCCTTCCAAAAAGCCCTCGCCGAACGCGATTACTTCACAGTGGTCGATCAACTGAAACGAGGCCAGGGCTATCGCCGCGACTTTCGTCCGGTGCCATGATGCGATCGGCCGGTTGAGGCCAAAGCGACACCGATCAAGACCGATTCGCTTCGGCGGTTGCGCCGGCACGGGGCAACCGCGGCGATTTTATAACAAAACTCTGCACAAATCGGGAATACGGGAGATGCGTTCGGTAATCCGCCGCATTTTTGCGTCACGAATGGGCCCATTATTCGGCCAGAGCAGAGTGATCGAGGGGAGTTCCCTCAGCTCTCGCTCATTAGGGACAGGCCGTTTTTCGGTGCCACCTTTGAGTCCCGCCATGCGGATCATAATGTCGGCCAGATGGGTCGCCGCGGCAAACTGCTGACGCTTCGGGGTCTGAAAGGGGTCGTGGTGGTAGCGGACGGCTTCGACGACTTCCACCGGGATGCGATGCGTTTCCAAATAATAAGATCCAATAGCGGCATGGTCCCAGCCAAGAAGATCCCGCTCACAGGCGATAACCTGCGCTTCGTCTTTGTAAACCATCTGAGCGAGCTGGGCAAATTCTTGAGGAAATGCTTTAGCCATGACCACCTTGCCGACATTTTGGAGTAGGCCTGTGATGTAGTCGGAGTCATTTTCTACCCCATGACCGAAATGGTTAAGGATCTCGCGCGTGGCAAAGGCGCAGCCGAGGGAGTGTAACCAAAATTCGCGCCAGGGAACTTTCGTACCATCCTGGGACATGATCTCTAGATCTTCGATGACAGACGCCGTGGTCATGAGCAGGCGCACGTTGGCGAGGCCGAGATAAAGGACCGCGTCCTCGATGGTATTGATTTTCGAGCCCAGTCCGAAATAGACGCTATTGACCATTCGCAGCAGGCGCGTGGTGAGCGAAAGGTCCCGAGCAATGATCTTGGAGAATTCATCCGCATGGGTGTGCTGATTACTGAACAGCTCTTCGAGCGCACCTAAGTTACTGCGCAACGAGGCCAAATTATGGCATGCGGTGATGCGTTGACGCAACTCCACCTCTGACATCACCCGTTTGACCGGAAAGGCAATAGGCAGAGTAGCCCCTAGACTGAAATTGGGCAGGCTCGGAGAAGAAGAATCGACGGACATACCTTAAATGCGGCGTAAAGCTAAGCTCTGCCCGGGAAATCCAGTTGAAACTAACGTCGATATTAGAGAAAAACAGAACGCGCGGGGATGACACGCCCCTAGGCTAGGCAGGAAACCAGACCCCAACACCGAGAGCGCTTGAGGCGTGAAACCAAAATCACGTGGCTCCCCTTGGACTAAAAATAAGCGCAAAATGAGAACCGGGAGAAACCCGTGAGCTAAAAAATCCGCGAGCCTCCGCCTCATCAAAACAGGCCTAAAGCCTTCAAGCTCTTTGAGTATTCGTGGCTCGGTGAGCTGAAATTGATTAGCCAACATAAATGTTGGAATTTAGCTATCTCAGCCCGATGCCTTGAAAACAATAATGCGGTGAAACGGGCATAGTAATCGCTGAACAGGGCAGTTGCGGTCCGAGACAACAAAAAATTTTCCCGTCCGAATTCCTCCTGCGCCATCCGCCGTTTGCGATCCGCGCGTGTTAGCCGACGCACCGCGCACCTCGGGCCGTTGCGATCACGCAAAAAAAAGTGAAACTAAGCGGCTAAAACCTCGAAGTGAGCCTAGTTTCCGCCGCAACCCACGCCATGCAGTATAATTTTTAACGCGACAGCCACATCCTCACAGCACTCGACTTAGAGTAAGGCGCCCCTTGCAAGTAAGCCAAGATCCCGAATAATCTCGACCCTGTTAAAGCTCAAATAAACTCTGAAATGGTGCCCGGGAGCGGACTCGAACCGCTACACCGTGAGGCACAGGCTTCTGAGACCTGCGTGTCTACCAATTCCACCACCCGGGCACGAGCGGAGATGAGACGACATACCCCACGGCTATCCTGAGCAAGAAAATTTGGTTTCTCAGTTTACGCATCCCCTCAACAACAAGATCACCGTCTAATCTACCGACATAGTTACACCCAGTTGAATTCCGGGCGATTTAAAGCGCTTACGAACCCTCCAAAGTAGATAAAGGGACCAAATCAAATTACGTTTGCTCAATGGTGATTTGTGCAAGGGCTTCAAATTCGCGAATTAACTCAGCCCAATTTGTCGAATTATCATCAATGGGGTCTATAAGATGAGGTAGAATTTTGAATGTGAACGCACCAAAAGCAATTTGCATGTCCTCTTTGATCATAAGCTGACGGAAAAAATCTAGCGCACCCAATGAACCCCGTTGATTAAATGAAGAGTGAAGAGCTTGAATTTGTTTAGAAGCTACAGACAAACTATCACCTATACGATTTACCGCAGTAGATGCTGCAATTTCCGAAGGAGCGGGCAAAGAAAGTTGAGCTAAGCGTTCGTTTTTTTCACCGGTTGTATTACTAAAAATAAAGCGATCGGGATGAACGAGCGTTGTGTTGCTAAAGCGGGCACCTCTATCGTTAACATTAGTGACGAGGCTAGCTGGCCATGAGGACAACCGTTGATCGAGTGATCGCCAGTCTGCCTCGGCGAAGGTAGGTACCGTTTCGGCGTAGTTGCCGGGTACGGTGGGATGATTCTGCTCAGCTTCAAAACCTGATTTCGAATAAAGAGTGGCATCCACTGCGGCAGTGTGGCGCTGCATGGAATTGGAATTATCCAGAGCTAAATCCAACCCAAATAAATAGATCGGCGCGCAACCCAAATAATGCGCTAATTCAAGCGCGGTGTTTCCGCAGTTTTCACGCGCCAGTAATTCTGTCGGAGCAACTCCATTAGCCGATAGCCAGTCGGTGGTTACCTGGCCTGATGTCAGAAAATAACAGTCATCTAAATTTACAGCACCAACCCAGGTTGGAAAGCTCGTTGGGGCGAGTATGACCCGCTGAACTCGCCCGTCGGCAGGCAGACATTTTTCTGGTCGTTTAGCGACGTCGATTGAAACAGCAAAATCCGCACACACCCCATGACGATGCAGTGTCCTCAAAGATGAATCAGCCGCAAAAATAACGGCCCCTTTCTGGTGCTTTGAGATCAAAGGCGCAGTCACATCAAGTGAGGGCCCAGCGCCACATACAAAAGCAGGTAATCCGGCTAGAGCATTATGCCAATTACCCGGTACGCGGCGCGACACATAGTGTGATAGATTTTGCAAAACGTGACTTTGCCAAAGAAAGCCATCCTTTTGCCGCGTAATACGAGCGCGGTGGTTTTCTCCAAAAACACTCTGGATATCAGTGAGCGCTGAAAGATAAGACTCGTTCGAGTGCGCGAGCACTTGCTCATGCACGAATATACAGGGAAGGCTACGCCCATTGTGTTGAATAAACTCTTCAATAACTTGAACGAAATTCGAGTTATTATTTCCTATAATTAAAACACGAATTTTTGCAGAAGTAAATTGACTACTGGATCGATCGAAATCTTGAGCATCTATGCACCACAAGATTCGACTATAAGAGTTCAATTCGCTTTCCCAATCTCTTATTTGACCCCCCATCACTACACAAGTGGTAGAACCCGGAGAGTGCAGAGCATGGATCATGATAAATATAACTAAAACTTACGAAATACTTCAAATTATTTTAGTTACGACTAAAGAAAAATATCATGAAAAATTGAAAAAATCACAAATAATTACTTTTGAGCAATCGAAGTTACGGATAGGGCAATTTTCTAATCACAACAGCGCAACCTCGCGTTGATTTTGAAAAATTAAATGTGCGCCTGCTTCACCGAAAACCTGCTTACAACTTACCGTCATTTCTTGGATATTTCGGTCTATTTCAGCGTCGGTCATAGAGTACCAAGTGGGTTCAAGAGTTACCACTTGATCTAATTTTCGAGCAATGCTGCTCCATTCGTCTTGAACGACGATCATGCGCAATTTGAGCACCTTCAAATTTTCCTGAGCTTCAAATTGCCTCTGACGGATGGCTTGGAAATCGCTATAATTGAGCTTACTGATCTTTAGTTTTAAGGCACTATCGAAAGCGTCGAAACGCTTCCGGTTGGAGCGCCAATAGTATAGCCCGGGAAAAAGCAGAATCACCCCGGACACCCCGACAATCACCGAAAAAAACAGGGACGTTTTGAACATTACTGCGGCCAAAACCACCAAAGCGGTGGCCATGTAGGTGTAGTTCTGAGCTTTGCGCTGACCCCAAAAAGCTTGAGCGCAGGCACCGTCTTGTTCGGCTTCCTGGGTATCCTCCTGCGCATCCACGATAATTTTATCGAGCACCGCGCTGCGCAACTCTAAGCCGGTGGGTTCGCGTCGCAATTGTCGATATTCGGCTAGGGCAATAATATGTTCCGGGTAATGAAAGACCTCGAAGAGCGTCTGGGTACCGTCTTCACCTAAGGTGAGACAGAGCGAATCAAAAGCGGTTTGATAATCCCGTACCAACTGAGCGTGTCGGTTGATATCCTGGGGGGCCACCAGCAATTTCAAGTCGAAGGTTTCGAGTTTGCGCGCTCCGTCGACCAGCATACGAGCTTTGAGGGCCGTGCTAGCGCCTTCGTCTTCCAGCGTAATTTTAAGTCGAAACGTGAGATCCCAGAGTAATTTACGGTCTCGCTGGAGTTGAAGTAGAGGGCGATCCTCGCCGCTTTTGAGTTCACCTTGGTTTACGACCATGCTCTTGGCCGGCTCCAGCTGTAATATCCGCCATACCTCGGTCGAAGACGCAGCCAATTGCGTCATCTGCTTGAGACTGATCATGGAATCGATCGTTAGCCGGTGAGCGTGGTGTATTCGCAGTCGATCTCTACGGTTTTACCACATTCGCAGGTGACGATGAGTTTTTTGATCACACCGGCTTCGCGCACGCATTTGACGGAGGAAGCGCCTGCTTTGGCGGCGGGTGGTATCGAGTTGGCCGCGGCGAGCATGGATAACCCGGCAGAAATTTGAGGCTCAACGGAACTTGGAGTTTCCGAGAGCGCCGTTCCGGTTCGTCCTGATAAAAATGACTTCATAATTTGGGGGGTTCGACTTTTAAGTCCAACACGGCTTCGGCGGGCTTTCGGTTCCCAAGCGAGAGTTTGATTTCGACGCGATGATCAAATTCCGGATCGGTTTTTCCGGCTTTGGCCGGTCGGGTGTCGCCAAACGAGGTGACGCGCTCAAATTGTTCCGGGGCCACGGCTACGTTGGCCATATGTCGACGTACGTTGTTAGCGCGGTCGGCCGAGAGTTCCCAAGCGGAGTAAGCCGTCGAGAGCATGGTCAAACCCTTACGCGTGTGGCCTTCGATGGAGACGCGAAAGGCGTGGCGATCGGCCAACCAAGCTACATTTTGAAAAACAAAGTCGCCCCAAGCTGAGAGTTCAGCCGAGGATTCGGATTGGAAGAGCGGCTTTCGGGTACGATCGTAAAGGGTGATTAGTACGCCATCATTGGAGACCACCACATCGACGGGCCGATTGGGATCATCCGATTTAACATTGATCATGCCATAAAAGCCCATGGCGATTGCGTTGAGATTTTTCTGCTCCGCGGAGGCGGCCGCTTTGGCGGCACTGTCTGAAGCGGTTTTGGCGTTGATATCCCGAACGGTCGCCTCTTTGGCCTGGTCTTTGAGCACCCCGGTGTTCCAGGGCATGCGAATTTTAGGCGGATCTTTAAAGTACTTAGCCGTACCTTGTAGCATCTCGGGTTTTTGGGCCAGAATCCACATGACCAAGAAGAAAGCCATCATTGCGGTCATGAAGTCCGCAAAGGCTACTTTCCAAGCTCCACCGCCGTGTCCAGCCATGATAGTATAAAAATTAAAGGGTGATTATTTGGCTGCGGTGCCACCCCGCAAGGCGGTCTCGAGCGCTTCGGCCGAGGGCTGCACGGAATGGTCCAAGGAGCGACGCGCCAGTTCAGCGGCGGTTAATGGCGCCATCCCTTTGGCAAAAGCCACGACCGCGATTTTGGTGCAGCGTAGGTACTGGATATAGCCCTCGTTTAAGCTGCGGATGCTACTGGCTAGGGGATTAGCGAAGCCATAGGCCGCAAAGACGCCGAGCATGGTGCCCGATAACGCCGCGGCCATGTGTGAGGCCACGGCCTCGGTGCCTTGGTCAATAATGGCCATCGTATTAATGATACCCATGACCGCGGCGACGATGCCGATACCGGGAAGGGAGTCGCCAGCGAAATTGAGTACATGTGCGCAGTGGTCGACCTCGCGGGTCTTCGTATTAATATCCATATCGATGACCCCTTCCAGTTGGTCCGGTTTAATGCGGCCGTCGACCAGGGGCTTGAGACAATCAACGATAAAAGCTAAGCGATCAGGAGCAGCCAGTAGGGTGGGATATTTTTTAAATATAGCACTTTGGGCAGGAGCGGAGACGTGTTCTTCCAAAGCGAGTAGACCACTTTTGCGTCCCGTCTGAAACAGTTCATACAGAGCGCCGATTAGTTCGAAGTAGTGGGCTTTGTTGATTGTTTTACCGGTCATGACCGCGATGATTTTAGCGAGGGTTTCCTTCAGAACATGCGCTGGGGTTGAGATGAGCACCGCGCCAAAGGTGATGCCGAAAATCGCCACCAGTTCGGCGATATGAAACAGCAAGCTGAGGCGATTGAAATCGAACCCGGATTCCCAAACAAAAGAGAGGGCGGTACACGCAAGTACCAGAATAATTCCGATGATAATGAGCATGGTATAACCTATTTATTTTGATTACGTTCTACGAAACTACGCAGCGCCAAGATCGCCTGAGTATGAATTTGGCTGATACGGGCTTCGGTCAAATCCATCGCCTCGGCGATTTCAGCCAGGCGCAAACCTTCAAAATGGTAGAGGGCGAGGACTTTTTTCTGCGTATCCGGGAGCGACTCGATCCGATCGGCGACCAAACGCCATAATTCAGCTCGCTCTAGGCCGGCGGAAGCGGGTTCCAAATTTTCATCCGCGATGGTTTCATGGAAGGCCGAGCCCTTGCCGTCATCTTGCGCGGAGGCGTCAATATTGATAAAAGTTACGGGGCTAGATTCTTGCAGCCACAACGCGTACTCGGCGGCGGAAAGTTGGAGGTGGCCTTGGATCTCTTCATCGGTGACCGCGCGCTGGTGTTTTTGCTCCAGTTCGGCGATGGCGTCTTTTAACTTACGTGCTTTAGCGCGGGTGCGCCGTGGGCACCAGTCGAGTCGACGCAGTTCATCCAAAATCGCGCCGCGAATCTTAGTGTAGGCATAACCCGCAAACGTCCTTCCCTCTTGTGGCACATAACGCTGGGAGGCCGCGATGAGTCCCATGACTCCCACCGAATGCAGATCATCCGCGTCAATGTGGGGCGGCAGACTCATCTTGATGCGGCCCACGACCTGACGCACCAGAGGCAAATGTTCTTCGACTAAGAGCGATGAGGCTCCGGTCGTTTGCTGGTACACTTTGTAAGCCAAAGGGGAAATGGGCGTAGGCGTGTTGTCGGGAGGGGGAGATGTATCCATGGCTTTAACCCAGGTTGATCAGCTCGTTTATTTCTTGGCCTTGGTCGCCGTCGCCGCGACCTCGGCTTTTTTCTGACGACTCGCTTTAGCGGCAGCATCCAGGGCGGCCCGTTTAGCCACCATCGTGATGCGTGCGGCCGCAATGACGTGATTCCAAAACCACTGACCCGCCAGCCCGCCCACGACGGCACTGATGCAGGCGTCACGAACCACCAACGCGAAGGTCCGCTCGGCCCAGAGGCCAGCGGCGAACACCATCGTGAAGAAGGCAAAACCAAATATCAGAAAAATGTAACGCATGCGCTTCAGCTCTTTCCTAGAGTTTTATTGACCAACAGATCGAGCGGATCGACTCCGATGGGGCCAAGCAAGTTGCCGTCATGCGAGAAGAAAAGCGGGCGCATTTCTGCCTCGAGCAAAATTTCCCATAATTTACCCACGTCTTTAGCTTCATCGATATGAGTTAAAACAATATGGGTGGCGCCCAAGGATCGGCCCAGGCTGAGTCCAGAACGCATGCTTTCGATTTCATACGCTGCGTTTAAAATGAGGACCCGCGTCTCGATCGCTTGTTTTTTAAGCAGTTCGGCCAGTTGTTGGGTTTCATCGCCAGAACCCACTCCGACACAGGGAACATCCCAATAGACCCGGGCGCCATCTTGGTGAGGGGAAAAATCAGGAGAGTAATGAGTCAGGCCCACCCCGACCGCTTCACAGAACACCTCGAGTTCAAGACAGGGATTAGGCCGACTGAACTCAACGTGACAAACCCGGCAAGTGGTCCCCTGCTTGAATACTTCCCACGTGAGCCATTGGCCTAGAGCGAGGGATTTATCAGCATGGGAATGACCGAAAAATACCACCCGATTGGACAGGGGCTTAGCCGGAAACGAATCCACTAACTGCCGCAATTCGGCGACAAAGTCGGAAAGGGTATCGCCCAGGGGTTTGTCCGCCGAAATGGACCAACGCCGTTCCGATTCCACCCGCCAGAGAACCTGCTCGGAAAAACCGGCTCCTTTTAGCGCCGAGCGCAAATCAACCGGCCGGCGTGAACGAGGCGGGACGGTTTCATAAGCGGCACTGAGGACTCCGGGCACCGGCAGTGCGACCGCTGGCTCGAGAGGGGCCGCGCTAGCGGTAGCGGTAGCGGTAGAGGGCGCCGCTAGTTGCGCCACAACTTCAAGCTTAGCCCCACTAAAAATTCGTTTGATCAGCGATTGACGAAAGGGGCGCACGGAAAGTACGTGCGCGTCCGGCCCCAGTTGTGACTTTAAGACTAAGACAGCTTCGTTAACGGAGCGTACAATGAACCGGTAGGTGCCAGGCTTCGGTTTAGGGGATCGGGCGCTCGAGGTTACCATGGGATTAGGCCGCGGCCCGTTGCTGATCTGGGAGAGGTGAAATTATACCCGCGTTTTCAATCTGGTAGGTACCGGGTATTTCTTGGAACGAAACCACGGTGAGACGGGGGAAGGTCGTCTCCAGGAAGCGCCTGAGCGCCAAGCGCAGTTCTGCGCCGACAACAATGCACGGCGCATTACCGGATGCGGCGAACTGCGCCTGCTTCGCATTGACCCCCTCTAACAGGTGGGCACTTAGGGCAGGATCAAGCGCGAGTCCGAAATCAGCGGCGGTGCGGTGGATTTTAGTAGCCAGTTCTTTTTCTAGACGTGGGTCTAAGGTCAAAGCCCGCACCGTGCCAGGCGCTGACTCAATGAGGGGAACAAAATACGGGCCCAAGCGCCGCCGTACGAGTTCACTCAGGTCATCGGGGTTTTTACTTAAAGTCGCATAATCAGCGATGCCTTCCAGAATCAGGGGGAGATTAAGGATGGGTACATTTTCGCGGAGCAAGTTTTGTAACACCCGCTGGATGATCCCGAGGTTAACGAGATCTGGCAGCAATTCGCTAACCAGTGCTGGGTGCGATTGCTTCACGTGATCGATCAAGGCTTGGACGTCCTGCCGTCCGAGCAGCTGGTGGGCGTGAGTTTTCAGGACTTCGGAAAGGTGGGTGACAATGATGGAAGCACAATCGACGACCGAGTAGCCATTAATCTCGGCGTTCTTCTTTTCGGCTTCTTCGATCCATACCGCAGCAAGCCCGAAGACGGGTTCCTGGCAGGCGATACCACGCAGCTGGACCCGACTGCCCGAAACGTTCATCGCCATCCAACGTCCCATCATCAGAGAGCCGCGGCCGACCTGTCGGCCCCTGAGCAGAAAACGATATTCGCCACTTGCCAGTTCGAGATTATCCCGCACGGCCACTTGAGGGATAATGATACCGAGCTCGCGGGCCAGAGTCTTGCGTACGCCGGTGATCCGAGAAGGCAGATCGCCGCCCTGTTTTTGATCAGCCAAACCGACCAAGCCGAAGCCGACCTCGACAGCGAAGACATCGACATCGATGAGGCGGCGGACTTCTTCGATTGATCCGCTCTTAGGCGGAGCCGCTTCTTTTTCCTTAGCTTTTTCAGCCGCGCTTTTAACCACGGGTTCCACCTCGGCCGTAGCGGCGGGAAGTTTGAAGCCGATGTAGAGAAAAAATCCGCCCATCAAGGCGAGGGGCAAGAGCGGCAAGCCGGGCATGAGGCTCATCACTAGCATCAATGCCCCAACAATTTTTAGAGCGATCGGGTACCGAATTAATTGCCCGCCGACCTGATGGCCCAAGTCCCCGTTGTCCGCTGCCCGGGTGACGAGCAAACCGGCCGCAACCGATATGACTAGGGCGGGAATTTGAGTGACCAAGCCATCACCGATGGAAAGAAGGGTAAATTTCTGGAGCGCTTCCATCAGGGTGAGATCCATCTGCAAGACGCCGATCATGAAACCGCCCAAAATGTTGACCAGGGTGATCAAAATACCTGCGACCGCCTCGCCTCGGACAAACTTTGAAGAGCCGTCCATCGCTCCGTAAAAATCAGCCTCTCGTTGTAATTTGAGACGACGGGCGGTAGCGGTCGGCTCATCAATGGCTCCGGCGTTGAGCTCCGCATCGATCGCCATTTGCTTACCCGGCAAGGCGTCCAAAGTAAAACGCGCGGAGACTTCGGCAATGCGGCCTGCACCCTTGGTGATAACAACGAAATTGATCACCACTAAGATCACAAAAACGACAAAGCCGACGACGTAATTGCCTTGGATCACGATCTTGCCGAAAGCGTCGATGATATGACCGGCCTCACCGCGGGTGAGCACCAAGCGCGTGGAGCAAATATTGAGAGCCAATCGAAACAGCGTGAGACCCAACAGCACGGTCGGGAACGCCGAAAATTCGACGGGTTGCTTCACGTAGATCACGATCAGCATGATCAACAGGGAGCTCGATACGCTGAGGGCGAGCAGCATATCCATCACCATTGAAGGCACGGGCAAGACCAGCAGCATGATCGTGCCGAATAAGCCGGCCGTAAATAGTAGGTCAGCCCGGCCCAAAAGTTGGCTAGTAAAGGTCCGGGCGGGAATGGGAGCTGCTAAAGCCATGGGGACTAGTTAGAAACGGCCGCCGCGCGGCGGCTGGGCAGGGTAAAATAATAATAACGGTAGGTGCGATAGACGAAGGCCAGGATCTCAGCGACCGCCTCGAACATATCTTGTGGGATGGGTTGCCCTACCTTCCCGGTTGCATAAAGCAGGCGAGCCACGGGGCGGTTTTCCACGATGGGGACCCCATGCAGGGCGGCCAACTCTTTGATCTTTAGGGCGTGTCGATCCTCGCCTTTAGCCACAATCACCGGGGCGGCGTCCGCGCCGCGCTCATAGCGCAGGGCAACGGCAAAGTGGGTCGGGTTGGCGACGATCACATCGGCGGTCGGGACTGCATCCAGCATCTTTTTTTGCAACAGACGACGGGCGAGACGACGCATGGCGGCTTTGACCAGGGGATTACCATCGGTCTGGGAGCGCTCATCTTTTAATTCTTGCCGCGACATCATGAGCTCCTGATTGGCCTTATAAAGTTCGTAAGCGTAGCTGAGAGCGGCGATCACCGCAATGGCCCCTAAAAACCTCCACATCAGCGACATTGCGGTCGTGTGCATAAAATTAGCGAGGTACAACGTCTCCACGGGCGCGGAGAAAATAATATCGGTAAAGATCTTGGCGGCCGCCGCGGCGAGGCAGGCGAAGACGGCGAGCACTTTTAGCAAGTCGAGGGAAGCGGTGACCAAGACTTTTCCGGAAAAAATACGACCGAGGCCAGCAATGGGATCAAAGCGGTCAAAGTTAAATGACAGGGCCTCGGGGGTGAGCTGAAAACCGCTCTGGATCCCTCCGGCTAAAATTGCCGCAAAGGCGGTGGCCAAGACCACGGGCAAGGCAATGGAGACAAAGGTGGTCATCGCCAAGACGGCCACCGGGGGAACTTCATCGCCTTGGACGCGCAGTTCGCCCAAGTGCCCAAAAATCGCTAGCGCCAACTGCGTGACTTTATCCGCCGCTTCACGGGCGGCTAGTCCTAAGCTAAATAAGGCGGCCCCCAAGGTGAAAGCCAAGGTGAGTTCGGGGGCGCGCGCAAATTGCCCCTTAGAAAGGGCTTCCGCCAGCCGCTTGGCTGAGGGTGCTTCTGTTTTTGAGTCTTGATCTTCGGCGCTCACTACAGGGAGGTAAGCAATTTGAACGCCATTTTAAAATTATCATTACTAAACAATTGTTTAGTAACAATTAAAGAATAAATTACCGTGAAAACTTAAAGCCAACCGCACGGTTAAAGCGGCATTTTTTACCCTTGAGGGGTTCAAGGCACGACCGAGCGCAAACTGACCTGCAGCATATCTAAGTGCAAGGTCTGCCAAAGCGGGTCCAAGTTGCGTAAGAGCAGCGCGCCAAAGCCGGATAAGAGCAATAAGCCGCCCCAGAGTCGTACAGAGATACTCGCGATAAATACGTTCATGCGCGGGACGGCTTTGCCTAAAATACTAAACGCTAAGTTGATGATAAAACTAAGCGCAATAAACGGAGCGGCGATACGCAGTCCGACCGCTAAAATATTGGAGGTCACCTTGATCATACGTTCCAGAGCGACCGCGGTTAAGGTGTAGGTACCCAAGGGGGAAAAATCAAAGCTACGGGCAAAGGCGGCCAACATATCCTGGTGGACGCCCGTGCCGAAAAACATGACCCCGGCAAAAGCGGTGACCAAAGCTGGTAGGGGTTCCTGGGCTGGGATGGGTACATCGAAGCCGGGCGGAGAGTTGAGGCCGATTTCATTAGCGATCAAACGCCCGCCTAAGGCGGTGATCGAAAACGCTGCACGTACCACTAAACCCATGGCGAATCCGACGAGGACTTCGCTGATGGCGGCCATGGCCAAGCGGATCCAATCGGCTCGTGCGAGTTCAGCGGGCAACGGCACGATTCCCACCAGTAGTACCGCCAAGATCATGCTGAGCGCCACTCGAATTCGGACCGGAATATTGCCTCCGCCCGGAGTGGGTAAGGAGGCAATCACCCCCAAGGAGCGCAGACTAATCAAAACCCATGCAATGATCCAAAGCAGCATGAGAATCTCCTTCGAAAGCGCTTAGTTACCTAAGTTAGCCATGCGAGCAAAACAGCCAATCGTGAACTCGCTCATGACCCGGACTAGCCAGGGCGCGAGTAACACAAATAAGGCCGCGCCGGCGACCAATTTAGGGCCGAAGGTTAAGGTCTGCTCTTGGATACTGGTGGCCGATTGGAAAATGCTGGTGATCAAGCCGACGATCAGCATCCCGATTAAAAAGGGGCTGCACACCAGCATGGAGAAAACAATGACTTCCTTTAAAATATCGATAGCGGCTTCGGGTGACATCGCAGGTTAAACGTTAAAACTTTCCACCAAACTTTTCACGACCAACTGCCAGCCATCAACAAGGACAAAAAGCAGCAATTTAAAAGGAAGGGCGACTACCGCCGGTGGCATCATCATCATGCCCAGTGACATCAAGATGGTGGAAACCAACAAATCGATGACCAAAAACGGCAGAAAAAGAAAAAAGCCCATCTGAAACGAGGTCTGCAATTCGCTGATTACGAAAGCGGGAACCACCACACGCAGCGGCAGGTCCTGCACCTTGGTGGGCGGAAAGCGTCCGAGCTTGAGGAAAAATTCGATATCGCGGGTGCGGGTTTGCTTTAACATGAAGCCCTTGACGGGTTCACTGGCCGCTTCGAGGGCGGGTCCGGAGGCGAGTTTACCAGCCAAATACGGTTGCAAGGCGTCGCTGTTTACCCGTTCAAAGGTGGGTCCCATCACGAACATCGTGAGGAACAAAGCGAGGCCGGTGATGATTTGATTGGAGGGAGCGTTGGGTAGGCCCATGGCCGTACGCAAGAAACCCAATACGATGACAATCCGGGTAAAACTGGTCATCAGCATCACGAGCGTGGGCGCCAGTGAAAGCAGGGTCATGACGACCACGATTTGTAAGCCCACACTGATTTCGCCGGGCTTTTCCGCCCCTTCTAAATTCACCGCCAGTCGCCAAGGAGCGGGGGGTTGGCTTTGATTTTGATTCGCGGTCGCAGCCGCACCCGCACCCGCACCCGCACCCGCACCAGCTCCAGCTCCCGCAGTCGCAGGGGGGGTGCCAAAGCCTGGAGTTACGACCGGTGTGATCGGGTTAGTCTGAGCGCTAAGCAGGCCTGAGTTGAAAACTAAAGCCGTGAGTAAAAACCATACCGGCAAATGCAGGCGCCGAAGCCAAATCATATTCATGGTGCCGTTTCGGAGGATGGAACTTCAGAAATCAGATCGATCCGGCCTTGGCTGACGCCGACGAGAAAGGAACGGCCCCGGCAGGAGGTGAGAACGAGGTATTGGCGATTGCCGAGGGGTCGGGTTTCATCGATCGAAATTTCTGTGGCGATGTTGCTTAAGTTACGGTTTTTGCCTTTGGCCCGAAACCAAAGCCAAGCGCCCCCGCCGATGCACATGAGTACAAAAACAATGTAAGCGCTCGAAGGTGTGCTGGAGGGACGAGCAGCGGTCTGCTCGACTGGCTGCGGAAATATAACGGTGTTGGCGGAGCGAGGGGTATCATTGGCCGCCCGGAGTGAACCGCTCGATAGAAAAAATCCAAGTAGGCCCATAACCAGGCCCAACGCACGGCACCGTAGTCCCAGTAAATGCAAGGAGCTCATTTGAGGCGTCCTACGAATTCACTGACGCGGATACCGAAGCTGTCGCCCACCAGAACGACCTCGCCGCGAGCGACGAGTTTCTGGTTCACGTGCAGTGAGACCGGCTCATTGGCTTTTTGGGCGAGTTGCAAAATGGTGCCGGGAGCAAGGGCGAGTACTTCGCGCATGGGCAATTCACAGGAGCCGAGCTGCACGGTGACGTTCACCTTGATGTCCAATACAAGGTCGAGAGATTTATTTTCCATGATAGGTAAGGTGAAAAGGTCAGCTGAGAGCTGAGGTGATAGAAACGGCGATACGTTCGCCTTCTATGCCGATGGTCCCGATAAATTTCTCCTCCGTACCAACGACAATCGAGGTCTGCTCTAAAATACTCATCGGCAGGGGCAGGACCGAGCCGACCTCGAGGTTGGCGAGTTCGGCGACCGTGAGAGTGAAGGCGTTCCAATGGGCGGTGATGGGCACGACCACCTCTTCAAACGCGGGATGCCAATTAGGTTTGAGGGCGCTGGGCTTGTCGGGTTGGATCTTTTCTTGGCGACTGTGAAAAGCCCGCAAAAGAGGTTCGACCATGACTTCAGGCACGCAAAGAGAGAGCGTGCCATTAGCTTCACCGAGGGTGATCTCGATATTAAGATTCACAAACGAGGCCGATTTCGAGAAGCCGGGCATGGAGCCTGAGGACCTTTGGCCGCCCAAAATCGTCGGTTGGAGGGGCACGTCGTACCCCCACTGGTTGAACCATTCTTCGATGACTTGGACCATCATATCATCGAGGAGAGCGCACTCGATTTCGGTCAGTTCACGTTCGGGGGGCTGAGCCAAGCCCGGGCCGCCCAGAAGTCGGTCCACGACGGTGGAAGCCAGAGCGGCTGGCAGAGTGATTTGTCCGAGGCCACGCAAGGGCTCGGCCTTAAAAGTGCAATTGTAGGCGCGCTCGGTGATTCGACTCCGCAGTTCCGCAAAGCTGGTTTCGGAGAATGCGACTTTGCCCAACACGCACTCAAGTTTGAGCATGAGGGAGAGCCGGGTGGCGAGTTGACGAGCGAACTGCGTTTGCAATTCACCCAACTCCACCAACTGGGATTCCGTGAGCATCACGGGGTTGCGGAAGTCGTAGTTACGCACCGCCGGAAAGACTTCGGCGGCAACGCGGTTACCGTGGGAGTCGAGCAGGATGGCGACCCCAGCGGTCTCGGCCTGAGATTCAGCAGTCATTACTGCACGACAAAGTCGGAAAAGTACACTTGCTCAACCAAGGGGGCTTTGAGCAGTTCATTGAAAGCAGCCGTCAAGCGACCGCGCACGACGGTCTTACTGCTGGGATCGTCCAGCTCGGGTAAGGTGAGGCTGGAGAGGATGGTTAGCGAGGTATCGATCAACTCGGCGTTTTTCTGATCGATCTTAGCGTTGGCGGCTTCGTTTTTACCGACCACGTTGAAAGTGACCTTCAAGTAACGGGTGCCTTGGGTGCCGGCGATATTGACCGTGAGGTTTTCAAACTTCGGGCGAGCTGCGGGTTTTTTCTCTTCTTTTCCACCGTGTCCACCCGCTTCCGCCTTGGGTGCTTTTTCGCTCTCCTCGCTTTTACCTGAGGCTTCTTTAGCGCCACCACCGGATTCGTCGTGCTTACTGGCTTCCGCCATAGCAAGGCTGATCTGAGTTTTCACCTGATCGGTGATCTTTGGGATAACCAGAAAATTAACGACCCCAAAGGATAGTACAGGGGCGAGCACCACGGCGATGATCGCCGGAAGCATGGCGTTAAGCGGCTTAGCCGCGGCGGGTGCCGATGCCGTTTTTTCGTCTGATTTATCGGGAGCGGGATCGGACATGGTAGAAGAAAAGTTAAAACTTAGCGTTTAAGGTTAACGGTGTCCTCAACCATCGTGTCGGAGACGGTGACGATACGGGCGGAGGCTTGGAGAGCGCGTTGAGCGTTGATGAGGGAGGCAAATTCGGTGGTTAAATCGACGTTAGAGAGTTCAAGGCTCTCAGGCTCGATGGTGCCGACCCCGACGCTGCCAGGGGTGTTTGCGGCGGCGGTGAGGGTGACCCCACCGACGGGAGCGGCTTTTTCAAAATTGGTAAACAGATTGGATCCGTTCAGCTTTAAGGCGGAGGGATTGGAGTAACGCTGCAAGAGTACCTGATTGGTTACCGATTTGGAGCCATCGGAGTAGGTCTCGATCAGTGCCCCTTTTTTATCGAACTCGTAACCGAGGAGCTGAGCGCCCGCGGGCGGATTTTGGTTTAGCCGAATGCTGCCCAAGGTGGTGGGCAAGGTGGCGCCCGTGCCGCCGATCAAACCTTGAACCTGGTAGCCATACGCATTTACCAAATAACCATTTTCATCGAAGTGGAAATTACCCGCGCGGGAAGCGAACTGGGAATTGTCCTCCGTCTTGAGTACGCGGAAGTAACCTTCACCGCTGACCGCGAGATCGGTTTTAGAGCCGGTGACGGAAAGAGATCCTTGAGAATCTTTAATCGTGTCGCCCAGCACGGACGAAAAATTGACGGTCGAAGATTTGAAGCCGGTCGTATTAACGTTGGCAATGTTACCACTGATAGTTTCCACCCCCTTGGTGAAGTTCTTCATCGCGGTGACACCGGCGTAAATGGCAGCTGAGATAGGCATAAAATGTAATTTTAAACGGTTGAATTTAAGTAAGGCGCTTTAAACGCGGACGCTGGTCGGCATGACCGCGCCCGTGGACTTGGGCGCCACGCGGGTGACTGAGGCGAAAGGAACTAAGGTGGCGCCCATGCGAAGTTGGAGGCCGGTGGAGCTATTTTCGACGGCATCGACGATACCCACGGTTTGGTTACCGGCAGGATCGGTGACGGTGACTTCCCGACCAATCATACTACTCGCAGCGATCATTTTGTTATCTTCGCCCAAGCCTTTAAGCGAAGTGATCATCTGGGTGGATTGTTCGAGGCCGGTGAATTGCGCCATGGTCGAGACCATCGCGTTTTCATCCATCGGCTTCATCGGGTCCTGATTTTTTAGCTGCATGGTGAGCAGCTTAAGAAAATCTTGCTGATTGAGGCTATTATTAGCCGTACGTGGAACAGTGGTCGGCGCGGCGGCGACGGGCACGGAAGAAGCCGGCGCAGGGGTGGTGGAGATAATCGGCATGGTTAGGCGAATAATTGCAAACGGTGATGAGGCGGAAGAGCCGGCGCCTCGATGGGCTCGGAGCTTACCGTGGGAGCTGAGGAGAGAGCGGAAGTCCGGCTCACGGATTCGGTTTTAAAATAGGTGGTTTGCCGTGAGTCGGCGTCGGCTTGGTTTTGGGCGCCACTTTGGCCCTGACCGGACGAATCCGGGGACGAACCCTGCCAATCAAAGGAAGTGGACATCTGGCCGGGACGGTCCGAGTTAGCGAAGGCGGCCTGCAGAGATTCGCGTAAAGACTCGGATTCGGTGCTGAACATGGTCTTAAGTTGATCATCACGGCGCACGACTTCGACGCGAAGACTGCCATGTCCGGCGACGTCAAAATCGACCACGCAACGATGCTGGCCCGAAACCCGCATTTTTTCCGAAATCACGGCGACTTCATCGACGACCTGCGCTAAATTGACCCGCGAAACCGCCTCGGACGCAGGAACGTCGGTTCGGCTCGCTTCGAAGAGATCAAGTAACGTACTGGACATGGCGGCACCACTGGGAGCAGCCGACAAGCCAACCACTGGTTCTACTTTCTTAAAATTATTATTACCAGTATTTTCTATATTATTAAAAATACCGGAAGCCGCGATTTTAGCTCCATCCGAGACTGCGCTGACGGAACTAGCGGCAGTTTTTTCTACCCGGCTGGCGGCGATCAATTCCTTAGGCAGAGGCAGGGCTTCCGCAGTCGTAGCTAATTTTTTTGCCGTAGTCACCCGTTCCGCTGCACCGAAGTCTAATTTATCAGCGGCGGCTTGAGCCTCAGGGTTAACTTCGAGTTCAAAGCCTTGATCTGATTGCTTTAGCTCTTGGGTGGAGACGGCTTGAGCCTTGGAAACCTGGGTTGATTCGACCAGAGCACTACGGACAGATTCACTCGTGACGGTTGCGCTCGCAACGGCAGCGAGCGCAGGCGCCGAAGGGGTCTCAGCGACAGCCTGGTCGCTTATCGAAGATGTCAGGGTCGGTGCGGAGGTAAGTTCGCTCGTCGAAGATGTCAGGGTCGGTGCGGAGGTAAGTTCGCTCGAATTTTCGCCGTTACCGCAGGTAACCGGCGTGAGGTCCTTAACCGGTAAAGCCTGAACTGCGACCACGGGGGTCGAAGACTCGGTTGCGCCCGTATCTTTATTTTCCGAATCGGAATCAGCCTCCTCGCTATCCTTACTTTCGGTGGCAGAATTTTCTTCCTTGGCCACGGGTTGGGTGGGACGGGAAGAATCGGAGGTTGGCCGAGAACGAGGTTCCGCCGCCGGAGCCCGAGAAGTCTCTTTAAATTTAGGTTTTGGGGTAAGCGTTAGGTGCGGCGTGGGCTCTTTAGGTGCGGGTGCAGGTGCAGGTGCGGGTGCGGCGGGGCGCGACGACTTTTCTACTTGGGGCAAACGGTTTTCCGTGGGCAGATCTTTTTTAGCGTTACCGAGCAAGCTAGCAAACGAGCGCTTGGTATCGACCGGACCCGGGCCGCGCGGAGCGGTGGCAAGAGATTCGAAATCAATTGCAACCGGCGACATGACGCCCAAGGCCGCGCCTGTAGGAGTCGGAACCTTAGAATCTAAGTGGAGGGGGGAAGTCATTTGGGTGCGCGGAAGTTTTTCACGCCTTCGGCAATTTTAGCCGCGCGTTTGGCCATGGTCGGGTCAGCGACTGCCTGCTTACCCATCTCCTCGAAGATACCTGCGGCCACATCGGCTTTCATCATGGAGAAAATCTTTACCGCGCTTGCATCTTCCATCTGCAGCATGATCGCCACGGCGGACTTGGGCGACATGTTGGAGTAGGTTTGCACGAGGGTTCTCAGATTTTTAAGTTCGAGGACGGAATCTTCGGAGCGCGCCTTGGCGTTTAGCCCTTTGGCTTCAGTCAAGTAGCCTTCGACTTGTTTACGCATCGCCTCGATTTCAGCCCGGGTGCGCTCCAGTTCGAGCCGCTCGGCTTCGAGCCGCTTGGCCTGTTCACCCAGGGAGGCTTCACGGAGCGCCAACTGATCTTTCGCTGACTTTAATTCATTGACCGCGCGATTGGTGATGGCCGCCGAGGGCGTGCGATCCGAGATTGGGGCAGCTTCAGCTTTGGGCTTGGGCCGAACTTGAGCAGCCAGAGCCGCGTAGTCGGGGATGCGCTTCCAAACCGCTAGGCAGGATACGCCGACGCCCAACAAGGAGGCCACCAAGATAATCAGCAAGGGTGAGCTTATAAATTTCATGACAGGAGTGAGAATGAACCACCGGCGATGCGGCTCGCCGCTTCATCCATCTCGGCCTGCTCGACCCGAGCGGCCTCGTGCAAGTGGCGCTCTTCCGCCCTACCCCGCAAATTGTTAACGACCTTGAGATCGCGGCCGGCTTCAGCCCAAGCCTGACGCGCCATGGCCAACGGTTTTTCATGGGCCTGGACCGCTTTTTCGGCCGCATTTTCCTGAGCCAGCGTGCGATCAAAATCGGCCAACGCCGCGGAGTGGTCCTGCGGCGCGAAGCGCTTGCCTTCGGCTTGGTATAATTGAGCCCGAGCGGCCTCAGATCGAGCCTGAGCTTGCGCCAAATCAGCTTCCAAGCGCCGCTGCTCTGCGAGTTTTTGGGCGAGCGCATTGGCCGCCTGGGTCTCGCGTAATTCACGCAAGACGAGCAAACTTTGGAGTCTAAAACGGAAACGCTTCATTGGAGTGCCCCCTTCAAGCCGGCGGCCATAGCTTCACGCGAGATAACCTCATCGACGCTTTGCTTAAGAAAGGTTTGTAAGGGCCCGTGCACCCGGATCGCCTGATCGAGGGCGGGGTTGGAACCTTTGTTGTAGGCCCCGATGTTGATCAGGTCTTCGTTGCGACGATAAAGCGCCTCGTGTTCGCGGGCGGCGGCCGACCATTCCAGCACGGATTTGGGGGCGACTTCCCGGCCCAGTCGGCTGATACTTTCCAAAATATCAATGGCTGGGTAGTGATTGGCGTGAGCTAGCGAGCGCGACAAGACTAAGTGGCCGTCCAAAATACCGCGTACGGTATCGGCGACGGGTTCATTCATGTCATCGCCTTCGACGAGTACGGTGTAGAGGGCGGTGATGGCACCGGTTTCGCCCGTGCCGCTGCGTTCCAGCAGCCGAGGTAGCAAAGCAAAAACAGAGGGGGTGTAACCGCGGGTAGCGGGAGGTTCACCCACCGCGAGCCCGATCTCACGCTGCGCCATCGCAAAACGCGTGACCGAATCCATCAAAAGTAAAACATTGCGGCCCTGGTCGCGATAACTCTCCGCTAAGGCGGTGGCCGTGAAGGCGGCCCGCAACCGCATGGGGGCAGGCGCATCGGAGGTGGCCACTACGACCACCGATTTTTTAAGTCCTTCCGGCCCCAAATCTCGCTCGATAAATTCGCGCACCTCACGGCCACGCTCGCCCACCAAACCGATGACGACCACATCAGCCGAGGAGCCCCGAGCGATCATGCCAAGGAGGGTCGATTTCCCGACGCCGGAGCCCGCGAAGATACCCATGCGTTGGCCGCGTCCGATGGGGGTAAAAGCGTCGATCGCCTTCACTCCGGTCAGGAATGGCTCGGAGATGCGCTGACGGCGCAGGGGATGGGGTGGCTGCGTTTGCGCCGCCCAAGCCTGACGTTGACGCGACAAGGCAGCGCCTTCGTCCATCGGGCGACCGAGGGCATTGAGGACGCGACCCAAAAGGAGATCATTGGCGATCGGTAGCGAAAGCGAATCCATGGCGACTGTCTCACAGCCAACGTGCAAGCCGCCGACATCACCCAACGCCATTAATAAAATTTTCTCAGAGCGGAACCCCACCACCTCGGCGAGCACTTCAAACTCGTTGCGTTGGCTGCGTAAAACACAGAGTTCGCCCAGACCGACATTGGGGCCTTCCGATTCAACGATGAGCCCAGAGATGGAAGCGACCCGACCGTAACGGCTAAAGGTGGGTGCTTGCTGCACCTGCCCACGCACCAAAGAAACGATGTCTGCGACGCCAGGATTCATTTGCGGGTGAGCTCCCGACGTAGGGCTTCGACCTTCGCCCCATGGCGCGCATCAATGACACCGAAGCGGCTGCGAACCTGACATTCACCGGAGGTAAACGCGGGGTCGATCGTGACCTTGATCCCAGGATAGGTCGCTCGCCACTGCGGCACCAAGTTCTCGATGATCGCATGATCACGTTCACCGACGATGAGCTCGAGGTCTTGGACCTCGGGGAAAAGGGCTTTCATCGCTTCCGCGCACAATTGCTCCACGACTTCCTGAGGAGGGGTGTAGCCGGCGAGCACACGTTTAGCGACTTCGACCGCCAATTCGGGCAGAGCGACCCGCATTTGCTCGGCGATCATTTTCTCAGCCTCGCTGAGGCGGGCAAAGATACCATTCTGAACTCCATTCACTTCGGAGCGGAATTCAACAAACCGGCGTTCCACGCCGTTGTCGTTCTGACGGGCACCTTCACGGCGGCCGCGCTCGAATTCGGCCGCAAGGTCTGCTTCCGTGAAGCGACGAACGGGCTCAATCGCCTCCGCGGCCAGCACGAAGGGTCCCGTAAAAGAGATGGAGTGACGGGTAACGGCCATGATTAACCCTCCGCCTCGTCTTCATCGAGGACGATGTCACCGGATTCTTCGAGTTTACGCAGCATATCGACCACCCCGGCCTGCGCGGTAGCGACTTCCTTGGGGCGGACGCTGGTGAGCATCGCGAGATCGTCGCGCAAGCCTTGGCCGGCACGTTTGGAGAGGGCGGCAAAGATTTTTTCCTGAATGCCTTCGGAGGCTCCCTTGAGGGCCATCGCCAATTGGGCCGCGTCGACGTCGCGCATGAGCCGCTGCATATCGCTGGGCCGCAACCGGGAAAGATCCTCGAAGGCGAACAATTTCCGGCGGATGGCCGTGGCCAATCGGGCATTTTTTTCCTCGAGCTGGGCCATGACAGCACGTGAGGCATCCTTGGAGATGCCTTTGAGCATGTTGGCTACGGTATCAGCCCCCCCGCTGCGATGAAATGCCGGCACCTCGGTGTGCGAAACGTGAGAGCCGAGTTGGTGGGCGATTTTTTCGATATATTTGAGCGAGGTGCTGTCGATCGTACCAATCCGCAGGGAAATATCGGCCTGCAGCTCGGGCGAAAATAATTTAAAAGCATCGCGCGCTTTCTGTTTTTCAATATAGGAAAGCACAAAGGCGATCGTCTGGGGCTGCTCGCGTTTGAGGAGCAAAAACACATCGCGGCCTTCCATTTCCGAGATACGATCGATGAGTTTAGTGGAGGCTAGGCTCACACTGGCTCCGATGCGGCTCAGCATGGCCCCGGTCTTAAATTCACCGCGCGAGAGATCGAGCGCTTTTTTGGCAAAATCAAACCCGCCTTCAATGGACTTTAACCCGCTAATAATGAGGGGTTCGAACTCAGCGATGAGCTGATCTTTCAACTCTTGGGTGACCACGGCAAACTCGCCCATGAGCCGACAAATTTCTTCAACTTCGGCGTCAGGAAAGGTGCGCAGCACATCGGCGGCGGCGTCCGGGCCGGCCACAATCAATAAGGCCGCGATTTTTTGCGGACGAGACAGTTTACCGTATTCAGTAGGGGTCACGGGCGAACAATGTTTTTACGATTTGGCCTCAGCCGACCATCCCCGGAGAGCAGCGCCGATGTTGGCGGGTTTCTTGCGGAGCAATTCGTTCAACGTCGCCGCGGTCACCACCGCGGGTTGTTCCGATTCCGCTGGATCGCGCGCGGGATTGATGATCTCCATGGGAACGGTCTCGGGACGCTGGGTCCGTAGCAGGCGGAAGAAGAAGCCAAACGCTAGGACCGCGATCAAGACGGGGGCGTATTTAGCGCCGAGCTCGATCCACGTGCGAAATTTGCTGGGGGCCGCGGCATCTTCAATCGCCGCCACGGGTAGAGTGGACTGAAACGCGGCTTCTTGGATGGTGACCAAATCTTCAATGTTCGCGTTAGCGGCGGCGCCCGCGAAGGCCTTCAAGCCAATCGCGTTGATGACAAGCTTGCGCAAGCCCTGGAGTTCTTCGGCGGAGCGAGGCTGGGGTTTAGCATCGGCGCCGGTGCCGACCATGCGCTGAGCGACGAAGACTGAAGCGGAGAGGCCGCGGATCGTACCAGGCGTGCGAGAGGTGTTGGTAAGGACCCGATTGATTTCGTAGCTGGTCGTCCGATTTTTCGTATTTTGATCGTTCGCGAGGACGGGAGATTCTTCTTTGGCGGCGACATCGGGAGTGTTGCTTGTGACCCCGGCGACACCCGATTTCTTCTTTTCAACGGAGGTGGAGGTTTCCTCGATATTGGTTTGGGAGCGCACGACCTGACCCTCGGGGTCGAAGCGTTCCTCGCTGCGATTGGCGGTCTCGCTGTCGATATCAGCCGAAACGCGCACCACGGCGTTGCCGGCACCGATTACGGGGGTGAGCAACGATTCGACTTTGCGGGCGTAATAATCTTCGACCTGTTGACGATAGCGCATCTGGCTATTGGCCGCGCCCAAGGTGGGATCGTCCTTTAAATCGGCCGAAAGCACATGACCTTTTTGATCGATCACGGCGACTTCGTCGACGAGGAGGCCTTGCACGGAATTAGCCACCAGGTTACGGATGGCGTTAACGGCTTCGACGGGCAGACGATTACCGCGGAGTTCGACGAAGACGGAGGCGGTGGGCTTGATACTCTGGCCGACGAGCAGCAATCGGTTTTCGGGTTGCACGATCATGACGCGGGCCGCGACCACGCCATCGAGCTGGGTGATCGTACGGGATAACTCACCTTGGAGCGCGCGTGAATAATTGGTGCGCTGCGCAAAATCACTGAGGCCGAACTGACCTTTGTCGAAAATTTCAAAGCCTACGCCCTCGCCGCTCGGGAGTCCTTTGCTCGCCAAATCCATGCGGAGGCGGTGGATATTTTCAGCCGGAACGTAGACCGAGCTTCCGTCGGCGCTGGTGCGATATTTAATGTTCTGGGTCTGAAGTGAACTGATGATAATGGCCGCATCTTTCTGGGCTAGCCGACCATAGAGCAGTTGGTAATCGGGTTGACCGGACCAGACAGCGACACCGGCGAGACCACCGATCACGAGCAAGGCCGCAAGTACGATAGAGGTTTTCTGACCGACAGTAAACTCGCGCCAAACGCGCAAGAAAGAATCAATAATAGGTTTCATTTAGGCAGACGAAAAATTAAGAAAAAAAATCAAACCGGCATGCGCATGAGCTCTTGGAAGCCCTCGACGACTTTGTTGCGGACTTCGACCATGAGGCTAAAAGCCACGGAGGCTTCTTGCATGGCGATGACGCTTTGGTGCAGCGGAGCGCCTTGTCCCAAGAGGACCGACTTGGTTAAGGCGGCGGCTTCATTTTGTTTGTCGATTAGCGGGGTCGCGAGTTGCGACAACACACCGGCAAAATCCGTCGGGCCGGTGCTGTTGCCGTTGCCGTTGGCCGCCTTGTCGACTGCACCCGCGCCGCCGGGGTTGAGTCCTTTGAGATCTAGGCCCTGAAGGCGGTGGGTGGCGAGAGGACCTGCTCCGCTCGCGGTGATGGCTCCGATGGTGGACATGGATAAGATTAACGACCGATATCAATCGTCTTCTGCGCCATTTGACGGGCGGCTTTAACCACCGAGAGGTTGGCTTCGTAGGTGCGCGAGGCGGTGATCAAATCGACCATTTCTGTAGAAACATTAACGTTGGGCATGGTCACCATGCCTTGGGCGTCCGCATCGGGATGACGCGGGTCATAAATCTTTTGCCCGGGCGTGGGATCATTGCTGATGGAGGCGACTTTGACGCCGGATTGACCGGCGGCTTGGCCCGAGCGCTGCATGCGGTTCGCTAATTGAGCTTCAAACGTGACGACCTGACGTTTGTAAGGACCGCCGTCGGCTGAGCGCGTGGTCTGAGCGTTGGCGATATTTTGGGCGATGAGGTCGAGCCGCGTTTTTTGGGCGTTGAGTGCACTGCCGGTCGCGCCTACTCCAGTAATAAGATCCATGGTGTTACAGTGACGGATTATAAGCTACGACCGGTGATGGCCATGCGCAGCGTCTTAAAATTAGAGCCAATCAGGTTAGTGAGGTATTCGTGTTCGACCTGATTTTTATTCATCTGCAAAAGTTCATTTTCCAAGTCGACCGTGTTGCCATCAGCGCGCTGGGCGCGGGAGCTCGAATCTTCAGTGAGTCTGGGGGTCGGCAGGGCGTTTTTGGCGCCGCCGCGTTGAACCGCGGTCTTGAGCCGCTCAGAAAAATCTTTGGCGACGTCCATGCGCTTGTAGCCGGGGGTTTCGACGTTAGCGATATTGGAAGCGAGGGCCTCCTGCCGGAGGACGCAGGCATCCAGGGACCTTTGCGCAATGCTCATGTTAAGGCTGGGCTCGATTCCTTGGATCATGCCAACCCACTAGCAGCTGTAGTTCCAGCGCATATCCTAATAACCTATATCCTTCTTAATAAATAAATTAAAATTTAATAAACCCAGAGCTAGCCGCAAAAGGGACCTTAAAATCGAGTGGCAATTTTTGCCGTTTTAATCAGTGAAACTTTTTACTTAAGTCCCATCGCTGGCGTGCCGTAATGGTAGTACTCTAATCACGTTCGTTAGTGTCTACCAAAACTCAGTCTGGTCCAAGGGATCCCATCGTGGTTCCTGGCGAGCCGTATTTTTACGGCCGTTTGGAGGATCGTGCGAGTCCCTTGGTGTTAATTATAAACTCAGATGCAGTGACCTTAGAAGCGCTGCAACTCACCTTGGAGTTTGAAGGTTTCGGGGTGCACCAAGCCCCGACTTCGGCTCCGGCGCTCGCATTATTGGAGCACGAGGATTTTGCGGTGGTTCTAGCTGATCATGAACTGCTCGAGCAGCAGGAGCAGGATTTGTTGAAGCGCACTGCGATCCGCCAACCCTTTGCCTCAATCGTGGCCCTGAGCAGTGTGTTTAGCGTTACCCGAGCGATGGAGCAAGTGACGGCGGGCCATTTATTTGGATTTGTGACCAAACCCTGGCTGCGGGAGGAGTTAGTCGCGACGATTTCGGCCGGTGCGGCGACGGCCACGACCCGCAAGGAGAACGCCGGGCTCCGTCAGGAGTTACGCGACTTAAATCATAACGCCGCGCAGCTGCAGATGCGGATCGACACCCTAGGAGTCGAATTAGGCGCCAAACTCTTGGCCCTCAAAACCGCCGGACAGGTTCGCCAGCGAGGGCTGGAGAGTTCGCTCCACTTTTGCCACCACTTCCTCGCCTACCGGAACCCTCAACTGGCGGCGCGCTCCCAAAAGCTTGTCGCGATAGTCCGTCAGTTTTCCCAACTACAAGCGTTTAGCCCAGAGGCGGCCCACCAACTGGTGCTTGGAGCCGCGTTATGCGATATTGGGATGATCGGATTTGATCACTGTTTGATCGAGCGGTTTAACAGCGATTTCGCGAACTTGACTGAAACGGAGACGGAAACCTACGAGACGCATCCCCTTTTAAGCTACAACCTAGCGAGTCATTTCGATCCGGATCCGGTGATCGCGACCCTCGTGCGTAACCACCACGAGTGTTTCGATGGCAGCGGTTTCCCTGAAGGCTTAAAAGGGGATGCCATTCCGTGGCTGGCCCGGTGTCTGGCGGTAGCAGTACAGCTCGTTGAAAATCCCGCGGCCCACCCTGCCGCCCTGGAAGCGGTGATTGCCCAATCCGGGCGCACGCTGGATCCCGCGGCCGTGAACCTTTTCTGCCGCATTCCAAGCTTAGTGGATAATCCTGAGCTATTTCGAACCCCCCTTCCGAGCGAGTTGCTAGCGAGTCTAGACCTCACCGAGCCCGTTTACGGCCCGGACAGCTCGGTCTTCAACCGGGATAGCAAACTGTCGACCGAAGATCTTTTAAAAAAACTCGCGCCGCCGATTGATCGCAGCACCAAGCTCGGGCAGCGCCTGCAGGCTTTAGGTTGAACGCATGAGCTTACGGTTTAGGCAGCCGCGACGCGTACAACTGCGCGGCCGCAGAGAGGGATTGGGCTACGACCGGGCGACGCGAGCCTAGGCTGTGACGCAGCAACAGCTGCTCGTTTTCCCGGTCGAGTCGTAAAATCTGCATCGAGCGTTCGCGCGCCAAGGCAAGCTGAGGACCTCCGCGGGAATCCTTATCGGCGGATTTTAAAGCCGCGACGCTCTGATTGAGCTGCTGCAAAAGCCCTTCTTTGCGGGTGCTGATCTCAGCACCCGGCACGCGCTGTTCCTCCCGCAGGATACGATTTTCCTCTAAAACCAAAGCATGGAGCTTTTCACAGACTTTGAGATGAGCTTGGACGGCATCGGTGCGCTTCATGATGGAAGCGAACAAAGACGCTCACGCCTCAGGCTTCAAGCTCTTGAGTTCAGTATCGATGCGATCGGACCAATTCAAATGCTCCAGTCGCCATTGCGCCAGCTTGGGTAATTCCGCAACGTCAGAGGGTAATCCCTCTGCCTTGGCCTCGGCCAACTCGGTGAAAACGGCCTTGGCCTTGGCTAAATCTTTCATCTGTTCGGCCACCAAACCTACCTGGTAGAGCAAGGGCCAGCGCCAGCGCGTCTCAGAGGATAACTGGAGCAATTTTCCATAAAGCTCCGCGGCCTCAGGGAGATTACCCGCGCTATAAAACATATTGGCCAATTGATTGCCCGCGCGGCGCTGCCAGTAACGCCAGGCTTCATCGGGGATACCGGAATTTTTTTGGCGCTCAAAAAAAGCGAGGACTTGCTGCAGCGCCTCATCTCTCCGGCCGAGCTCAGCGTACAAGACGGCCAATTCAAAGCGCGCCTCGGCCAGGACCATATTGTCCGAAAATAACTCTACCATGGAGCGGTATTCATTAGCCGCGCCGAATTTGTCCCCGGATAGTTTCAGCGCGCGGGCGCAATTAAGATACACATTGGCAAGGTCCTCCGCTTTGAGGGGCAACTTATGCATGCCCCGAAACAATCGAGCCGCTTGTCCATAGTTACCGAGTTCCATCTGGATCTGGGCAATATCGTATTGAGCGGAGTACGAAACTTCCCTCGCCTGCACGATGGAAGGTGAATCCACGTAAACGGCCATATCCAGCACCATGTAAAAGCGGGTCAAGGCAGCTTCGGTGGCTCCCACTTGGGCGTAGGTCCGACCGAGTTCGAGCAAAGCGTACGGCAAATCGATCGAATCACGATTCTCGGCAATAAAGTCTTCGTAAAGCGGGATGGCCTTAGCCCATTCACGGTTCAGCCGAAAGGATCGAGCCCGCATCAACTTGGCGGAGCCCACCATGGCTTTAGCACTAGAGGCCTCCACCTCTTTACTCGCATTTGGGTCCGCTCCCGCAGCTGTTACCTCGGCGGGTTTCGATTCTACCTCAGAAACGGGAGCGGCCAGTGTAAGAGCGGGGCCAGGTTTACGAGCGAGCGCACCATCAGAGGCCGTGGGAGCTGTTTCCGCGCGTTGAGCGCTCGTCACCGGTAACGGGGCGGGTGGTCGAGTTGGGGCGGGAGTTGAAGCTAGAGGGGATGAAGCGCCACGATCCCTGGCGTAAGCATTAGGGTGAGGGTTAACGTTAGCGTTAGCGTCAGCCGGACTGCCCGCTTTCTTAGCCGACAGGTTTGCCTCGGCGCCCTTTGCGGCCGCCGCAGGGGTAGCCGGTGCGGCGATCGATTCAGATTGAGCCAACCCAGCGAGAGGAAGAGCAAGAGGGAGAGGGGCGCGGGAATCAGCAGGGGCCGCAGTTTGTGCCGAGGCGGCGGAGGCTGGGTTAGCCGCGAACAGTCCGACCGAACCCAAACAAACCGCTAAAATTCGCTTACTTTTGCTCATACGTCGCGGAGCTACTCGGCGTCGTCGCTTTAGACACCTTCGGGGGCGGCGGATCAAAAAACAAGCTAACCAAGCGAAATTGTTCCCCGCGCTTATTTTCGTAAGGGATGAGTTTAATTTCCTCAGAGTGCGGCGCGGACTTATCTGACTTCGTTTTGCTAGAGTCGCTCACCTGTTTACTCTGCAAGACGGCCAGAGTTTCGAGGCTAATCACGGGGTCTTCGGATCCCATAACGGCGGGAGTAGAGCCCACAAAATTCACGCCACGGATCGGCTCAGAATTTACTACCGGCTCTAGATCAGGCCCCAAGCGCTCGATACGTTGGTCCACGTCGAGTCGGCTTTGGCGAGGAAGATTGGGGGCCCGGCCCCGTGGAGCTTCTGTGCGCATCTCGGGCAGAGCACCCGCCACGAGGGCTGGCACGGTACCGTACTGGACGGGCACAAAGTTACTCCAGCGAAGACGATTCGACCATGACTTGAGGGTTGATGGTTTTTTTACCGGCGGGGGCGGAGGAGTTTCCTCGACTAGTTGAGGCTTCATGGACGCGGGCTCGGGCTCGGCGGCAGCGGCGGCAGCGAGTGGGTCGGGCGCTTCATCGACCACCGCCGGGGCAGGCTCCGCAGTCGGGGCATCTGTCGGAGCGGTCGAGGTCGAGGGAGAGGAAGCAGACGCGGGCTTGGGCGAGACTTGAGTCTGAGCCAGCACTTGAGCGGGCTTTGAAATGGGTGCCACCGGCTTCACCGCAACTTTTTGGTTTTTCGGCTGCGCTTTAACTTGAGCTTCAAGTTGAGGAGCCTGGGAGACAGGTGGGCTTTCCACCGCGGGTTTAGCAGAGCTGCCCCGTTTAAAAGTAAACATCCGACGAAAAAAACCTGAAACACCCGCGGACTTTTCGTCGGTGGTCTCCTTGGGCGGATTCGCAGGAGGGGCAGGCTCCACCGTGGTTAATTTCGGACGGGTCGTGACCGGTGCAACGACGGGGGCGACTCGCGGCGCGACCACAGGAGCGACGGGAGCCTTAGGGGCAGTGAGCGAAGAATCCGGGTAATCCGGTATACCGTACCGATTGGACTCGGCCGCAACCAAGCCCGTCAGCGCACCCCCCAAAAGGAGTGAGGTCGCCACAAGGGAGACGGGGAGTTGAGTGAATCGAGCCATGAGGGAAAGAGTGTGCGATTGTACTTACTCTATGTAACGGCCGCGGGAGGCTAAAGCTAAAGCTAAATTCCT
Source organism: Opitutaceae bacterium (assembly GCA_037142955.1). Classification (GTDB taxonomy): domain Bacteria; phylum Verrucomicrobiota; class Verrucomicrobiia; order Opitutales; family Opitutaceae; genus Tous-C4FEB. The sequence goes on along the minus strand of JBAWZQ010000001.1, from coordinate 599,814 downwards.
CGATCCCTTTTTTGGCGGGGCAACTTGCCCCGCGCTTCCTTCGAAGAAGCGCGGGGCAGTTCGCGTTGGTAGCGGACGAAGTCCGCTAAAGTTTTTCTATGCTCAGCGTAGCGAACCGTTGCTTCTACCTAAAACGGAGCCGGGACAGAAATCTTAAGCTCGATCTGTCGCAAAAAGGGTAAAAAAATCTATCGCGGTCCACAGGCCGCCCGCCCGCCCGCCGCCCTTTACTTATCGGAAAAATCACCACTCTCCCGGTATTCCTGCAATTTATTGCGCAGGGTCCGAATGGAAATTCCGAGCAACTCGACCACTTGGGCCCGGTTGCCATCTTTAGCTTTCATCGCCGCCAAAATCGCTTGTTTCTCCATCTCCGCCAAGGACTGCAACGCAGGCGCGGCAGACGGAGCCGCCGGGGTGTTCGCCAAGAGCCGAGGAGGCAACGAGGCCGGGGGGAGCTTTGATCCAACCACTGCGGGCGAGGCCAAAGGCGCGGACGCGGAAGCGGACACTCCTGCCGGGGGCACTGGCGCCGGTACCGCTTGGGGAAGCTCGACGGGCAACGCGGGTGCCTGCCAGTCGGTCTCCACGACGTCTGCGGCGGCACCGGGGGGTAAATCAATGCCAAGCGCAGCGCCGGAGATAGGGCGATCGTTTTCGGACAAGATCACGGCGCGCTCGATCGTATTTTGCAGTTCGCGTACGTTGCCCGGCCAACGGTAAGAGAGCAAAGCATGCATCGCCTGCGGCGAAAAACCTAAAATCCGGATACCACTGCGCCGCGCGCTCAAGCGCAGGAACGACTCGGCCAACATCTGGATTTCCTCGCCCCGCTCGCGCAGCGGCGGCACGTGGATCGGAAACACGTTCAAGCGGTAATATAAATCCGCGCGGAAACTGCCCTGCTCCACGTAGCGCAAGAGATCGCGGTTGGAGGTAGCGAGAATACGCACGTTGACCTTGATGGGCTTACTGCCGCCGACGCGTTCAAACTCCCGCTCCTGCAGTACGCGCAATAGTTTCGCCTGCAGGTTGGGCGGGATTTCGCTGACTTCGTCAAGAAGGAGCGTGCCGCGGTTAGCGAGTTCGAAGCGGCCTTCGCGTTTCTCGGTCGCACCGGTGAAGGCGCCGCGTTCATGACCAAATAATTCACTTTCGATGAGGGTCTCCGACAACGCCGCGCAATTGACCTTAATAAAAGCTTCCCGCCGCCGAGAGGACAGGCGGAAGATCTCGCGCGCGACCATTTCCTTGCCGGAGCCATGTTCGCCGGTGATTAGGACGGTCGCCTCGGTAGGGGCCACGCGCTCGACGTGGGAGCGCAACCGGCGCATGGCGAGACTGCCGCCCACGACAAATTCATCGCCGCCCGCGCCGCGGTCGTTCAGGAAGCGATTGACCTTGATCAATTGATTGAACGAATCGGCTTTTTTGAGCAAAACCTCGATACGCGAGGCATTGAACGGCTTCACCACGTAGTCAAAAGCACCCGCTCGCATGCAGGCGACCGCACTTTCAATGGTGCCGGCGCCGGTGACCATCACGACAATGGGGCGATCGGGCAAGGTCATCAATCGCTCCAAAAACTGGTGTCCATCGCCATCGGGCAACCGCACGTCCAAAAATACTAAATCGTAGGTTTCCCGCAGAATCAACGTGTTCGCCGTCGTCAGATTAGGCGCGACTTCAAAGCTGATTTTCGCGCGCGCACAAATTTCCTCCAGCAGTTTAGCTATGATGGGGTCGTCATCGACGATAAGTATGCGATCCAAAGACACGCGAATTCAGGGGTTTGGGCGTTCGGCGGAGTTGGAAGGTGTAAACCGTGTTGGTCGCACTTTTACTGAATTAGGGAATTTAATGACCTCGAGGCAAGATTTATGCTTCCTTCTGTAGAGGGACTAGCGGGCGCGTAATGAGATTGAGTGCGAATGAGCCGAGGAGGTTTAGGCACTTTGATTTTATTTTACTCCTGAGCGCCGCGCTGAAAGATTCATCAGGGGTAATGTCTGATGTTTTTTTGTGGTGGATTCGGCCAACCCCGCCGGGTTCATCTCACCACTATGGGGCCAGCCGCTCAACCCGCCCCTACCCTGCCCTGCCCGACCCACTCTTTTTTAACGATGTATCCCTTAAATTTCCTCGTCGCTGTTACCATGCTGGGGGTGACGGTTTTTTATCTTTCCATCAATTGGATGAATGCAACGCGAGGCAGCGAGCGGTATCAAAATTACCGCAACGCGTTCTGCCTGACAGTGATTTTTTTAAGTTTCATCCAAATCATTCGCGCCTTCGCTCCGTTAGAGCAGCAAAACAGGCTGCTGCAAATAGGGGTATCCTCGGTGATGGTCCTCCTGTTTTTTCTAATTAAAATCTTCGAGATTCTCGCTGGGTTGAACCCCGGCCGATTCGGCACCATGGTCAGCTGGTTGGTCGGTATAGCTGCGATGGGGGCCTTACTTTTGCCTGGTGGTGGGTATTACGGCCAAGTTAATTTCACCAAAGAGCAGTTGTTTGATCACAGTATCTTCATCCGACCCACGTATGGGGATTCGCCCTATCGTCCCTTTCTCATTCTTTGTGGTCTACTTGGACTGGGTTACAAATTTATCTTGGCCAACCTAGCAGCTAAGCAAAAAGGGCGCGCGATTGGCCAAGCCATGCTCCTGCTGACGGTGAGCGAGATCACCATTTTGACCTGGAATTTCCTCTGCGGCACGAAAATCATCAATGGCACCATCGCGCCCGGCCTTTTTGGGGTACCTGGGGTGTTGCTGTTTATGTGGATAGACCGGACCCACCAAACGGCACTGACCCAGGAAAATACCCGCCTCGGAGCGCAGAGTCTGGCCCAAACCTCCCTCTTGGAGGCCTTAGTAAGCCACGGCGCCTTCGCGTGCGCCCAATTCGATGCCACTGGCACCCTCGTATCGCAAAACGACAAGTTTAGGCACAGTATCGCCCCACTCCTTCCCCCTACCTATACCCCGGAGGATTCAGACATTGTCCCCGTCGGCTCCACCGAAAAATTCCGCTATGGGTTGGCCCGAGCGCTCAAAGGCTCCATCCAGTCAAAGACGATCACTTGGACCGCCAAGGACGGCGAGTCGGTCACCTACCGAACCCGCTTCATCCCCTTTAAACCCACTCAGGGCGAATCCAACCATGTGATCGTCTGCTTTACCGACATCACCGAGGATCTGGAATCGCGCCAGCAACTGATGGAGGCTAAACACCTGCAAGCGATTGGCCTACTTGCTAGCGGCGTCGCCCACGAGTACAACAACATCCTGACCGGTGTGATCGCCATGGGCGAACTCGCGCTACGAGAAGCCGTCACCCCCAGTCAACGCACCCACCTAGAGATCGTAGTCGAAGCCGCCAAACGCTGTACGGACTTAAGCGGCAACCTATTAGCCCTCTCCCGCAACAGTCCCCGCCAAAACCAACATCTCGACCTGCGCGAGGTCATTAACGAAACGATCCGGCTTATCCGCCATTCCCGCGGCGTTACCATCAACTTGTTGGAGTCCATCGAATCAGGCCCCCACATCACCGTGGAAGGCAACCGCAACGAATTAGCCACGCTCTTACTTAACCTCTTAATCAACGCCTGTGATGCGATGCAAAATATGGGCACGATCACCCTGCGCATCGATTATAAAGAGGTCCCCAAAAATGTCATTAGCCCTAACCCTGCCCTTCCCCCGGAGAGCAGCCGCCACGTTATTTTGGACATCTCCGACACGGGCCCTGGCATCCCCGAAGACATCATTCCCCACATCTTCGAACCCTTTTTTACCACCAAAAGTCTCGGTAAAGGCTCCGGCCTAGGCCTAGCCACAGCAAAAGCCATCGTGACCTCCCACCATGGTCACATTGAGGCCAAATATACTCCCGGTGGTGGCGCCCATTTTGAAATCACCCTGCCGCTTTATGCCGGCCTCCCTACTCTCAGCCCCTCACCATTTCCTATTCTGCCGCCCTCAGTAAAAAAATCGGGCCACGCTGCCGTCATCGATGACGACCCCATCGTCCTCGCCACGACGACCAATATCCTCCACGACTTGGGCTACGAAGTCGCAAGCTATGCCAGCGCCGAGAGCTTCATTGAAACGAGCACGCCCGAGACCCTCACCAACTTGAAACTGGTCGTGATCGACATCCGTATGCCCGGCATGGATGGCGTGCAACTCTGCCGCCGCCTACTCACGCACCACGCGCAGTTCAAAATCATTTTGGTGACCGGTCACACCGAGAAATACGACACCCAAAAGCTCGCCCAATTGCAGAACGTATCGATTCTGATGAAGCCCTTCAGTCTTACCGCCCTACAAAACCTCATCATCGAAATCGAAACCCAAAGCGCCCTCATGAGCGAGGCGCCGATCGTCTAAAGTTTACGCCCTCGAATACGAGAGCAAAGCCGAACGACCCAATTTGCGGGCTCCGTTCAGCGAGCGAAGTTCTTCGCGGTTTTCTGCCTTTTGGCGCTCGATGTTGGCGATACGCGCGCCGTAAGCGGCGACCACGGCATCAATCCGAGCTGCGATTTCAGAACCGACGGCGCGCACCGTAGAAGCGGCGCCGATTAGCCGACTAAGCGCCGCTGCTTCGGCTTCCAAGCGATCAATCGATTCACTCCACTCCGAGCGAGACTCCGTATCCGCTTGAGTGCGAGCGAGTTGCTCCAACTCCGACAAAGCATCATCAATGTCGAAGGGGCCCACGTTTGAAATCACTCCGTGTGGCTCCTGCCCTGCGACTGAGCGACGAGCATCTGCGCCCAACCATCCCGCAGATCGCCAACTAATTTTTCAACTTCGGCTAAAGGCGCATCATCCATCGAGATCTGCGCCTTTAATAGACGACGGGAGTAATAGTCGTAAAGATTTTGAAGATTCAAAGCGTACTCACCGCCTTGATCAATATTAAGGGTCGAGCGGAGTTCGTCGATAATGGCGAGCGAACGGGTGACCCCTTCTTGTACCATCTTCAGGCGCTGCGGATCGTCCTCCGACAACGCGCAACCGGCCCGAGCGATGGACACGAATTTCAACACGCCGTCGTACATCATGACGACGAGTTGCCCCGGACTAGCGGTCGTGACCGCAGCCGTCTGGTAGGGATTTTTGCCGTTTCGGAAAGCCACCATGAAAGGGAGGGGTAAGCGAAAAGCTTACTCAGCTTGGCTTTCGGAAATCAACTTGGCGACCGCTTCCACGATCGCACGTGGGGGGTAATTGGGCGAAGAGAGAAGTTGCTTCGCGCGTTCGACTTGCTCGGGGCGCACGGTGGGCTGGGCGACGACTTGAGCCGTCAACGTGGCTTGCTGAGTCACCACGGGAGCGGAGCTTTCCGCAACGGGTGCTGGCGGTGGAGGAGGCGTGCTGGCACGCGCGACTCCAGGACCACCGGATTGGAGGGGATTGGTGGTAGATCCTGAGATGCCTGAGATCATGGTTATGCCTTTCGTGTAAATAAACGGAGTGGTTTCAATAGAGAGCTACGGCACAGATTCGCCGAACTTAAGGAGAAATATTCACTAATTGTCGTGGTGGCAGGGTTTTTACAATCACTTGTGCAACATAAGACACGATCTTCATGGGGCTTATACGAATTCCGGCGAGTTCCGAAGGGGGCGATAAAAGATGATCCTTACGCCCTAAACCTTCGCGAAAAAGTTGCGCCGTGCCGGAGTCATCAGCGTTAATTATCTCTTCAAAAGCCCAAAACGCTCGGTTGGGGGCGAGCTCCATGATGCGGCCACGCAGTCCGATCGATTGCGAGCCGTAGGGGCTAAAGTGCGTCACCTCGAGGAAAGCGACCGCTTCCGCGCCGGTATGCGCGATAATCCGCGCCATCAAATCCGGCGGTAAGGGGTAGGTCGCAGAAAAACTCATGCGCCCCGTCCAGCGGAGTAGTTCCGCCCGCGTGACCGCGACGAATTCCGCGCGGTGCGTGCCCTGCAAAGCTGAAAGCCAAACGGGGTCGTGCGCCGAGAAATACTCGGCCGGCAAATCGCTGAGGACAGTCGACACGGGCAACACCGCCACGCGCCTCACACCTACAGGCCAGATCTTGTCCGCCAGGACATTGTCTGGTTTGTAGACCGGCGGGCTGAGCCAGCGCTGCACTTCAAACCCGCTGTAGGGGATCGGAGGCCATTGACCCGCCCAAAGAGATGAGCCGCCCGCAAGCAATAGTGCGACCCTAAGCCAAAACGAATTAGAAACGGTACTCATTGGGAAGAATTTTTTTGGCCGAAGGAATTGGTGAGCTGGGTCTGCATCTGCTTGATCTTAGATTGGGCTGATTCCATCTCCATGAAGCCAGCCTCAAGCTGAGAGCGCCGCTGTGCAAGGTAAGCATCAAGTGCGGCTATCTGGGCGTCTAAACTCTCATTGGCCTTAGTGTAGGATTGGAGCTTAGTGCTGAGCTGCCCGGTGCTGCCATCGGCGCCGATAAACGTGTTGAGACTAGTCACAAAAGCCGACGCTAAACCTGTATTGGTTGTATTAAAAAACGCCGCTACATCGCTCGGATGATCGGCTATAGCGGCATTTAATTTTGTGGAGTCGGAAATCAAGATGCGTGAGTCTTTCCCGAAGGGTGTGAAATCGATCCCCAGCGAGGAGAGATTTTTGACGGAGCCGCTTTGTGGCGCGCGAAAAGCGATGGAGCGGAGCTGACCCAACCAAGATTGAATTTCCCGATTATCAGCCAGAGGCCCAGCGGTTATTTTGCCGGCTGTTTTCGTGTAGCCAGTCGAGCTATCAATAAAATCAGCCACCGCGTTATAGGCTGAAACAAAGGTATCGATCTTGCCCCTCATTTCGGAGGCATCAGTTGAGACGGTGAGGGTCTCGGCTTCGGCTAAGCTCATCACTTTATTCGCATTAAAACTGAGACCGGGGATATTATGGTCTGAAGAGTTGACTGTACTGTCAGCACTCGTGAACTCCAAACCATTGATTTTAACCTTTGTGTCTGCACCAGATGTGAGAGTGGCTCCACTGCTAACGTCGCTTACATCAAGGCCTAGGCTCCTTAACATGCCAGTGGTGCCTGATGAGATGGAAATTGTATTAGACAGGCCTGTAGCTTGACTAGTGAGTACGATCTGAGTGCCAAGTTGATTGGCTATGGCTGTTACACCCGCCCCGGCGGCGTTGATGGCGGTGACGATGGCCGGAACTTCCATCGTATCGGTAATGGTGATATCCTTAGTATTGATGGTAAGAATGCCAGCTCCGGGCTTGCTCGCCGCCCCACCCGTCAACTGACTCGCGGTTGCTAATTGGGTCACTTGGACTTTGTACGAGCCGACCGGTGTCGATGAAGACACCGTAGCATTGATAGTTTTACCAGAACTTTCATTAACCACCTTACGTGAAGAACCTAAAGTCGCGGAGGCCAGCGCGCTTGCTGATGTCTGCAACGAGGATAACATCGAGCCTAGTGAGCTTAACTGGGATTTCTTATCATCGTTCTTAGCCTGCTCAGCCTGATAGCGCCGGGCGGGGGCACGTTCAGCGCTGATGATTGAGTCCGTGAAGGTTTTCCAGTCGAAACCCGAAGCCAAACCTGATAGTTGTAAGCCAGTCGCCATAGAGATTTAAAGTTTAGATATGTGAAATTAGCAAGGGCTCAAGGAATAGTTAACTAGTCCGTTGATGAAGTGGCCGTAATAATTTTTGAACAAGTAGAAAAAATAAAAGCACAAATTTAGTTCATATGAATGATTAACGTTTCTTTGGGTAAGATATAAACATATGACGGTAAATATCCTCCAATTTCTGAGTGAATCCTCGGCCATCACCTAGCACAGAATTCTGCATTCGCTGCGGCAGGCTTACACGCAGTTCTTTTAGGCGATTTAGATCACCAGCGAGCCTAATGGCGGTTGAGACGTATTCATCTGTGGTGGTTGTTGCCAATTCCGATAAACCCACATTAGTTAACAAACTTAAACCCACTCGAGAAACATGAGTCGACCCGACCAGGCTGATTACAGGTACTCCACAAGACAAAGCCTCACAAGTAGTGGTCGTTCCATTGTAAGGAAAACAATCAAGGGCTATGTCAGTTTGATTATAGACCGCTAAGTGCCCCTCAGTGGAGGGCTCCCATAGCCTTAGTTGTAAACGATGGGGATCAATTCCCGCTAACGTAAAGGGTTTAATAAATTGCTGAACAATCTCAGGATCCGAAAAATTTCTATGTTTAAATACAATACAGGAATTAGGAACTTGCTTTAAAATTCGAACCCAAAGCTCTATTAAAATATCATTAATTTTAGCTAAATTATTTAGACAAACAAAAGTGATATAACCCTTGTTACATACTGGAGGTAAATCGTTTAAAACTCGCGCGGATGAAACCGGACCAAAACACCATGCAGAGTCGGGAATACGCAGTAGTTTTTCTGTGTACAGATGTTCCGATGTCCCTATGGGATCCGTCCACGCATCTGTTAAACGATAATCAATCGTTTTTAATCCAGTAGTGCAAGGATAACCCAAATAAGACACTTGTATAGGAGCTGGTTTAAATGCGAATACATTGAGAAAATTACCTTCAGTATGTCCTGACAAGTCGACCAATATGTCTATTTTATCTGAATATATTAAATTCGCTATATCTCGATCAGAGAGTGAAGATACATCCTGCCATAGAGTCACCCGCGATTTAATCCAGTCCGATACGAAATCACAATTTACTGAACCGGAATACACATATACATCAAATTCACTAAAATCGTGATTTTTAAAAACAGGGCACATGAAAGCGGCAACGGCGTGCGATCTAAGATCTGAAGAAATATATCCTATTTTCAATTTCCGTTTTCCTTCACCTCCACCAGATGGCGTATGATTAAAGGCGGGAGGATTTATCTTAGATTGCTTTGAACCCCAAGCACGATGTCGGTCAAAAATAATTTCAGGATCGAGATCGACCACATATAAATGGGTATATAAATAATTTATAGAGATTGGGTCTCCTCTGCCAATTAGATTAAATTTAACAGCACCAGGCCGTTCATTCAAACGCATCGCCTTATCCATTAGAGCTAGTGCCTCCCGACCGCGACACACACCACGTAAAATGATGGCTTTATTAAGTAACACAGGAACAGAGTCTGGGGCTAAAGACAGAATATTATCAAAAACCTCTAGAGCGATAGCCAAATGACCTATATCGATACATAAAGAACCATAATTATGCAAATAAACCAAATTATTAGGCTCCAACTTGATTGCTTCAGCATAATGATGCAATGCCGCAGCTAATTCTTTGCGATATTGGTACATATTAGCCCAAATAAAATGCGACTTCGAGCTGATTACACCCAACCTACTAGCACATAAAATCGATTCAAAACTAGAGATATAATCCTTTCTAAGAAAATAGCACTCGGCTATTAATTCATGAAACAAAATCTGTCCTTGGTCTATTCTGATAGCCCCCTTGGTCCAATTTAGCGCTTCTGTCAAATTACCTGAAGCTAGTAGACAAAGCGCGGCTTCGAACCACACCCAAGCCTCTTGAGGATTAATTTCTTTCGCCCGAATAAAAGCTTTTAGTGCTATATCATATTTGCCAATTGCAGCATAGCACTTACCCAAAAGAAATATTGGCTCAAGATTTTGTGGCGACAAGCTGCTGGCCCGATTGAGGTATTTGATTGCATTCTTAGCCTGACCACGCTCGAAAAGGCCTTGACCGAAGGCAAATTGGGCTTGGAAAGAGCTAGACGCTAAACGCGCCGCCCGCTCCCAAAGCGGCCAAGCCAAGTCCAGCTGACCAGCAAGTGAGTAGGCCTCAGCTAAAGCAATTAGAGTTGTCGCTGAATTAGGTTGGAGCGCAATGGCTTGTTGCGCTCGTTCCAAAGCAAGTTTGAATTGATCGGATCGAGCATGGACCCGGCTCAAATCACACAAAATCTGCACATTGTTGGAGGACAACGAAAGGGCCGTGCCTAAAAAATCAAGGGCCGATTCAGTATCCAAACCTGGTAGGCGCCCCAAAAAATGCCAAGCCCAAGCGGTATCAGGCGCCTGCGAGAGCACTTCCTTGCAGAGCTCTTCAACCTCGCTAAAGCGCCCTGCATTGAAGGCGCGCGCCACCGCATCAGGCTGCACCAGATTGAGTGTAGTGGGTTCCATTTAATGAATGATGAGCAATAGATGAGCCAATCGGTACTATATTTACTTTAATCATTGTTAAATAGATATTTTTAAACTTTAAAAAGCTAAAATAACGTAATGCAAAATCTGCCGATGATTTAAACCTAACGCTTAAGTTGAAGCCAAGGTCGACGTTGCGATGGGAAGTATGGGAGAGAGGTTGGACGCTAATCGAACCTTCGGCTAAAGCATCCGGAGCAGCCCTTGCTGGATTTGCAGTAATATTTGCGGGCGCGAAGATGATACTGGCGGAAATAGCGAAGGCCGATAAGACATGCAGCGGGCTTGGTTGAGTCATCGATAGCAGCGACAGATTCCACGCCGTAAGCGCCCTAAAGCGACTTTGCAGGCTTGGCTTTCAGCTCAACCTCGCCTGTGCCGACTGGGGAGCTAACTGTGTTAAGGTGTACCGCGAAGTGTCCGAGCTAAAAAGCGCTGCACCGGTAGCATGGGTAAAATTTTCCTCCAGCCACAGTCAATGAAGGCTAGTTGCACGCTGCAAGGGCAAAATAAAATAATAAATATATAAAATCATGTAAAACAATATTTAACAAAAAAAAAATAGGTCTGGCACAAATCCCGCTTACGTATAATGTTTATATTTAAGTGCTCAAAATTACATAGCCACCCTCCCAAAAATACAAAAAAGACATATCGACCAGGGGTTTATGTGGCCGCCGTTTAATTAATCCAGCCAAGCAGGCTCAACAAGCGCTCGGCTCCTAGCTCAAACCATCCCTCGCCGAACAAGTAACCATGCCTTCCACCGTCCTTATCACCGGAGTTGCCGGCTATCTCGGATCCGTCATCGCCGAGCATCTCCTCATCGCCGGCCACCGGGTCATCGGGGTCGACAATCTTAATTTAGGATCAGCTCCGCTAAATCATTTGTGCGCGGACCCCGGTTTTGAGTTCGTTAAGGAAGACGCCCGCAACGAACAGGCGATGGCTCAAATCGTAAAAAAGGCCGACGTGATTATTCCGCTGGCCGCCTTAGTCGGCATGCCCGCTTGCCTACGTGATCCCTGGCTGGCCGAATGCGTGAATTTAGAAGCCATACGCATCATCAACCGAGTCCGGTCCCCTAGCCAACTTATCATCTACCCCAACACCAACAGCGGCTACGGAGTGAAGTCCGGAACCAGTTTTTGCACGGAGGAGACACCACTGGAACCCATCTCGATCTACGGGAAGACGAAATGCCAAGCGGAACTCGAGCTACTCAATTCAAGCAATACCATCACGCTGCGTCTTGCTACAGTGTTTGGTATGTCCCCGCGCATGCGGCTCGATCTGCTGGTCAACCACTTTGTTTACGCGGCCGTGACGGAAGGCTACCTCATAATTTTTGAGAAGGATTTCAAGCGAAACTTTGTCCACGTCCGCGACGTGGCGGACTGCATGCTCCATTGTATGGCCAACGCTGCCAAGATGATCGGTCGACCCTACAACGTGGGCCTAGAAAGCGCGAATCTCTCCAAGGCCGAGCTAGCGATGAAGGTGAAGGTGCACGTGCCTAACTTTTATGTGCACTATTCCGAGGTAGGTACCGACCCAGACAAACGCAACTATATCGTGTCGAACCAACGCCTGCGCGAAGCCGGTTTCGAGGCCCAGCGCACGCTGGACGTCGGCATACCTGAACTGATAAAGGGCTACAAGCTTTTCGGCCGCTCGCCTCTCAAAAACGTGTGAGGACCACCGGGACCACAGATTCCTTGGAAACGCCCCAGGTAGCCATACTATGTGGTGGCCTGGGCACTCGCTTGCGCGCCTCGGTTGCAAATAGGCCCAAGGCCCTCGCCGAGGTGGCAGGACGCCCGTTCCTAGCCTGGGTGCTCGACATACTCTATCTGCATGGTTTCAAGCGCGTCGTTCTATGCACCGGTCACCTAGGAGAACAGGTAGAGGCGGTGTTGGGCGCGACCAAAGGGGGCCTGAATCTGCGCTATTCGCACGAGCAAGCGTTGCTAGGCACCGGTGGCGCCCTGCGCCAGGCGCTTCCGCTCCTCGAGTCCGAAAATATTCTGGTGATGAACGGCGACTCGTATTGCCACGCTGACCTCAGGCGTTTCTGGCGCGACCACGTCGCCTCGAGCGCCGCCGCGAGCATGATTCTGAGCCGAGTGACAGATTCCAGCCGCTATGGCGCGGTACAGCTAACCCAGGATGGATTTATATCCTCCTTCCAGGAAAAAAACACCAGCTCCGGACCGAGCTGGATCAACGCCGGAATTTATATGGCAAGCCGCACGCTGCTGGAGACCATACCGACCGGCGCGATCTGCTCGTTGGAAAGAGAAATTTTTCCCTTCTGGATTAAACGGGGCCTTCGCGGCGTTAAATACGACGGCCCTTTTATAGACATCGGCACACCCGAATCCTACTCCGGCGCCGACCGTATGATCCGACAACTAGCCCCATCGACCCTGGCGAAGCCCGACACGAAAATCGACACAATCAGAGACGTCGCATGATAATCACTCGCACACCTTATCGCATTTCCTTCTTTGGTGGCGGCACCGACTATCCGGGCTGGTATCGGCTGCACGGCGGCGCTGTGCTCTCGACGACGATAGATAAATATTGCTACATCTCCTGCAGATTTTTACCCCCATTTTTCGAGAATCGCTATAGAATAGTGTATTCTAAAATCGAAAATGTCATGAAAATAGACGATATCGTACATCCAGCAGTGCGCGAGGGGCTGAGATTTTTTAAGCAAGAGAGAGGCGTAGAGATTCACCATGACGGCGATCTACCCGCCCGCAGCGGAATGGGTTCGAGTTCGGCCTTCATGGTCGGCCTGATGCACACGCTGCACGCGCTCAACGGCCAGATGCCGAGCAAAAAGCAGCTCGCCCTTGAGAGCATTGACGTCGAGCAGAACATGATCCGGGAAAACGTGGGTTCGCAGGATCAGGTCGCGGCGGCTTACGGCGGCTTCAATCACACGGTGTTTCATGAGAGCGGCGAAATTTCGGTGCGGCCCGTGACACTCGCGCCCGAGCGTTTCGCCGAACTGAACAGCCACTTGATGTTATTCTACACCGGCATCAAGCGCACGGCCTCGGACGTAGCCGCCAGCTACACCCACAATCTTGATGCGAAAAAACGGCAGCTGCGCATCTTGAAGGATCTCGTGGATGAAAGCATCACCGTGCTAACCCACCGGCACCCCATCGAAGATTTCGGCGAGTTGCTCAACGAAGCTTGGTTGGTAAAACGCAGCCTCAGCAGCACCGTGACAAATCCTGAGGTGGAGGCCATCTACGCTCGCGCGCAGGCGGCGGGCGCGATCGGGGGAAAACTGCTGGGTGCGGGCGGGGGGGGCTTTATGCTGCTCTTCGTGCCGCCGGACCGGCACGCGGAGGTTTCGGATGTGCTGGACGGCCTCGTGCAGGTTCCGTTCGACTTCGAGTTCGGGGGGTCGCAGATCATCTTTTTTGAACCGGAAAAAAATCACGATCATATCGAGGCCTGCCGCGCCGGGCGGATACTGCACCCGTTTCACGAGCTCGACAGTGTGGTGTCACCCTTCGTGCCGGCCACCCCGCGATCCGAGTCCGCAACGCATTTTGACGTCCATGACTTGTCCCATCCAACTACAACAAAAGGCTCGGGAACTCCGAGCCACGTGCATTCAACTCGCCCATGACGGACGAGAAGGGCACTTGAATGGCGCCCTTAGTTCGGTCGACCTCGTGTCAGCCCTCTACGCGGGTTGGCTGCGGATCTCTTCGGACGATCCGACCGACGAAGGTCGTGATCGTTTTATCTTTAGCAAAGGACACGCCTGCGTCTCGCTCTACGCAGTACTGGCGGACAGGGGATTCATCCCTGCGGACATTCTTAGACAATACGCCAAAGACCAAACGCCGTTGCCGAGTCATCCCTGTATTCACGCCCTGCCGCTACTGGACTGCTCCTCCGGCAGCCTAGGCCACGGACTGGGAGTGGCCGCGGGTCGAAGCTACGCCCTGCGCCTGAAGAACTCTACCGCCCGGGTGGCGGTGCTGCTGGGCGACGGCGAGTGCAACGAGGGGAGCACTTGGGAAGCCGCGATGTTCGCCGCGGCCAACAAGCTGGATAATCTCCTCGCGATCGTGGACTACAACGGGATCCAGTCCGTGGGCCGGACCGATCCGCTCAACGGCTTCGCATCCTACGCGGACAAATTCCGTGCCTTCGGATGGGCGGTGCGCACCATCGACGGCCATGACTACGGAGAGATTCTCGCCGCGCTGGCAGCCTTTCCGCTGGCGGCCGACAAGCCCTCGGTGATCATCGCACGGACGACGGCGGGCCGCGGAGTCAGTTTCATGCAAGATCAGGTGCTGTGGCACTATCGCGTCCCTTCGGACGCAGACCTGCAGCGCGCCCTGCAGGAATTGGATGCGCAACCGATCCACCTGCAACTTCCCGTGAAGGCCGCCCGATGAGAAAAGCCTTTTCCGACACGCTCCTCAAAGTGGGAGAGCAGAATTCCCGCCTGGCCTTTGTCACCGGCGACCTCGGTTTTCAGGTCTTCGACGAGTTTCAGACGCGGTTCGGGCCGCGCTACATCAATGCCGGCGTGGCCGAGGCCCAGATGATCAACACCGCCGCCGGGCTAGCCGCCGAAGGTTTTCACACGGTGGCCTATTCCATCGCCTCGTTTGCCACAGCGCGGCCTTTCGAGCAAATCCGCTACTGCGTCGCGTATCCGAATCTGCCGGTGACGATCGTGGGTGCCGGCCGCGGGTTGACTTATGCCAACGCCGGCGTTTCCCACCATGCGCTCGACGATGTCGCGTTGATGACCGCGCTTCCCAACATGACGGTGGTCATCCCCGGCGATCCGGGCGAAATCGAGCAGCTTTTTCCGCAGGTCGCCGCTTTGCCGGGTCCCGCCTATTTTACAGTGGGCCGTTTCGGCGAACCCCGCTACGAGGCGGAACAACCAGCGGTGCTGGGCCGCGCCCGGCTGCTGCGCAAGGGTTGCGGCCTCGCTATCGTGACCATGGGCGAGATGGCCGGCGAAGTCCTTCGCGCCTGCCACATGCTCGCGGACGACAAAATCACGCCGGTCGTCTATCAGATGCATACTGTCAAGCCGCTGGATACCGCCACGCTGGACGCGCTCGCGAGTCAGGTGAAGGCGATCCTGGTCGTGGAGGAGCACCTGCCGATGGGCGGCCTATGGAGCGCGATGACCAACTGGAGCGCGAGCCTCGAACGGCCGGCGCACCTCGTTCGGCTTGGCCCGCCCGATCGTTTTGCGCTCGGCAATCTCACGCGCGACGGCTTCCGCCGCCAATTGGGTTTCGACGCTCCGGCTATAGCCGTCGCGTGCCGCCAACTCCACGCCTGATTCTAATCGATCATGTACCGAAAAATTCTTGTCACTGGCGGATCGGGACTCCTCGGCACGGGCCTGAGGGATATTGCCGCCGACTATCCAGAGCGCGAATTCATCTTTCTCAGCTCCAAGAACTGCAACCTCACGCGGCTCGACGAGGTGCTCGCGTGTGTGGGCCGACACCAGCCGGACGCGATCATACATTTTGCCGCGCTCAGCGGTGGCATTGCCTACAGCACGAAATTTCCCGCGACGCTGCTGCGCGACAACGTGCTGATGAATTTCAATCTGCTGGAGGCCGCCCGACTTCGCGGCGTTGGAAAAATCGCGCTCACGCTGTCCACCGGCATGTACCCCACGAGCGCGGCCAATCCGATTCGCGAGGAATGCATCCACGAGGGTAATCCGCACGAAACCAATTACAGTTACTCCTTCGCGAAACGGTTGATCGATCCGAGCGTTCGCGCCTACCGGACCGAGTACGGTTTGAAGGCCATCGGTATGGCGGTGAACGGTATTTTCGGCCCCAACATGAATTTTCGCGAAGGTGAGACGATAATGGTCGCAGCGCTCCTTAGGCGTTTCTATGAGAACCGGGACAACGGCGCGAAGATCATGATCTGGGGCGATGGGTCGCCGCTGCGCGAGTACACCTATTCTCAGGACCTTGCCCGCGCCTTCATGTGGTGTCTGGATAACTATGACGACGTCCAGTTCCTCAACATCGGTTCCACGGAGGAGAACTCAGTCCGCGACACCGCCTTCCTGATCGCCGATCTGCTGCAGATCGAGCGGAGCCGTATCGAATTCGATGTGACGAAGCCCGCGGGCATACACCGCAAGGCGACCGACAATTCAAAGTTCTTACGGCTTTCGCATTTTGACTACACGCCGTTTCGGACCGGCATGGAGAAGACCGTCCAGTGGTTTGCTCAAAACTACGCCCAGAAGGGAGCGGTGAGACTATGAGCCCGCCGCCAATCACGGAGGACCCGACGATCGTCCGATCCCGCGCGCTGGGTTGCACTGGGCTTGAGGTTTCTGAAATCGGCTTTGGTACCTGGGGCTTGGGCGGAGATTCCTACGGCCCTGTCGAGGATGCCGCTTCGCTCGCCACCCTGCGGTTCGCCTACGACTCGGGGGTGACGTTCTACGACACGTCCGACCTGTATGGCGGCGGCCACAGTGAGAAGATCGTAGGCGAGGCCCTGAGGGATGTGCGCGAGCACGTCATGATCGCCACTAAGGTCGGATTGCTACCGCACAGCGGGTTCGAGATGCCGAGCGATTTTTCCCCGCGGCACATCCGGGATGCCCTTGAGGCTAGCCTCCGCCGCCTGCAGACCGATTACGTGGACCTATATTTGCTCCACAGCCCCACTATCGAAACGCTTCGCGGCGATCCCGCGATCATGGACACGCTGCGCGAATTGCAGCAGTCGGGCAAGATACGCGCCTTCGGGGCTTCCGTGCGCTCACCCGGAGATGGCATGCTGGCGATCCGGGAATTTGATCTGCCGGTGATCCAGGTGAACTTCAATCTCATCGACCAGCGAGCGCTGACCTGCGGGCTTTTTGATCTGGCGAAGCAGCGGGGCACGGGGATCGTGATCCGCACACCCCTTTGCTTCGGCTACCTGACCGGCAAGCTGAACGGCAACGAGACCCTCCCAGGGAAAGACCACAGGGCCAACTGGCCGGTGGAACAATTGCGCCGCTGGGCCGGCGCGCCGGACCTGTTCTCCTTCATCAACGAAGGACGGTCGCGGACCGCGGTCCAACTCGCCCTCCGCTTCTGCCTCGACCACCCAGCTGTCTCCACCGTCATCCCGGGGATGATGTGCGAGGCGGAGGTGCGGGAAAACCTGGCGGCCGGCTCGCTCGCGCCACTGTCCACCGAGGAGCAGGAGCGCATCCAGCTCGTTTATGCCAATCACGAATTCTACGACAAGAACGCCAAGAACAAATAACGCCATGACGCTCAAAGATCCGTCCCGCTTTCTCGAAACTAGCCGCACCACTTCATCCGAGGTCTCCTACCGAATAGGGCTGGAGAAATACTACGCCGGCAGCCCGTTCTCGAACGTTGAAAAGCTACAGAATTTCGCCAAATACGTCCCAGTGCAGGATCTACGGCGCTTTCTCTGCCGGCATGAATTGTTTTCCAAGATCCTTACAGTCCACGGCTCGATCGTCGAATGCGGAGTCCTCTACGGCGGAGGCCTTATGTCGTGGGCCCAATTGAGCGAGGTCTACGAGCCTCTGAATCACCTGCGCAACATCATCGGTTTCGACACGTTCAGCGGGTTCGTCTCGATCTCCGACCAGGACAAGTCGGGCACTGCGGCCCAGAATCATCAGGGCGGCTTGGCCTGCGATTCCTATGCTGACCTCCAGGCGAGCATCGAACTCTATAATCAAAACCGATTCCTGAATCACATCGAGAAGGTCAGGCTGGTGAAGGGCGACATCGCCACCACCCTGCCGGCCTACCTTGAGAAAAATCCACACCTCGTCGTCAGCCTGCTCTATCTGGATTTCGACATTTACGAGCCCACGCTCGTTGCCCTCAAGCACTTGGTGCAGCGCATCCCCAAGGGCGGTATCATCGCCTTCGACGAACTCAACCACGAGGTCTGGCCGGGCGAGACCATAGCGGTCATGGAGGAAATCGGGCTGAACAAGCTGCGCATCCAGCGGTTCCCCTCCGGCTCCACCATGTCGTATGCGGTCATGGAATGACCGCCGAAATCTACCATTCACCTTTCGACCGCATCCATGCATTCATGTCTGCACCATTGTCCAGCGAATCCGTCCAGCCAATGAAGCCATCCGGTGCCACGCCGCTGGCTTCGTTATTGTGCACGCTGACGCTCGACGACCTCGCGGCGTTTTTTGGGGCGCCGAAGGAGGAGATCCAGAGACTTTGCGGCGAGGAACTCAGCCGATCCAACCTGCGCTATCGCCGGCTGGATCCGGTGCGGCGCGATGTCCTGCTGCTGGAAATCATGCAGCGGATCGATTCCCTCGACCTGCCCAGAGCCGGGAAGGAACGGCAGGGTGCCTGGGAAAACGGCTGGCAGCAGAACTTAGATGAGTTCATCCGGTCGGGCCATGATCTCGATGCGCTGGTTCCGAAATATTTCAAGCAAGGCGTTCCGGTTCGTTTGTTGCGGGACTATGTCATTCCGGAGGATCCGAATTTCGTCCTAAATTTTACCCGCCTTTTTCGCACTTGGCTATTTCGACGTTACCTGTCGGATGCCGGGTCCATCTATGAATTCGGATGCGGTCCGGCCAGCCACTTGGCCTGGCTGGCCCAGGAATTTCCGAAGAAAAAGCTTTATGGCTTCGACTGGGCTCGACCGTCCCAAGCCATCATTCGGGAGATGGCCGGTCATTACGGCTGGAATATCTCGGGCGGTTATTTCGATTTATTCGCTCCGCCCGCCGATCTCACCCTCGATCCGCAAAGCACGGTCTATACCTTTGGCGCGCTAGAACAGGTCGGCACCCGGCACGAGGACTTCCTTCAATTCCTGCTGCGGGCCCGGCCTGCGCTCTGCGTCCACGTGGAATGCGTCCACGAATTCTACGATGAGGGCATCCTGAGCGACTACCTTGCGCTCAAGTATCACAAACGGCGCAAGTATTTGGACGGCTACCTGACCCGGCTCAGGGAGCTAGATGCGCAGGGGCGCGTGGAAATCATCCGTGCCCATCACCAACAATTTGGGAATCTATACGACGATTCGCACTCGCTGATCGTGTGGCGGCCGCGCGTGCCGCAATAGTCCCTCCGGCGCGAAACATTCTATTATGGAAATTACCCAGACCAAACTGCCCGGCGTGTTGCTTATCCGTCCTCCTACGGTTTTTGAGGATTTTCGCGGCAGCTACGTGGAACTTTACAACGAACAACTCTACCGGGAGGCAGGCATCACAGCGAAATTCATCCAAGACGACATGTCCTGTTCGACACGTCACGTCCTGCGAGGACTGCATGGCGATGGCATCACCTGGAAGCTGATCTCTTGCCTTACCGGTAAAATTTACATCGTCGTGGTGAACTGGGACGAAAGCAGCCCCGCCTACGGCAAGTGGGAGGCCTTCACAATTTCTGAGTCGAACCGCCAGCAAGTCCTAGTCCCGCCCAAGCACGGCCTCGGCCATCTGGTGCTCAGCGATCAGGCGATCTTTCACTACAAGCAAACGAGCTATTACGAGCGCAAGACCCAGTTCACGCTTATCTGGAACGATCCGCGGATCGGCATCTGGTGGCCGATTCCCAATCCGATTTTGTCCGCCCGGGACCAGGGCCCTGCCTGAGACGGTCGACCCGTGTGAGCCGTGGTCCCAACCTCAATCACGTAAAAACTACCTTACCCAATTTTCCAAATGACTAAACCCAAGATTTTGCTCCTCACTTTGGAATTTCCTCATTGGCAGGATGCCGCCAAGTTTTCCTATGAGGCCAATTTTGGCCTAGAGGAGGGACTGAAGGCAAAGGGCGTCGAGCTCACCACCGTCCCCGTCTTATTTAATGCGGGGAATTTTTCGGGTTTGAGATGGCTTGAGCTGGTTCGAGCACAGTTGCGAGGTAAGCGCTATGATCAGGTCTGGTTTGAAATCGCCCATTCCACGTATCCGGCGGAGTTCCGGGAGTTCATTGTCGCGCTGGCGCCCGTGCGGGTGGGCTTTCAATTCGAAAGCACTGAGTTTCATCCGCTCGAGAACCCGACCGCGACGCAGAGCCGCATCGCGAAGTTTACGGCCAACCACGAGACGGCCACGCATCTGGTCATGGTGGACGAAGCCGATTGTGCACGATTCAACGGCGAAGGCACGCGACCGGCCTTTTGGTGGGCTGGTGGCCATATTCCGAAACGACTCATGGCGACGGCACCTCTGCCTGCCACAAAGGCTCCGGCCGAGTTCCATGGGACCTTGTATGGCGAACGGGCAAAATGGTTCGCCTACCCCGAACTGAGTGGGCTGCTGGCCCAGGGGTCCTCGCTAGAAGGCACTACTCCATATCCCGCTCAATGGGACCGGCTGAGTCAAAAACTGGCTGTTGGACTAGAGGAAAACGAGCCCATCAGCGGAGAGATGTTTTTCAGCTATATCGATTTCATCCGCACGGCGCGCCGCGAAACCTACCCGCTCTGGCTGAAGTCGCTGGCGCATGGTACTGCGGTGGTCAACCTGCCGCAGTTTGGCAAAGCCTATGCCAGTCGTGTGACGCAAGGCCTCGCTGCCGGACGACCTGTCGTCACATGGGACATAGTCGACCGGCCGCGTACCCGGGCACTATTCGAGAGCGGGAAGGAGCTGCTGCTGTATTCTCAAGATAATCCTGCTGAACTAGCCGAACACATTCGGCGGCTGCAGACCGATCGCGGCTTCGGCCAAATGCTGGCGCGCAACGGCCTCGCCAAGATGAAGCGTTTTCACACGACCGAGAAATTTGTGTGCAATATCCTGAGTTGGCTGGAGACGGGCGCAGAGCCCGACTACAGCGACAACACCGGAGCCCGGGCGTCGCCCGCGCCTGCGTGGATCGCGCGCTTGGCCATCCCGGCGGTCGCCGCCGTCATCGCCGACCCAGGCGTCCCGGCGAAGGACACCGATCTGACGAAATTGCAGGCCCGCGGCCTGGCGCGCGAAGGCCAGCCGCTGCGGCTACACCTAGGGTGTGGTGAGCAGTATATTGACGGATACGTCAATATCGACTATCCGAACGAGCAGCACAATGTTATGCAGGTCAGGGCGGACTATCTGGCCAACATCACCGAGCTGGATTTTCCGCTGCAGTCCGTCGACGAAATCCGGCTGCACCACGTCTTCGAGCACTTCAATCGGGTCACCGCACTCGCGATGCTGATCAAATGGCAGCAATGGCTCAAGGTGGGAGGGAAGCTCCATATCGAAACGCCCGACCTGATGGGGAGCGCGGAAATTCTCACCTCCGATCTTCCCTGGCCGGTGAAGATGGGCACCGTGCGCCACCTCGCAGGCGACCAGGCGGCCTCTTGGGCCTACCACGTGGATCATTGGTTTCCCGAGCGCTACCAGCACACGTTGAAGCGGCTAGGCTTTGGCCGAGTGGATACACAGACCAGTCGCTGGCCACACTCGCCGCACCTGTGCAATGTGCAAGCGATCGGGATCAAGACGGAGATTCTCAGTCTCGATCCATTGCTGGTCGCCGCGGATGAATTGCTCTGGGAAAGCACAGTTGCTCCCGCGGAAAAACCCACGCATGCGGTGTGGACGCGACAATTGCGGGCGGTGTTGAACAAGACTCATTGCGGGCCGGGAAATATTCATACGGCTGATATTAAGGCTGTCGCACCGGCTGGGACTACCGTGCGGGATGATCCGCCCGCTAAAGTCGGACCGCCACCCGCGTCTCCCGTGGCGGCAGCCGGGGTCCTGCCTCTGGATGAAATTCATGATTTCAACCAGCGCAGTCGCGATCGCTGGGTACAGGGCAAGGCCGCCACAGTTCCGGCGGGCGCGCGCGTGCTGGACATGGGTGCGGGCACTTGTCTTTACCGGCCGCTGTTTGCCCATTGCGATTATAAGACGCACGATTTCAAACAATATGAGGGCGCCGAGAAGCACGGGGGCACAAGTGCTTACGGCAAAATCGATTACGTCTCGGAGATCCTCGCGATTCCGGCGCCAGATCAGTCCTTCGACGTGATCCTCTGCACTGAGGTGCTGGAACACGTCCCCGAGCCGATCAAGGTTCTGAAAGAAATCTCGCGTCTACTCCGGCCCGGAGGGCGGGCTTTCATCACGGCGCCGCTGGGCTCCGGGCTACATCAGTTGCCGTTCCATTTCTACGGTGGCTACACGCCCGAATGGTATAAGCGCTTCAGCCAGGAGGCAGGCATGGAGGTGAACGAGATCACCCCCAACGGCGGCTTCTTCAAGCATCTCGCCCAGGAATGCGCCCGCGCTGCCTCGATCTACGCGCAAAATCCCAAGCTGCACGGCCAGGAGGCCGGGGAGATCCACAAATTGCTGGTCGAAAATCTGCCGCGGCTATTTTTTGCTCTCGACGACCAGTGTTTCGACGAGCGCTTCACGGTCGGCTATTTTGTGGAGACGGTCAAAACCCCAGAAAAATACGGGCCGAAAAAATCTTCCGCGGCCCAAACGGTTGCACGTGCGGAGACACGGTCGGCGCCCGCGATGTTGCCTGCTACTGCGCCGGTGCTGCCGGTCGTCGTCACGCTGATGGGGGGACTCGGCAACCAGATGTTCCAATACGCGGCGGGCCTGGCGCTCGCCAAGAAACGTCAGGTGCCGCTGCAACTAGACCTGACTTTTTTGCGGGACAAGAGCCCACGGACCAACTTCACCCCGCGTGACTACTCGCTGGATGCGTTTCCGCTTCACGCCGGCTGCACCCTCATCACGGCCGTGGAGGCGATGCCCACCGGACTTACAACCGTTACTGAAAAGAGCTTTGCCTACGATCCCGTAGCCGCGGACGCTCCCGCTGGCTCCCGGCTCCACGGCTACTGGCAGTGTGCGCGCTACTCTGAGAAGATCGCGACGGAGGTGAGGAAGGCTTTCGAGTCGGCACCAAAACTGTCGAAAGCCACCGAAACCCTCGCTGCGCAAATACAATCCCGCACCGCCGTATGCATACATGTGCGCCGCGGTGATATGGTACACAACGCCCACACGGCCTCGATTCACGGATCATGCCCAATCGAGTACTACCAGTCTGCAAGCGACGTGATGGCGCAAAAATATCCGGACGCGCATTTCTATATTTTTTCCGATGATGCCGACTGGTGCGCGAAAAACGATCTAACCCGTGGTCGGCCCTGCACTGTCGCCCGCCCGGACGACCAGCCGGGCAATGCGGTCGTCGATCTGTTTCTGATGCGACATTGCCGGCATTTCATCATCGCGAACAGCACCTTCAGCTGGTGGGCCGCCTACCTGGGCGATTTCAGCGGGAAAACCGTTATCGCGCCAGAACCCTGGTTCAACAGCACCGCAATAGACACTTCCGATCTGTTGCCTAAGGACTGGATCCGGCTGTGCCGGAATCCCGGGCCGATAGTGGCCGATCAATCCGCCGCCCCGCTTGTTTCGGTGATCATGCCCTGTTACAAGCAGGCGAACTATCTGCACGAAGCCATCGCGAGCGTGGTGGCCCAGACTTATCCGGACTGGGAGCTCATTGTGGTGAACGACGGAAGTCCGGATGAAACCAGCCGTGTCACGCGCGAGATAATCGCACTTCATCCTGAGCGGCGGATTCGATTGCTGGAGAAAGTAAACGGAGGACTCGCCGATGCTCGCAACGCAGGCATCAAGGAAGCACGCGGAAAATATATTCTGCCCCTTGATTCTGACGATAAAATACATCCTGAGATGCTGAAAAAAACTGTGGCGCTCCTAAACGCGAACCCTGGGGTCGCGATTGCTTATACGGATTTGGCCCGATTTGGATCGTTGAACGACTTCGTTGCCCTGCCCGAATATAGTTTGGAAGGCTTGGTTAGGCAAAATCAGCTGAACTGCTGCTCGCTTTTCCGACGCGAGGCCTGGGGCGCGGCCGGAGGTTACAATATGAATATGAGGCTCGGTTATGAGGACTGGGACTTCTGGATTGGTTGCGGCGAGAAGGGCTTCATTGGTAAACGCATCCCAGAGGCTCTTTTCTTTTATCGCGTGAAGAATTCCAGCATGTTCACGAATGCACTGCAGCACCACAATGCACTGCATGCGCAAATCATCGCGAATCATCCTCGCCTGTTTAGCGAGGAGGCGAAACGAGCTGCCGCCAAAATTCTGGCGAGCGCACCAACCATCGAAAAGGCCAATGTTAAGGAAAAGTACGATACACCACTGGATTCACTCAAAGGAAAGCGAATCCTAGTATACACCGATGATCCTGGGCAAGGTGGTGCAGCCCACTATAATAATTTAATACTACTCGCTCTCATGGAAGCAGGAGCACAGGCGTCGTGTGCACAGCCTCTGGGCGACGGCTCTTTGGCGTCGGCTCAGGCCAAAGCCGGCGTCAAACATTGCTGGACCGGTTTCAATCCCGTGGTGGATTTTGGCCGTTCATTTGTAGACGAAGCGGATGCTCGGCGCGTATTCAGTCAGACCCAGCCCGACTTGGTGTATTTCAGCGATTGCTGTGCATTTTCACACATCGCAGCCAAACGAGCCGCGATAAGTCTAAAAATTCCGTTTGTAGTTATTTGCCACTCGGAAGCCACCTACTTGGCGGAGCGTTTCGCTCAATATCTTCCGGTCGTGAAAGAGCAGCTGACTAGTGCGCGCGCTGTCATCGCCGTTTCCCAAAACAGTCGCAGCGTGATGCAGAAATATTTTGGCCTCGCTGCAGACAAGGGGCAGGTGATCCATAATGGCTGCGCCGAAAGCTATTTTGAGCCGGTGGATCTGGCGATACGTAGTAAGCTGAGGGCAGAGCTAAATATTCCCGCCGACGCGGTCCTTTGCTTCACTGCGGCGAGGCTCGATGCCGGCAAGTGTCATCAGTTACAGCTCGAAGCGATCCGCCGGCTACGGGAGAGCGGAGGCCTTGGCGCGTTGTACTTTGCGTGGGCCGGCGACGGAGATCTCCGCCCCCAATTGGAAGAGAAAGTGAAGGCGTACAAACTTGAGGACCGGATTCATCTCCTCGGTTATCGCTGGGACGTAAAAGACCTCATGGGTGCGGCGGATGTTTTCGTCCTAACGACGCTTTATGAGGCGATGCCGCTTTGCATTCTTGAGGCAATGGCGCGCGGGCTGCCGGTTGTCGCAAGCTCGGTGGGGGGCATCCCGGAGGAGCTTGGTGAGTCCGGTATTCTATTGCCCGATCCAAACCACGATCCGCAAAAGACCATCGCTACCTTGATGGAATCGCTCGAGGTATTGGCTTCCTCGCCGCAACGCCGCCAAAGCCTCAGCGCGGTCAGCAAGGCCCGCGCGCAGGAATTTTTCTCGGCGAGTCGCATGACTGGGACGACGCTCGACCTGCTGCGACAATCCTTAGCGGACAAAATCCCGACGGAAGCCTCAGAAGAGATTTTTGAGACCGATGAAGTGCAAGTTTACGAACAGCTTGCGAGCACTTATTCAAGTAACCCAACAGAGGCTGGAGTATTGGGTCAGTTGAAACAGCTGCAACAGGGTCTGATGAATTTCCTCGTTACCGCTCAAAGCGACAAACTCGAGGCCCAGTTCAATGGCACTTTCGGCCAAGTGTATCGCTCACTAATTAAGTGCGGCCTGTCGACCGAGGTACCAACGGAAGAAACTACGGCGCAGCTCGCAGCACTTGATGAGGCCCTTGGCGGCCCGGAAGATCCAAAGAAGAATTTTGACTACCGACCGATGCTCGCTCGCATGCTGCTCGCTCCCGCGCATCATGGAATGGCCTGCCTCGTGCCGGAAAAGATACCGCCATGGTTACTTGACGAATACCTTGCTTACAACTTCCGGGCGCCCCAAGTGTTCGTCGCCAAGGGCGAAGCAGAGCTCTATCACGCACATTTGCTCTCCTGGGCCCAAGCGGTACATCAGCGCACTCGCATCACCCCTGGCGCAAGCATGACGAGGCGTCTCGCGACGGTCTTTGCAGAAAAGACGAACTGCATCCCAATTTATCTAAGTCAGGAAAATACGCGCGAATTTAGTCAACTGCGTGCCGCTATTATAAAATACATTTTACTGCAAAATGGTGCGACGATCGATGTGAAACTACCCAAAAGACCGAAGGGCCGACGGAAGATCAAGGTAGGTTTTCTCAACGCGCACTTTGGTCCCCAGACGGAGACGCACGTTACGTTGCCCTCATTGCAGCTCGACCGGAGCAAGTTCGAGATTTGCCTTTTTCCCGTTGCAACCAACCCCAGCCCGATTGAGGAGTACTGTAGGTCGTTCGCCGACTCATTCGCCCTTTTACCCAAGGAGCTTGCCCGGCAGGTGAAAATGATTCGGGAAGCAGCACTTGATGTCGTCATCATTGGGACCAACGTCACGGCAGTGACCAATCAAGTTTCCCTGATTGCGCAGCACCGTCTTGCCCCGCTCCAACTGACCTCGTATTGCTCGCCCGTCAGCACGGGCATGCAGCACATCGACGGCTTCCTAACCGGCACGCTCAACGACTTCCCCGGCCTGCAGGAGCACTTCACCGAAAAATTATATTTCTGCGATGGGCCGCCGGGCTGTCTCGACTACACGGTCGAGTCGCCGGGCTCCGGTAAGTCCCTTGATCGGGCAAGCTTAGGTCTAACGGATGACGACTTGATCTTCGTGAACGCCGCGGCGTGCTTCAAGATTCTACCGGAGATGCAGGACACGTGGGCGAAGATTTTGGCCGCGGTACCAAAATCGCGACTGATTCTACTACCCTTCAATCCAAATTGGTCAAATGAGTTTCCGCTGAAGCAATTTGAGCGAACCCTATCCGAAGCTTGTGCTCGCCACGGGGTTGGCCGGGAGCGCTTTATTTTGGTTGGTTCGCTTCCCTCGAGGGCCGACGTGAAAGCGCTCGAACGAGTCGCTGACGTCTATCTCGACACGTCACCGTTTTCAGGGAGCATATCCGTGATTGATCCGTTGGAACTGGGTCTGCCGCTTGTGGTGCAGGAGGGAGCGACGCATCGCTCACGCATGGCTTCGGCGTTATTGCGAGAAATAGGGCTGCCGGAATTGATTACCACACATGAGACCGCTTACATCTCGCTCGCGGTTAGGCTAGGCAGCGATGGCGCTTACCGCAGTCAGCTCAAAGAACGCATACTCGCGGCGATGGCTAAGAGGCCGAAATTTATCAATGCGAAGGGCTACGCGCAGGGTCTAGGAAAGCTACTCGAGTCGCTGGTGCAGGTAAAGTAGTTGAGGCGCGCTCGGCCGTGGTTCATCTGGCGAGTGTAGCCAAGCCATCTACCAATTCCACCTGGGCACTGAAGCCGAAAGAGGCTTCAGCTGCGTTTGGCGTGCCGAGCGAATGTCGGATATCGGCGGCTTTAGTTTGGACGTGCATGGGCAGCGGGGCACATGGGAAGCGGGTGCGAAACCCAGCTGCGAGCTGGTTGAGCGAGGTGGCGCGACCCGTGCAGATATTAGCAATTAAACTAGTAACGGAGGGCGCGGTGGCAGCGAGCACGTTGGCGCGTGCAATGTCCTGAACGTGGATAAAGTCCCGCGTCTGTTCACCGTCACCGAAGATGATCGGCGCCACACCAGCGCGCAATTTATCGGAGAAAATCGAGATGACCCCAGAGTAGGGTGAATTTGGGTCCTGACGGGGACCATAGACGTTAAAATAGCGTAAGCAGAAAATTGAAATCCCAAAGGCGGCACCGTAGCCAAGCAAAAGAGCTTCGGATGCGAGCTTAGCGGCGCCGTACGGGCTAATGGGACGCGGGAGGGAATGCTCGTTAAGCGGGAGTTGATCAGATGCGCCGTAAACGGCAGCGGATGAGGCGAAAACTACGCGAGCGATACCATGGACACGGGCGGCCTCGGCAACGAGGTGAGTAAGAAGGAGGTTGAGCTCAAAGTTTAGGTTGGGGTTACGCACGCTCTCCTGCACGCTGGTCAGTGCGGCAAGGTGGATAAGCACGCTAGGCCGACTCTCTGCCACAATACGTTGAAGTACGCCGGGCGCGCAGCAATCAGCCTGAATGAACCGAAAGTACGGATGTTTTGAGGCTTGGGCGATGTTTGATTGCTGCCCTGTGCGAAAATTATCGACTCCTACAACCGGATGTCCAGCGGCAAGAAGCAGATCACACGTATGGCTGCCGATAAAGCCAGCCGCACCGGTTACAATTACAGGAGCCATAAAATATTGAGAAGCTCGGGCTGTCTAGAATGGAAAGTAAAAAATCTCATCCAGCCACATACCACCGATCCCCTTATTGCAGAACTTGACGGACACAGCTTAAAAATAATCACGAGAATCATTGACAGAAATGCTAACTAAAGGGAGGAGAAAAAAAAATGCCACCAGCTTGGGAGCTGATGGCATATAATAAATGACTGATGTGAGAGATAGACGGGAACCACCCGCCCGTCTAAAGACGGGCGGCCCCCCACCTAGGGCTCAGTCAATAGTCACTATACTACATACTCTATCACTTCAGGAGCGACAGAGCAGATTGGGTGGAGCCGTTAGCTTGGGCGATCATAGCAGTGCCAGCTTGAACAAGGGTGTTCCAGCGGGCGAGCTGGGTTGATTCCTCAGCAACGTCGACATCAGTTATGCGGCTGACCGCAGAATTGTAATTGGTTTCACTAGCTGTAGCGAGTTCACTATAGTACCCAAGAATACTTTGATTAGACCCGTTGTTAGCTCTAGCTTTAGCTAAATTGCTAAGCGCAATTAGAGAATTGTTAGTTGTTCCAGCGGGACTAGCCTGCGCAGTGGTAGCGTGTTCTGAAAGACCAAGACCCTGCAGGGCTTCCCCACTTGCAGCATCACCTGCAGGCAGTATATATATATTGTCTGCTTCATTTTTAGCCGTCAAAACCAATTTTCCATCAGCATTGACTGAGGCAGTAACGGCAGCAGCAGAATTGTTGATAGCCGTAACAACGGCTGAAATAGAGTTAGTACCTGTGAGCGTAATACTAGTTGTAGTAGAGTTACCAGCAGTGCCAGTAGCTAAAACTAAAGTACCCGTAGCAGTGGTTCCGCCAGTAAGCGTACCGGTTACCGTAGCGAAATTTCCACCATCAGTTATGAGATAGGAAGAAGAACTAGCGACATAGCTGGAATTATCGCTCAAGGAGTAAGTGGAATTAGCGTCATTGGTCGTAACTGAAAGAGCAGCGGAGGCCTGATTCAAACTGATACCATTGAAGGTAGCGTTTTTAACTGAATTCACAAATTCAGTTTTTAACGCGTTGAACTCAATGGCATAGAGACTTTTATCAGTCGTGCTTTTAGTATTGTCACGATACAAGGCTTGCAACTCGTTCATACGAGTCATCATTTTGATGCCGGTCTTTAGGGTGGAATCCTGTTGTTGAAGGAATGCTAGGGAATTAGAAATGTTGCTTTGAGCAACGGCCGAACGTTTGGAGGCAGCGGCCAAACGAGTGGCCACAGCTACACCGCCGGCATCATCCGCAGCATTGACGATTTTGCTACCGCTCGAAAGCCGCATAAGGCTCTTTTGCAGCATAGCAGTCGAGGCAGACAGATTGTTAGACGCAATCGTGGCCGCCGTGTTGGTATTAATGACTACTGACATATTTGGTTCTTCCTTGTGTTATTCAGACATGCAACGTCCGTCGTTGCCACGAATAGCCTAAATCGATGGCTATCAATTCGATTACGGAGCGATCCGCAAAGGGTAGAACCAACGCGATAGAAACACTTAACCTATACTATACGCACCGATTCCTCAATCCTGCGCAGAAGCGAGGACGGGGGCGGCGGAGATCGCGGCTTGTTCGAAGTGCCGTGATCTATAAGACGGTAAAACAATTAGCTTTTGAACATAGACAATGACAAGACGACGGTCGCTAAAGTGCTAGTATGGTAGACCCAACTTGGAGTACTTCTACCAGATGAAGGCTGCTGCTGCGCCGAAGTAAGTCAGGAGCGGAAGGCGGCGAACAGGTCGGTTTGGGTATAGATTTAAGTCGAGCGCTCGGCAGGTGGGCCGAGCGGTCGGCACGAGGAGTAAGCACCCGGAGGGGGTGCCGCACCGGCCAAGAGACCCGGGAGGGGATGTGCGCAGCCCTGACTGAACCTAAACCGGCTAACCGGTCAGGCCTCAGTCAGGACGGTGCAGTTACAAAGAGCGACCGTTCACTCTGCGGTTCGGGCTTACTGGCCGAGCAACTTCAGGACGAGACTGGTCGATTGGTTAGCCTGGGCGAGCATCGCGGTACCGGCTTGGGTGAGGGTGGTCCACTTGGCGAGCTGCGTGGATTCCGTAGCTACATCGACATCGTTAATACGACCAACTGCCGCTTCAAGGTTGGCCTTATTGAGGGTAAGGAGTTCAGCAGCGAAGCTGATGCCATTTTGCTCAGCTCCGTTATGAGCTCGGTAACTAGCAAGTTCATTTTGAGCTGCCGTGATGGTTTTGTTTACATCAAGGTCTACACCGTCGACGATTGAATCACCTAAAGATCCGGCTTGAATTAACAGTGTTACTTTGTCGCGAGTATCAGCAGTGCCTTGAGTTTTGACGGGCGAATCGCCTGAGGAAAGCTTAAGCGCAGATAGAATTGCCCCATCATTGGAGTCTGTTAAAGTTACATCAGAGGTACCATAAAACTTGTTTGTAATAACGAGTTTATCACCGGTTATAGCAGCAGTGACTTTACCACCACTTACCGCATTAATTTTGGCAACCACTTGAGCCATAGTTTCTCCACCGGCAAGCGTGATACCAACTCCGGCGAGTGTGAGAGTACCACCAGAAGTAGCTGCAAGCGTGATTGCACCGGCACCGGTGGCAGCGCTAGTAATTGAGGATTTAGCGGTACCTTTAGTGCCCGTAGCACCTGCGCCTTTGGCGGAAATCGTTAGGGTCTGGTCACCCGCAGCATTCGTGATGATGTCCGTAGAAGTAGCACCAAATAGTGGAGTACCATTGAATTTCTCCTTAGTCAGAGAGTTAAGCTGACCTTGGAGAGCTTTAAACTCAATATCATAGAGCGATTTATCATCCGAGTTTTTGGTGGTATCATTCCAGAGGCTCTGGAGTTCCGCCATACGCTCGAGGATTTTTCCGCCTATTTTGAGTGCACCGTCCTGATTTTGCAGAAGCGAGACTGCACTGTTGAGGTTGGACGCTGCCGAGCCTGAACGCTTGGCATCGGCCGAGAGGCGCATGGCGACAGCGGCACCACCGGCATCGTCAGAAGGACTCACGATACGTGAGCCACTCGACAAGCGGTTTAAGCTCCGCTGGAGCATGCTATTAGAAAGAGCGAGGTTGTTCGAAGCGGCCGTGGCCGCGTAGTTAGTATTGATTGAGACTGGCATGGGAGTTCTTCCTTGATCCTAATACACTGTCCGTAGTGCGACGTGTCCGAGGTAAGCTTCGGGACCGAACTATCAGCGATGTGAATCGCAGATGTTATAAATACGATCCCCGGCCAAAATTCTTTAGAACTATTTTTTAAAATTAGGCATGATATCGCATTTTCCCCTATGAAAACGCTTGGAAAGAAATCTAGGCCAATCCTGCACTCCCTATAGCATCCCGAATATTATTTTCACTTTTTTCTTAATATAATCTTAAAGAGGCCGTAACTGGCCAGGCAGCGGCATTCAGCCACTATCAAAGATCAAGCAACCGAAGAGTCGCCCAGAGATAACTATGATCAGCCCGAAGCCGCTCGGCGCAGCGCCTTAGCAGCTTGTCGTCAACGCTTAACCTAAGTAGATTTCACATTATGCAGGGCCGCACGACGCTGCCCTTAGCCCTGGGCGGGCCGCAGCCATCTCCCGATCCCAAGCGAAAGGTCAGATCCTTTTTTAGGGCACAAGAGGCATAAAAAAGCTCCCCATTCCAAGCGGATGCGAGCTACCGCGCTCAGTTAAGACACTACCTAAAATAGTTTAACTCAGTAGGGTTGAGCCCATACAGCGCCCCTACCCCACCCTGGACCTTTCCATAATGGATACAGGGGACCGGAAAAAATAAAAAAATCCGTTTAGGCCCTTTTGGCTTACGCATCAGCCGCTCAACTCCACAGCGGATTTTTCTGCAAAATAAGGTTAAATAAAACTCAAATAAAACCGTTATAGTTGTATAATAGTATGTCCGCGTCGGAAAACCCGAGTTTCTGGTCTAGTGCCCCACCCTCGTTATGATGGGCTCATCCCGACTCGTCGTTTCCGAGGCAAATTTAAGGCTACGCATCGAGTCGTGCCCCAAATTGGCGTCTTTAAGGAGTATTCATAGTGCCCTCGCCATCCTCCTTCGTAACTACCATACCCAAGCGGGTAAGTTCGCGGAGGTGATCGCCCGCGATCCCTCTCTGACCGCCCGCCTCATGCGGATGGTCAACAGTGTCTATTTTGGCCTGGGCACGCGCGTAGGAACCATTCAAGACGCCGTCCTTTACATTGGCCTCCGCCAAGTACGCTCCCTCGCGTTTGCGACCCCTATTTTGGAAGATATGCGGGGGATGCGCACGGCGGGTCCCTTGATTTCATGGCGCACCTTCTCCTTGCACACCCTCGCCTGTGCGATCGCCACCCGCGAAATCCTCAATTACTCCGAAATGGGGATCGATGACGACACCGACTACATCGCTGGACTCCTCCAAAATGTGGGTAAAGTCGTGATCGCGAAGTCATTTCCGGACGAATTCGCGCAAATTACCGAGCACGCTTACGAAAACGAAGCCCAAGTCCTCGCTCACGAGCGAGCGCTCTTAGGCTGGGACCATGCGGCGATCGGCGCTTATTACTTAGAAAACCATAAAATCCCGGCAGAAATCGTCGAGGCGGTACGCTACCACCACGATCCGCTGAAGGCCCCGGTGCGTAAGCACCTAGCCGCGGCCACGCATCTAGCCGATGGCTACGCGCGCTTGGCTGGGCTAGAGGGCGGGGTCGAGGCCCGCCCCGCCCCCACCGAGCAAGAAATCATTGCCGATCCGGCCTCCGCGCTTCTTTGGGGTGAGGATCGGGAGGTGCGCATCGCGCAAATGCGGGTCTTAACCGAAGAAATGCGCCGCCTGCCCGAGCTCGTGAACGCGCTTCTCTAATTTAGGATCGCTCCCAAGCCCAGCGTGAAGCCGACCCCCACCCACGTCTCTTCGCCCGATCTTACCCCCTGGCACGGGAGCAATGAGCTTGCTTTGATCGTAGCCCAAGAGGGCCAGGTTGTAGCCATCAATTTGGCCCTGGCCCGCAAAGTCGGGCTCGCGCCTGAGGCTTGTGTCGGTCTCGCCGCCAACAGCTGGTGCCCGCCCGAGGAGAGGGCCGCCTTTAACGAACGGATGGCCGCGATTCTCGCCCGGCAAAAGCCGAGTGCTTTTGAACAACGCTGGCAGACGATCCAAGGCTGGCGCTGGATCGAGTGGGAAGCGACGCGCGTGACCGGCGGGCTTCGTCTCGTCGGCCGGGATTTTTCGCGCCACCGCTTGGCCGAGGGCCACTTTGCCAAACTTTCGCAGGCCCTCGAACAAGTCCCCGTCGGGATATTACTGACTACCCCCATGGGGCATGTGCAGTACATGAATGCCGCGTACAGTGACTATTCGGGTTTAACGCTCGAAGACGCGCTGGAATCTGATGTCCCCTTACTGAGCGAAGGTCACCCGAGCGAAGCTTCGTACCGCCAATTCTGCGCGACGGTTGCCGCCGGCTCCGTGTGGCAGGGTACGCTCCAATGCCCGACCAAGGATGGTCGCCTCATCTGGGAGCGGGTCATGGTGTCGCCCGCCCTAGATAGTAGCGGCAACGTAACGCACCTACTGTGCATCCGCGAAAATCTCACCGCGCAGCGCGAACTCGAGGAAAAACTCGCCAGCGTGGAACGCCGGCTCGAAGACGAACTCTCGGCACCCGAGGATGATAGCCAAATCGAAGAGGCGATGTTTACCCTCCTCGGTGCCGCCTCATGGTTTGGCCAGGCCGCGACCACCGTCAAAGGAGCCAAAGAGGCCCTGAACCGCATTTCGTGTCTGACCTACGATATCGCGCAGCGACTCCAAAGCGCGGAACCCCGCAAAATAATCGAAATCGCCTCGATCCCGCTCGCTAGTTTGATCGAGGACTGTGCGAGTTCACTGCGTCCGGGACTGCCCGCTGGCCGGATCATCAAAATCGAAAATTCCGCTCCGTTAGTACGCGTCAAGGGGGAGGCATGGCCGTGGACGCAGGCGCTGACCCTTGCGATCAAACATTTTGTCTCGGGGGTGGAACCGAAAATCACTCTGATTTTAAAGACAAACTACCTTAAAAACCCCAAAGATAGCCTCATTGATACGGGCACCCTGCGGCTTGAAATCAAGCGCGAGATTAGCCGGGTCCGCCGCAAAAAAGCAGGATCAGAGGAAAGGGTGTTTCGGGATTCCGACTTGGCGTTCATTGCCGGGGTGGTCGCCGAAGCGGGCGGGAATATTCTTTCCGGATTTGAAACCCCTTGGGTGGACGACTTAGTGATCGAACTACCCGCGGTAAAAGACTAACCACCAAGGCTACGGTGCTCATCGCACCGCAGCCCCTCGACCTCTAAACTTAATTGCTGCCGGGAGTGGCTGCAGGATTGGCTGGTTTAGCCGCAAGCATGGGCATCGCCAACTTGGGCAACGCAAACTTAGGTCCAGCCGATGACATTCCGGCCCCGCGGTTACTGCGGGCGAGTTCGTTTAAGACCTCTTTGCGAACGATCGAAATTTCACGGGGAGCGGCGATACCGAGTTTCACCAGATCGCCCTCGATCCGCGAGATGAAGACCTCGATGTTGCCCCCGATTACGACGCATTCATTAACCTTACGAGATAGAACTAACATAGGTTTAGACCTCTCCTAGGATGTATGGGGTGCGATAGCCCATGTAGTTAGAAATCACGACCTGCTTAGCTTGCAGGGTGTTGCGGTTAATGATGATGGGGCCGGTCAAGTTGACGCTGGCGCTCGCCGGGGCGGTGTCACGCAGGGTGACGATATTGAGCACAAAGGCATCACCGGAGCCGGTGATCTCGAGTTCGTGCGCGTCTTGGTCGAACAGCTCGGGGCTGTAATTTTGGACGAGCCCATTGGGTTCGATCACCAGAAAATTGATTGGATCCGGCATGCCATTGAAGGTAAGCCACATGAACGGCTCTTGGCCGGGCAAGCGCTGCAAGGTGGCGACCGTCGCATCCGGCAAACCCACGAGCCCATGAGGGAACTCGAGTTTTATGGGTAGCTCCAGTTGGCCGGAATCGACCGTGAAGCTCACGGCGCCGTAGGTTTGATCGGTTTGCATTAACATAGAGAAAAAAGGGGAGATTAAATTAAAACTGAGCGAGGGGCTTATTTGAGGTAATCAAGGAGGGAGAGTTTGAAGATATTGGCCGTGGAACTTAGGGCGGCTTGGTAGGCGGTCTGAGTCTCGGTTAAGCGCACCATAGAGGTAGCCATGTCGGCATCGGTATCGGCGGAGATCAGTCGGTTGAGGTCGTCGGCGCGTCCGGTTAACTGAGCCTGATTTGCATCGATCCGGGTTTGGACCGCGGCGACCGTGCCGATTGCATTGACGACGGTGTCTTCGTGGGCACCCATCGTTGCGTCCAGGGATTTGACCGCGGCGGTGTCACCGGCGTCCATCGCGTTACGCAGGGCAACAATGCTATTGAGGAAAGTCGCGATGGCGGGGTTAGTGGTGGCCGCACCGGGCGAGGGCGCGATCGAGCGACCATCGCCCATCGAGAGTGTCGCATCTTGGCTATTCCCGGCGTAGGCCACCGTCGTAATGGCGCCATTGGCATCGCGCGTGGGGTTGAAGGGCTGAGCATCAACGGCCGTACCGGCAAAAATGTAGTCCGCTCCAAACTTGGTATTGGCGAAGTTGGTGGCCTGCTCGAGCAACTGGCCGACTTCGGCGCCATAGGCCGCCATGCCTTGGGGACTGGCGCTGGAAGCAAGTGAGGTTAATTCACCTAAGCGACCCGCAATTTTCTGGATTTGGGTGAGGGCAGTCAGGGAGGACTGCGATCGCGACTTCGCCATGGAGGCGGCGGACTGATAGTTACTGACCCGCTCCAATTCCATCTGGCGATTGATCACTCGGCTGGCAGCCGCTGGATCGTCACTGGGTTTAAGTAGACGGCGTCCCGTGGAAATATTTTGCTGCAAGCGTGCCTGCTGCTCACTCAAGCGGCGCAGATCATTGATCGCAGTGTTGGTGACAAAATCGGTGGAGACGCGCATGAGTTGTGAGATTTGACCTAATTATCGGCCCAGACCGTTAACCACGGTTTCGAGAACGTTATCGATCAGAGACAAAATACGGGCTGAAGCTTGGAACGCGCGTTGATACTTCATTAGTTCCGCCGCTTCTTCATCCAAAGACACTCCACTCACACTGTCCCGTTGGCCGCTGATCGCACTCAACACCCCTTTTTGGTTTTCGTGCTGCATCTTAGTTTGCGACACGCTGTAGCTAAATAAGGAAATCGCAGAGGCGTAGCTTTGTCCGAGCGTCCCATTAACCGCATCACCGGCGTCGGTTGAGAAGGTTCGGGTGTCGAGCTCGGAGATAGCCTGTGCGACGGAGCCATCCCCTGCCGCGCCACCCGGTGCGGAGGCGCGAATATTAGCCTCGGTTAAACCCGTGGCGAGGGTGATCGTGCCGGCTTGTTTCCCTGTGGGATTAAAAAAGTTCTGAGTGGTGCCGGAGGGATTATAAACGGCATTAACCGAGGTGACCATCTGGCTAGCCATCTGATCGAGGTTGGTGCTCAGGGTTTGCAGCGCTCCATCCCGAGCGGTCAAATTGCCCGTGATCGACCCCGCCTTCAAATTCAAGGCCGTACCGGTGGACGGGGAGCCGACATACACCGTATCCCCGTTAAAACTAAGGGAGTTCACCGTGGTATCCCCAGAGAGTAGCACCGTATCGGCCCCCGTGGCGGAGGTTGCCGTGATCTCTATTTGATTATCTCGGTTCGGTAGATTGGCGCTCCTAAAACTCATGATTTGCGACAAATCCTCGAGTCGGGCTTGGCGTTCGTCCCTTAAGGAAAGTGCCTTTTGCCCCGTCGAACTCTCCTGCGAGGCGATGGAGGCATTCAAGTCTTTGATGGAGGAAAGTAAGAGATTCGCCTTCTCCACATCCTTGCTGCATTGATCGGTGAGATCACTTTGCACCTCGGTGAGGCGCTCATGCGAAAATTGGAAACGTTCTGCCATGGTCTTCGCCGTCTGGAAGAACATTTGCTTCTGGGTCGCGTTGGTGGGATCGGTGGCGAGCTGACGGGCGGCCCCAAAAAATCCTGACATCGCGTTGGCCAAGCTGTTGCCCCCACCGGTGGCAGTCGCGGTCGGGTCCTTTACACTGGAAATCGTTTCGCCCATGGCAGTTTCACCCCGGTCATAGGCGGCGGTTTCTGCAGCCAAAGCGGCTTCCGCGGATTTCTCCCGGGTGACTTGGCGATCGAGGAGCACATCGCGCAACTGCTCGACTTGCAGGGCGTCCACGGACACCGCCGTACCACCCCCGATGGGGGCGACGTTACCAAAAACCACGCGTTGGCGGGAATACGTCGGATTGTTAACGTTAGCCATGTTGCGGCTCACCGTTTCAATCGCGCGCGACTGCGTCTTGAGGGCGGAGACCCCCATACGGAGCGCGTCGTATAATCCGTTTAATCCAGACATAAATTAAAAAAATTAACCGACCTGCTGCAGGGAGGGAGCAGCAAAGGTTTCATCGGCCACCCGGCCGGTGGGGGCATACATGGTGCCGGCCGAACCCGGGGTGGTACCCCCGACTAGTTCACGGTGCAGATCCAGCATCTTTTCCATAAAGGCGTGGTTCTGACGGGCGCGACGGCGCACGCGGTGAATTAAGTGGTTAATCTCATCGATAAAGGCCTCGAGCATGGGGCGCTCGTCGACGGGGAAAAACGGCAAAAGTTGCCGCAGGGTGGCGCCGCCGGGCTGGCCGTGGGACCGGGCAAAAGCCACGAGGAAGCTCTCGCGGGCTTCACGGTACTGGCTGGATTCAATGACCTGCTGGTCGATGATCGCGGCGGTTTCTAGAACTTTTTCAACCTCGCGACGCCAGAGGTGGCCTTGTTGCTCGTCAAAAAGGGCGAGCAAGCAGCCGTAACCAGCCATTTCCTGGCGGAGTAACGTTACAATTTCGGATGATTCCATGATCATGATGGTTGGGAGGCGGGTTTTAGTGCCGCGCTAGAGGGAGGAGAAAAGTGATGTTCAAAACCGGCCGACAGGCCACCGGCGCCGTTTTGACTGAGTGAAGAAACCAAAGCGTCTTTGATGAGGTGAGAGTACATGCCCCCGCCGCCGCCGCTACTGGAGGAGCCTTGGAGGCCTTTCAGCATAGGCTCGATCACCGGATCGAGCATCTCGCGCATGAGCAACGAGCCGAACGTAGCGGCAACTTTGGCGCGTTCGGCGGCCGTAATCGGTTCGTTGCCTTTGCCCGCGGCTTTGGCGCCTTGCGCCATGAGCGAACTCAGGTTGGAATCGGCGGTATTGATGGAGGCGACGTTCATCGTTAGTTGATCACGAGTTCGGCCTGCAAAGCGCCGGCGGATTTAAGAGCCTGCATGATCGCCATCATCTCTCGGGTGGTGACCCCGAGGGCATTTAAGGCTACCGCGAGTCGGTCGATCGTAGGGACTTCTTCGACGACGGAGAATTTACCCTTAGTTTCGGTGACCTTGGTCTGCGTCGTGGGGGTCACGGCCGTCTGGCCACCGCCGAGAGCATTGGGTTGGGAAACGTTGAGCGTGGAAGCGATGGAAACGGTGAGGGCGCCGTGACTAATGGCAACTTGGGAGACCCGCACAGATGAGGTCGCGACGATGGTGCCGGTGCGCTCATTGATCACGACGCGGGCAATGGAATCGGGGTGCACTTCGATTGTGCCAAGATCGGCGAGGAAGGTCACTTCGCGGCCCAGATAAGCGGGAGGTACGATGACCGAAATCGAGGCCGCGTCGATCGCGGTCGCAGCATCAGGGAAAGCGGCGTTGATCGCGTCGGCCAAGCGGCTTGACGAAGTAAAATCCGGGTTGAACAACTCAAACGAGATCGCTCCGTCCCGCACGGTTTCGGTGTGAATCTCGCGCTCGACGATGCCGCCACCGTTGATGAGGCCGACCGTGGGGTGATTTTTTTGCACCGTCGCCCCACCGGCGCCACCCGCGCCACCAATGAAACCACCGACCGCCAAGCCGCCTTGAGCGACTGCGTAGACGCGGCCATCAGCGCCCATTAAAGGGGCTTGGAGGAGGACGCCGCCTTGGAGGCTTTTCGCGTCACCCATCGAGGAGACGGTAACATCGATGCGAGCACCGGGTTTAAGAAACGGAGGGATGTCGGCGGTGATCATGACCGCAGCAGAATTTTTGGCTTTGATCTGCGTGGGATCGACGGTGAGCCCGTTGCGTTGGAGAATATTGGCAACTGAGCGGAGGGTCGTGACGGCGTTGGAATCGCCATCGCCAGCCAAGCCGACTACGATACCGTAACCGATCAATTGATTGGAGCGGCCGCCGCTCACAAACGACATGTCCTTAACCCGGGTCGCGTGGAGCGCCGGAGTGAGTACCATCAGAGCAATGAGAAGACGGGTCAGCATGGAACGATGGTTAGAAGGGACGAATGGCTTGGTAGAGTTTGCTCAACCAGCCGCGTTTCTGGGCGCTACTGAGTTCGCCCTCGCTTAAGAATTCGAGCCGGGCCTCCGCGATATTAGTCGATAAGACGGTGTTAGCCGGGGAAATATCCGCGGGACGCACAATGCCGCGCAGTACGACGTGCTGAGTCTCACCGGAGAAACTGACTTGGCGGGCGCCCTCAATCACGAGGTTACCGTTGGGTAAGACATCGGAAATGAGCATCGCGGCCCGACCGGTGACGACCTGAGAATTATTAACCTTACCGCCGCCGCTGTAGTCGGACTTGCCGCCCCAACCCAGACCGGGCAATTGGCCACCTTGGGTGCCAAAACCGCTGACGGAGGGTGGGAACAAAAATTGAGAAACCGCACCCTGGGCGCTATCGGCGGTGTTAGTCGTCTTATTGGAAGAGGAGGAAAGCGAGGTGGATTCAGCGATGATGATCGTGATGATATCACCGACGCGGGCGGCCTTGGGGTCAGACGTGAGTGACAACTCACGGGAACCGGCCGCGAGCCAAAGCGATTGCGCGGACAACGGGCCGGCCAAAGCGAGGATCAAAAAGGTGAGACGGAGCGTCATGGATTAGAGGCGGATAACCGCGCGACTTTCGGCGATGACCTGCGCGGTGAATTCACGGTTGGACTGGATGTTGCGGATGCGGATCATCTCGTTGCGGGCTCCATCCTGCATCGCCATACCCTTGAGCGACACAGAGACCGGACCGCTCTGGGCGAGCACTTCTACGACTTGCCCACGGCGCACGATGGGACGGGCGGCCAAGTCGCGCCAGGTGAGCAGGCGATCCGGCGGCACAGCGCGGGTGAAAATGTATTCACCTTGAGGCATCGAGGACAAAGCTTCGCGGTCCCTGAGTACATCGATCCGGACAGGTTCCAGGGTCGAAGTATCCAGTAAATCACCCCGTTGGCTGGGTTGGCGCAGTTTCCAGCCGGAGCGCCAGAGATTCGCGCGCAGGACAACGGTCTGTTCTAAAGCGGCTTCACCGGCAGTTTCGGAGCGCACGCGCAAAAGAATCTGCGAGGAAATAGCGGAGGGAAATTCGACAATCGAAACTTGGGCACCGGCCTTAGGCGCGAAATTGCTGCCGCTCACCGGGAGTAGGTGCAAGTCGCCTTCCAACGCAAAATGATTATGAATGCGCTCGGTCACCTCTGCGATCCATTCGGGTGCTTCGCTTTGGGCGCGTAGGGCCCAGGGCGATACGAGCAAGCCGAGGATAATGAAAAGCCGAGGGATCATGATCAGCGCTTCAATTCGTTGACGTTTTTCAACATCTCGTCGGAGGACTGGATGGCCTTGCTGTTTAATTCGTAAGCGCGCTGGGCTAGAATCATGTTCACCATTTCTTCAACGATGTTAACGTTGGAGGTCTCGACGTAGCCTTGTTGAATGGAGCCGAAGCCCTGTTCATTGGGTGCGCCTTGCTCAGGAGTACCACTAGCGGTGGTCTCACGGAAGAGATTGGAACCCAAGCTTTCCAAACCCGCCGGGTTAGCAAAGCGGGTGAGCGTGAGGCGAAAGGTTTGTTGACCGGCCGCGCTACCGAGGGTGACTTCACCGTTTTCGGCCACGGTGACCGAGGTGGTGCCGGGAGGAACGGTTTGGAAGCCGCTTAAGACGGGTAAGCCGTCGCTCGTAACGATTTGACCGGTGGCGTTAACTTTGAAGGAGGCGTCGCGGGTGTAAGCCAGGGTGCCATCGGGACGTTGCACTTCAAAAAAGCCGTCACCTTGGATCGCGAGATCGAACTTTTCACCCGTGGAGGTAAGTTGACCTTGAGAAAAAACTTTAGAGGTAGCAACGACGCGGGTACCGTTACCCACTTCGATGCCGGTGGGCAATTGGTTGCCGCCACCGTTTTGAGCTCCCGCCGCACGGGGCTTCTGGTAGAGCATATCTTGAAACTCGATCTTGCTCCGCTTGAAGCCACGCGAGTTCACGTTCGCGAGATTATTGGCGATCGTGTTAAGGTTAAGCTGTTGGGCCTCCATGCCCGTGGCGGCGGAGTAAAGGGAAAGATTCATGGCGGAGGTTTACTAAAAAAAGTGGAGAGCAGGCGGAATCAGCCGAGCGTATCCAAGGTGCGTTGGAGCAACTGGTCGCGAGTGGAGATGATTTTCTGATTCGCTTCGTAAGCTCGGGAGATCGCGACCAAATCGACCATCTCGCGCATCGGGGAAATATTACTACCCTCGACGTAGCCTTGCATCACGCTGCCACCAGCGACTGCAATCGCAGCTTCATTACCAGTCGGCACAAACACGCCACTGCTGGTGGGCTCTAATTTTTGGGTATCAGCAAAACGACTGACCGCCAAGGTGTCGACAACCTGACCACCCTGGCTGATTTCACCATCAGCATTAATGGAAATGGTGCCGCCCGCTTGCAGGGTGATCGGCGCGCGGCCGACCCCAAGCACGGGGAGATTATCCGAGGTAACCAAAGTACGGTCGGCGCGCATGGACAATTGGCCCGAGCGGGTGTAACCTTCACGACCGTCGGGTAGTCGAACGCTTAAAAAACCTTCACCTGAAATAGCGACATCCAGATCGCGGCGCGTCTGAACCATTTCACCGGGAGCAAAATCCAAACGCATTTTAGCGGTAGGAAACGAACCGCTAAGAATGTCATCGGATTTGAAATTGCCGGTGCGCAGTTCACCCGAGGGTTGGGCGGAGAACTGAACTAACTGACGTTTGAAACCGGGCACCTGGCTGGCAGAAATATTTTGCGAGGACGCCTGCTGCCAGCGCTCCAAGGCGGCTAAAGCGGCGGTATTTTGATAGAGGCCTACGGTCATGCCCTGAGTTAAGCATACGCAATGCCACGTTCACAAATACA
Source organism: Opitutaceae bacterium (assembly GCA_037142955.1). Classification (GTDB taxonomy): domain Bacteria; phylum Verrucomicrobiota; class Verrucomicrobiia; order Opitutales; family Opitutaceae; genus Tous-C4FEB. Next base: position 557,076 of record JBAWZQ010000001.1, on the reverse strand, counting down.
TATCAATCAATTATTTAAAATCAGATCAAAGGCTCAGGCAAGTTTTGCCCTGAAAAAAATACGTATAAGCTTGTGGTTCAATTAACACCCGACTTAAAAATTCATTTAGGAATAAAAAACGTGATAAAGATCTACCCCGATCGACCACTCAGTAAGATCACTTCCTAAACCCCCAAAGTTACCCCGTATGAGCAGCTCGAACACCTTGCAGGTCCACGCAACCCATGGTTACGTGACCGATAGCATAGAAGCGGAATTCGCGGCGCATGAAATTGGTTTCGGCATCTGTCTGGTGATTCATGACGCCCAGGTCCAAACGACCGCGATCGCTCACGTGCTCATGCCAGACTCGCACAGTAACCCGACCTTTGCGCAATCAAATCCCTACGCTTACAGCGATACCGCCGTAGCCCATTTGATCCAATCGCTGCACCGCATTTCCAGCCAATACTCGAGTGGTGAAGCTTGGAAAGAGGCCTTAAAACGGTTTAAAGTCTACTTAGTGGGTGGCAGTGAGATTACGCCCGCAGGGTCGAGCCCAGACCAACCTGCACCTTTTGAGCTCAATTTAGGCCGGATCGTTGCCGCCAAAATCCGCGATTCCCTCAAGGCGGTAGGACTCCAAGATGCTCTTGAAGCCTTAGGAGGCTCAGGCATGCGCAACATTTCGGTTCGTAACGCAACGGGCAAAATCGTAATCCAGGAGGCGGGGCAGCCCGAGAAAATCCTATTAGCGCCAACCACATAGACGATGTAGTCGAGCGTGTGAATCGACAGATGGGCAAGCTGCCGACCTCGCTCGAGGTCGTCTGTCGGCTGATGGTGATGCTAGGTAATCCCACGCAGGAAAACGACCACGTCGTGGTGGCCCTCTTTTCTGACCGGTTACTCGCAGGACAGCTTGTGCGCAAACTGGACACCGACGATGACCCGCAGGTCGATGAGAAGGGCAACCCCATCGAGCGAAAGTTCACCGACGATGAGGTGCTCGATATGTTGCATATGGCGGTGCTTAAATTGGGATACACCGCCATTCTAAGACTCGTCTCAGCGCTCAGCGTAGGCAAAATCCTCGCGAATGAGCATAAGGGCTATGGCATGCAACGTCGTGAACTGTGGGTGCACTCCGTCGTCGTGGCCCTGATAGCGATGCGCCTGTGCCAGATTTTAGAGGAGACGGGTCGCGATTCGATCAATCCCACCCTCGCCTTCATCGGTGGTCTCATGCACGACACGGGTAAGGCTGCACTCAGCGCCGATCTCATGCAGCGGTTGCCCGAGGTAAAGAAAGCGGCTTTTGATAAAGATTTCAACTGGGTTAATATCGAAACCGAGTACTGCAAAATCGACCATGCCCAAATCGGCGCGCGACTTTTAAAGAAATGGAAAATCCCCCAGGAAGTCACGGATGCCGTAGCCTTTCACCACCAACCCCAAAAGGATCAGAAATTAGCGGCCCTGATTCACCTTGCGGACTACGCCTCCCGCTTTGTCACCAACCCCGGCGGATGGTCCGGTTATGCCACTAAAGTCGATCCTGCAGCGTTTGAGATCTGTCATTTGCGCCCGGATGACATCCAACTCGTTGTTCTCCACGTGATTCAAGATCGCGCCTCCATCGAAAAGTACTCCAATATTTAAAAAAAGAGTCAGCAGGGCAATGAGTCGCTATCGAGCGGACGGGAAGCACACTAGCAAAGTTTTGAGTTTAGCCCTAAGCTTTGAAAAGACGCTTCCTGAGCTCAGCCCGTTCCATAGACTAAATCCTTAAAAAGGACGAATTGAGGATGATTGACCAGTCTGCGCTCATAGATATCGTTATTTTACTTTTCTTGGGGTACAGCCCTACCGCTGTCGGGGAAGAGGTGAAGAGGAATGTTTCATTTAGGACAAGGCCTGGGACAGACCTATTGCGAGTCTCACAATGGAAAGTGAGCTGGGGGGCAACTTTCCCAAGACCCAGCGTAATTTAACGTATAGCCCCGGGGTTTTTGTGCCGTTACATTTGTTCAGGGAACCTAGCTATTCCCTAATCAAACCCACTGACCTTGCGTCCCCTCCTCATGAAAAAATCACTGCTTCTAATGATAGGAGTGTTACTTGCAGTGGTTACCCATGCACAAACGGAAGGGCAATCAGCCCTCAAATTGATCAAACTGGCTAAAGCCGGCGACGCCGTAGCGCGGGTGAAGCTGAATCTGATCAGCAACGGGGGCAGTAAGGAGCTTGTTTCTGAGGTTCAAGCAGCCCGCTTGTATGAGGAAGCGGCAGAGCAAAACAATAATGGATCCCAATATAAGCTGGGACTCATGTATGAATCCGGCGTGGGCCCAGCCAAAGACCCTAACGAAGCCTTTTACTGGTTCCGCAAGGCAGCCGAGCGAGGCAATAATTACGCTCAATTTAAACTCGGCAATTACTACACCGCGGGCGAAACCGTGACTAAAAATAGCGTCGAAGCGGCCCTATGGTATCGCAAGTCTGCCGAGCAAGGAAACGTCGGAGCACAACGCGAACTGGGTCTGATTTTACTGAACGGGATAGGGGTGGCCAAAGAGGTGACCCAAGCCGTGCAGTGGCTGCTAAAAGCGGCCGAGAAAGGCGATGTCACGAGCCAAGATAAACTCGGTCACCTGCTAAAATTAGCCAATAAGCCCGCGGATTCCGCGCGTTGGTATCGGAAAGCCGCCGAACAAGGCAAAGCATCCGCTCAGTACCAACTCGCCCTCATGTGCGAACGCGGTGAAGGCACTAGCAAGGACGCTTTCGAAACCGTACAATGGCTACAAAAAGCGGCTGAACAAGACTACCCCGAAGCCCAGACCTTGCTCGGGCAAAAATACGCCACCGGCGATGGTATTACCAAAAACAACACCGAAGCGGTAAAATGGTACCGCAGAGCCACCCAGCTGGGCAGCACCTCCGCGCTCTGTAACCTAGGTTTTATGTATGCTACGGGCAGTGGGGTACAAAAAAACCCGGCCGAAGCGCTTACCTATTTTCGCAAGTCTGCAGAACTCGGCAACGCTTTGGGCCAAGTCAATCTGGGCATTTTGTACCAAACCGGCAAAGGCATCGGCCAAGACTATTTTGAAGCCGCTAAATGGTATCACAAAGCCGCACTGCAGGGCAACGAAATCGCCCAATATAATCTAGGGCTACTTTATGAGGCAGGAATGGGCCTAACCAAAGACAGCGCCGAGGCCGTCCGCTGGATCCGCATGGCCGCGGACCGGGGTCACGCCCCCGCTCAGATCAATCTCGGCTATAGGTATGCCGTGGGTGATGGCACGCCGAAGGACCTAGTCGAAGCCCACATTTATTTTAATTTGGCCAACACCAATCTGCCCAATGCCAAAGGTAACCCTACGGCCCAGCGCAATATGGCCCTGATCGAGCGCGACATGACCGCGGAGCAACGCGCCAAAGCGATGGAACTTGCCCGGGGCCGCTTCGCCAATGCAAACAAAACGGAAGCCTTAGCTCCAGCCCCAGCTCCAGCCCCCGCTCCCACGCCCTCCTCCTCCTCCACCGCGGCTGAATCCAGACTCCCTACGGCCAAAGCTAATCTGGAGCGTTCCGCTAATGCACCGGCTGCAGTGGGTCTTAATAGTGCGGCTTCCTCGACTGCGAATTAAACGCTCCCCGTTTGGCAGCATCCCCACGATCGCTGGGGGAGCGTGAAATTTGGTTTCCCTCCCCGCGCGCTGCGCCTCAACCTAAGGCCTTTCATGAAAAAAGAAGCCATTCTGCAGAAATTCCGCACTGAGCGCGTCATCGCCCTCATTCGCGCCGACAATCCCGACGGTCTCCTGGACTGCGCCAAGGCCCTGGCCGAAGGTGGCCTCACGAGCATCGAGCTTACCATGACGACCCCTGGGGCCATCCGCATGCTGGAGAAAGCCACCTCGGAACTGCCTGATTTTCTCTTCGGCCTCGGTACGGTCCTCGACGCCGAGACCGCCCGCGCCGGCATTCTCTCGGGCGCCAAATTTATCGTCACCCCGGCTCTCCGTCCGGATGTCATCACGCTGTGCAAACGCTACAGTGTGCCCATCTTCTCTGGCGCCTTCACCCCCACCGAAATCGTCAACGCCTGGGAAGCGGGCGCGGATGCGGCGAAGATTTTCCCCGCTGAATTCTTCGGCCCCGGCTACATCAAATCGGTCAAAGCCCCACTCCCCCACATCGAGATGGTGCCCACCGGTGGCGTGAATGAAAACAACATCGGCGAGTTCCTTAAAGCAGGTGCTTTCGCGACCGCAGCGGGTAGTTCCCTCGTGGAGGCCAAGGCCCTGAAGGAAAAAAATTGGGCTGCGATCACCGCCAAAGCCAAAGCCTTTGTGGCCGCTGTCGCCGCCGCCAAATAACCGGCGCTTTTCACCTCCACTTCTCTTCGGCCCCGGCTCGAATCTTCGAGTGCGGGGCTTTTTATTTTTTCGCCGCTCAGGTCGTTTCCGCTGCGGAAGCGCCGTCCACTTTGGGTAGCAATTCAGCAATCTCAACGATGCGCTTCGCGCGACGGCCCGCCGCATCGCGCGCAAAATACGGATCTTCCTCGCGCGCGACTTGGACTTCTTCCTCCTCGCCGTCCTTCGCATCGCTGCCGTCGTCCTCGACGCCTTCTTCGTCGACGACAAACCATTCGAGCTCGTCGTCAAAAATGTGCGTCATCCGCCGCGCCTGCGGCTCGAGGATCAGCGGGGGATTTTTCACCCGCCCGGCCTTCACGAATTCAAACAAACACGGCACAAATTGATCGGCGAAAAACGCCCGAAAATCACTCATCCATTTGTTGCCCACGCCTTCGCGCCGATTAAGCAGCGCTACATCGGAAAAATGTACGCACGCCTCATACCAGGCGCGCAGCGCCGGATGTTTCTCCGCCAACTGGCAATTAATGACGGTGTAAACCCGCGCGATCGCCGCCGGCTTCATTTCCACCCAAGACTTAAATGCTTCCATCTGGTCGACCGGACTGCGTCGCCCGTCCGTCACGAAAAACACATGCGTCGCAGCCTCGGGCAAGTCCGCTTCGATGGTGCCCGCCAGAGTCCAGCTCCAGCGTGAGACCGCGGGCAACTTAGCGTCGATCTCCGTCGCTGGTTCCGCAGATGCTAGCATCACCGCAGGTCGCGCGTCTTCGCCTAGGCCGCCTTCAATGAGATCGCACAACACCTCGCGCCGGCCAGAGCCGGCCGCGCCGAGAATCACATACACCAAAGGTTTTTCCACGCTGTTCATTTTATCCAGTACTCAATGCGAAGCTTCGCCAAAGTGCGAACGATTCTTTCGCCGGTCCGACTTAAAATTTAAACGTACCGCACTGCGCGCTCTGGCGCAGCCAGTGATCGAGTAGCACCAAGGCCGCCATCGCCTCGATAATCGGCACCGCGCGCGGCACAACGCACGGGTCGTGACGTCCACGCCCCATGAGCTCAGTCGAGGCGCCCGTTTTGTCCACGGTCGCCTGCAACTGCAAGATCGTCGCCGTCGGTTTGAAGGCCACGCGGAAAACAATTTCCTCGCCGTTACTGATGCCGCCCTGGACCCCGCCGGAGCGATTGGTCGCCGTGCGCACCGCACCGGCGCGATTTTCAAAGGCGTCATTGTGTTCGCTGCCGCGCAACTGAGCGCCGGCAAAGCCGCTGCCAATTTCAAAGCCTTTGGTGGCAGGAAGCGAAAGCATCGCCTTGGCTAGATCCGCTTCAAGTCGGTCGAAGACAGGTACGCCCAAGCCCGCCGGCAAACCGCGTACACGGCACTCGATCACGCCGCCTACGGAATCGCCTTCGCTGCGGACGGCCTTGATGCGTTCAATCATTTTTTCTGCCGTCGGCAGGTGCGGGCAACGCACCGGAGTCGCCTCGACTTCCGCTAAAGTAGGGAAATTCACCAACGCTTCCGCAGGTGCAGCGATATCGTGCACCTGCGTCAAAAACGCTCGGATTTCTACGCCACCTAAGCCGCTCGTAGCGCGTTGGGCTAAAATCTTTTTTGCAATAGCCCCAGCGGCCACGCGACCGACGGTTTCGCGCGCCGAACTACGACCGCCGCCACGATGATCACGTAGCCCGAATTTTTGCTGGTAGGTGAAATCGGCGTGCGAGGGGCGAAATTTATCGCGCATCTCGTCGTAGGCGTTGGAGCGCTGGTCAGCATTACGCACAATCAAAGTAATCGGCGTGCCCGTGGTTTTGCCCTCAAAAATCCCCGACCAGATCTCGACTTTATCCTCTTCTTTACGCGGTGTCACGATGTCGCTCTGGCCTGGCCGACGCCGATCGAGTTCAACTTGGATCTCCTCGGCCGTTATCGGCAAGCCCGGCGGGCAACCATCGATGGTGACACCGACGCCAAGACCATGGCTCTCGCCCCAAGTACTGATTGTAAAAAGTTTTCCAAAAGAGTTACCCATCGCATTAAAACCGTTGGCCCCAGCACCCCCGCCCGCAAGCGGCAAATCCAATCCTACACCCTTCTTCCGAGGGTTCTTGTTTGGGCAAAACGCAGGGTGGCTGAACTATTAGAAAAGTTGATTGGAAAGTCGTTTGCTCGAAAACTCCACCTTCCTGGAGGACACGAGCTACTTGGGGGTTCTGGAAGGGACTGTGCTCGAGCGTCGCAACGCTCGTGAGGAAATGACCCACCTTGGCTCATTCAGAATTAACCCACCCCCGGGCGAAAAAAAGGGGGCAGGGGTAAAAAAATCGACCACGCGCTGGGGGTTTTACGTCGAAAAAATGGAATTATTTTATCTCAACTGACGGCGCGAAAACCCGGTCGTTTAGGGCGGAGAGGAGGCGCTCACCTCATAAATTTATTAGAACTAAAGCGAAAAAAACGCGCGCAATTTAAGTTTTTTCCCACAAACTAGGCCCTGCAGAACTTTGCGAGAGGGGGCAGAGACGTTAACTTAAAAATCCGAGGGTGAAGTTAAAGGCCTTAGGCCAGCAGAAGAAAATAAATACAGGCAACTTTCCTCACCGTGCGGCGTCATGACACAAGACCGTTTACAACCCCGCCTGCTTACTTCTCAATAATACCTCTTTGCGCCTCTGGCGCTTAACCTTTTTTTATCGCCCCCTCCCGCATGACCTCGCGTATCGCCCGCCTGAGCCTCGTCGCCAGCCTGTTTGCTTTTTCCACTGCCCTGTTCGCCCAGGCTCCCGCTCAGGCCGCGAAGCCCGTCGCACCCGACGTCAAACCCAACGGCGATGAGATCATCCCGTCGTTTAAAATCAGCGGGCTCCCCATCGACGGAGTCCTCGCCGCGCTCGAATTCCACACGGGCCGCAGCATTTTGCGCCCCGCCGCGCTGCCTACAGCTGAGTACACGCTGGTGATCGATCGCCCTATTCCGCGCTCCGAGCTTATCTTGGCGATCGAGACCCTGCTCGCCTTGAACCAAATCGGCGTGGCCCCGCTGGGTGAGCGATTCCTCAAAGTCATCGCCCTCGCGCAGGCCAAGACCGAGGCACCAGAAATGATCGCTGGCTCCGCGTTTGATCAACCCGCCTCCGGTAAAATCGCCACCAAGGTCTTCCAATTTGATTTTCTGCGCGTGAACGAATTTATGCCTCAGCTGCAAGGCTTACTGACGCCAGGGGTCGGCGGTGGCGTGGTGGTCTTGGATAAAACCAACGCTGCGCTCGTCACCGATTCGGTCTCCAATCTGCAGCGGATCGAAAACCTGATCAAAACCCTCGATCGGCCGGCCACCACTGGACTGAACCCCAAATTCTACCCATTGAAGTCCGCCAAGGCCTCCGACCTCGTCAACAAGCTCCGCACGGTTTTGAGCGGCAGCCTACAGACGCAGCTTGGCACCAGCACCACGTACAACGCCGACGATCGCACCAACCAAATCATCCTCATCGCCGACCCGCGCCAGTATCCCTTCTTCGACGAGTTGATCGCCAAACTCGACGTGAAGGCCGACCCCAACACCCGCAACGAAGTCATCTACCTTAAACATGCGGCCGCCAAAGATGTTTCTACTTTACTCACCCAGCTTGTCACCGGCCAGACTAACGCGGCTCAAAAAGCCTCCGCCCAGTCCGTCCGCCCAGGCCAAGTCACCGTGCCTGGCCAACCCGCAGCGCCTCAGCCGGTCGCTCCCCAACCCGCAGCGGGGCCGATTACGCTCAGTGGCCCCGAAGCCGCCGGCCTGGCAGGCACCAATGAATTTAGCGCTCTGGTCACCGTCACTTACGACGAACGCAGTAACGCAGTTATCGTCTCCGGCACCGGCGACGACATCCGACTCATTAAGGACCTCGTCGACAAAATCGACATCATCCTCGCCCAAGTCCGCATCGAAGTGATCATTGCGGAAGTCACGTTGAGCGATACCGACAAAACCGGTCTCACCGCCCTCAACCTTACGGCCTCGACCAAAGCCACCACGGGAGCCCGCTCCATCACTAACTTCTCGGGGGCCGTCGCCGGCTGGAACATCACAGAGGGCATTGTTGACCCGCTCTCCTTAAAGGCGGCCCTCAGCGACGCGGGTACACGCAGCAACGTCAATGTCCTGTCTGCCCCCACGATTGTCACCACCCACAACAAGGAAGCCGAAGTCGTTGTCGGCCAAAAACGCCCCGTTGTAACGGGCACCACCAGCGTCTCGACCACCGGGGGCACGAGTTCTACCTACACGTATCAAAGTATCGCCATCGACCTAAAGGTCACTCCGTTGATCGGCGATGACGGCAGCATCCAACTGAAAATCGACCAAAAGGTGGATGACCTCCTTGGCAGCACCACGATCGACGGCAACCAAGTTCCGATCATCGGCACTCGTCAGGCCACCTCGTTCATCAACGTCTACGATAGCCAAATGGTTGTTCTGGGCGGCCTCCAACGCCAAAAATACGGCAACGACCGAGCCAAGATCGGTTTCCTGGCCGAGATCCCGATTATCAGCCAACTGCTCGGTGGACGATCAAAGTCGGTTGAACGCACCGAGCTACTCCTCTTCGTTCGCCCGCACGTCATCAAGCCCAACGAAGTTTCCGCCGACGCCAAAAAGAATATCGATACTCTCTCCAATAAGGAGCAGATTAACCAGTACCTCATCGATCCTTCGAAGCCGGCGAAACCAACCTTGCTCGAGCAGCTCAAGTAAGCCCGCGCGACGCCTCCCACGATGATTGCGCTCGCCTCTGACTCCTTGCCCGCGGTTATCGCTGCGCGGCTCACGGAAGAACAACTTCAATCCGTGCGTGAAGCCGCGCGCGGCCAACGCCTCGCGGCCCTCGCCGCCGCCCTCACGCTGCCTGAGCCTGAGACCCTCAACGCCGTCGCTCAAGAGGCCGGGCTCGATATTGCCAGTAACCTAGAGACGGATCCGGCCGCCCGCGGCCTGCTTCCCGCCCGCCTGGTGCACGATTATCAGATCATCCCGATCCTGTTTGGTCCCGCTACGCCCGAAGGCGAAGACGCCGTAGAAACGACCCCCAGCACCCCTCTACATCTGGCGAGCGCGTGGCTCCCGGATGCGATCATGGCCGACTGGTTGCGGACGTTTACCCCGCGCCCACTGGTGTGGCATTTGGCTGTACCGGAGCGTATCCATCAGCTCATCATTGAAAACTTCGGCGTGGGCTCCGGCGCCCTTGAAGACGGCGATGAATCCTACGTCGCCCCCGAAACCGTCCAACAAGCCGAAGAAGTCGTCGACGAGGACGCAGCCGTCGTTCGCTTCGTCACCGACGTCATCAAACAAGCCGTCGAGGACCAAGCAACCGACATTCATTTCGAACCCCAGGAAGAACAACTGCGGATCCGCTACCGCGTCGATGGCTTGCTCGTACCCGTGCCCGTCCCGGAAAATCTCCTGCGCTTCCAAGATGCCATCATCTCGCGCTTGAAGATCATGGCGCGCCTGAACATTTCGGAAAAACGTCTTCCACAGGACGGTCGCATCAACTTTAAGGCCAACAACACCGTCCTCGACATCCGAGTCGCCACCGCGCCCACGATTTATGCTGAGTCGGTTTCGCTCCGCCTTCTCAATCAGAAGAAAGAAGCGTACACGATGGATCGACTGGGCATGAGCCCCGACGAGCAGGCCCAAATCATCAGCGTCCTAGATTACCCGCACGGCATTATCCTCGTCACTGGCCCTACCGGGTCTGGCAAGAGCACCTCGCTCAATGCGTTTTTACGCAAAATTAATTCGACGGATCTGCGTATCATCACCGTCGAGGATCCGATTGAATACGAAGTCCCTGGCGTGAACCAGATGCAGATCCGCTCTGAGATCGGACTGACTTTCGCGAGCGCCCTTCGCTCCATTTTGCGTCAGGACCCCGACGTCATTATGGTCGGTGAAATCCGCGACAAAGACACCGCCGAGATCGCCATCCGCGCCTCGCTGACTGGTCACTTGGTGTTCTCGACCCTCCACACCAACGATGCCCCAGGGGCTATCACGCGGCTAGTCGACATGGGAATCGAGCCCTTTCTCGTTGCCTCCGCCATCGAGCTGGTCATCGCCCAGCGCCTCGTCCGCCGCCTCTGCCCCAACTGCTCTGCGCCGGAGCCTATCAGCAAAGTTAAACTCTTGGAAACTCTCGCCATCCTTGAGTGTGACGCCGCCGAGGCTGAACTCGTCACCGCCCTCAAACACCCCGTCGGCTGCGACCGCTGCCGCGGCACGGGCTACCGCGGGCGCATTGGGCTATTCGAAATCTTTCGCCTGAACGACGAGCTCCACGAGCTGATCCTCCAACGCGAAAGTACGCGGACCTTGACGCAAGCCGCCCGCAAGCAAGGCATGCGCACCCTCGGCCAGAGTGGCTGGGAAAAAGTCAAAGCCGGCCACACCACGCTGGAGGAAGTCCTGCGCGTGGTGACCGTGGTGGAAAAGTAACATGGCTCGCTTCGCTTACAGTGCCCGCGACCGCGCCGGCCAATCCGTCAACGCCGAGCTCGATGCCCCGAGCCGCAAAGACGCTCTACGCATGCTCACGGCCCGCGGCTTGCACGTGGCCAGCGTCACCGAGTTGCAAGCAGGCCCCGTCAGTAAGGGCGGCAAGGCTAATGCCAAGCGCGCGCCAAAATCCGCGGCCCGAATCGCCGCCCAAGCGCCGCGCCGCTCCGAGCGCCTGCCGTTTCTCGAATCGCTGCACGATCTAACCAGCAGCGGCCTGTCCGCGGGTGAGGCCGTACGCCTGCTTTCAACGCGCATCAAAGAACCGCGTCTGCGCACCCTCTGCGCGGGCGTCTGGGAACGCATCAGCGAAGGGGCCCCACTCTCTCGCGCCCTGGGAAGTTACCCCGAGGTGTTCGATACGGCCACGGTCAACTTGATCCAGGCCGGCGAGGCTACGGGCTCACTCAACGACACCCTAGCCCGACTGATCGCGCACTTAGTCGAGCAACGCGAACTGCGAAGCCAGCTCCTGTCGGCCCTCGCCTACCCGGTGTTCATGGTCTTCGTGTCGGGCGGGGTGATACTATTTTTCCTCACGTTTCTTTTGCCGCGACTGCAGACCCTGCTCAGCTCGCTCGGTGGCAAGATGCCCACCTCGACCAAGCTACTCATCGGTGCCTCCAACTTCGCCCTCAGTATCTGGGGTATCATGGCGGTCGTCGCCGTCGTGATCGGGATCACTTCTTTTCTCGCTTGGCGGCAGACCCCCGCCGGCCGCGCGCAGACCGATGCTTGGCTTCTCAAGCTCCCGCTCATCGGCCCGTTCATCGTGGCGCAGACGGTGCTCTCTTTTAGCCAGACGCTATCCGTGCTGCTTGAAAACGGGATCACCGCTTCCGAAGCGCTACGCATGACGGAAAAACAAATCGGCAACGAAGTTCATCGCGAGGCCTTCAAGACCGCTACCGGACGCGTACTCGAGGGCGAGTCGCTTTCAGTCGCGATGATGCGCACCGGCTGTTTTCCTGACCTTGTCCTCGATCGCCTATCGATCGGGGAAAACACGGGCAACGTCGTCCCTAGCTTAAAACAAATCGCGCAGGCCTACCAAAAAATCATCACCAGCCAATTGAACGTGTTCACCAAAATGATCGCCGGGGTGGTGCTGGGTGGAGTGTTCACTTTTGTCGGTTTCATCGCCTTTGCGATCGTAAGCGCCGTCTTCCAGGTGAGCGCCAGCTTCAAACTCGGCGGTTAAGCCGGCCCGAGCAGGCGAAGGAACTCCGCCTCGTCGATCACCGCCACGCCTAGGGCCTGAGCTTTTTCCAGCTTAGAACCCGCTTCTTCGCCGGCGAGCACGTAGCTAGTTTTTTTACTTACGCTACCGCTTACTTTCCCACCGGCCGCTTCGATTTTTGCCGCTGCCGCTTCGCGCGTGAGCGTAGGCAAGGTCCCGGTGAGCACAAAGGTTTTGCCGGAGAAAACACCGACCAATGGAGCCGTCGCCAGTCGCGCAGCCACGGGAGCGATGCCTAATTCGGCCAAACGCTGGAGTGAGCGCTGCCCGCGTTCCGAACGAAAAAATGCCACCGTGTGCCGGGCTACTTCAGCGCCAATTTTTTCTGCCCCAGGGGTGCGTTCACGGATCGCTTCAAGTTCGGCTTTTTCCCCGGCGAGTGAGGCGTAGCGTGCAGCCCGGGCCTGACGTTCGTTTTCATCTTTAGGCGGATTTAGCCGAGAGCGCGGACTCACCTCGCTCATGGCTTCGACCACAGCGGCCAAGCGCGCCAGTCGCGGCAAAATTTCTGAATGCGCCACCGCTTCCAGGGTGCCGTGCGCAGCCGCAATATCCTGGGCGGTCGCCCCGCCCACATCGCGGATCTGCAGTGCTAACAACCACCGCCCGAGATCAAAACGCCGGGCCCGCGCAATCGCATCAACGATCTTTGTCGCGTTTTTTAACCCCAAAATGCGCGGCGCCTCAGGGGTGCCAAGATTCATCGCCCCGAGCGAGTCCGCCTCGAGCGCAAACAGTTCAAACATCTCCCGCACGGCCCCGCTGGTAACAAGTTTTTCCGCCACGACACCGCCCAGACCTTCGAGGTCAAGTACACCTCGACCGGCGACGTAGTCGAGCCGGCCGACCAGTTGCGCCGCGCAATCGGGATTTGGGCAACGAATCGCAACTTCGCCAGCTACGTGCACGGTGGCGGTGGCACAGACCGGACAGGTTTCCGCAAATACATAGGCCGCGCACTCGGGCGAACGGCGCGCCAAATTGACGCCGATTACAACGGGGATAATCTCGCCCGCTTTCTCCACATAAACGGTGTCGCCGACGCGGATATCTTTACGCGCGATTTCGTCGCGGTTGTGTAACGTCGCGCGGGCCACGGTTGTGCCCGCGAGCTGCACGGGCTCGAGCTCTGCCACTGGGGTCAACACACCCGTGCGCCCAACTTGAATAGTAATCGCCTTGAGCCGCGTCTCGGCGCGCTCGGGGGCAAATTTATAGGCGCAAGCCCAGCGCGGAGAAAGTTTACGCGCACTCTGACCTTCGCCGCGGAAGCCCGCCTGCTGTTGCAGCGCGAAATCATCGAGTTTTACCACGGCGCCGTCGGTCGCGTAAGGCAACAGTGAGCGGTGCGCATCGAGTTCGCGGATCGCCGCTACCACAGCCTCGATACCGCGCACCGTGCGGCGGTGCTCTAGGGTCGGCAGGCCCCAGTGCGCGAGGGCCGCGTGCCCATCCGACTGCGACGACAACACATCTTGCGGTTCAAGCGCACCAAAACCGTAGAGCACAATCTCAAGACCTCGTGCGCGAACTTCGGCCGCGTCCAAGAGCTTGAGTGTGCCGGCGGCCAGATTGCGCGGATTCGCGTAGGGTTCGAGACCGGCTTCTTCCTGCGCCTGATTGATGCGGGCGAATTCGGAAAATCGTAAAAAGATTTCGCCACGTATTTCTACTAACGCCGGCACGGACGGCACCGTAAGATCAGACGGGGCGCGCAGGGTGTGGGGCAGGAGCGCGATGGTTTTCACGTTAGCGGTGACGTCATCGCCTTCCTCGCCATCACCGCGCGTGACGGCCCGGACGAGTTTACCGTTTTCGTAGGTCACACTGATCGAGGCGCCGTCGATCTTGGGCTCGACGGAATACATGAGGTCCTCGCGGCCAAACAGTTTGGCGAGGCGCGCGTGAAAATCGCGGAGTTCGCCCTCGTCGTAGGTGTTGTCGAGCGTAGTCATCGCGAGGCGATGCTTGGTGCGCACGAAACCATCGGCGCGGTCATCACCAACGCGTTGGGTCGGGGAATCCGGCACCATGAGCGCAGGGAACTGACGCTCAAGTTCTTCCAGTTCGCGCTTTAAAGCATCGTACTCAAAGTCTCCGATCTCGGGCCGCGCGCGGTTGCGGTAAAGTTCATCATGCCGCCGAATTTCGGCGGTGAGGGTCGCGATGCGTTGGGCGGCAGATTCGGGCGTCATAGGCCTGGGGCGGAGTTTTCCGCTACTTTGGCATTACGAGGCCCCCAGAGCGCTGATTCCAGCAATTTCCGATACCACGCCCAATAGGTGTAAAGGCCGACCGCCAGCGTGGCCCCGAGGGTGTCCGCCACCCAATCCATGAATTCCATTGAGCGCCCGGGCGTGAAATGTTGATGAAATTCATCGCTCACGCCGAAAGCAGAAGCGATCACGATGGCCCAAAAAGCCCGCTTTCCCACCAAAGCTCGTGCTACCAGTGTAGCTAGAAGTCCGTAGACAAAAAAATGAGCAACTTTGTCAAAATTGCGAATCGAGGGTCCTTCGACGACGCTGCGACTCGAGGCGATGACGATCAGACCAGCCAACGTTGCTGCGAAAATCCAGCGGCGGCGAAGGTGAACGGCGTGTGATGTCATGCGTGAAAGGGTGTGAGCGGTGAGCCGAAAACCAAGTGGGAATGCACGAGACCGCCCCGAATGTTACTGGGCCTTGCCGAGGTCTTGGAACAGTCGCGAGTCAATTCTCAGCGGCTTTCCGGCAGACCACAGCGCTGCCTTTTGGTCGGGCGGATGCGCCGGGTTTAGAATGCAGTTGAACACCACAAGATGGCGTTGTTCGCACAATTCTCGTGATGGCAGCGCGCTGATCGAACCCCACGAGCGGACGCACTTTTCAAATGCGTCAAAAATCGCGTCGCATTTAGACAAAAAACTCCGCGCTCGAAACCAGCGAGAAATACGACGCGCCGCTGCTCCGAGCACGGCCCGGCGCTGTGGGTTCACGGTCACAGCGTAATCAAACAAGGCCGGCAACGGGCGGTGTTTCGCTGCCAAACCCAAAACCAAAGTAACAGTGTGCGGCGTCCACAGGCCGTGAATCGGGACCATCGCCAGGCCGGAAAATAGCCGGCTCCCGCGTTCCCGGCCGCTCTAAATCGGCAGGGCCGCAATTTGCCTCAGCTTCTCGACAAGGCCGGGGAGCCGTTCCTGACTCGCGCGCTCCGCCGGCAGGTGCCCAGGCAGAGCTTCCAAAAAATCGTCGCCGGCCAAAAGCGTGTGAACCGATTTAAGATATATTTGCGAAGCCCGGATGGGGAGGCATCGACGTCCGCTACAAACTTGGCGCGGCCACCGCCCGCATCGCACCGAGGTTAGGAAGAGCCATGAGGTACCAGTCTTTTCTCCAATTCCTGCTCCGCCATCTTTCTTTCGCGCGCGCGCCCAAACCTCACCGCATCGACGAGAGCAAGGAGCGCGTACAATTCGGGATCCTTTTTGGCCGCGGCAGGCGCGCTGAAATAAAGCGGTTCGACCTCGCGTCCCCTAACCTGCCCGTCCGGATCGGACCAGGCGGGAGGCAGGTCGTCACCCTTTGCGATTTCAGCCAGGGGTGTATTTGCAAGCACAGGCGCAGCCCACGCGGTCGGCACTCCACGGGTCACATCTTTGGGCCTTGCGGGATAGACAACGGGCAGACCGTGAATAACGAACTCAAACAGCCGTCGGCGTCGGACGTGGTTCGATTCTACGTCATAGAGCTGAGACTCCACCAATCTGCGTATCGCCGCATGAACTTCCGACATACTCATACCGAGGTCTTGCCCCAAAATGGCATAACCGGCCCAACTCTGAGAGAGGGAAAGCTTAAGAGCCACAATCACATCTTGCGGTTTCAAAGCACTATTACGTGATTCGCGAAACGCGTAAATGTTAATAGCGCATGCTCGACAAGTGGTCGCTCTTTTCAAACCTGCAAACTGCGACATTTCGTGGTGACGCTTTTCACCCTCACCAGCTGTCGTTCTTTGCGTTGAAAAGCTGGTCACCACAAGTTGTCGTTTCGCGACATTTTTAGCGCACTTTACGAAAGGTGGATTTTTCTATGCGCCAAAGCCGCATGATGCTTAAGCCAAGATGCCGTGGTGTGGTGGATCCGCATCATCAGGTCCTCAACCACCCGAGCGCCGAGTTCGGATTTCGCGTAGTCGAGCGGCACGTTGCCGTCCAAACCAACCTGGGCGCGGTTCAACCACGATTGCGCGCCGGCCTCGCTCCGGAAGACCTCGCAGGCGACCTGCCACAGTCGCGCGAACCGCATGATGTGCTCCGATTCCGCCTGGGTGAACCGTCCCGCGTTCTGCCGGCGAAAAAAGGTTGAGCGCGGCACACCGACTAGGACAGCAAAGCGGTCGAGCGGAATTCCTAGCTTCTTGGCCACAAACTCTGCATCGGCCCACTCCAACCCCTGGGCGATTCGCTCGATCGCTGCCGAGGTGGAGGTCGCTGCCTTAATAATGGAGGGTGTTTTCATACTAGGAAAATCCAAACAAAACTCAGGAAGCGTTGAGGGAGCGGGTTCCTTAGCACGTTTCCCCCTCGGGGATATCATCCCGCTCATTAAACGATCCGAACTAGGTACGGGGTTGATCTTGAAATGGTCGGGCTGGTGAGATTCGAACTCACGACCTCTTGCACCCCATGCAAGCGCGCTACCAGGCTACGCTACAGCCCGAACAGATGAAGGGTCAGCAAGCTGGATGCTCCAGTCTTAAGCAAGTGCTTTTTCGAGTCTTTTCCTAAAGTGCTACTTTTTTAAAAAATTCACCCCAAGCATCATTTTCTATGGGAAAAATGTTTGCCGACCCGCCCGCACACCTCCGGTGTAAACGTGCGCCGTGGAGACCCCTCTCCCGCGTTTCAACTTCCCCTTCATCCACTATGAGCAACGTACGCATCGGTATCGTCGGCATGGGCAATATGGGCACCGCCCACGCCAACAGCATCCTCGCCGGCAAAATTCCTCGCCTCATTCTCGCCGCCATCGCTGAACCCGACGCCGTGCGGCGCGCGAAGTTCACGCAGGTCGCGACCTTCGCGACCGCCGAGGAGATGATCGATTCTGGCCTCATTGATGCCATCATCATCGCTACGCCTCATTACCAGCACACCTCGCTTGGGATCTATGCCCTTAAGGCAGGCTTGCACGTCATGGTGGAAAAACCCGTATCCGTCCACAAAGCCGACGGCGAACGCCTCCTCGCGGCGCACAAAAATAAAAAGCAGATCTTCGCGGCGATGTTCAACCAGCGCACCGACCCGTATTACCAAAAAATCCGCAACCTCATCCGCTCCGGCGAACTCGGCCAAATCCGCCGCGTAAATTGGATCATCACCAATTGGTTTCGCACCGAGGCTTACTATGCCTCTGGCGGCTGGCGCGCCACTTGGGCCGGCGAAGGTGGCGGAGTTCTGCTCAACCAGTGCCCCCATAACCTCGATCTATTCCAATGGATTTTCGGAATGCCGGTACGCATCCGCGCCCATTGCGGCTTCGGCAAGTACCACAAAATCGAGGTCGAAGACGACGTCACCGCGTACATGGAATTCGCCAACGGCGCCACCGGCGTGTTCATCACCTCTACCGGTGAAGCCCCCGGCACCAACCGCCTCGAGATCACCGGGGAACGCGGCAAAGTCGTTTACGAAAACGACAAGATCACCTTCACGCGCAACGAGACTCCGATGTCGGAATTCTCCCGGAAGACTACCGCCGGTTTCGCGCAGCCTGACACCTGGGAGGTCGCCATTAGCGCCCCCAACCATGGCGGCCAGCACAACGAAATTCTCCAAAATTTCACATCCGCCATCTTGGACGGCGCCACGCTGCTCTCCCCCGCGGCCGAGGGCATCCACTCCATTGAACTAGCCAACGCGATGCTTCTGTCCGCCTGGACCGACGAGACGATCTCGCTGCCGCTGAACGGTGCTCGCTACGCGAAATTGCTGAACCAAAAAGCCGCTGCCTCCGCCCGCCGCAAACCCAAGAAAGTCGTCGCCTCCGCCCCTGCCGCCGATTTCTCCAAATCGTTCGCGCGTTAATCTGTCCTATAAAACAAGCCGCGTCGCGCCCGCCAATCTAGGGCCGGAGCGGTCTGTTTATGCTACCCAGCCGTGGTGTTAGCGGCTACTCTACTTCATGCAAATCGGTCTCTGCCTCGACCCCGCCACGCTCGCTACCCTGCCCCCTCCGCATGGTTTCGATTTTATCGAGGGCCACGTGCAAGATTTTCTCCTGCCCTTTGCCGATGATACCGCTTTCGCCGTGCACGCCGCCGCGCTCCGCCAGAGTCCACTCGCGATGCCCGCGGCTAACTGTTTGTTGCCTGCTCGCCTTAAAATCGTGGGGCCCAACGTCGATTCCGCGGCGCTCACGCAGTACGCTACGACCATCTTTCGCCGCGCCCACCAAGTGGGTATGACGATCATGGTCGTGGGCAGCGCCGGTGCCCGCATGATTCCCGACGGCTGGTCCGCCGCCCGGGCGTTTGAGCAATACGTTGAGACGCTGCGCCTCTTGGCTCCGCTCGCTCAAGCGCAGGGCGTGACGCTGGTCGTCGAACCGCTCAACCGCGGCGAGTGCAACCTCGTTAATACGATCATGGAAGGCGCGGAGGCTGTTGCCCGTGCGAATCATCCGGCAGTGAAACTGCTCGTCGATATTTTCCACATGCTGCGCAACGGCGAATCGGCCGAGGATATCCTCCGCGTTGGTCCCATTCATCACGTGCATCTGGCCGAAGACAAAGACCGCGCTGCGCCGGGCGTTAACGGCGAGGATTTTCGTCCGTTTCTTCGAGCATTAAAAAAAATCGGCTACCACGACCGTTTTACAATCGAGTGTATTTGGAAAACCGGCCCGGCCTCCGAGGCTGCCGCCGCAGTCGCGGCACTCCGCACTCAGCTTGGCGAAGTCGGTTACTAAAACGCCCCACTCGGCCCGCAGGGCTCGCGCGTCGGGACCGGTCAGGCTAAAATACCCTTCACGACTTTGCCGTGGACGTCGGTAAGTCGGTAATCACGACCTTCGAATCGATAAGTGAGGCGCTCATGATTGAAGCCGAGTTGGTTCATGAGCGTCGCTTGTAAATCGTGCACGTGCACGGGATCACGCGTGATGTTAAAACCGAGTTCGTCGGTCTCCCCGTAGGACAAGCCACCTTTGATGCCCCCGCCGGCGAGTACCATGGTGTAGCAATCCGGATAATGGTCGCGGCCCAGAATTTCTCCGGTCGCCGTCCGGCCTTCACGGAAGGGCGTGCGGCCGAATTCGCCACCGAGTACAATCAGGGTATCTTCCAATAGACCGCGTTGGCGTAGGTCATTGATGAGTGCTGCCACGGGTTGATCCATCGTGCCGCACTTCTTGGTCAGACCGCCGCGAATGTCTTCTTTCTCGCTGGTGCCGTGAAAATCCCAACCCCAGTCGAAGAGTTGCACAAAACGCACCCCTTGCTCGACGAGACGCCGCGCGAGCAGACAGTTATTCGCAAAACTCGAATCACCGGGCTGCGCGCCATAAGCGGCAATCGTCGCCGGGGACTCGCGCGAGATATCCATCACCTCGGGCACGGACATCTGCATGCGGTAGGCGAGTTCGTACTGGGCAATACGCGTGCGCGTTTCGGGGTGGCCGAGCTCACTGGCTTGGAGTTCGTTGAGCTCATGCAGAGCATCGAGGCTGTCACGACGTAGGTCGCGGGTGAAGCCCGCTGGGTCAGAAGCGTACAACACCGGATCGCCCTTGGAGCGACATTGGACACCTTGATAGACCGAGGGAAGAAAGCCGCTGCCGTAGGAATTTTTGCCGCCGTTGGGCTGGGTACCGCTTGAGATCAACACCACGTAACCGGGCAGATTTTGATTTTCGGTTCCGAGGCCGTAAGTGACCCAAGAACCCATCGAAGGCCGACCGGGCCGGGGCGAACCGGTAAAAAGTAGTAACTCGGCGGGCGCGTGATTAAATTGATCCGTGTACATCGAATGTACAATGCAGAGATCGTCGGCCACGCCGTGCAGGTGGGGGATCGCATCCGACATCCACTGACCGCTGCGGCCATACTGCCCAAAGGTGCGGGGGCTGCCCATGAGTTTAGGCTTACCCGCGGTGAAAGCGAATTTGCGGCCCTTCAGAACATCATCCGGGCAATCCTGCCCATCGCGTTTTACCAACTCGGGCTTGTAATCAAAAAGGTCGAGATTGGGCGGCGAGCCCGTGAGATGAAGATAGATAACGCGCTTGGCCTTCGGTGCAAAATGCGGGAGGCGCGCGGCGAGTGGGTTGGTCGCAGCTAGGGGTGCACCCATGGCGTTACGCCCGAGAAGAGAGCTAAGAGCGATGGCTCCTAAACCTACGGCAGATTCCTTCAGAAAATGCCGGCGAGTGGTGTGAACCAGGGAGTCGAGGTAAGGATTCATGGGTCAAGGCCGCTCACGGCTTCATCAAAAATTCATCCAGGTTAAGTAAGACATTGCCTACGACAGTCCAGGCCGCGAACTCCGCCGCATTGGTATGGGGCTCCAGTGCGCCCAGCGGCACTGTCGCCACCGTGAGGGCCTGCTGAGCATCGCGGGAAAAGCGCTCGAGCGATTTGATGTAAAGGGCCAGTAACGGCTTCAACTCCTCCGCCTTGGGCGCACGCACGAGGGTCCAACGGAAGCCTTGCGCGAGTTTTTCCTCAGGCGAACCCGCCACCGCAGCGATACGACGAGAGAGTTTTTGGGCGGCCTCGATGTAAACAGGATCGTTAAGGGTCACGAGGGCCTGCAAAGGGGTGTTCGAACGCTCACGCCGCACCGTGCAGACTTCTCGGCTAGGCGCATCAAAGGTCGCCATGGAGGGATACGGATTACTGCGGCGCCAAGAGGTGTAGAGGCCGCGCCGGAAACGGTCTTCACCTACGCTATCCTCCCAATCAAGGGTGGAGCCGAATCCAGCCGTGAGACCTGACTTGGGTTTGGGTGGATTGACGGGGGGACCGTACATTTTGCTACTCAGCAGACCGCTCACCGCAAGTGACTGATCGCGGATCATTTCAGCTGAGAGCCGGAAACGTGGACCCCGCGAATAGAGCCGATTGTCGCTATCGCGCTCGAGGGCAGCCGGGGTGATACGCGATGATTGGCGATAGGTGGCCGAGGTGACCAGCAAGCGCAGGAGGCGCTTCACATCCCAACCGCTTTCACGGAAATCCACCGCCAGCCAGTCGAGCAATTCGGGGTGCGACGGCGCGTCGCCTTGGCTGCCGAAATCCTCACTGGTACGAACCAGGCCCATGCCAAAGACTGATTCCCATAACAGATTGGTGATCACGCGCGAGGTGAGCGGATTTTTTTCATCCACGATCCAGCGCGCCAAACCCAAACGGTTCGCGCTCTCCCCCGGCGGCAACGGATGTAACGCCGCTGGCACACCCGGGGTGACCTCGAGGTCGAGATCCAAGTAATTACCGCGACGCTGGATGTGAGTCTTACGCATCTTGTCAGCTGAGACTTCGTGCATGATCGGCACCGTCGTGTAAGGCTCGATCTTATCGCGCAACTTGGTGACAGCAGCGAGGCGTTGGCGCTCGGTTTCGAGAACCGGCGCCACGGTCATATAGTGGGCGGTCACCCGTTCGTGCTCAGCTTCAGAGCGCTGCGCACGAGGCAATTTTAAGGCCGCGAGAACCGACTCCGGCAGGCGGATAATCGTGGAAGCGCGATCATCAATGCTCGTGGCGACCCGAAACTTTCCGAGCGTATGGTTTTTCTTTTTTGAATTTTGCTCGATGGTAACCGTCAGACGAGCCCCGGCGGGTAACACGACGGGATTCTCAGGCAAGACGACCAGCGAGTGCGTCTGATTGCTTTGCGCACCGACGGCCCAACCGCGTTCGCGGCCTCGCGTGGGACTCAAAATTGAATCCGCCGCAAAACCGTCCTCGGTCACATCCGCCTGCACGATGGAGAGACGAATCGGTTGCACACCACTCACCGCCAATTCGGTGCTGTCGGTTGGAGCGGAGGCCAGCGTGGCACTCCAGACGACTGCGCGTTTTTCATCGAGCAATGATACCCGGGCACCGGCAAGTTCAGCGCCGAAATTGCCATCGGTGCGTTTCCATACAACGATGCGCTCGACGGGGGCAGTCGCCTTGAGGTCGAGTTCCCACCAAGGATTTTCCGTTTTTTCGGTCAACGAGGTGACGGGGGCTTTCTGAGCGTTACCTTGAGTGCGACCGTCGTTGGCAAATTTTGCGACGCTGTCACCGGCTGTGCTGCTTTGGCTTGAGGTCGCAGCGGGCGCAAGGTTGTCGCCGTTACCGAAAACCTGCACCTCCGCTAAAGCTAGGACGCGATCTTTACCCGGCAATTCGACGCGCACATATCGACCCGAGACTTCGTGCTGGCCGGCTGGCGTAATCGAGGCCAGCACCCGTGTGACCACAAATTGCCCAGCATTGGAAACAGGGCCCGTCGCCGCACTCGCTTCGAGGGGAAAGGTTTCCAGACGAAATCCAGTGAGTGTCTGCGCGGTCTCGCTCGTCGTCGCAAACGAATAAGCGTCATTCTCGGCGCGGGCCGGGACGCGCACGATGCCTTCGGCGTCACGCTGCAAGGCCGCCCCAGATTTCGCCGTCATCGTGGCCGATAGTAACGGTTGCCAAGCGAGGGGCGCGGAGAAACGGGTTTCCCAAGCTGGTTGCGCGGCGAGTAAGGCTGGTGTGCGCGTGCGCAGCTTCGTTTCGAGCGCGGTAATTTCAGCCTCGAAGGGTGCGCGAGCTTTTTTCTTATCCTCGGTGAAAAGCGGGAGGACAGGCGCTTCATCCGTGCGGTCTTCGTCGGCGGTGTTGTTGTAAATCGCGAAGAGTCGGAAGTAATCTGTCTGGGTGAACGGATCGTATTTATGCGTGTGGCATTGAGCGCACGCCATGGTGGAACCCATCCAAACGGTCATAGTGGTGTTCACGCGGTCAACCACGGCAACATTACGAAATTCTTCGTCGATCGTGCCACCTTCGTTATTAGTCGGGGTGTTGCGGTGAAAAGCAGTCGCGATCAGCTGGTCCTCGGTTGGATTAGGCAAGAGATCACCAGCGAGTTGCTCGATCGTAAAGTGGTCGAAGGGCTTATTAGAGTTAAAGGAGCGGATCAGGTAGTCACGATACGCCCAGATGGTGCGCGCCGGATCATCCACGTAGCCCGCGGAGTCGGCGTAGCGCGCCTGATCGAGCCAGAGCCGAGCCCAGTGTTCACCGAAGGCCGGTTTGGCGAGCAAGCGATCCACAAAGCGTTCGTAGGCGCCGGGGGCAGAATCGGTCTCAAAGATTTTTACTTCCTCTAAGGTGGGTGGTAGGCCGGTGAGATCAAGGGCAACGCGGCGGGCGAGGGTCACGCGGTCAGCCTCGGCGGATGGCGCAAGTTTTTCGCGCTCGAGGCGATTGAGGATGAAACGATCCACGGCGTTTGTCGGCCAAGTGGTGGCGTGGACGGGTGGTAACGCTGGACGCACGGGGGGCACGTAGGACCAATGTTGCGCGTAGGTGGCCCCTTGCTCGATCCAGGCTTTGAGAACGGCTTTATCGCGAGCGGAGAGAGTTTTGCCGGAATCCGCCGGAGGCATGACGTCGTTCTCGTCGTCGGTCATGATACGTTTGTACAGTTCGCTCTTCTCGGGTTGGCCGGGCATGATGGCCGCGTAACCGTCGGTCTGCGCGAGCGCGCCTTCGCGATTATCGAGACGGAGGCCGGCTTTACCCCCATCGCCACCCTTGCGGTCTTTCTCATCCGGACCGTGGCAGCGGATACAATTTTCCGAAAGCACGCGTCGGACGTCGCGATTGAAGTCAATTGTCTCGGGAACCGGCAGAGCTCCACGCGCAGCTAAGGCAAGCCCAAGCCAAAGGGATAAAAATGCTGTATGATTAAACAGCCGTAAAATCAGGATGGGGCCGCTCCGTGACATACCTGTTTTGTGTGTGCAGGAAGCACGTTATGGCAAGGAGGGCGTCGATTTAATTTCGTGAAATTTCTTCGATTAAAAATTCAACCCGCCAAAGTCCCGCATCGAGATTGGTCGTATTTAAAGGTGATTAATAAATACATTCAATAAACATTAGCGTTGATTCGATGTATTTATTATTTACTTTAAAAAGATGGGGTCCGAACGACCAGCGATCGAACTTTTTCATCTAATTTTCACGGCTCACCTTGGCCGGCGAGTGGACAAGGCGCTGTACGCAATCAAGGGAGGCTGCAACCTAAGGTTTTACTATAAAAAGTATCCGCTATTCGGAAGATATCGATTTCGACGTCCACTCCATGGCTCGGAAAACCCTCGAGGGGAATTTAGCCACCATTTTGGCCTCGACCGCGCTGGCGCTGGAGCTGAGGTCAAAGCAGATCACCATCGAACATGTGTCGTCGGCCAAACAGACCGAGACGACTCAGCGCTGGAAACTAGGGCTCCAAGTAAACGGAGGAGCTCCCATTCCCACCAAAATTGAATTCACTCGGCGCGGACTAGATCCGGAGGTTAAATTGGAAGCAGTGGATACGGAGTTAGTGCGGATGTATGCTCTGTTTCCGGTGCTGGCGCAGCACTACTCGGACGAAACCGCTTTTCGCCAAAAAATAGTAGCCTTAAGCAAATGGAACGAGACGCAGGCGCGAGATATCTTCGATTTGAAGTTACTGATTGATCGAGGGGTCGGCAACGTAGCCCTCTCGGCCGGCGTAAAGAATGAGGTAGGGCCGGCGATCGCTAAGGCGATGTGCATCAGTTTCGATGAATTCTCCGGCCAAGTGCGGGCTTATCTCCAGCCAGAGTACTACGATTATTACGCACGTGCGCGGTGGGAGAGCTTGCAAGTAGCGGTGGTTGAAAAACTGGAGAAACTGCAATGAATCAGATGGAAGCTTTGCAGCGAATCCGCGCCTTAGGGGTGCCTTCATTTGAGACCCGGGATATTTCCGCCCTGCTACAGGTAAGCGCCGCGAATGCCTCTGTGCTACTGGGGCGCCTGAAAACGCATGGACTGGTCTGGCGACTAGCGCGTGGGAGGTGGAGTCTGGGCCCGATTTCTCGTGGACTGATGGTCGAGCAAGTCGCGGCACCCTATCCAGCCTATGTCTCACTACAGTCCGCTCTGTTCCGCCATGGGGTGATCGAGCAAGTACCCGCAATCACGTATGCCGTTACGCTAGGACGCGCCAAGAAAGTGGCGTCACCTCAAGGGATGGTTTCACTCCATCGGATGCCACCGGATTTGTACGGAGGATTCGAAGATGGTGAAGACGGCGGTAAAATTGCTACGGTTGAGAAAGCATTGTTCGACTTGGTTTATCTGAGTCCAACGCGTTCACGTCTTTTTGTAAAATTACCCGAACTGGAACTCCCGCGAGCATTTCGATGGGCCGAGACCACACGTTGGACAAAATTGATCCAGGGGCAAAGCCGCCGAACCTTTGTTGAGACAAAACTGTCGAAATTGCGCTCGGCTCGGACTTAAGAATTTAACGCTGCGCTGATGATTGAGGAGCGCCGCAGCGAGATGTTCCACTCGTGCGCTCAGCAGACAATCCGCTTTAATAATTTTTCGCCTCCTTTGATCAAATCCGCGATATGCGTACTAAAAGAAAATGACGAAATAATTTCCTCCGGAAATTGAGAGCGAGGTGATCGCCTTTAAAAATAACGCAACTCGCACAGACCCACTTAGAAAAAAAGCAACAATCCCCCAGCCAAAATCATCGGCACCCCCAAGATCAGGCCAATCAAGGAAAGACTCAAAATGGCGCCGATAATCACCAATAGTAGCCCGATTGCCTTGCGGAGTGGCTTGAAAGCCAGAGCCAACCAGACCATGAGTTCAACGACCAAAAATCCGAGCAAGGAGCTGAGCGTCATGCAGCTAAGATTGCCGATTAAATTTAGGGCCAGTCAACATTCGGCTCATCCAGCCGCTGCCCCGACTGCGTTATTCAAACTCGAAAATGATCCACCGATTGGCGTGGGCAAAAGGAACTGCATTCGGGTTGTCGCCAACACGACTGCGCTAAGTATTTAAATCGGCCTCTAGCGCTTTGTCTTAAGCACCAGATCCAAGTTAAATTTCCCGAGCGCTAAGCTTGAGCCGCTATTTTTCCCCTAGCCTGAAAATGCCGAAGTCCGCTTTACCCCTGTATTCAATCATGCAGAACGTTTTTAATGCGCCGTCCCGCGTCAGACGGGCATCGGTCTCGAGTTTTTGGAGTTCGAGTTCTGCAAGCGCTTGATGCGCTCGAAACTCGGGGCGCTCCTGCGTGCGATGCCGTATCGTAAAATCCGGGCAGCCTTCGAGCGTCGCTGCTGAGAGCAGGGCGTCACGCTGAGGTTTGTGCCCCCGAAGTATTCCTCGGTGCTGGGCGCGATGGTCAGCCAGCGCTGGCCCGAGCTCGGCCGCGACCAGGCGGCCGGCGTGGTGCTCGCCCTGCGGGCCAGCGAGCCCGGCAACCAGTGGCTCGAACGCACCTGCGAGCAGGTCGTACGGGCCGAAAAAATCTCTCACCGCTTCAACGCGAAGGGTAAGTTTGGACCCAGCGCGCTTATGGTGACGACGAGCTCGCCACCCGAAGTTACGACGACCAAGGCACGCGGGCACCAGAGGGATCACCCGCGCTTCCCGATCGAACCTGCCCTTTACTGGCAGGTCGCTGCCGGGCGTAAAATACAGGGCGGCTTCTCGAGTCTGTTCGCAGACTTGCGGGAACAGCGCCGGGCCGCCAAGGCCCAGAAGCATTCCACCCACCACCGTGCTTCAAAATGCCGCATCTGATCGACGTCTCAACAGACGCCTTCCTGATGCCTTCAGGCTCTGCTTCCTTGGGCTCCGGCTCAAGTTTGCTCAGGGTGGGATAAGCGGCAGAAGTTATTCACCAACGAGGTGTTCGATTTCCTCGCGGGTCAGGGTCTTCATATCGATGTCTTTCTTGATCGCCCCTAAGCTCACGAGGCACTCAGTGAAGAGCTCGCGCGTACGTAACTCGAGTGCTTTGGCGTCAAGCTTGGTCATCACTTCCAAAATCCTCGTGCCTTTACGCACGTGGGTACGTTCATCAGCACGGATGTAATCGGAAATATGGCGAAGTAGCTCGTCGTTGCGACTGGCCGCGGTGTCGATGAGCTCGTTGATTGTCTTGAGCACGCCGACTTCACCAAAGAGGTTAATTTCAGCCATCGCAAAGGCCGGCTCCATCGGCCCACGACACGTGGAGCTTGTGAGGCGGTTACGCAATTCGTAAGGATCGTAGCCCGACGCCAACATGGCGCGGTGGCCGATCTCAGTGTGGCGTGCCTCGTCCCAAGTGATGCGGGCGAGATCGTACTCAGCGTTAAAATCTTTGAAGCGGATATCCCAAAGGAACGTACCGAACGCCTCGATGGCGTCGACTTCATCACGTTGCGTACGAATAAAACGGAGGCGGATGGCCTCGTAGGAATGTTTATCGAAGCGAGTCGCGGCGTCGGCGGTCTCGTAGTCGCCGGTATGGATAAAGGTGTCGAAACGTGAATCGCGATTTGGCACCGTGCCGCGCTCGTAGGGTTTTGCATCGATGCGGAGTGGGGTTGGCGCTTCACCACGGGGATCGGCGCCGGTCACCCCACCAATCGAGGCTAAGAGACGTGTGATGTGCCAACGCCAGGTGGAAAGTTTAGTTTCTTCTACCCCACCGGCGATGTAGGCGTCGACAGCTTCGTCAGCCCAAGCGAGCATCGGTTCGTAATCCGTGAGGATACGACGCAAGCAACGGATCGTGGGGACATCGGTCACTGGATCGGTGTCGTCAATGTGGTGGCGGTAAGTGGTCGCGATAGCGCGGCCTAGGACTTGATGCACGCCAACAAGCAACTCAGCAGCCGATTCAGCACTCAGGAGTTCGTCGATGAAACGATCTACTTCGGCATCACGGTGTGCGTCGACCGCAGGCGGGCGCATCTCTTGCTCGGAAAGACGTTCACGTAGAGTGCGGGCCGCATCGGCATGGTAGAAAATATGGCGACCCGTCTCAAGTTTCACCTCGTAGTCTGGAATCCCGAGGGCCCAAGAGCCGAGGCCGTGCATGAGGCGACGCTCAAAATAGAAAAACCGCAGTAAACGACGGCTATTTTCCTTTACCGTGAACTTGCCGCCGAGCTGACGGCGATCGACGGGGAAGCGAAAGGGATAACGCGCGCGGCGCTCGGCGGCGGCTTCGCGTTGGCCGGCGAGACTTTGCGCCGCGATGATAGATTTGTCTGAGGGGTTGGGGTTATTTTCAGGGAGTTTCATGGGGGGAAAGAAATGTGGGCGCTCAACCAAGCGATCATCACAAACTGCGGGCAGCGGTTTAGCGCCCGTGACCGATTTTGGAGCGTTCAGTCGCTTCCGGATCCAGCGGGAGCGGTTCCAGCGGGGCAAGGTTGGGCCCGGCGTCTTTGATGCGCACGCCGGAGTGGGCCCAGCGCACGCTGTTGGCGATCACTTGTTGGATCTGGGGGTTGTGATAAGTCGGGTAAGTTTCGTGGCCCGGGCGAAAGTAGAAAATATTGCCGTGACCGCGTCGCCAGGTGGCACCCGATCGAAATACTTCACCGCCCGTAAACCAAGAGATGAAAATTAATTCATCGGGGGTCGGAATACCGAAGGGTTCGCCGTACATTTCCTCGGACGGAAGTTCGATAAAAGACCCGAGACCCTGGGCGATAGGATGCGCGCGATTAATGACCCAGAGGCGCTCTTTGTCGTTAGCCTCGCGCCAGCTTAGTGAACAGGTGTCGCCCATCAGGGATTTGAAGATTTTCGAATAATGCGCGCTGTGCAGCACGATCAATCCCATGCCTTCGAGCACGCGGGCACGCACTTTTGCAACGATTGCATCGGAGACTTCAGCGTGGGCGAGATGGCCCCACCAGGTGAGGACGTCAGTCTGATCGAGGACGGCGTCGGTGAGCCCGTGCTCCGGCTCATCAAGTGTAGCGGTACGAACTACGAAATCCGCGTGCTGACCGAGAGCAGCAGCAAGAGTATGATGCATCCCTTGCGGATAGATCGCGGCGACGCGCGGGTTTTTCTTTTCGTGACGAAATTCACTCCAAATCGTGACGCGAATGGGGGAAGGGACCGAAGACATAGGATGATAAACTAAAACGCTTTGGAGGGTAAAACGGGGTAACAGAAAAATCTAAACTCGCCCCCCCAGATTTTGATTAAAAGAAAAGGAAGTCGAGAGGGATAAGGCCCCATCTTAAAAATCCCCCGAGAGATGATTAACCCAGGACACTGTCCGCGCGCGCTGAATCCACCTTTTTTGGAAACGCATTCAAAAAAAATTCAGAGTTTTAAAAAGGAAGGATGAGTTCAGCGCTTTAGCGTTACTTCTTAACCTGTAAGACCAGCACCCAATCTTGATCCTCGGTGGTTGGAGGTTCGAACCGGCACAAGCCAGCGCCGTCAGCTTTCAAGGTTCCGAGATCTTTTTGCGAACCCGTAACGGGGTCAAAAAAGGTGACCGACCATAGTGTGTCTGCGCCGAGGTGGTTTAGGAGAATCCGTTCACGGCGAGGCACCCAGACCATGCGGAGACGCTCAGAGATACCCGCAGCTTGGGGCTCCAGCACCGAACTCAAGCTAGCGATCTCGCCCCAGGGACGATCTCCGTAGCCGGCGATCTCTTGCGCGCTAGACCAATGCGCGTCATCGAATTGCATCTCTTCCCAGCCTTGATCAGCGCTTGGGGCGCAGCGCCACGTAGCGTCAGATTTAATCACGAGCGTCTCGCCATCGGAGAAGCGAATCTCGAGCTGTACAATTAAACCTGCCGGATTCTTGGGCGCCGCCAGCGGCTTATTTTCAGCGATGACAGCAATTACATTGCGACCGATTTTTAGTATCGAATTGAAGTCGTCGAACTGGCGCCCTTTTTGCCAATCCGCTTCCCCACCCAGACGTTCGCCGTTTAATTTAACGCTAAATTTGTCGTCGGCCGAAGCGAATAACCGGGCCCGATTTACGACTCGTCCAGCGGGCAAGGTGAACTGCTGGCGGAAATACCCTTTACCCAAAGGCGCATCTTCAGCGGGTTTACCTCCCGGCAGCCAAATCCAGCGAGCGCCCTTAAGGTTGATACCGGCTTCGCTCGTAAAAGAGGCCCATTCGGGATGGGGTGTAAATTTTTCCCAGGGGAATTGGGTGAGAAACTGTTTACCAAGTGCAACCTGGCGTGAACCGGGCAGGTTCATTGCTTCCGCCCAGGTTATTTTTCCATAACCCACGCCGTTTTGAGCGCCGTTGGGCGAAGGGCCGTGGGGGAGATCAGGGCGGTTGCATTGCCAGATGCCGTTGGCGCCATAGGTATGTCCCGCGGCACCGTTAAGCAGGCAGACCCAGAACATGGCCCGCGGCCAACGCGCAGGAATTTTGTCGAACAGCATCTCGTAGCTGGCCTCGCCGTTAATCACTGGCATCACCGGTGTATCCGCATAAGACTCACGCACGGTCCGCACCGTGGGCGCGACGGCTTCACTTTGGCCATGCGGGGTCTGCAACAAATCGATATCGATTAAGCCGACATCATCAATGGCGTGACGAGCACTGAGGCGATTAAGCCCAGTCGGATGAATGGTGATTAACCGATGAAACGGATCAGTCGCGCGGAGGTAGCGTGTAACTTCCGTCCAACTTTTAACTTGAGCGCGGTCATCAAAAGGAAAACCCGGAGCAAGGTAGTAAGGCAAATTGGCTTCACCCGCCACACACCACACCACTGGCCAGGCAGCATAGCGGGCAATGAGGTAACGCCAGTGTTGCTGGGCCTTTTCCACGCCCATCCAAGAAATAAAATACCCCCATGCGCCCACGATACTCGGGGTTAAACCTTGCTCGACTAGGTGCCGAAAACGCGCATCGGCCGCGTTAAAGTATTCAGGATTGATGCTCTTATAATCTGTAGACCAAGGAAACCCTGCCTCGTTGGCGCCGCGCGAGTCGAAAGGCGGCATATCGGGATACAAGCCAGCGACGATCTGGATCACGTTGAAACCTTTTTCGAGGCGATCGGCGGTGAGTTGTTTAAATTCATCGGGCCAGTGCAAGCGATGGCACAAGCCCATCCACCAGGTATCACCGAGCCAGAAAAACGGCGTGCCATCCCTGTGCTCAATAAAACGTCGGTTGGAGCTCACCTGCAGCGCACCATGCGCATACAAAGGATTGTTACCACGATAGGGCGTAACCTCAACCGAGCCCGCCACATGATGGAGACCTCTATCAGCGCCGTCTGAACATTCGGTGTGAAACCGATGTAATCCCACTCGCGGCGAGGCGTAACGAACCTTCCACACCTGGGCGCCGGCCCAAAACGCAGGCACACGCAACTCCTGACCTTGAGGGTCTATAAAAACGGCATTAAGAATTACAGTGTTGAAGGGATCCGCGTGGGCGCGAGCGGCCGTGAACGCAAACTCGACCATGACGTTGGCCTGGGTCTGCTGCGAAATATCTGGGGTCTGCGCCACGAGAGCGCGCCCAAGGCAAAGCCACGCGCTGAGCAAAATCCAAGGCATAAAACGGCCGAAGGTACCGAGGGAGATCATAAGCTAAAATGTCGGCAAAGGTATCACCCATTATGGGCCCACCCGTTTACTTTTTTGGCCCCATCTTCTCGTACATTTCCCGAGCGATTTTCATGGCTTCTGATTTTTGCTCAGCCGTCATTTCTTGCTCATAAATAAGTAGATTTTTTTTCGCGATTTCGTCGTCTTGGGCTCCAGCTAAGTTCGATCTGACGTGCGCTTGCACGATGTCTTTTGGCACGCCTTCACCGTGGGCGTACATTAGGCCGAGATTACTTAAAGCGGGGGCGTAGCCTTGCTCTGCCGCCATGAGGTACCATTTGGCAGCATCGACGCTACTTTTCTCCACGCCATCACCATGAGCGTACATCACGCCTAGATTATATTGCGCATTGGCATAACCTTGCTCTGCGGCTTTGCGATACCACTTAACAGCTTCAACATTGTCGATAGGAACGCCATCGCTGACACTGTATAGAACCCCGAGGTTGAATTGCGCTTCCACACTACCCAGATCAGCCGCTAGTCGATACCATTTTATAGCCTCAGCGATATTTTTCGGCAGACCATCTCCGGTGGCATAAATCAAACCGAGATGGCATTGAGCAGGCGCATCGCTCAAATCGGCCGCCTTCCGGTACCACTTCACGGCCTCGGCTAGGTCCTTGGTGACACCGTCACCTTTGTAATACATGTAGCCTAAACTGCGTTGCGCCAGAGGATAACCCTGATCAGCCGCCAAGCGATACCACTTCGCAGCCTCGGGGCTATTTTTTTCCACCCCAGTTGCATTAGCGTAAATCAAACCGAGGCGATACTGAGATTCAATATTTCCTAAATCGGCTGCCTTGCTCAACCACTTGAGTGCTTCAGCACTATCTTGCAGGATGCCATCACCATTGGCGTAGCTCAAACCAAGATTTGCCTGAGCCAGCACAAAGCCTTGATCCGCTGCTTTGCGATACCAGCGCACTGCTTCGCTACTATCCTTGGAAACACCCTCACCTTTAGCGTACATGAGGCCGAGGTAGTACTGAGAATCAGCGAATCCTTGATCTGCCGCCAAGCGATACCACTTCGACGCTGCAACACCATCTTTGGGTACGCCTTCGCCGCTGGCGTACATCGCGCCTAAATTATGCTGAGCATTAGCATCCCCCTGCTCGGCCGCTTTCCGCCACCACAACAAAGCCTCAGAAAAATTATTAGCTTCGCCGGCACCATTCGTGTAATAAAAAAACCCCAAGCTCGATTGAGCGATCACAAGGCCTTGATCCGCTGCCTTCCGATACCACTTCACCGCTTCGGCGGTGTCTTTAGGCACACCCTCTCCGTTAGCGTAGAATAAGCCGAGGGAAAATTGCGCTTCACTATCTCCCTGATCAGCAGCCTTGCGGTACCACTTCGCGGCCTCCGCTTTATCCTGCGCAACGCCGTCACCGCTGGAGTACATATGAGCTAAATTAGTTTGGGCATGGGCGTAGCCCTGCTCTGCGGCCTTGCGATACCATTTAGCGGCTTCGACACTGTCTTTGATCACGCCGTCGCCTTTGGCATACATGAGCCCAAGGTAGTATTGTGAGTCAGAAAATCCTTGGACGGCAGCCTTCCGATACCACTTTAAGGCCTCGGCACTGTCTTTAGGAGTACCTTCGCCACTGGCATACATCGCTCCCAGGTTATGTTGCGCGGTGACATCACCCTGATCGGCGGCTTTCCGCCACCACTTGAGCGCCTCGGCCGAGTTTTTAGCGCCGCCATCGCGGTTGGTATAATAATAAAAACCAAGGCTACATTGAGCGCTCACCAGACCCTGCGTCGCAGCCTTACGATACCACTTCACCGCTTCCTTGCCATCCTGGGTTACGCCCTCGCCGTTGGCATACATCAGGGCAAGGTTGTACTGAGCGGTAGCATTACCGCGCCCAGCAGCCTTTCGGTACCACTTAACAGCCTTGGCTAAATCTTTGGGCACACCGTCGCCGTTGTTGTAAATTACGCCCAGATTGGCTTGGGCTATAACATCCCCTGCTTCCGCTTTATAGAGGATTTCAGTCAATGACTCGGCTGCGTAGGCAGGAACTATTGCCACCACCAGCATGAGTGTAAAAACCAGAAGACGATTCATCGGCTAACAAATAGCGCTCAAGCAGTGTGGCTCAAGCCAACACCTAAAAGGGCCTCAAAGTCGATGGCCCGGCTTACCGTTGGCCATTGATTGGGACGATGCGGCACACCGGACCCAAGGCCATATAAGTAACCTCGAGCGGATGAGCTCACGCTAATTGAGCGACGGAGCAGCAGGGCTCGAACCGGAGGGAGATTAAAAAAAAATCACGTACGCTAGGGCTGGGCAGCCCTGCTACTGGAATTCACCTCTTAGATCGCACATTTTTTGATAAAGACTAAGCGAAGCTCGATATGATCTTTTGGCTTTCGCTCGGTTAAAAAAATTCGGCCTAAGTGCTTAGCAGCTTACTAACCTCGATGGGGTCATTTTTTTTAAAAGAAAAACGCCGGTTAACTTAAGAAGTAGTTCGGTGGGTGCTTGGTTATGTTGAGAAGTCTTTCCTGCCGTCCCGAGCGAATTTTTTTTTGCGATCCCGGTAGCAGTCATGGCCGTTACTGGCTGATGGCCTTCGAACTCTCACCTCGCAGGGTATTTCAATATCGCTCGCTTGCCACCTCCGATTAACCGCTCCGCCGCCGTCTTCTTTCGGAAGTCGCCGCTCGAAAAATGCGACGACCAGACGACCAGCATTCCTTCATCCAAAAAGCATACTGCTGGGTAAATCAGGTCACGGTTCGCCGTAGCGGCCGCGCCGTTTTCCCCCGGTTTCAAACCCTCGTCATCGACAATTACGGGGGCACCCCAACTCGCTCCCTCATCCGAAGATACCGCATACACTAGCGGTGCCCGCGGAAAAAACCAACCCGGTTTAGACGGCGCCGCATGGTTGTAGAAAACGATCAGCCGTCCGTCCGGCAGCCGGTGTAGCGTCAAGGAACTGCAAGGCGAGACCAACGTCGTGTTGCGCGGCGCGCTCCACGTCGCCCCACCATCCCTTGATTCCGACTCCAACAAAAAACCCGTGCCCGAGCGCGCGACCATCAGCACGCTGCCGTCGTGCCGCTCCACGACACAGGGCTCCGGCATGCCGCGCGGCCCCGCCGGTAACGGCACAGGCTGCGAGCGCCGCCAGCTCGCCCCAGCGTCGTCGCTATAAAAACACAGGGATTCGTCCACGTCACCTTCGTCGCGGCTGCCAAGGGCCTCATGCGCCACGGGGACGAGCAGTCGCCCGCTGCGAAGCTGGATCAGTCGGTCGTTCATCACGTAGTTGGCATCGTCCCGAGCGCCCTCGCCCACGATGCGCGCGGGCGACCAAGTTGCCCCGTCGTCTTTGGAAAATGCGATCACGGGCAGGGCACCGCCCTTATTATTAGGCAGATGCCGGTGGGCCAAAATCGCCAGCCGCCCGTCCGCTAACTTTAGAAACGAAATTCCCCCGTCACTGATCATTCCCGTGAGGCTCCATGCCATCTTGAGCACGCCCTCTTCGCGCCAGGTGCGCCCACCGTCGCGGCTACGAAACAGCGGAGGCACCGGAAATCGCTGCGCTATTTGCTCGAAATTCGCCGGCGGCCGTCCCCACGGCGCCGCCAGTAAAATCTCCCCAGGGCCCAGCCGAAACATACCCGGCGCGACAAACTGCCGCTCGCCCTCATGCTGGATAAAAAACGCCGGCGGCTCCACAAACTCCGCCCGTTGCCATCCCGTCGCCTCGGCCGCCAGAGCGCCGACGATACTAAGGAGCGCGACTGCGCCGGGGGTGAGCCTTCGCGTCCATCGCCATCGCCCAGGCGCGAGCACCGGGGTAGAGAGCTGGATTATTGGCCTACATCCACTCAGCCACCGGCAGGAAACGGGAGGGGTACGCAGGATAGAATTGATGGTAGGCATGTTTATTAAAAAACAATTATTTTTTGGCGCGTGTTAGAGGTCAAACGACACCCCGTTCAAACGCGGCGTTAATCTGATGAAGCAAGTGTCGCGGCAGACTTGTCGTCAAGTTACCGACCGAGGCGGTCAGGTCTTTCTGGTTCACAGGGCTGGCGCTAGGCCCCAACCCAAAAAATTAACCCGTTTAGATCCCCGCTGCCTCTGGATTGTCTGAGGTCTTTCCTTAACTACCCTGGGCTCCAGCATAGTGCGCAGTAGACCTAAGCTAATCGTTCTTTAATTTAACTGGTGCCCAGGGTGGGGGTCGAACCCACAAACCTTGCGGTGGTAGATTTTGAGTCTACTGCGTCTGCCAATTCCGCCACCTGGGCCTTAAAGCGAACTTCGAAGCTGGAAAACGCACCGGCTCGTGTCCACGTCAAATTTTCTTAGTCGGTTTTGAACGTTCGCTCTGACCCGGCGTCTTTCGCTGTGTTAGTTACCCGTTCTTTTTAAGGATATTCATAGTTTAAGTGTTAAGTCGGTGAGGGCGCTCGGCCTTGCGGTCGGGCGCCCTTTCTTTTTTGCCCTCGACCCGCAACCAGCGCATGGGTCCGCTCTGGGTATGCCCGATTTCCGCGTCCATGCCACGCCTGCCCAGGCCGAGCCCACAGAGCTTATTCTCTCCTGTGAGGAGTCGCACCACCTGATCGTCGTCAACCGCGCCGCCGTCGGCCACACCATCGTCGCCTTCGATGGGCGTGGCTCGGAATGGATCTGTGAACTCATCGCGGCCGACAAACGCGCCGCTCGTTTGAAGGTCCGCTGCAAACAAAAACTTCAACCCCTACCCTTCTTTATCACGCTCGGCCAAGCCCTACCCAAGGGCGGCACGATGGATGACATCGTCCGCAAGGCCACGGAGATTGGCGCAGCCCGTATCGTTCCGCTCGCCAGCGAACGCACGCAAGTCCACCTGGACGCGGATCGCTCCGATAAAAAAATCGAAAAATGGGCCCATGCGGCCCTTGAAGCCGCCAAGCAATGCGGCAGTCCTTGGTTGCCGGAAATCACCCCGATACAAGCTGCCGCTACTTTCATGCACTCAGCTCGAGGTTATGATTTAAAACTCATCGCCAGCCTCCAGCCCGGCGCCAAGTCCCTCAAATCTGTGCTCGCGGCGAGCACCGCCTCTTTGGGTCGAGCACCGCGCAGCGCGGTGTGGCTAATTGGGCCCGAGGGTGACTTCACGCCGGCCGAACTGAGCATCGCGCGCTCCGCAGGTTTCGAACCGATCACGCTCGGGCCACTCGTTTTGCGCTGCGAGACAGCCGCCGTTTACGCGCTCAGTGTATTGAGTTACGAACTACAAAACTAATCCCAGCCGGCACCTAGGGCGCGGCCGGCAGGCGCGCCCCACGCTCAATCTCAAAGGCGAGCTTAGTTGCGGTAATCGAGCGCCGGTGTGCGCTCGCCAATCAACGCTTCGTATTTGAACTCCGCGCCGCCGCGACGTTGGGCGAGTTCAGCCTTACCTTGCGCGAGGAGTTCGGGGTTTTGGAACAGATCGACGGCAGTCAGGGCGATGGTTTTCGCGGCGACGACCATTCCTTTGAGCGCGATCGAGGTACCGCCACAGGCCACGGCTTGCCAGCTGTGCGCCGGGGTGCCTGGCACCCACGTCGCCGCGGTGAGTCCGGCCGTGGGTACCGTCCAGCTCACATCGCCCACATCGGAGGAGGCAGAACCGGTCGCATCGGGATTCAAGGGCTGCACCATCGAGGCCGTCTCGATGGCGGGTGGTTTACCGTAGAGAGTGTGGGCGAGTTTTTCAGCGAAAGCTTTTTCCTGGTCGTTATAAGTCACGCCGCCGACGGTTACGAGATTTGCGTGCATCGCGCGCGCGAGTGGCTGGTTAGGTAAAATTTCATAGACACCTCCGATCACCTCCCAATCGACGGTTGTGCCTGTGCCCATGGCGGCACCTTGCGCGGCTTTTTCCATGCGTGACCATACCTCTTGCAGGATCTGGCGGCTAGGGCTGCGCGCGTAATAAAAAACCTCGGCGAATGCGGGCACGACATTGGGAGCCTCCCCGCCTTTAGTGATCACGTAGTGGATACGCGTACTATCTGGCACGTGTTCACGCATCATGTTCACCATGTAGTCCATCGACTCGACGCCATCGAGGGCGGAGCGCCCGCGCTCGGGTGCAGCAGCCGCATGGGAGGCGATACCGTGAAAACGGAATTTCGCCGATTTATTGGCAAGCGTGCTGCCGAGGCTGACGGCGTTGCGATCGCCCGCGTGCCAATGGAGCATGGCGTCCACATCATTGAACAGTCCTGCGCGGACCATATAAACTTTGCCCGAGCCACCTTCTTCAGCCGGCGTACCGTAGAAGCGGATTGTGCCCGTCTGTTTCGTGGATTCCATCCAATGTTTCACGGCGACCGCCGCTGCGGCCGAGCCCGCGCCAAAAACATGGTGCCCGCAGGCATGCCCCGCGATCTGACCTTCAATCGGTTTGCGCTCAGGTACCGCCGCCTGCGCGACGCCGGGCAACGCATCGAACTCACCCATGATGCCGATGATCGGATGCCCGCGACCGAAACTCGCGACAAAGGCGGTTGGGATGCCCGCGACCCCTGCCTCAACCCTAAAGCCTTCCTTGGCCAACTGGGCCTGTAAGAGCGCCGAGCTCTTCGTCTCCTTAAAGCCGACTTCGGCATAACCCCAGATTTTTAAAGCGATGTCTTCGTAGGCAGACTTCTGGGCTTGGATATACTCGAGGAGTTCGGGCTTGGTCGTCTGCGCCACCAACGTAGCATTCATTAGACCCAACATCGGCACCGCGGTTGAAATTAGGGAAAATAGGGATTTTAAGGGCGATTTCATCGATATTAAAGCTGTTTTGAGGTGTTTTAGGGGCATTTTGAGTTAAAATCTTCTTTAACAGAATGCACAAGGTGTGCCGATCGAGGCTAGGTACTAATGATATTCCGGAATAGTAGCCATTGATAAATTTTAAAAACGTGACCACGATTTAACAAGATTTGGCTCAGGATGAGCTATAGACTCCAACGCCCCCCGCCTTGACCACTTTTCCAAAACAACCGTATGAACCTAAGAAATCGTAAGTCTCAAAATCCCAACCGGACCACCACCCTGGCCCTGCTTGCCGCGATGTTGCTGTCGCCGCTTGCTGCTCAATCGGTCGCGCCTGCACCGGT
This sequence comes from Opitutaceae bacterium, assembly GCA_037142955.1. GTDB lineage: Bacteria > Verrucomicrobiota > Verrucomicrobiia > Opitutales > Opitutaceae > Tous-C4FEB. The sequence continues at coordinate 518,117 of JBAWZQ010000001.1, read as the reverse complement.
CGCCCCAGCGACCGAAGAAAAAGTCGTCGTCCTAGAGGCGATGTCCGTCACCGGCTCGAACATCAAGCGCATGGACATCGAGAAGGTGCTCCCCGTGACGATCATCAGCCAAGATTCGATGACGGCGCGTAACGCCCTCACGCCCATCGACCTGATCACCGCGCTGCCGCAGCTCACGAGCGTTCCTTTCAACGAAGCCACCAACGGCGGCGCGGCCGCTCGTGGTGACGTCGCAACGGTCGCACTTCGCGGTATCGGCTCCGGCGGTACCTTGCTGCTGCTTAACGGCCGCCGCATCGCCCCCCACCCCGTCACGGGCAGTGACTCGACCAGCGGCAACGGCTTCTCGCCCAACGCCAATCAACTACCCACCCAAGGTATCGACCATATCGATGTCCTCCGTGATGGCGCCTCCTCGGTTTACGGCTCGGATGCCGTCGCTGGGGTATTGAACTACATCATGCGCCAAGATTTCCGCGGCACCGAGCTACGGATGCGCTACGGCCAACCCGAATACCGCGGCGGCGCCAGCGGCTCCGCGACCCTGACCTACGGCACCGACTTCGCCCAAGGCAAAGGTCGTTTCCTCACCAACATCGACTACCTCTACCGCCAGGAAATCAACCTGCGTGACCGTAGCTTCTCCGCCAGCGCCAACCACACCAACGTCGCCCCCGCGCCGTTTAACGTAGTGGGCTCTGGCTACGATGGCCGCTCTGCGGTGCTCTTCCCCACCTACCGCGTCGGCGCCAACGCTACCAGCGGCACGACCCGCTACTTCCGTCCCCTCACCGGTCCGGATAGCGTCCCGGCCGACACCACCGTCGCCCCCACTCGCGCGGCCAATCCCGAAGCCTTCAACGATATCAACCTTTACCAACAAGGTTCTCCGCGTAGCGCTCGTTTCAACACTTACAATAGCTTTGAATACGACTTGCTAAACCGCATCACCGCCTTCGGTGACGTCACCTACTACCACGCGAAGTCCGACCTCATCCGTCAGCCCATCGCGCTCAACTACCCCGGCGCCGACAGCCTCGTCATCCAAAACATGTCGGTTAACAATCCGTTCAATCCCTTCGGCTCGCGCTACGTGAACGCCACCGGCGCGGCCAATACCGATGGCACGGCCCGCATCGTCGGCACGCCGCAAGCCCTCACGATCCTCACCGGCAACACCAAAGACATCGGGCCAGAACACGTGCAGGTTAACTCCAACATGTTCCGCGCCGTCGCCGGCCTCCGTGGTAAATTCGGTTCCACCTGGAGCTGGGAAACGGGCGGCCTCTTCACCAAGGCTTGGACGAACGATCTCTCGCTGAATGCCGTCCGCGAAAGTCTCCTCCGCGACGCGCTTGGTCGCACCGACGCCACCGCCTACAACCCGTTCGGTTACACCTTTAAGGTCGTCGGCACCTCCGTCGTCGCCGACAAACCCTACACCAATCCGGTGGAAGTCGTTGACTCCTTCCGCACTCAATTCCGTCACGAAGGCTACAGCGCCATCGGCAGCGTCGACCTGCGCGTCGGCGGCGAGCTCATCGATATTTGGAGCGGCGCTATCTCCCTTGCGGGCGGCGGCGAATTCCGCAAAGAGCAGTACAAGGACTATCGTCCTCCCTTCATCGGTCTCAATCCCGCCAGCTCGGGCCTGAATCCCAACGACAACGATCTGATCACCGCCTCTGCGGCCCCTGACTCCAATGGCTCGCGCACGGTGGCGAGCGCTTACCTCGAAACGATCATCCCGCTCGCTGCGCCTAAGAACAATATCCCACTCGTAAAGTCCTTCGAACTGACCGGCTCCGGCCGCTTCGAGCGCTACAGTGATTTCGGCAGCACCACCAAACCGAAGGTCGGCATCAACTGGAAACCACGGGATGGAGTCATGCTACGTGGCTCTTACAACCAAGGTTTCACCGCCCCGAATTTACCCACGCTCTACGCCCCCCGCCGCTTTACCGTCGATTCCCTCCCGGGCACGATCGATCCCTACCGCCAGATCGCCACCGCGGAAGGCGCGTATGTTCAGAAAAACTACACCTTGGGTAACGCCAACCTGAAGCCTTCCAGCTCGGTCGGTCGCAGTGCCGGCATTGTGCTCGATATTCCCAAGATCAAGGGCCTGTCAGTCACGGCCGATTACTGGCAGATTAGCCAATCCGACAACATCGGGTCTTTGACGAGCGCCCAGATCTTGAACGCCGACAACGTCGCCCTCCAGGCCTACACCCAGGCGCAACTCGGCTCAGGCAAAGCCGTCGGCTCGATCGATACCGGTAGCGGCACCTCTGCCTACAAAGGCTCGAGCGCCGTCGAACGCGCTCCCGTCACCGCCGACGACATCGCGGCATTTGCCGCCTACAATGCCGGCAAGCCCGCTGCGCAACAACTGGCGACGGTTGGCCGGATCATCTCCCGAAGCGTCACCTTTGAAAATCTCGCCAAAGGCTACGTGTCCGGCTGGGACTTGGGCCTGAACTACATCGCGCCGACCCTACCCATCGGTAAATTCAACTTCAACGCCGACTGGAGCTACATTGCCCGCAGCTTCACCACGCGCAACATCCCCGGCTCGGCCCCGATCACCAACGAGCGTCTTGATGTCGACGGCACCACCCGTTGGCGCGGCAACTTTACGGTCGGCTGGCGCAAGGGTGCTTGGAACGCGAGCTTCAGCGGCTACTACATTGGTAGCTACCGCGACAACACCGCCGGCTCCACGATCACCGCCGCGCAATACGCCAGCCTCAACAACCCCAACTATATCAGCAAATACTTCGATGCGGGCGCCTACGCGTATCGCTACATCGTGCAGGACACGATCACCTACAACGCATCGGTTAAATATAGCTTTAAGAAGGATGCCCCCAAGCTCCTCCGCGACACCTCCCTGCGTCTCGGCGTCAACAACCTGCTCGACAAAGAGCCCCCGCTCACCTCCGGAAACTTCGGCTACTCCTCATCTGTTTACACCAGCCTACTGGCTGGCCGCACCTGGACGCTGGATGTGACCAAGCGCTTCTAAGCTGAGCTAAATTTATAAACGCCTCCATTCAAGGGCCGGTCCAAAAGACCGGCCCTTTTTCTTACCCGCCCTCCCCCCTGGTACACGGCCCCTAAAAAACAATCCTCTCAGTGTGATCGAGTATTCTGAAGGGAGGGCCTGGGTGGGCGGAGGGCTAACTTAAAACAAATCTTCCCCTCTCCCCGCCCGACCCTAGAATCCCAGCCAAACAGCCAGCCAGCCAGCCAGCCATTGTGTTTCGCTAAGAAACGCTTCAAATAAAAAAAAGCCTTCCAGCCCCATGCCCACACGCCGCAGTTTTTTCATCACTCTTTGTTTAGTGTGTCGTCTCAGCTTAAGCGCGGCCGAGCCCGCCCCGGCTGCTTATCTCAACGCCGGCTTCAACCGCCTGGCTGGCTACACGTTTTCCGAGATTAACGAGGAAGACCCCAGCAAACTCGCCCAACTCTACGACGCCCAGATACCCGCCGATATCAAAGCCCTCAGCGGCAAGAAAACTGTTATCAGTGGCTTTATGCTCCCCGTGAAGGTCAACCAAGGGGTTGTCACCGAAATGCTGCTGATGAAAGACCAAATGTCCTGCTGCTACGGGGCAACGCCGGGCCTCAATGACTTCGTCATTGTTCGCCTGCCCGAAGGCAAAGGCAAGCTGATGGTCGATACGCCGATCTTTGTCTACGGCACGTTGCGAGTCGGGGCCGTCGTGGAAAACGGTTTCCTCGCCGGTGTCTACCAACTCGACGGCGAGAGCATGAAGCTTTGATCACCTTTAGTTTTTGGGGTGCACGTGCGGCGAGCCGCACCTTAATTTTTTTTGATACACGTAAACGAAGCCACGCCCTTGGCTCAAGGGGAGAGGTTGAAAGAATGCGCAGCAACTAGGGGGCGAGCACGATGTCGTCGGCCGTGTGCAATCGTTTATCCGGGCCGGCGCTTTGGATGGTCATGCGCTGACTACTTTCGGCGTGGAAGAAAAAAGGTGTACCCCAGCGATCACACAGTTCACCCGCACGGTTGATTGCCGGATGATCCGGCGCGATGAAAGCAAAGTGGAGGGGGTTGCTACCACTGAGCGAAGCGGTGATTTCAGCATTGCTGCCAACCGGATTGCCTTCGCGCGGAAGGTTCGTGCGGAATGCGGTGACCAGGTCGAGGACGATGCGTAGATCGGCTGCGATGTTACCCACAGGTGAGTTGAGCGTATCGGCCAAAGCTGAGCGCTCCTTAGGGAGCGGGCTGGGTCGGACGAGGGTGGCGGGTGAAGCAACAGGAGCGGGCGTCGGGTTTGACGCCGTACGGGTGCGCGTAGGTGACCCAAAGAACCAAAACAGAAGCGAGAAGATCGCGCACAGCAGCGCGAGCGTGAGGGCGTTGCGGCGGAGCACAGCGGGCGAAGCCGATCAGAGGAAGCCGAGGTTGGGCTTCGCGAAGCGTCCGATGTTGGGAAGGACGGTGGAAAGATCGGTGGCGCTGACCCCGAACCAGGTTGCGAGGGTGGCGGCGTATTCATCGACACTGGTCGTGGGAATCCAGCGACCCAGGCCAGTATCGTCGGGACCATTGACGGTGAGAGTGGGCATCTTGCCGTAGATATTACCTCCTTTGACCGCGCCACCGACGATGAAGTGATGGCTACCCCAACCGTGATCGGAGCCATCGCCGTTGGAGCGTAAGGTGCGGCCGAAATCGGAGGCCGAGAAGGTGGTGACTTGGTTGGAGACGCCAAGCTCAACGGTGGCGTTGTAGAAAGCGTTCACGGCTTGGCTAACTTGGGCCAGCAGATCAGCGTGGGCGCCCGTTGCAGCGTCCGTGCTGGTGAGTTGACCCGCGTGAAGATCCCAACCGCCAAGTTGTACAAAGAAGATCTGGCGCTTGAGGCCAAGCGTGGGTGATGCCGAGATCATCCGAGCCGCCATCTTTAGTTGGTTACCCGTGGTGGTGTTGGGGAAGGTGGTTTTGAGCGTGGTGGAAGCGGCGAGTACGGTGTTAAGCAGATCGGAGCTCACGATCGCATCCCCCGAAGCGGAGGCGAAGGCGGTCTCAAAGAGACCGGATTGGCTCTGCGCGAAGATATCTTTCTGAGCGCGGAAGCGGATGCCATCGAGGGTGGTCGGGGTGAGTGAGGTGGTGTTGCCCGCGAGCGTCGTGGCGCCACCGGTGCCGATGGCGTATTGGCTGACGAGGTTACCGACTTGAAAGGTGTTTTTGCCCGCGATGCTAATCGACATCGAGATCTGATCACTGGAGTTGAAGGTGTTGACGAGATCGGCCATGCGACCGCCCCAGCCGGTGGTGGTGGGTTTATCCGGGACGCTGTGCTGCCACTGGACTTGTTGGTCACTGTGCGAGAAAAGCTGCGGCGGGAGTGGGACGGACTTGGCGTTGTATTGGGCCTTGGTCGTAGGATAAACGAGGGTCCCAGCGTTAGCGAGGAAGGCGGCTTGGCCGGAGTTGAAAAGAGTTTGGAGCTCAGCCACGCTAGGATGTAGGCCCCAGCTGCGAGCGTCGGAGGATTTAGGTGAGAGGGCGCGGACGCTGGCTTGGGGAAGCGCGAGGTTGGAGCGGGCGGAGGCGTAGGCTGCGTATTCGGAGCCGGTGGGAATGATGAGGTTATTGGCATCATTGCCCCCATTAAGAAAGAGGCAGACGAGGGCTTTGTAGTCCGAAGCGATGGGGGCGCCGGCAATCGGGGGGAGGCTTGGGCCATTACCGGGGCTGGCCACAGCGCCCATGAGGCGAAGGCTACCGAGGGTGGAGAGAAGACCGGTGGCACCGACCGCAGCACAGCAAGCGCTGCCAAGGAATTCGCGGCGGGAAACTTCTGGGGCAGATTTTTTGCTCATGGGAGGAGGCGAAGGAGCGTAAGGGTTTATTTCTGAATCGCGGCGGCGGGGCTGGTGAGGACCAGGAGGATCGCCGTTTTGGCGCGGTCTTCGTTGGTGGTGGAGGTAGGCAGCGAGGAGAGCGCGGTGAGGATGCGCGTACGCGCAGCGCTGGGTAAGGTCCCGGCGCAGAGCACCATGTTAAGATGATCCAGGAGTACGCTAGGGGTGGCGACGAGAGTCTGTTCGTAGGTGGTGTTGAGCGTGATCACGTAGGGCTGGTTCGCGACCACGGAACCGGTGACGGAGTTAACGAAGGTGCGCAGATAGTTGGGCACACCGATGGCGAAGTTGTCGTCGGTGATTTCAAACTCGGGAGCAACGAGGCCGGCGGCGGCGAGCGGTCCGGGGAGCACGTAGTCGGGATGGTAGAAGTTGAAGACCGTCGTCGAGCGCAGGGCAGCTTGGCCGATACTACCCAGGGTGTTCCAGATACTGATGGCGGTATAATTAGTGGAGATTTCGGCGGCGGTGGCCGGCTTGGGGGTGTTGCCATCGATGGGGACCCCGTTGACCCCGATCCAATAGCCCATGAGGCGACCACTGGTAGAGGAAGCGCCAAAGGAGCGCATGAGTCCGGTGAGGCGCAGGAGAGGTTCTTTGAGTTTACCGTAGGTGACGTTATTGACCACAGCCGGCGAGCGGGCTTCATAGTCGGTAAGAATAGCACGGACGACTGCACCGAGATCACCGCGGATGCCGCTGCCGTTATTAATAAATTTCTGCGCGACGCGGTACACATAACCGGGGCTAGGGTTACTGGTGACTAAGCGCTGGATGAGAAGCTTAGAAATGAAGGGGGGCGTGTTAGCGTGATTGAAGAGAGCATCGAGTGCGAGCTGGAGGTCTTTGACGCCGCCTTGGGCGGCGGGGATCACGCTCGCTGAGACCGGCGCAAGATTTTTGGGCGTATCGTCGTGGTAGGCGGAAAACAAGATCATCGGCGTGACTAAGCTCGTGCCATAACCGCCGCCCGTACGAAAATTGGTGGTACTGGCGTAGGACCAACCGGTGAAGACCTTGGCGAGCTCGGTGATGGTCGTCTGGTCGTAGGTGGCGATGGGAAGACCATCGGAGCCGAGGACGAGGGTGCCATCAGGATTAAGTTGGCTAAGACCGATAGTGAAGAGCTGCATGATTTCGCGCGCGTAATTTTCATCGGGCGTCTGACCCGTGACCGGGTCGGCCTTACTATTGCGCAGGCTACTGAGGTACATACCCATCATGGGACTGAGGGTCACATTTTCCAAGAGGGTGCGGAAGTTTCCAAAGGCCGCGTTGCCAAGCATGTCGTAGTAAAGTGCGAGCGGCTCGGTATGCGAATCCTCGCCGAGTGAGATATCGGAAACAACGAGGATCTGGCTGAGAGCATAGGCGACGCGCTGCCGGAGTTGATCGGGCGCGTTGAGGACCGTCTTGAACCAAGCCGACTGGCGATTGGGTAGATGGATCGCGTTCCAATTGCTGAAACTCTGGGAGCCGCCATACGTGTTGCGGTCAGCGACGGTGGCGGTGCGGTGCGAAGTGAACGGGAGGGCCATCTGCGCGGTGATCCAAGCATCGATGCTGCCATTGGTGAGAGCGTCGATTTCGGTTTTGGTGGGTCCGAAGGTGGCTTGAGTAAGCAAGCGCGCGGCATCGGAGGCCTTAACACTGGTGAGCGAGACCGCGGGAGGCGCATCGGGAGCAACGAAGGTGCGGGTGCCGGCACCTTGGATGAAGGTGCCCTTCACCTCGCCGGTGGGGTATTTGGCGGTATCGATACGAACCGAGATCTTACCGCTCTTCAACGCGTCGAGGAGTTGAGCGCTGCTGAAAAGTCCGGTAGGCGTGAAACTCCATTGTGCGCCGCTAATCTGGCCGCCGGTGCCCAAGCTAAAGACAAAATCTTCGTTGGGGCCTAAGACGAGGTAGGCATTGGTGATCGCTGAACTAAGATTAGAGAAGGTAACGTTGACCGCGGCTAGTGTGCCGCTGGAGCTTAGCAGAATGGACGCGCTGCCGGAAGCTGCCGTACCCGTAATGGAGCTACCGGTGGGACGAACCGCTGCAATATAAAGGGTGGCGGGACTATCAGCGATTGTGACCGTGGCGGAATTGGCCAGGCCCACGGTGTAGCCTGCGCCGCTGGTGAGCGTGAGTACGACGGTATCGGTCCCCTCAACTTGCACATCGGGATTGGGTGAGAGCGGAACTTTAACCGAGCTGGCGCCAGCGGGGATTTCAACGGAGCCCGCCAAAAACGGATAATCATAACCGTTAATGGCGGAACCACCGACGGCGTAGTTCACCGTTAGCGGAAAAATGAGATTACCGGTGCGCGTGAAGGTGAACTCCCCCGGGTTAGTGCCCGACTCATCACTGGTAGATTTGCTCGCCGCAATTGTAACGGTGGGCGGAGTGTCAGGGGTGAGGTCGTAGACCTCAACGAGGGCGACGCCGGTGGTGTTGTTGGTGCCGCTGGTTTTTACAGTATAAGAGCCGGGAGCGAGATCGACCAAGATTGCAGCGTCTTTGCTGCCCGCCGGAAAAGGAAAACCGGTGTAGCCAGCAAACACCGCGGAAAGAGTCGCGGCCGAGGCGGCCGATACTCCCACAGGTGTGCCCCAGTCATTGTTGGTAGCGTAGGTGACCGTGTCGGCAGGATTGGTGAGGGTGATGGTAGGATCGGCCAAGGCGCCGGGAACACCGAGTGCGGTGAGAGCGGGACCCGCGGCCCGGATCAATAATCGGCGAGTGCCGGAGCCTGGGGCGATGACGATACCAGGGATCATCACTGCGGAGTTGATACCGACTTGAGCGCGGGAAGAAATGTTCACCAAACGAGTCGATCCAGCCGTGGCGCCGAGTTCATAAACCTCAATGATGGCCAGGCCAGAGGTCTCACCCACGCCACTGACGGCGGCCGAGTAGCTGCCCGGGGGCAAGGTGGCGACGATGGCCGCATCGCGCGAGGTGGCGGAGGATAATGCGAAGGCACCGACGGAACTAAACGTGGCGGCGGTGACTGGAGTCGCACCATTGAGGGGAGTGCCCCAGTTATCGTTGGCGGCGATCTGAACGTTGGCGCCATTGAACAGCGTCAGGTAAGGATCAGCGAGTGTACCGGAGATATTGAAGGGAGCGCTTGCTAAGGTGGGACCAATGGCGCGGATCAGGACCGTTTTGTTGGACCCAGCGCCGATGACAAAACCAGTAAAGAGCTGGTTAGCCTGAGTGCCGACCTGCGCCCGGGTGGATAAATTGGCCAGGCGAGGCTCCTGCGCGCGGGAAACGGCGATTGAGGAGATGAAGCCGACAAAAGTCCAGAACAGTAAAACCAACGAGCGGTTTAAAAGCGGCATAGTGAGGCTAGATTAAGGGATTAAGGACAGCTGCGCCAAATCCACACGAAGTGAATCATAAGTTCCAGAAATTATGATCAAAAAGCGGTGGATCAGTCAAATTTCGCGCCGAACGGGGCTTATAGGGTCCCCTCAACGTAAGCGCTCTATCGTTACCGCGGGTTAGAACCCATCTTACTTTATACGGGAACCGCCCCTTAACGCGCCCGCCTGCTTCGCAGGCGGGCTGCTTAAGGGAATCCCGGCCCTTTAGGGCCGGCGGGAGATCAAAGAACGATACGGCCTTTAAGCCGTTGAACCAAGCGGGCACTGGCTATGCGACCCAATTCCTTGGGCTGCGGCATGCCCCTCATAAAAAGCAGAGTTTTATTCCGAGAAACCCGTTTCATTTTTAACACGCAAGCCAGGTTGATGATTCTAAATCGATCCACCCGAAAGAAATTTTCATTCAGCAGTAGCTCTTCCCAGCGCGTCAGGCTCTGACGAAGCAAATAAGATGCTCCGGTAAGCAATGTGAGGCGAGTGTAGTCGCCCACACTGTTAATTACCGAGATCTTGTCGGGTTCAACTTGGAGCAGTTGATTCTGCTCTTTAACCATCAGCGTGCTGGACTCTGGAGCATTCGGGGCGGGTGACGGCAACGCCGCGTGAAGCGATGCAACCTCTTCACTTGCGATACGACCATTAAAGTGGAGCCTGAGTTTATTGACGGTACTGGCGATGCGTAGGGACGAATAAGGTTTGAGAAGGTAATCGACCGCATTTAACTCGAACGCCTCGAGCGCATGCTGCTCGTGGGCGGTAACAAAAACTATCGCAGGCCGCGACTCCAAGGGTATCGATGCGGGTAGAGCCAAGCCATCCGAGTCACGCAGATTAATATCGAGGAAAATCACATCGGGACGCAGCCTCCGATAGCAGGCTAATGCCTCGGCTCCAGATGAAGCCTCGGCGATGACTTCTAATTGAGAATGGGACGCCAAGCGCTTCCGGAGAAATTCGCGAGCATGTGTCTCATCATCGACAATGAGACATCGCAGGGAGGGAGTCTGACTAGGCTTCACGGCAGGTAGTTATGGGTACGAATTGGGCACGTACCGGGAGAGGCCGATGAGGACGCAGGAACTGCCCCACAACTGAACACGGAAGACACGAGCCGTAGTGACATTTGCGGGAAAAAATTCATTAAAAAATGCGCGTTGCTAAAAATATGTATAATTTAAGTATACTATATATAAGCACTTATTAACGGCCAGTTTATTGCGACGAACTGGGCTGATTATGCGCCCAACTGGGCGATAACGGCTGGATAGTCTCGGCTTACGAGCGATGACCTGCTTGCAAAAATCGAGCTAGAACACCATGTAAGGCATCGCTACGTGAAGATTCTTTTTTTAGGGGACATAAGCTAACTTTTTAGCATTGAGTTAGAAACCGCCCCTAGCTCCGCGCCGCTCCACGGTTCCGATAACTCAACCTAGCCCAAGAATATTACACAACCAGCACAGGGAAACGGCACAGAGAGCAGCTCAAAAGAAACCGCCAAGACGACCGATTCGGCGATCAAATAGACCGATTCATCGATTAAACCTTCCTGCTTCCACCACTTCGTAGCTTAAAAGCACAGCCATGGAGCGCACCACACCCACAGCGAAGCGAAGCGCATTCGACGTGGATCTCTATTTTTATGTGATGGGCCTGAGCACCTTAATTGGGCTGCCCTTGATGGTTGGGGGAAGGTATTTAGCAGGCACCAGTGCTTCGGCGCTTTTTGTGATCCTAATCGTCTCACTGGTGGTGAACTTCCTCATGGTCGCAGTGGGAATTTTACTTTTTCAACCCATTATAGCACTGCGAAACCAAGCGCGCAAATTTCGGCAAATCGTTGCCCTTGTAGTGTATAGCACTTTAATTATTAGCATAGTATCAGCCCAATTTATTTTTTTTCGTGATAAACGACCTAACATCCAGAATCCCTGGCTTACCTGGATCTCTCTAGTGGGAATTCGCGGCACCTTTATATCGGGTGTGATTTTATTCTACTTTAATAAGCTCCATCACAAGCAGCTCACTGAAATCGAGCACCGCCAAATGGAGGTCGAAATGCTGGCTCGTACGGCTGAAATCGGGCAGCTCAAGGCCCAGATTAATCCTCATTTTTTGTTTAACACCCTAACCGCGATCAGTGCGCGTTCGACTCAACCCGATGTCGACTTGATGGTAGAAGGCCTTGCAGAAGTACTGAGGTATAACCTAGCGCAAACCTTCCCGAAGGACATCTTCGCCAAAGAGGTCCACGCCATTAAAAGCTACCTATCCATACTCGAACTTAGGTTCGGAGATAAGATTAATATAGAAATTGATATCACTGACGCCGCCGCGGCGGCCTTGGTACCGCAGCCGCTGCTGCTACCCTTAGTAGAAAATGCGATCAAGTACGGGCAACAAACAGCCTCAACTCCCCTGCTCATAAGAGTGGGGGCTAAGTTGACCGAAAAGGGCTTTATCGCTTCCGTAGAAAACACCGGTACTTGGAGGGAACCCAAAGCCGTGCCGCAGCCCGGGCAACAGATCGGCCTCTCAAACCTGAGGCGTCGGCTGGAGTTAATTTACGGCACGGAGGCGAGTGTCACCCACGAATCCCTTGCAGATACGGTGCGCGTCAACGTGCTTCTGCCGCTTGCTGGGGGTTGAGCACGGCCCCGGCGGGCGCACGCTCTCGGGCAGAGTGTTTTGGCAATCCCTCGCAAGGTCAGCGCACGGTAACTTCGGGGTCTATAGAGCGCAGGCCCCAGCGGCCGGGAAAAATCTTAGTCCAGATTGATTGCGTTCTGCTTGTCCATTCGCCTGACTCAATCCCCCCGTCTAGACTTTGAATTAGGGGAGGTTAAATAACAGCAAGAGGTGACGCGGATGGGCCACTCGGCTGACTGAGTTGGACTTTTTTTGGGAGTAACGTAGTCTGCTTCAGATGATTTTTGGGCCGGTTGGAGACATAAGGCTTATAAATTCAGGTTAGACCCGCATATAAAGTGCATTTTGAAATGAGCTTAACTTCTGTGGGGAGCGTCCCAAGCGCCCCTCTGCGATGCGTGATCATCGACAACGACCCGGTGATAAGTTCACTTTTAAGGAAGCACTTACGGCTTCATCGGGAAATCGAGGTCGTCGGCGAGACCCGTACCGTGGCCGCGGCCTTGGAGTTTTGCCGGAAACTGGACCCGAGTGTGCTTTTTCTTGATATCAATCTACCTCAAGCGGAGGTCTTCCTTATGCCGCCGGTCCAAGCGGGTAATCCGAGGATGCAGATTGTCTTTTTGACCACACCCGACGATCGCACCGTTGAAGCCTTTGAGTTGCGCTCGCTCCTGTACTTACTTAAACCTTACTCGGCCAAGCGGGTGGCCCAAATGGTGGATAAACTGCTGCGCACCAGTGCTAGTCAGGCTATCGCGACACCTTTATGGCCTCAAACGGAGGCTAAGTCCCAAGCGATCTGGATCATAACAGATAACGGGCGACTCAAAGTTAAGCTGGCCGACATAGTCATGGTCAAGGCCGAGGCACCTTATTCCCGCCTCACCCTTTGTGACGGCAACACCTACTTATTGCGCCGGGCGATGAGCGTGTGGGAGGACTTACTTCCGAAAGTAGATTTCATGCGAATTGACCGTTCCCAGATCATCAATCTGCGGCACTTGGAAAAATTAGAACGCGTTTCTCGCGACCAGGCGATGATGACTCTAAGTGGCTTGAGTGGATCGAGGAAATTGGGTCGGCAACCCAGCTTGCGCCTCATGCAGCGATTGAAAGCAGCGAGCTTCACAAAATAAGATGCAGAACAAAGGTGCGGGTCCTGTCTAGGGAGACGTCAGCGCGATTGGGTCGGAAGTTGAGAGGAGTGGCGGATGTGAACCCGTCTATACGCGGCATTTAGGCCCGTTACGCCAAGTTCACAACATAGTTGGTCCGGTTGGCGACATCCTGCTTTCATCTACAGATCGGTGAAGTCTGCTCCGAGACTTTCATGAGAATAACCCAGACCCGTAAGGATACCCTCGGGCTCGTGCGCTTGCGCCCTGGCTTAGGCGAATCCTCAAGCTCGAGGGTTAAGCCCAACCCAATCGTACGCGCCAGATGGTCCCATCGAGTATGCGATCATTCTTCCCAGCTAAGGGGCTAAACCATGAGTGCGCATGTACGAGTTTTGATTGTAGATGATGAACCGGGAGCAAGGGATTTTCTGCGCAAGCGCCTAGCCCCGCATCCCGAAATCGAGGTGGTCGCTGAGGCCGTCTCCGTGGCAACCGCCTTAGTCTTTTGCCGCACCTTGCGCCCGGATGTGATCTTCCTAGATATCCACATGCCGCAGGCCCATGGCTTCGAATTGCTCTCGATACTACCCGGAGAGTTCCGTCCAGAGATCGTATTCGTAACTGCTCATGACCATCACGCACTCGAAGCCTTTGATCTTCATGCGCTCGATTATCTCCTCAAGCCTTATTCCACCAAGCGCATGGCCGCTACGGTCACCAAACTCTTGCGCCACTTCGCAGGCCGTAGGGCCACCGTGAAAATGGGGCAGACGGCCGCCACGATTGCGCCTCGAGGGTCCCTGTGGATGCAGGCTGAAAAGGAAATGATTCAAGTCGAAATCGCAGACATCGCATTGATCGAGTCAGAGGATTCTTATTCGAGGCTGACGCTCATCAGCGGCAAGACCTACATGCTCCGTCAAACCTTGAGTCGTTGGGAGGAGGCCTTGCCGGCGTCTGATTTTTTTCGGATTGATCGTTTCCGGATCATCAACCTACGCCATGTGCAGCACTTTACGCGCTTATCCCGTGATAAAGCGTTCATCCAGCTCATCGGTGTAAAAACAGCGAAGCAATTGCGTCGACAATCGGCCCTACGCCTAACGCAACGCCTTAAAGATCGCGTCATCAACTAAGCAACAAATCAGCTGCGCGGTGTGATGCCGATAGATCCCTGTGGCGGCTGGGCCCCGGCCGCGACGGCGAGGATCCTGGGTCGTGGAGAGCGAGCAGCCGTCAAAACTTCCTAGAGAAAAATTAAAAGCGGCAAAGAGCCGGACTTCGGCCCCCGTTCTAGAGCAACATAGAGGAGCCCCAAACCCAGCCGAGCCCCTGACCGTTGGCGGCCTGAGTGCAGCGAATTTGAGATCGGCCCCTACTTCGAGTGCGGGGCTCCCCAACCCGTTAAACGTTAGCTTAAAGCGTTTTCAAGAATTCCAGTAATGCCGAGCGTTCGGCCGCTGTCGCTGCAGCATAGAGTTTGCGCGCATTAGCTGCTTCACCATCATGGGCCAGAATTGCCGCCTCCACCGTAGCGGCCCGACCGTCGTGTAAATAAGCTGGGCGAGAGCGCAAACCCCAAAGGGGCGCCGTACGCATGTCGCGTACACCCGCCGATCCCTGCTCAATACCATCACCGAGTGCCCCCATGTCGTGGAGCAATAAATCGGAATAAAGCATGACCTTCTTTTCACTCAGCGCCTCAATTTTATTGGGTATCGTGGTCATGGAGGCCACGTGACAAGCTGAGCACTCCAACTTTGAGAATAGCCGCTGCCCGGCTTCCGCCGCATCACTTCTCAACTCGAGTTGCTCCGGCGGGGCCAACAAGCGCATGAAATCAGCCAGGCGATCAATATCCGCTTTGCCATCGACGGGGTTGATCTTGTCTTCCACATCGGCGACTTTGTCGAAGCGCGCCAGCAACGCCTTGTTACCGTTGGGTGCGTTCTCGGTTGGGAAATAACGATTAGTAATTCCCATTTCGTTCACATAGGCATCACCAGCAAAAGCAAGGAGCGTAGCTACCTGCGCCTTCCATCCGAAACGACCGAGCATGAAATTACCGCTGACAACATCTTTCACGAGGGCCACCTTACCCTTAATGCCCGCGGGCTTAGGCCGGACCGTGCCCAATAAAATCTCGAGGGGATTGATGGCTTCGATTAAGCCTGCGCCGTAAAGCGGCGTGGTCAGGCGCCGTGCAATCACGGTTGCCTCTTTCGGCACTACTTCGCGCACGGCCGGATCAATTGCTCGCTCCTGCAACAGTGAGCCGCCTTGTGCATCCATCGGATCAAAGACGCCATTCACATTGCGCCCAAAACGCGTGACCGTTCTCGCGCTCGCCCCGCCCACTCCACCTGCATCATGACAGGCCACGCAGGAGGTATCGTTGAAGATGGGACCGATCCCATCAGCCACCGTTTCGGTACTACTAAATGATGCGCGGCCATCCACAAAGGCACTGAGCTGCTTGTTGGTTAATTCCCGCAACGGCGATCCTAGTCCCCGTAGAGGCGGAGTCGTTACGATCACACTCCCAGCGAAAACGGGCGCGACATTGATAACTAAACAGAACCAACCGAGCCGTATTTTGGATTTCATATCTAAAAAGACAAACTGAGGTTTTTGATGCTATGCGTTAGACTGAAAAAAGGGAGGACACTTCGTAAATTTGGGATAGGCGCAATTGATGAGAAATTGGTCATTACCGATGTGATCTGCGCGGTGCGGGTAATAGGGTTTAAGGGCAATCAACACCGCCCTGTATTGGCTGGCCTTTTAGTGGTATAAGTTGCGCAAGCTTGGACTGACGCATTGCGACACCAAATTGACGGTAGGGGAAAGGCCCTGCCGGACCTAGAAGGCACGCATAAATCGTCATTCAAAAATCGCGTTGGAATCTGATAAATAAATACTTTTTTTCATAAGAAAAAAAATTTGATAAAAATTTTTACTAATAAAAGTAAATTACGCTGAACTGGGCATAAAATTCGACGAACAGGGTTTAACGCTCCTGAAACGCTAGACTTGCAGGGTCTTAGAAGGCCTCGCCCCTGCTGGGAATAGCGCCGTTTTTTAGTTGTTGGTGTCTTTCAGACACCGGCTGAACGACGACTAGGCCGATATCAAGTTACCCACGTCTTCCGAAAACAGGAGATTTCTGCCCCAGGCTCTTAACCTAGGCCTCCGTCCGCAAAAGGTAGCACGCAATGCTTCACCCCCTCCAACCGCCTCAGTGGTACAAAGACACTACGGCTTCGGTTCGCACCCAACCCGTCTGGCCGTTGGGGAAGATCAAGCGGCTCCAACCTAAAAAGACTTGATCCACAACAGCCAAAGAGCCCGCAGGTAAGGGTGAGGTCTTTTGGGCGTTTGTCGCTTCCGTGGGCACGGAGCGTAGAATCGTAGTTTGCGCCACGACGGCAATGTCAGGCTGCGCCAGCACCCCATAAGTCCGCATGCTGATAAGGGCCGATCCCCCCAGTACGACTGAGAGCACCATGAAGACCTCGGCGATGCGGCGCAGCCAGATCGGTCGAGCCCGATAGTGGGCCCACAGCCAAAGGCCCAAGGCCAAAGACCAGACCAACGCCGCCCAAGCCAAGGCCACGCCCCAAGCGCCAGGCGAGAGACGATTCGCCACTCCACCCCACCCTGCGCCCGTAGCCAGAGTGACAAACGCCGGTTGATCTATACCTGCACGCTCGAGGCTGAGATTAAATTGCCACCGGATCACCGGGTCTTGCGGGGCCAAACAAAAAGCCGCTAAGGCGTGAGCGGCCGATTCGCTCCAACGGTTTTGTTGCGCGAGGGCCGCAGCGAGGTTGGCGCGCGGAGCCGCATCACGCGGCGAGGACGCGATCAAGCTTCGCCACACCGCTTCGGCTTTTTTAAAGTTACCCGCGCGATATGCCTCGGTGCCGGCATCAGCCCGCAACGCGAGAGGTAAGAAAGCGAAAAAAAGCAGCGCAGCCCAAGGAAAGAGATTACGTCGAAGAAACAGCGTGAACAGCGGCACATCAACAATCGGTACATCCGACAATGCGCCCTGAGCGCGCAATAACCAATCGGCGGGTAGCGCCTGCGTCTGGCCGTAGATCACATGATTAGCATCGCGCCAAAGCTGCGCCCAAGCTGAACCGGTGCGTACATGCCCCAAAGCCTGAGCGATCTGCGCGGGCGTGGGCGAAGCTTCACGGATCTGCGCAAACTCGGCCGTGGCCTGCTGCCAGGTGCGGAGGTGCAGAACGATCTGGTCGCGGGACAAGCAAGTGGCCCCGACTAGGTGCGCCAACTCTGCCTCGATGTGCGCGCGGGCTTCGCGGCGGCGACGTTGCGGATCGGTCAAGTAACGCTGAATCGCGGCCAAGCGAAGCCACCATCCCACGACCAACACGACAGGTAATACCACAAATAGGATCAAGCTATCCGAGGCAAAGGGCGGAAGGCCGAGGCGCGGGAGGGCGATAGGATCGAGCGGCAAGGTCGGCGGGGCCAGGGGCACCGGCACGCGCTCAGCGCTGACAGCGGATGAGTTTGCCGCGGGGGGCGACGGGGCGATGGCGCCCGGCGCGGCAACATCACCCGTCACAGTGAGGGCCACGGACTCGCTCGTAAGCATCTGATATGCGCCAGCCTTAGGGTCGAAATACACGAAGCGCACGGGACCGAGCTGATAGGCGCCGGGCCGACTGGGGATGAGTAACATCTCTTGGGTAATACTGCCTTCAAAAAGTTGACCGCGATTCATCACGCGCTTGGTGACGGGTGTGACGATTTGAAAATCGCGCGAGATCGTCTGCGCAGGCAGGCGACTGATCTCGGGCCAGTTACCTGTGCCCGCGAGTTCGACTGTCCAGGTTACAGATTCGCCTACGGCAACCTGGTTCGCAGCAGCCTTGGCCTTGAGGGTAAACGTGCCAACCGCTTTTGCGAATTCGACTGGGGCCGGTAGAGGCAACGGCTTAAAATTCAGAGTCAGCGGTGCGCTCGAAACAACAAACCCATCCGTGAGCGGTTGGCCGTTGGCGGCGATGTCGGTAACCAGCGTAAGCGGTTGGCGACCCGACGGGAGCAAAGCGGGCCCCGCGGTGCGACCATAGGTACGCGTGGTGCGCACGAGGTGGACTTTGTTGCGCGCTTCGTTGGTGATGGCGGAGGACCAATCCTCGGCGTTGAACTGGGGGCTGCTCCAATCAAAGGGACCGCCCAGGGATTGGTACTGACGACGGGAGACGGTGATGTCCTCGGTGAGAGTGAAAAGTTCTCCGACCCAAAAATTGTCACGCTCGGCGCGCAGGACGACACTAGCGATCTGCGCCAAGGGCACGCCGTCGATGGAGGGTGCGGGTGCGGGTGCGGGTGCGGGTGCGGGTGCGGGCGGCGTCTGCGCCGAAAGCAGGCTCGCGCCCAAAACCCACATCGCACCTAGCACAGAAAAAAAGAGTGAACGCATAGTTATCACCAATCGGGGCCCTGCGACACGAGGTCATGTCTGGTGCCTTCGAGCATTTGGAAGAGTTTGGCCGGAGCGTCTTGGCTCCGGACGTGGTCAAGTTTCTGCAGGGGTAAAATGAGTTCGGGATGTTCGTCGCGTTCTTGGTCGGCGGCGGTCCGTTCGTTACCAACGAGCTGCATATCGGAGGGCGGTGGGGGCGAAACGGGATCGGGTGCAGCGGAGTTGGAAGCGAGCGAACCGAAGGCGGAATTAGCAGCGAATTTAGCTTGAGCTTCGTCGGGTTCGCTGGAGCCGGCATTGGGGTCGCTGGGATTGAAACCGACGCCGCCGCGCCCATTGGACTCAATCATGTCGTGCGCAGGATCGAAGCTTGGGGTAAGCGTGGTCTTTCCTGCAGCATCGGGTCGGGCGGTTTTCCAAGGCTCGCGGTTGGCACGGGCGAGCACCTCGATCTCAGCGCGCAGCTTGGGCCAATCGCCCCCGGCACGTTCAAGAGTTTCTCCGAGGGCGACGGCGCGCAGCGCATCATCGGGCACAGAGGCCGGGAAACGTTGGCGAGCTTTAAGATTGTTTTCCATGTAAGCGATCATGTCGATCGCTAGGGAAACACAGTCGAAGCTCTCAGGCTTAGCCTTTGCCAAGATCTGCTCGATACGACGGCCGACCATCGCACCGAGCGTGGCCATGGGGGTGCGTGCGGCGGGACTGTTGGGGTCTTCGTTTTCGGCGGCGTCTTGCGCATAGCCGACGAGTGCGAGGCTTAGAAGACTCAACGTGGCGAGGCCAGCGACAAACGCCGCGCGGGGGCGAGTAACAAGGGGTTTAGCAACAGGCAAACGCACATCGCGCGCGCGCGGGCGCACCGGTAATTCGCGCCAGAAACTAAAAGCTAACAATATCAAAGCTGGCACGAGCGCCCAGGAATAGCGCTCAACCAGGCGAGTCTGGTCTTTAATAAAGGCGGTGGATTTCGATTTGGCGATGCCGACGCGTTTGAGCAGATCAACGACATTAACCCAGGAGAGGGCGGGTGCGTAAAGCCCGTCAGTGGCTTTTGCCACCTCTTGGAGCGTGGCGGCTTTGAGTTTGGTTACGACCTCGGCACCCGTCGCGTCACGCACGACACCATCTCGACCCAAGGGAATTACCGCGCCGGCCGAGGTGCCGATGCCGAGAGTGACCAGGCAAACACCGCGTTGTTTCAAACGGGTTGCGACAGATTTCCATCCGTCATCAAATACTTCACCATCGCTCAACACAACCAACACGCGTTGGACACCGTCGCTCGGACTATAAGCGGCCAGACTGGTCTCAAGCATCGCCCGAAAATTGGTCCCACCCTGAGGAAAATAATCAGGCGAGAGATTAGGCAACAGACCGGCGAGGATATCGTAGTCCACGCTGAGAGGCAGTTGCAGGTAAGATGTGCCCGCGAAGAGCACCAGACCGACGCGTTCGCCGGAGAGTTTATCGAGGAGGCCTTGGATAAGGAGCTTGGCGTGATCAAGTCGCGAAGGTTTCACGTCGCGCGCCAACATGCTGCGCGAAAGATCAAGCGCGATCATGACTTCTTTAGGTTGTTCACCAAGGGGCACATCGACCAAGCCGTAGCGCGGACCAGCCAGCGCGACGACAAGTAGGGCGAGCCCAAGCCAGAAACGCCACCGCACGCGCGGCGGCTTAATCGTGACCTCGAGGTCAACGCGTTCACGTCCAGCCCACAGGCGCATGATGCCCGGCCAGCGGCCGGCGACAACGCTTTGACGCAAGCTATCCAGCAGCCCGAGCGCCGCGACGAGGATTAATAACCAGAGTGCGTGCGGTTGACCTAGGCTCATGTGAGAGCCTCCCGGCGCCAAGGGGTATACGCCAATAAACCACCTGCGAGTAACAAGCCCAAGGAGCCCGAAACGAGCCAAGGATACAGCTCTCGCGCGCGCTTAATCTTGGATTCGAAGCGGAGTTTTTTTGCTCCGTCAATGGCCTTGAAGGCGGCGGCAACCGTGTCGGTGTTATCGGCGCGGAAGTAAGCGCCACCGGTAGTTTTGGCGATATCGCGCAGCGCATCTTCATCGAGATCAGCCAAGATACGGCGATATCCGGTGATCTTACCCGCTTCGTCGAAGATCGGATAGGGAGCGGAACCAGCTTTGCCTGCACCGATGGTGTAAACGGTGATACCACGGGTTTTGGCGATCTCCGCGGCTTGCGCCGGCTTAAGGACACCGCGGTTATTGGAACCATCGGTGAGCAACACGATGAACGCGCTCGGGCGCTTGGTGGTTTTGTCGTTCTTGGATTGCTCGAGTCGGGTCAACGCTACGCCAAGACCATCGCCGATGGCGGTGCCGTCTTCCATGAGGCCAATCTTGAGTCGCTCAGTTTGGCGAGCGAGCCACGCGTGATCGGCGGTAAGCGGCGCGAGTGTGTAGGCGCGACCCGCAAAGACGACCAGACCGATGCGGTCATTGGGACGCGTGTTGATGAAAGCTTGGATGACGGGCTTGATCGCTTGGAGGCGATTAAGTCGCACGCCGCCCTGTTCAAAATCTTCCGCGAGCATCGAGCCCGAGAGGTCGATCGCGAGCATAAGATCGTAGCCCTCTTGTCGCACCTCGGTACCGATCTCCATTTTTTGCGGCCGCGCCAGCGCAACCACGAGCAAGACCAAGCCAGCACCCATGAGGATCGCCGGCAAACGGATCGCCGGTACCAGCACCGGCCGCCACCAGGCCGCGGCAAACGGTACAATCAACGCAGGCAACCCGCGACGCCAACGCAACCAGCTAACGAGCGGCAAAATCAGCAGCGCGAGCAACCACCACGGATAAAGAAGGACGAGGTCGTTCATGGTCAGCGGCGCAGACGCATGTGCCCGTGGAAAAATTTGACGAGCGCATCAACCATGGATTCCTCAGGCGTGACCACGAGGCGGCTCTGGCGATCAGGAAACAGTTTTGCAAACGAGGCGTCACGCTCGGCGCACCAGCGAGCGTGCGCTTCACGATGAGCACGAGATTGCGGATCAAGGACAACAAGACGGTTGCTCGTGGGATCAAAGGCCGTGACGGTCTCGCCGGTGGGCAGTTCCCGTTCCCAAAAATCTTCGACGCGGAAACCAATCGGTTGATAACGCCGACGAATCACGGGCCAGCCCAGAGGGGTGAGGCGAGGAGGAAAATCACCGAGCCAAAGCAGCATACTATGATTTGAAGCGGCGTGCGCGATGAACTTCCACGGCGTCTCAACGGGCTGCGCGTCGGCCATGGCGGGCGGGGGGCGGCCGATGAGATCGGCAATGGCGTTTAGGATTGGACCACGGCCGCGCACTGGTTCGGTGAGGCGGTGACCGCCGGGGTAGGCGTGAACAATCCCAACGCGATCGCGATTGGCGGCGGAGAGCATCATCGCGAGAGAAGCAAGCTCAAGCAGCGCGGCGCGCTTAGTGCGGACACCCGATCCAAATTGAAGCGACAACGTATCCTCAAAGACAATGAGGACGGTGAGCTCGCGTTCTTCGATGAATTTCTTGCGGAACGGTTCGCCGAGACGCGCGGTGACATTCCAGTCGATGTCGCGGATGTCATCGCCGAAATTATATTTCACAACCTGATCAAATTCCATGCCGCGT
This sequence comes from Opitutaceae bacterium, assembly GCA_037142955.1. GTDB lineage: Bacteria > Verrucomicrobiota > Verrucomicrobiia > Opitutales > Opitutaceae > Tous-C4FEB. Next base: position 495,953 of record JBAWZQ010000001.1, on the reverse strand, counting down.
CCGCGAAACACCGAGCGGTATTCGCCGGTGAGCGGATTTTCGACCGCTTGTTTCATGCGCCACTCGAGTTGGCGCAGCAACGCAACCGAGGTCGTCGGAAGCGGTGGCCGGGGGGCGAGGACAGGATGGGAGTTCGGTGAACTCAAAGGATGCAGGAGCGAGACGCGAAAACGACGCAGCGCAGGTGTGAAGCAAGGAGCAATCGAACGCTAAGCGAAGATTGATTAAGCGGCTTTGGAGCCGACGGTAGGCACAGCAATTTCGGTGATGATGCGGCTGAGTATTTTTTCGGCGTTGAGATCGGCGGCCTCGGCTTCGTAAGTGAGATTGACCCGATGCCTAAGTGCATCGGGAAAAACTTCTTGGACGAGATCCGGCGAAACGTGATCTTGTCCACGCAACCAAGCGAGTGCGCGACTAGCTTGATAGAGCGCGAGACAGGCGCGGGGTGATCCACCAAAATTGAGCGTGCGTGAACCATCGGCCATTGGCACAGCGAGGGCGCGTGTGGCGCGAACGAGGTTAAGAATATAGCCCTTGATCTCGGGCGAAACGTAAATGCGGTCGACGGCCTTCCGCAGCTCGAGCAATTCCTCGCCGCTTGATACGGCGACGAGCTCAGGCTGGGTGGTAACTTGGCCCCAACGCTCCATTAAAATCGTCTCTTCTTCGGCCGAAGGATAATCGACGAGGAGTTTGAAAATAAAACGATCCATCTGCGCCTCGGGGAGCGCATAGGTGCCTTCTTGTTCTACGGGATTTTGGGTCGCCATCACGAAAAACGGCTTGGGCAAGGCGTGGGTTTTTCCGCCGATTGTGACTTGTTTCTCCTGCATGGCCTCGAGAAGTGCGCTCTGGACCTTGGCGGGAGCGCGGTTGATTTCGTCGGCGAGGACGAGATTGGCGAAGATTGGGCCGCGGTGGGCGGTGAATTCGCCGGTGTTAGGCTGGAAGATCATCGTACCGACGACGTCGCTAGGGAGTAGATCAGGCGTGAATTGGATGCGGTCACAATGCACGCCGAGGGCGGAGCCGAGAGATTTGATGAGCAAGGTCTTCGCGAGACCTGGCATACCTTCGAGCAGAATGTGCCCGTTGGCGAGCAAAGCGACGAGCAAGCGCTCGATGACGTGTTCGTTGCCCAAGACGGCTTTGGCAATTTCGACGCGGAGTTTTTGCGACCAAATGGGACCGGTGATCATGGATTCAAATAGAAAAAGCGGGGATAGAGACGAAGACGCGAGCGAGCACAAAACGTCACGCCATCGCCTCTAAATCAAGCTTAGCAAGCCGGATACCAAAAAAGACTTGGTTTAAATTTTGATGCAAAGCTGTCCTCCCTTAGCGGCATACGTCCTGCTTAAGACGTAGTTCTTTTCTTAGGCTGTAACATTACCAAGTTTTGCCAATTATTAGCACCCCATGTAATCACGTAGGTGCAACTTTTCCGGATTGTGTATGATAGCACTTTCCAGAATTTAATAAATCACCCTACCCCCGCTCAACCAACTACTCATTTATGAATAATACCCGACTGACGCCACGTCACTTCGGTCTCAAACAACTGGGACTGATTCTAATCACGGCCACCGCGCTGATCGCGGCGCCCCCACCCACCAAAATCACGCCGGCGAAGGACCTTATCGGCTTCTCCATCGGCGAGGATTACAAGATGGCCAACTACACGCAGATCTCTGCGCTTTTGAAAAAGTGGGAGACGGAGAGTGATCGCCTGAAGGTTGTCAGCATTGGTAATACCGCCGAAGGTCGTCCTCAGTATATGGCGATCATCACCTCGCCCGAGAATCACAAGAAGCTCGAATACTACCGCAATATCTCCGTACGCCTCTCCCGCGCCGAGGGCCTAAGCGACGACGAAGCGAAGAAACTCGCCGAAGATGGTAAAGCCATCGTTTGGATCGACGGTGGCCTCCACGCCACCGAGACGGTGAACTCTCAATCGCTAGCCGAGATGGTTTACCAAATGACCAGCCGCACCGATGCGGAAACCATGCGTTTCCTCAACGACGTGATCTTGCTCATGGCCGTCCCGAATCCCGACGGCGTAGAGCTCGTCGCCAACTGGTACATGCGCGAAGAAGACGTGACCAAACGCACTTTTCAGACGCTCCCGCGCCTCTACCACAAATATATCGGTCATGACAATAACCGGGACTCGATCATGATGAACATGCCCGAGACGACGAATCAAAACCGCGTCCTCTTCATCGAGTGGAACCCGCAGATCATGCACAATGTCCACCAGACGGGTCCGGCCGGTCAGGTGATTTTCATTCCGCCCTTCCGTGATCCATTTAACTACGTATTCGATCCGCTGATCCCGATCGGCATCGAGCAAGTAGGTACGGCGATGCATGCTCGACTGATCTCAAAAGGTATGGGTGGTTCCGCCATGCGCTCGGCGGCTCCCTACTCCACCTGGTGGAACGGCGGCATGCGCACCGCCACGTATTTTCACAATCAGATCGGCCTCCTCACCGAAATCATCGGTAACCCCACCCCTATGGCCGTTCCACTGATCGCCGAGAAACAACTGCCCACCGGCGACTGGCCGTTGCCCATCAAGCCGCAAGTCTGGCACTACCGCCAATCGATCGACTACATGATGGAAGTTGAACGCGCTGTCATGGACTACGCTTCACGCAACCGCGAGACCCTGCTGTATAATATTTATGGCATGGGTAAACGCTCCATTGAGCGCGGCAGCAAAGATTCTTGGACCGTCACCCCCAAGCGCATCAATGCCCTCACTGAGGCCGCCAAAGCCGCCGCCCCCGACGAAGCCCCTGCTGCAGGCCGAGGCCGTCGCGGTGCCGCCCCCGCATCGGGTGATAATCCCTTCTACGTGCCCTCCTTACCGAGCGAGCTATACGAAAAAATCCTGAATGATCCGGCTTATCGCGATCCACGCGGCTACATCATCTCGGCCGCGCAAGATGATTTCTCCACCGCCGTTAAATTCATCAATGTTCTGCTCAAACACGGCGTCGATGTTCACAAAGCAACCGCCGCCTTTACAGTGGCCGGTAAAAATTATCCTGCCGGCTCCTATGTTGTGAAGACCGCGCAGGCCTTCCGTCCCGCCGTGCTCGACATGTTTGAAGCGCAAGATCACCCGATGGACTTCGCTTATCCCGGCGGTCCGCCCAAGCGCCCCTACGACATTACCGGCTGGACGCTCGCGACCCAGATGGGCGTGAACTTCGACCGCGTCATGGAAGGCTTCGACGGCCCCTTCACCAAGCTCGCTTTCAACGCTGAAAAACCGTTGCCCGCTACCGTGACAAGTGTCGCCAACGCCGCCGGTTACCTTGTGAGCCACAAGATCAACGATGCCATCATCCTGACCAACCGTCTGCTTAAGGCTAACGCTGAAGTTTATTGGCTCGCCGCTGAGCAAACCATCGCCGGTCAAAAACTCGGCACCGGCACGCTGTGGATTCCCGCTGCTCCCGCCGTCCTCCCGATTCTCGAAAAAGCCGCCAAGGAACTTGGCGTGCCGGCCTATGCCGTCGCCGCTAAACCCACCGGTGAAGCCTACAAGCTCAAGCCCATCCGCATCGGGCTGGTCGATACCTACGGTGGTTCCATGCCATCCGGCTGGACTCGTTGGATGTTTGAGCAATACGAATTCAACTTTGAGGTCGTGTTTCCGCAGGTGCTCGACGCTGGCAACCTAAAGTCCAGCTTCGACGTGATGGTGTTCCCCAGCGGCACCTACGCCGAAGGCCGCGGTGGTCGCGGTTACGCCCGCGCCGCGGGTCCCTCACCTGAGACTATCCCAGAAGAATTCCGCTCAATGCTTGGCAATGTCACCAGCGCCAAGAGCGTGCCTGCTCTCAAGACCTTCGTCGAAGCCGGCGGCACCGTCCTAGCCCTAGGAGCCTCCGCTAGCATCGGTGAAGCGATGGGCTTACCCGTTAAAAACCACCTCGTGGAAAAAGACGCCGACGGCAAAGACGTCCCGTTGCCTCCCGAGAAGTTTTACATTCCCGGCTCCGTGTTGAATGTAAGCTTCAACAACCAAGATCCGCTTGCCTTCGGTATGCCGGAGCAAGGCTACGTGTTCTTCGACACCAGCCCGGTCTTCAATCGTCCCGCCGGCGCCGTGGTTAAAGCCAGCAAGGTCGCTTGGTTTGAAAGCAAACAACCTCTTTATAGCGGTTGGGCGGTCGGGCAAGATTTGCTGTACGGCGGCGAACTCGCCACCCAAGCCTCGATCGGCCAAGGCAAGCTCGTGATGATTGGTTTTGAAGCCACCTTCCGCGCAACGCCGCACAGCACCTTCAAGCTGTTCTTTAACGGTCTCTACCTAGGAGCCGCAGCGCCAACCAAGCTGTAATCACTCAAAGGCAACCCCCATTGAATCAAGGCCGCCGGATCTTCCGGCGGCCTTTTTTTGCGCTTACCTATGCCAATGCGAACAGGTTTGGCCGTGCAGTGTTAGGGTTTAATCACCACTCCAACAAACCGCCAGCAAACGTCAGTCCAGCACCGACGCTACAAAAAATAATCCGATCGCCCTCGGTGAAAATCCCTTCTTCCGCCGCCCAGCCTAGCGCCATCGAAACGCTGGCCGCGCTCGTGTTACCGTACTTGGAAATCGTCATCACGAATTTATCGTAAGGAATCCCTACGCGCTTACTAACGGCTTTAAGGATACGCTCGTTGGCCTGATGCGGCACGACCCAAGCGATGTGCTCAGGCTTCAGGTTTTCCCGCGCAAGCGTTTGCTCGATCTGCTCCGCGAAACCCACCACCGCGTGTTTGAACACCGAAGTGCCATTCATCTGGAGGTAAAAATGTTCGGTATGTCCATTGGCTGCAACGGGCCAGGGCATACGAGCGCCGCCGCCCTTGCGCTGGATCGCATCAAATTGTTCCGCATCACCGCCCAAGCCCATGCGATGCAGGCGATGTCCGCCCGAGCCCGCCGTCAAAATAGCCGCACCAGCGCCGTCACCGAATAGAAACGCCGTCTCGTGATCCTGAGGATTGGTGATGCGCGACAACAACTCTGCGGTCACCACGATCACGTTCTTAGCTGTACCTGAAATGATAAAGGAACGGCCGACCTCGAGGGCATATAACCAACCCGAGCACGCCGCGTTCAAATCAAAAGCTAAAACCCGTGGAATACCCAACCGCCGCGCGAGATCACTCGCCATCGCTGGCACAGGTTGATCAGGAATGAGCGTGGCCATGATGATGCCATCGATTTGTGCGGCCTTCATGCCGGCTTGAGTGAGTGCATTTTGTACCGCGATCACCGCCAGGTCAGTAGCACTCTCATTGTCGGCGGCGTAGCGGCGCTCGCGAATACCCGTGAGCCGCACAATCTCTTCCTCCGTGCGATCGGGGAAGGCTTTTAGAATTTCACTATTGGCGCGGATTTTGGCCGGGGCCGCGTGGCCGACGCCGGCGATGCAGACGGTTACGTGAGAGTTCAATCGAATGAAATTTTAAGCTAAAAATCAGGACTGACGACGCGCCAACCAGCAGGCGACATCGTCACCAGAGACGCGACCACCAGGGCCTGTCGCCTCGATATCCGTGAGCGTCGCCGGATCGAGTCCGGCTTCTTGGGCGAGTTTGGTGGCCCGGGGTGTCCAGATCAGCGCGGCAGCAGATTTGGAGGCAATAGGTGCGGCGAGCGCAGCGCCTATCTTGGACTCAAGGTGACGCAGGCTAGCATCCTCGGTTTCTAATTTGAGAAACAGCGCGCCCGATTGCAGCACTTCGCCCGGTTTCACCGGCAGCGCGAGCACCGTACCGTCGGCGGGGGCTTCGTATTCGAAGATGGATTTATCGCTTTCCAACTCCGCGATTTTTTGACCTTTAGCCACGCGATCGCCAGGTTTGGTTTTAAGGGATACAACGATAAGTTCACTCACGGTCGCACCCATGGAGGGCACGGGAACGTCGATGATAAAGGTAGCCATCAGGGATTGAATTGCTACCGAGTGTGGCGCTGCAGCGGACTTGGTCAAGGGAGCGCGCACGAGTGCGTGCGCTTGGTTTTAGGCCCGAACGGTCTGCCACACGGCCAGACATTGCCCGAGGAGCTTGGGCAAATCGATGAGAGCGATCATATTGGGACCATCGCTAATCGCGTTTATTGGATCGGGATGCGTTTCAATGAATAGTCCATCCGCGCCTGCAGCGAGTGCGGCCTTGGCTAGGGGCGCGACGAATTCACGTTGGCCACTGCTCTTGCCGCCACCGGCGCCTGGGAGTTGTACCGCATGCGTGGCGTCAAAGACGGTCGGATAACCGTTTTGCCGCATAATGGAAAACGAACGCATATCCACGACGAGATTTTGATAACCAAAGGTCGTGCCGCGCTCGGTTTGCCAAATTTCTTGGGCGGCGCCTTCGCGGAGTTTTCCGGTAACGTGAACCATTTCCTGAGGAGAGAGGAATTGGCCTTTCTTGACGTTGACCGTCCGACCCGTCGCAGCCGCAGCGAGCAACAAATCCGTCTGCCGGCACAAAAAAGCCGGAATTTGCACGACATCGCACACCGCGGCAACTTGCGCGACCTGTGAACTCTCGTGAATGTCAGTCAAAACAGGGAACCCGTAGTCGCGTTTGATCAACGCGAGGAGTTTTAAACCCTCGTCGATGCCAGTGCCACGCGCACCGCCAAGCGAGGTGCGGTTGGCTTTGTCGAATGAGCCCTTGAAAATAATCTTAAGCGCGGGCAACTGACGATTGATTCGTAAGAGTGACTCGGCGACGGCGCGACACACGCCCTCGTTCTCGAGCGAACACGGTCCGGCGATGATCAACAGTTTCGAGGAATCGTAGAGCACAGGATTATTTTTTCTTAGCCGACTTGGCGGACTTAAAGGATTTTGTAACTTTACGAATCTTCACTTTCGCGCCGCCTTTTTTATTTTTGAGCGTGGCCGCGATGAAGGCCGCGAAGAGGGGATGAGCTTTATTGGGCTTAGATTGAAATTCCGGGTGCGCCTGCGTGCCGAGAAACCAAGGATGGTCCTTGAGCTCGACGATTTCGACAAGATTGCGACGAGGATTGATGCCACTGACCATGAGACCCGCGCGCTGGAGCTGACCGACGTAGGCGTTGTTAACCTCGTAGCGGTGTCGATGGCGTTCGCGCACGCTGTCGGCTCCATAAGCTTTGTGAGCGATCGAGCCAGGGGTGAGCGCGCACTCGTAGCTGCCGAGGCGCATGCTAGCACCCTTATCGATAATTTTTTTCTGCTCCTCCATGATGGCGATCACGGGATGCGCGGCCTTAGGATCGAACTCAGTGCTATTAGCACCTGCAAGCTTGAGGACGTTACGCGCGAATTCGATCACGGCGATTTGCAGACCAAGGCAGAGGCCGTAATAAGGGATTTTATTTTCGCGAGCGTAGCGGGCCGCAGCGATTTTGCCCTCGGTACCGCGGTCGCCGAAGCCGCCAGGAACGAGGATACCGTCGAGGCCTTTGAGCAAAACCAGACCATTTTTCTTTTCTAGATCTTCGGCATCAATACGACGAATATTAACCTTACAATTATTGGCGATGCCGGCATGCGTGATCGACTCATAGACGGATTTGTAAGCGTCCTGAAGCTCGATGTATTTACCAACGACGCCGATCGTAACTTCGTATTTAGGGGAAAGAATGCGGCTAACAATTTGCTCCCAGATGTTTTTTACGGCTGGAGGATTTTTAAGCCCGAGCAAATCGATCACGAGCTGATCCATCCCCTCTTTTTGTAAAGCCAACGGAAGTTGATAGATCGAGCTATGCACATCCATGCACTCGATGACGGCCTTAACGGGCACGTTGCAAAACATCGAAATCTTGTCGCGCAAATCGTGATCAAGCGGGTGATCGGTTCGGCACACGAGCACGTCGGGTTGAATGCCGATCTCGCGGAGCTTGGCGACGGATTGTTGTGTGGGCTTGGTCTTGAGTTCACCGGCGGCCTTGAGGAAGGGCACCAGGGTCACGTGGATAAACACACAATCCGTCGGCCCTACCTCGAGAGCAAATTGTCGCATCGCCTCAAGGAACGGCAGGCCCTCGATATCACCGGTCGTGCCGCCGATTTCGGTGATGAGGATATCGACGTCTTTACCGCCAGAGTAGATGCGCTCTTTGATCTCATTGGTCACGTGAGGAATCACCTGCACAGTTTTACCAAGATAATCACCGCGACGTTCCTTTTGAATGACCGCTTCGTAGATCTGGCCAGAGCTAAGGCTATTGAGCCGGGACAGTTTTCCGCTGGTAAAACGCTCGTAATGGCCGAGGTCGAGGTCGGTCTCGGCGCCATCTTCGAGGACGTAGACTTCGCCGTGTTGGAACGGGCTCATAGTACCAGGATCGACGTTCAGGTAGGGGTCGAACTTCTGAATGCGCACCGTCAGGCCGCGCAATTCTAGGAGCGCGCCTAAGGACGCCGCTGTGAGGCCTTTGCCCAGCGACGAAACCACTCCGCCGGTCACGAAGATGTATTTCATCGGCGAGGGTTAAACGCCCGCATCCACTGCGCGCAAGCAAAAGCTCTCCCGCCGGGCATTATCCCAGCCATAACTTTACCGCCGTAGCCGCACCAGCCACCAAAACTACGATCAATAGCACCCAAAGCGCCCACTTGAGCACCTTAACCAAAAGCCAGATCAAAACCGCTGTCACGATCGTCGCGCAGGCCACCACCAACCACGGCGGATAATCCGCCAGCGACTCCACCAGCGCAGGGGAGAGTTTTTGCAGCGCAAACACCATACCTGTTACTCATCGACCCAGACCGTCGCCGCCAGCAAAATGATTTGCTCCGTCCCGCCCCGGCCGCCCAACTCCGGCCCATGCAATCCAAGCCTCAGCTGCTATGTTGGCTCACCTGCGATGGCGTTCACCTCGACCCCGGCTCTGGCAAACACACCATTTTGGGCGTCTTCTCCAATATCAAGGCCCACCACTTTCCCGTCACCCACCCGTTCATGGTGTGGTTCATGACGCTTAGCGATTGCTCACCCGGCCCGCACAAGATGCGTATCTCCATGGGCCTCGACTCTACCCAGGTCCAACCCCTCATTGAGCGTCCCTTCGAAGCCAACAGCCCCCTAGATCGCATCAACCTGATCAACGAGATCCGCAACCTCACTTTCCCCCAACCTGGCGATTACTCCTTGATCATCGAAATCGACGACGAGCCCATTTTGGTCACTAACCTTATCGTCTCGGCCTAAGTCGACTTCAGCTTTTTATACTTTTTAAAACTCAACGCTTAAGCTTCTTCTTAAAAAAATGCACTCATACGATCTCATCGGCGCCGGTAACCCCATCATGGATTTGCTCGCCCGCGTCTCCGACGACTTTCTCGCCCAACACGTTCGAGGGGAAAAAGGCGGCATGGTTCTCGTCGACGCCGACGAGATGCAACGCCTCGTCACCCAACTTCACGCTAGCCCCGTCCGCGCCCCCGGAGGCTCTGCAGCCAACACGACTGTCGCTGCTGCCCGCTTGGGCTTGCGCACCCGCTACCTGGGTAAGATCGGCTCTGACGAGACTGCCGACGCCTACCACCAAAACATGCTGGACCACGGCGTCGAGGGTTCCCGTTTCAAACGCGCCCCGCTGCCCAACGCCCGCTGCCTCTCCCTCATTACTCCCGACAGCCAGCGCACCATGCGCACCTGCCTCGGCGCCGCGATGACCCTTGCACCCGAAGAAATCAGCCCTGCCGATTTTGCCGATAGCCGCCACGCCCACATTGAAGGCTACCTGATGTTTAACCCCGCCCTTGCGACCGCAGTTGTCGATTCCGCCAGAGCCGCCGGTTGCACCATCAGCATCGATCTTGCATCCTTCGAAGTCGTCAACGTCGCCCGCGACTGGATCAAACGCCAAATCGACGCGGGCGTTCACGTCGTTTTCGCCAACGAAGACGAGATCCATGCCCTCTACGAAACCAAGACTAGCGCCTACGACGAACTTGCCCGCCGTCTCGCCAGTCATGGCGGCATCGCCGCCGTGAAAATGGGTAAAGACGGTGCGTGGATTGCCCGCGGTTCTGAGCTCCATCGCATCGAGCCAGTCCGAGTTGCGCAAGCTATCGACACGACTGGTGCCGGCGATTCTTGGGCCGCCGGATTCCTGTATGGTTACCTACGCGGCTGGAATCTCGCCGCCGCAGGTGCCCTCGGTTCCGTGCTCGGCGCGGAATGCGTCCAACACATCGGCCCCGCCATCCCCGAATCTCACTGGCCCGCCGTCCGAGCCCGTGCGACCGCCCTCGGGACAAAATAAAGTCTAACGCTTTAATCCACGCCGCGTTTTCCCTGTTCGGAAACGCGGCGTTTTCATTAACACTCCATGCTAAAAGAGCCGTGCAGAAAGATTTTGCTGCTCGATCCGAGCGAGATGGCACGACATAGGTGGCACCCCTTTTTTTACCCATCTCAACCCCACACGATGAATACGTCCACCGCTCTTTTCACCGCCGTCGCACTGCTTATTTCGACTCTCACTGCTCGCGCCGATTTTGACCTTCTGATAAAAAACGGTCGCATCTTCAATGGCGCCTCAGCCGACGCTCCGCTCGTCTTAGCCGACGTCGGAATTACCGGCGACCGCATCGTTGCCATCGCACCGCAGCTCACAGGTTCCGCCAAGCGAACGATAGACGCCACTGGCCTCGTCGTCAGCCCCGGCTTCATCGACCTACACGCACACATCGAACCTCTCCCCGAAGATCGCGCCGCCCAAAGTGCCCTTCGCCAAGGCGTCACGCTACTTCTAGGCAATCCTGACGGCGGTGGCCCGGTCGACCTTAAAGCCCTAACCGCTAAACTCGAAACCCAAGGCTTCGGACCCAACGCAGCTTACCTTATCGGCCACAATTCCATACGCGCTCAAGTCATGGGTATGGAAAATCGCGCGCCCACCGCCGACGAACTCGCCGCCATGCAAACTTTGGTCGCCACCGGTATGACCGACGGTGCCTTTGGCCTTTCCACTGGCCTACTTTATCTTCCGGGCTCCTTTTCTACCTTCGAGGAAATAGTCGCCCTGGCCCAAGTCGCCGCTAGGCACGGCGGCATTTACACCTCCCACCTCCGCGCCGAGGGCCTCGGTCTCATCGATGGCGTCACAGAAGCAATTAAAATTGGTGAAACCGCCCGCATCCCCATCATCCTCACCCACCACAAAGCGGTCGGTAAACAAATGTGGGGGGCTAGCGAAAAAAGTCTCGCCTTGGTCGACGCCGCCCGCGCCCGCGGCCTCGATGTGATGATCGACCAATACCCGTACACCGCCACCTCTACGAGTCTGCGCGTGCTCATCCCCTCTTGGGCTGTAGCCGGCGACGCCGCGGGCCTCTCCGGACATTTCGCCCAACGCCTCAATGATCCCACTCAACGAGCGCAGATCGAAAAAGAAATCGCGTTCAACCTGCTTAACGACCGCGGTGGTGGCGATCTCAGCCGCATCCAGTTTAGTCGCTTCTCTTGGAAACCGTCACTTGACGGTAAAACGATGCACGACTGGGCCCTCGCCGAAGACCGCACGCCGAATGTGGCAACTGGCGTGGACCTCGTCATCCAAGGCGAACTCCACGGCGGCGCCTCCTGCATTTACCACGTGCTAGCCGAAGAGGATGTCGAACGTATCATGCGCCACCCGCAAACGATGATCGCCTCCGACGGCCGACTCAGCCAGCCAGGCAAGGACCACCCGCACCCACGCGCCTACGGCACGTTCCCCCGCGTCCTTGGCGAATATGTACGAGAACGCAAAACCCTCACCCTAACCCAAGCCCTTTACAAAATGACCGGCCAACCCGCCCGTCGCCTGGGGCTCACCGATCGCGGCCGTCTCGAGATCGGTTGCTACGCCGACCTCGCGTTATTCGACCCCGCGACCGTCGCCGCGCAAAGCACGTTCGAGCGCCCGCACCAATATCCCATCGGCATCCCGTACGTGATCGTAAACGCCCGCGTGACCTTAGATGAAACCGGCTACCACGATCTCCGCGCCGGCCGCATCCTCCGCAGCCCCGCCTACACGCCCGTCGCATCTGCGGCCGCGCTGGCTCCGAGAGTTGATTAAAAAGCCCATGATTTCGATCTGGCTGGGTCGCACCCAAGCCTAAAATCAAGCCACTTAGGCCGGTTAGTTTTTCCGTGTCTTCCGCCCGCCAGATAGGCAAGGTCTGATCAAAATGTCTGCCGATCTCACGAGCCTCGTCACCGCCCTCGCCCAACGCGCCCGCGCCGCGTCGCTTGTGCTTGCGACCACAACCACGGCCGCAAAAAACGAGGCCTTAGCCCAACTCGCCGCCCTGATCGACGCCGCTCATCCTGAGCTCCTTGCCGCCAACGCCCAAGATCTTGCCTCTCCCGAAGCCAGCGCCCTTTCGGCCGCCGCCCGCGATCGGCTCACCCTCACGCCCGCCCGTCTCACTCAACTCGCCGCATCCGTACGCGAAGTCATCGCACTTCCTGATCCGGTCGGAGATCTTCTTGAACAAACGACGCGCCCCAATGGTCTACGCATCCGCAAAGTCCGCGTGCCCATCGGTGTCATCGGCATCATCTACGAAGCCCGCCCCAACGTCACGATCGACTGCGCCGTACTCTGTCTAAAATCCGGCAACGCCGCTATCCTTCGCGGCGGCAAAGAGTGTTTCCACACCAATACCGCCCTCGCCGCGCTCATCACCACCGCGCTCAACGCGGCTCGCCTCCCAGCTGAGGCTATTCAACTCATTCCCACAACCGAGCGTGGCGCACTCAACGTTCTGCTCAAACTCGATAAGCTGGTGCATTGCCTGATTCCCCGCGGCGGCGAAAGTCTCATCCGATTCGTCGCGGAAAATTCCACCATTCCGGTCATCAAACATTTCCAAGGTGTGTGCTTTATCTACGTCGATGCCGCCGCCGACCTGGCCATGGCCGAAGCGATTACCCTCAACGCTAAAGTCTCCCGACCCAGCGCCTGCAACGCCGCCGAACAACTCCTCGTACACGCGAGTGTCGCGGAAAAATTTCTACCCACCGTCGCCCGCGCGCTCCTCGCGCAAAAAGTCCAGCTTCGCTGCGACGCCACCAGCACCGCAATTCTCGGCCGTGCACAGATCGCCACAACGCCCGCGACCCCTACGGATTACACGGCTGAGTTTCTCGATTACATCATCGCAGTCCGCATCGTGGACTCCCTCGAGACCGCCGTGGCGACGATCAATCGAGATAGTTCCCAACACAGCGACGCAATCGTCACCGCCGACGAAACCGCAGCGCGCCATTTCCTCGCCGCCGTGGACAGCGCGACGGTTTATTGGAACGCGAGCACGCGTTTTACCGATGGTTTTGAATTTGGCTACGGCGCGGAGATTGGCATCAGCACCGACCGCCTCCACGCCCGCGGCCCGATGGGCCTACGCGAACTCTGCACGTACAAATTTCTCATCGAAGGCACGGGGCAAATTCGCGGCTAAACATCCGTAACGATAGCAGCTGCACATCCGCTCAAGCCGGAACCATGACTACGAGATCGCCCCTGTTTTTGGCTCTGCTGGTTTCCGCCGTCGCCGTGTCCGGATATGCCATTTGGGGCTACGGGAGCGGCATCCAGCGCGCCCCCGTTCACCCCGAGATGATCCGAGTTTTTGACGCGCATCGCACGCTTATCACTCTCCACGCGACCTGCACGGTGATCGCTCTCATCCTCGGCCCATTTCAGTTCTTGCCTGGACTTCGTGCTCGGCGCCCAAGTGCACATCGCTCACTCGGTTATCTCTATACATTGCTAGGCGTTGGAATCGGGGGAGTTACCGGCCTGCTCCTCGCCTTCACCGCCTTCGGTGGTTTTGTCTCAAGCGCAGGCTTTTCGCTTCTCGCCAGCCTATGGCTGTTCACCGGCGCGCGCGCCGTGATGACAGCAAAGCAAGGAAATTTCGAGCTTCACCGCATTTGGATGATGCGCAACTACGCGCTCACATTTGCCGGGGTCACCATCCGCATCTACTTGGGCTTGTTTTTCGCCAGCGGACTTAAATTCGAGGAATTCTATCCTTCGCTCGCATGGCTGTGCTGGGTGCCCAATTTGATTTTAGTAGAGTGGTGGCTGCTCCGGCGCGGGGACAGATCACGCCCTTAAACAGACCTGTTAAGAAAATTTCGCTTTCCTTCACCCGTTCATAGCCAGGGGGGAGCCCTTGCCGCCCTCACAGCCTAAGAGCACCTCCAAGCAACCATTCCACTCCGATTCCGGTAGGGAAATACCTACCCTGGGAAAGCTACGCTCGCTCTTGATCTCCCGCCGCTTTCGTTCCAGATAAATTATCGTCGGAACCGTCGCCTTTTATTCTTTTCCATCCTAGCCATGAAACGTCGACCCGCTCTCGCCCACCGCCTCCTCGTCGTACTCAGCTTGGCCACCCTGCCCGCCGTCGCCGTCACCGTCGCCCTCGCGCAACCCAATCTGACTGCGGCCGAAAGCGTCGCCCCGACTCCACTCACTACCTCTTCCATCACGCCCACTCCGCCCATCCGCAAACGTGATCGAGCGATATCCTCGGACGTCGCCGCCTCCCTCGCCGCCGCGATGCCAAAATACAATCCCCCGAAACCGGCACCACCGCCCAAGCCCGTCGAGGAAAAACCGGATTTGCGAGAGATCGATAAGCCCAAAAACGGCATCATTCGCCTGCCCGACTACGTCGTGCGCGAGGCCAAGCCTCCGGTCTTCCGCGAGCGAGACATTAACACCCAGGCTGGCATGGCCGCCATCGCCATGAAAAAATATGGCACGGAAGCCAGTCGCGCGCTCAACCGTTTTACGATCCCTCTGTTCGGCCAGACTCAAGAGCAACGAGCCCTCGCCCAATACGCTGAGGACGAAAGACTTAAAACTATAGGCGAACTCAACGATGCCGCCGGCATGGTCAGCGCCCGGGATAAAGCCGAAGGAGCGTACATTAAGCGCGATGTCCAAGCCACGACGATGCGCACAGACGATTACGGCTGGCAGAAAAAACGTTAAACGAATTCGCCGTTTTCAGCTCGTCCGATCGCTTCACTCATGCGCTCACTAGCGCTCGCGCGATCTGTTCCCATTCTACCGCTAACGTAACCCCGTCGTCTGTAGGCATCCTTTGCCCTGCGAGTGAGTACCAGTAGCCGGCGTTGGCCGAGTCGCCTTCTTTACGATGGAGGTAGGCGTGCACCCACGAGCCGGCTTTACTTTTATCAGCCTGCGCGGCGGCGTGCGCTGCGTCCCAATTTCCACGCGCATCGTACCACAAAGCTACCGCCGCCCCGCTTAAGCCTGCGGGCGGCACCGTGGCTGCGCCTGCAACCGACAGATTAAATTCTGCAAAAGTCATACGAGCCACCTTGCACCCCGCCCGTCGTCTTTTCAATCTCCCGTCTTAACACCACGCCGCCGCCTCATGCCGACCCCCGAACACACCGTCATCCGCGCCTTGCTCGCGCGCCCGACGGGTTGGGTCTCAGGCGGCGATCTGGCCAAACAACTCGGCGTCAGCCGCGTAGCCGTGTGGCAATATTTTGAGAAACTGCGCACCGCCGGCTTTGAACTCGAATCTCAACGTTCCCAAGGCTACCGCCTCCTCGCACCGCCTCCCCATCCGCACGCCGCTTTAATTGAGACCCAATTAAAAATCCGCCCGCGTGGTTTTTCCCTAACAGTTCTCCACGAAACCGACAGCACCAACGACGAAGCTGCGCGCCAACTCGCCGCCGGCCGCTCGACGCCATTTGCCATTATCGCCCATCGCCAGACCAAAGCGCGCGGCCGCCTCGGTCGCCCGTGGCACAGCCCCGCCAACGGTAACCTCTACGTCTCGTTCGCCTTCCGTCCGCAGATCGAGCCCGCCCGCATGACGCCCTTCACGCTTTGGATGGGCCTTAATCTCTGCGAACTCATCGCCAACGCCACACCCCTAAAGCCCAGCCTTAAATGGCCCAACGATCTGCTCTTCAACGGCCGTAAAGCCGGCGGTTTGCTAACAGAAGCCCGGATCGACGCCGACCAAATCCGCGACCTGGTCTTCGGCCTCGGCCTCAACCTGAACAGTCTTCCCTCTACGTGGCCCGGTGATCTCGGCAAGCGCGCCGTCTCCCTTGCCGAACTCATTGGCAAGCCCGTCGATTTCAACCGATTCAGCGCTGCCGTCATTGGCCGCGTGCTACTCGCTTACCAACGCTTCCTCGAGGGCGATCATATAAAAAATTTTGCCGATCTTTGGCACCGCTTCGACATCCTGCGCGGTCAGCATGTCACGGTTCTTGAAGGCTCCGCACGCTATCCCGGCACCGTAATCGGCATCGACGACGACGGTGCGTTACTGCTCAAAAATTCTCGAGGACGAACCCAACGTTTCCGCGCCGGCGAGGTCTCCTTGGAGAAACCTAATTTGATCTAACCGCTCGCCCTCCAGCCCGCAAACCGCTTAGCTTTCAATCTTTCTATTCCCAAGCTCGCATCTTGCCGTCATGTCCGCGTCGCCCACACCCGCCATCGAAGTCGACCACCTCGTAAAAACTTACGCGGGGATGACTGCGGTAGCCGATCTAAGCTTCACGGTCGCCCGCGGCGAGATCATCGGCTTTCTCGGGCCCAACGGCGCTGGCAAGTCCACCACGATGCGCATCCTGACCGGCTACTTGCCGGCTAACTCGGGCACGGTACGCATCTGCGGCCACTCCGTCGCCACAGAACCCGACGCCGTCAAACGCCTCATCGGCTACATGCCCGAAAACAATCCGCTGCCCGAGGACATGCGCGTCAGCGAGTATCTCTACTTCCGGGGCCGCCTGAAAGAAATCCCCCGCCGCAAACTCAGCCCACGCATCGACGAGGTCCTTGAACTTTGCGATCTGAAACGCGTCCGTCACAAAATCATCGGACAACTTTCCAAAGGCTACCGCCAGCGCGTCGGCATCGCCGAAGCCATTCTCGCTGAACCGCCCGTGATCATCATGGATGAGCCCACGATTGGCCTCGATCCGCACCAGATTTTAATCGTGCGCGACCTGATTGCTGGCCTACGCGGCCGCATGACAGTGATCATTTCATCCCACATTTTACCCGAGATTGAGATGACGTGTGACCGCGTCCTGATCATAAACCGTGGCCGTGTCGTTGCTCAAGGCTCCCCTGCTGATCTACGCCGTGAGGTCCTTGGCCGCACCACTTACCAGCTCATCACCGCCGGCTCCGTCGCTACGCTGCCCACCCTGCTCACGGCCGTCGATCCCACCCTGAAAATCACAGCCACCAGCGAACCCGATGCCACGGGCTTCGTCACCCTAGCCCTTTCCACCGAGCGTACCGATGAACTAGGTGAAACTTTACTACAAAATTTGATCACGCACGGGTTCCGGGTCCGAGCACTCAGCCGCGCCCAACCCACGCTCGAAGACGTTTTTCTGGCAGCCACGCGGCGCAGTTGGGACGCCAAGCTAGCCCCAGCCCCAGCCCTAGACCCAGCCCCAGCCCCGGCCCTCACCTGAGCTGATCACCCATGAAACATTTTCTGACACTTCTCAGCCACGAATTGCGGATGTTGCTGGTCAGCCCGAGCACCTACATAGCCGGTACGGCGTTTCTGTTTTTTATGGGTTTTATCTTCACGGGCATTTTGGAAAACTACACCAAGGCAGCGCAGGAGGTCTCACCCGCGCACGTGTTTTTCCAACTTTTCTGGCTCCCGGTTTTTTTCATGGTGCCGTTACTGACGATGAAGTGCCTGGCGGAGGAACGTCGCCTGGGCACCATCGAGACGCTCCTTACGACACCTGTAACCACAACCGAAGTGGTTCTCGGTAAATATACCGCCGCCTACGCTTTGTATGTTTCACTTTGGGGTGCGACGGGCGGATTTTTCTATATTTTAAAACGCTTCTCTAGCGACCCAAGGCTGATCGACAGTGGACCGTTGATCGGTGGCTACGTCTTCATAGCTGTATCCGGTCTACTCTTTGTAGCTATTGGGGTCTTCGCTAGCTCGCTCTCGCGCAACCAGGCTGTCGCCGGCATCCTCTGCTTCGTCATGCTGGCCGGACTAATCGTGGGTGTGCGCTGGCTCGGTGAAGCGAGTTTCCTCAACCGCGACATGCTCGCGCCAGCCAAAGCCGCCGTTGAGTACGCCCAAATTTTCGCCCATTATGAGGACTTTACCCGCGGCGTGATCGATGCACGCCACCTACTTTTTTATTTTAGCGGCACTGCCCTCGCGCTGATTTTTAGCATCCTCAGTGTTGAGGCGAAACAGATCCATGCCTGAGCCGATGTCTTCCCCGCTCCAAAGTTTCCGCGCCGTGCGTTGGCTCCGCACGCTCAATCTTGTGCTTCAGGCCTTTCTTGTGCTGACGCTCTTTGGCGGCCTCAATTATCTCGCGCGCAACCACCCCGAATGGCGCAAAGATCTCACCAACGACCGTCGTTTCTCACTATCGCCCGAGACGCTGTCCTATCTTAAAAATCTCCCGCGCCCGGTCCGCATCGTCGTCACCCTCAACGCCGACACGCCCAACCCCGAACTGCGCGGCCTGCTTCAAGAGTACCGTCTCGCCACCGAGGCAAATCCCAACGGTGCCATCAAAATCGATTACCTCGATATCTACCAAAACCGTCGCGAAGCCGAACCGCTCGGACTCGACCAACCTGACGTGATTTTGCTGATAGCCGGCGACCAGCGCACCGCCCTCGCTGTCGATGACCTCTACCGCATCACCCGCGACAAAGACGGCAAACCCGTCCGCACCGCTTTCCTCGGCGAGAAAGAACTCACCGCCCGGCTACTCGACGTCTCTAGCCCCGAGCGCAAAAAAATCTATTTCCTCGCCGGCCACGGCGAACTTCGCCCGGAAGACACCGATGCCAACCGTGGCCTCTCGCTCGTGCGCGAACAACTCCGTATCCGCAACTTTGACGTCGAATCGCTTGACCTCACCGTGGCCCGCCAAATCCCCGAAAAAACCGCCCTACTCATCGCCGTCGCCCCCCAAGCTCCTTTTAGCGCCAAGGAACAAGAACTCCTCCGACAATACCTCTCCAATGCGGCTGGCCGACTGCTGCTTTTCCTCGCTCCCGGCACCAAACACGGTCTCGAAGACCTCCTGCTCGACTGGGGTACCTTAGTCGACGACGACGTCATCTATGATACTGGAGCCGAAAACATCACCGAGGACGGCGAACTGATTATCGGCGCCTTCCAACCTCACCCTATCACCCAGACGCTGCTAAATTTCGGTGTCGCTCTGCGGCTAGGTGCCACCCGCAGCGTCCGACCCGATCCCGGCCGCTCCCTCGGCGGTGGCCTCACCACCCTCACCCTCGCCGCCAGCTCTAAAACCGCCTGGGGCGAACGCAGCTACCGCGACCGCGTCATCCCCCGCTACGACCCCGGCGTCGATATTCGCCCACTTCCTGGAATGGAACCCAAAGACCGTCTGGGTGTGATCACTGCGGCCGAGCGCGTTGCCGTGCGCGAAGGCCTTAATTTCAGTGTCCGCGGCGGCCGCTTGGTAGTCTTTGGGAGCGGTGACCTCATCGCCAACGCCCGCATTGCCAACGTCGGTAATCAAAGCGTGTTTCTTAACGCGGTGAACTGGACAGTCGACCGCGACACTCAACTCAACATTCCGGCCCGCCCCATTGAGCGGTTCCAACTCTCCCTCAGTGCTGGGGACCTCGCCAAACTCCGCTATGCTCTTCTCTTCGCCCTTCCCGGATTGGGCGCCCTGCTCGGCCTAGCCGTTTATTGGACCCGACGCCACTGATCTGCCTCTTCCTCGCTCGCCTACTTTTATTTTTTCCGATGCGCACCAAAGTCACGCTCGTCCTCGTTTTCCTGAACGTAGCTCTATTTTTCTTTATTTTTAAATTCGAGCGTAACTGGCGCACCGAGCGCGCCTCCCTCGAAGCTCGTCGCCGCGTCCTAGGCCCCGAAGCCGCTGACATCCGTTCCCTCACCGTCCGCAACCCAGCCGGCGTCCTTTACACCCTGAACCGCGTCGGTGAAACCTGGCAACTGACCCAGCCGCTCGACTGGCCCGCCAACCCGGCCGCGGTCTCTCGCATCATTAACGAGCTGCAATTTCTCGAACACGAAACCTCCTTTGCAGTCGCGGATCTCAAAACCAACGGTCAATCCCTCGCTGATTACGGCATCGATCTGGAAAAGCCCAAAGTCACCGTCGCCTTCGGCAACACCCCAGGTGCCACGACCACCCAACTGATTTTAGGCGATACCACTAAGATCGGCAACCGGCTGTACCTTTTATCCCCTGACGCCAAACGGATTCACGTCGTGCGCCGCGCCCTAGCCGACAGCCTAGCACTGCCCATTGATCAACTCCGCGCCGATTCCCTCATTACCATTCCCGTATTTGAAGCGCGCACGCTTCGCATTCAGAGCACCACGCGCGTTGCCCTCCACCGCGAACCCGCCTCTCCGCGCTGGACTTTCGACACCCCAATCGTGGCCCGCGCTAGTAAGGACGACACCGAACGGGCCCTCAACGAACTTGGCGCTCTCCGCGCTAAGAGTTTCGTCAACGACACCCCCACCGCCACGCTCCCATCTGCTGCCCCCTCCTACCGCATCACTATCGAGGGCAACAATCGGCGCGAAACCCTTTTGCTCGGCGCTACCGTGCCAATATCCACGACGAGCACCACTACGAGCGCCCCTAAAACCACCGCTACCACCACCGATTACTATGCCCAAATTGAAGGTCGGTCCGCGCTCTTCACTGTTGCGCTTCCCACCGGCCCGCAATCGCTCAAGGACACCCTCGACCAAGCCCAGGAACGTCTCCGCGAAAAACGCGTCCTTGATTTCGATCCCGCCGCGGTCACCGCGATAACTCTGCGAGCCCCCAATACCCCCGGCCAACCCACCCTCACGCTTCAACGACTAGAGGCTCCCGCCAACTCAGCCGAAGCTGCGCCCTGGCAAATCATCCGCCGCGACAGTGGTGACACCGCCCCTCAGACCCAACCTGCCGATCGCGCTGCCGTCCAACGCCTTCTTGAACAGCTGAACCTGCTTGCCGCACAAACCTTCACCAGCGACGCCCCTACCGCCGCCGACCTGGAAAACTGGGGCTTCGCCCGACCTGAACGTGAAGTAACCCTGACTTTAAACAAACAGCCTGCCCCCAGTCCATCCGCCGCGGGCAGCAACAACCCCACCACCCTTACCCTTCAACTCGGCCTCGCCAGCCAACGCGACAACTTCGCCTACGCCCGTCTTCTCGGTGCCGCCTTCATCTACGCCGTCAACCCCGACATCCTGCGCCTCGAGACGCCCACGACCGCCGCTGCCTGGCGCGAACGCACCCTGCGCGAACTCCCCTCTGGCGCGCGACTCACCTCGCTTCGCCTCACCGATCTCGCTACCAAACAATCCATCTTCGAGGTGACTCTTGATGAAGGTGGCCGACCACCCGCCACCGCCCCGCAAGCGCCTGCGCTCAATATTCTAACCTCCGCAGTACGCACCTTGCGTGCGAAAAATTTCCCCCAAGACGGCTTCACCGAAAAAGTTCTGCTCCTCGGGGAAGACCGCCCTTGGCGCTATCGGCTCGATGCGACGCTCATCCTGCCGGGCGCCGCCGTCGGTGCGCCAGCGCCCATTACCACCTTATTCCTTTCCGAGCGTTTCGGTGGCACCCAGCAACTGGCTGGCTCCCAAGAATTCAACGCCGTGTTCGAACTAGAACAATCTGCTGTCGACGCGCTATGGTCACTCACCTATCGAACTGATCCTGGCCCCGTGCTGGCTCCTGCAGCCCCTAAAAAATAAGCCGACCCGACCTGCCGCGTCGCTTACGCACGCTTTCATTTCCGTCCTCGATGCATCGTCTCTTCCAGCCTTGTTTGCAAGTCACGCGCCTGTGTACGCAGGCCTTGCTCACGCTTGGTTGCTGGACGCTCTGGTTGTTACTCCTAGTCATTCTGGGATTTCAAATTCACATTCTCACTAGCAGCGAACTTGAGCTGCCTCGACCACTGCTGCGCGCCATCGAAACACGTCTCGCCGCCTCGGGAGTGAGTACAACCTTCGGCCGCACCACCTTCGATCCCTCGGGCCGACTCCTGGTAGAAGATATTATCTGCCATCACCCCAGTTACCCAGATCCGATTTTCACCGCCCGAGCCCTCTACATACGACTGGACCCTTGGGCCCTGCTCGTTGGCCGCGCCGAGGAACTCGAACTCCACGCCACAGGCGTAACGCTGCTATTACCTGCGATGCTTTCACCTTCGGGTCGCTCCGAGGAACTTGTACGTAACCTCGACGCCACTTTTCTACCCTCATCCGATAAAATCACGATTCCGCACCTCACTTTCGAACTGGGTACCCTCAGAGTCAGCGCTCGAGGTACACTCCCCCTGCCGCCCCAACGCGAAGACAGATCTGCTCCACTCCCAATACCGAACTACCTGGCCAAAAATTTTCCTTCGATTGCGCGCGGTCTGGGAGCAATCACCGCCCAACTGAGTCAACTTGATAACCCAACCCTCGATGTCGTTCTGAGCGCTAGCCACTCCGGCCCAGCCCTCGCTGATTTCATCCTTCACGCCCAGAGCCTGAATCTAACGACGCCCGCACTGACCACCGGCCCCATTACCGCCATCACGCGCCTGCCTCTGAGCGCCGCGGAACCGATCACAGCTCTTATCCACCTCACTGCTGAGAATCTCACAGCCCCGGCCAACCAGACCAGCGCTACGCGCCTCCAAGCCCTAGTTCGCGCGCAGTTCCAACCGAGCACCTTCACGGCCAGCCCCATCGACCTCGAACTAAGCGCCGCGGAGATCACCGCCGCGGGCGTCACCTTGCACGCTCCTTCGCTGCGTCTCACGCCACAACCCCTCCCTAGCCTAGTCGCCGAGCTTAACACCCGAGTTGCCGGGCTACCCCTCGCCGCTCAGGCCCACGTGGATCTCCATGCCCAGACCGCCGAGGTCTATTTCAACGCGCGGGTGGACGATGGCTTGCTCAATCTCATCAGCGAGCGGATCGGCCACCGCATCACAACATGGATCGATTTTCCTAAACCCGTCACTATCAGTGAAGCTCATGCGCACTTTGGGCCCGGCTGGAAATGGGAAATGCTCAACGCCCGACTCTCGATCCCGATCATCAACGCCTACCACGTCCCCATCAGCGACGCCCACACGGTGCTCGAGCTGACACCGACTCGCTGGTACGCCCCTGAAGCATTCGGCCGGATCGGCGAAAACTACGCGCGCGGCTCCTACGAACACGACCCGGCAAACCACCGCTACCGCTTTTTGCTCGCCGGACAGCTTCGACCAATCGACATATCGGGTTGGTTTGGGTCTTGGTGGTCCGACTTCTTTAAAACCTTTGAGTTCCGCGCTGCGCCGCCGCCAGCCAGCGTCGAAGTGGCCGGCCGCTGGGGCCGCAACACCGGTGGTGAATCTAGTGTCATCGTAGCAGCCCAAGCTGACTCGGCCGTGCTGCGCGGCGCGCACTTTGATTACGCCCGTACCCGCCTCTTCATCCGGCCGCACTTTCTCGAAGCCCTCGAGCTCAACGCCACCGAGGGCCCCGGCGCACTGCGAGGTACCTTCACCCGCGCCCTCGATCCCCGCACCCTAGATTGGCACCGGTTTGATTTTGCCTTCACGACTCAGGGTATCGATCTGAGCCTCGCCGAAAAAATTTTCGGCGCCGCCGCGAGTGATATTCTGTCACCCTTTGCCTTCACCTCGCCACCCGCGCTACGTATTTCTGGCCGCATTGATAGCGCCACCTCAAACATCGGCGCTCACCAATCGATCGATCTCAATCTCGAAACAAACACCGAGTTTCGCTTCCATGATTTTCCTGTAGAACGCATTGCCTTTAACGGGACCGTCCGCGACGACACGCTCACTCTCGACCGCCTCGACCTTGATTTCGCGGGCGGCACCGCCACCGGTCGAGCTAAAGTCTCGGGCGCCGGCGCTCAACGCCGAGTCGGTTTCGATTACGCGCTCAAGGACGCCAGCCTCGGGCGCGCTATCAGTGTACTCGAAACTTACGCCGCTCGTCGCAAGAACACACCCACGCCTGCACCCAACCGATTTCTCGCCGAAAAATCTAACGTTCGCATCTCTGTCGCGGCCTCCGCTGAAGGCGCCTACGACGATCCCAACGGGTACCACGGCGAAGGCAGCGCCACCCTCGACGGCGCCTCGCTCGGCGAGGTCAAACTCCTCGGCCTACTCTCCGAACTTTTCAGCTTCACCTCACTTCGCTTCAACGCCGTTCGCGCCAATTTCAAAATCAACGGCCGATTGCTCGAATTTTCCGACGTCGGCCTTACAGGTTCCAACTCCGCCATCGTCGGCAGTGGTAGTTACGCGCTCGACGCCCGCACCCTCGATTTCAAAGCCAAGATTTATCCGTTCCAAGAAAGCAGCCTATTTTTGAAAAGTATCGTCGGAGCGGTTCTGACGCCTTTTTCCAACGTCTTCGAAGTGAAACTTACCGGCAGTCTCGAGCATCCAGCGTGGAGCTTCGCCATGGATCCCACCAATTTCTTACGCAACCTCGCCGCGCCGTCATCCCCTTCCACTACGCCCTCGCCCGCGACTGTTCCTGTCGTGCCCATGCGGAGATAATATCGCTGGCGCGCAACGCGCACCCGCCCAATTACGGCGCGACGTGATTGCCCCTTGCGCTCGACGGGGCGAAGCCTCTTACGCTTTCGGCTCCTATTGAATCACGCCGTGCCTACGCTCCCGCAGCTGCTCAAGTCCACGTTCGGATACTCCACGTTCCGGCCGCTGCAGCGTGAAATCATCGAGGCCAACCTCGTCGGCGAAGATGTCTTCGCGCTCCTACCCACCGGCGGCGGCAAATCCCTCTGTTTTCAACTGCCCGCACTCGCCCGTCCAGGCCTGACGATCGTGGTCTCGCCGCTTATCGCTTTGATGAAGGATCAGGTTGACGCACTCCAAGCCAGCGGCGTCGCAGCCACGTTTCTTAATTCCACCCTCGGCGCCGATGAAGCCCGCGCGCGGCTTCGCGGCCTACACCGCGGCGAATACAAACTGCTCTATGTCGCTCCAGAGCGACTAATGCTCGAGGGCTGGGTCGAAAATCTTAAAGCATGGAACGTCACCGCGATTGCCATCGACGAAGCCCACTGCGTCTCCGAATGGGGCCACGACTTTCGCCCTGAATACCGCCAACTCGCGAAACTGCGCACGAGATTACCTGACGTGCCCATGATGGCGCTCACCGCGACCGCCACGGGCCGCGTCCGCGAAGACATCATCACGCACCTGAAGCTTCGCGATCCCCAGACGTTTGTCGCCAGCTTCAACCGCCCGAACCTAACCTACCGCGTCGTCCCCAAAGACGAACCCGCGAAACAGATCATTGATTTTGTCCGCAAGCGCGAACACGAGAGTGGCATCATCTACTGCGCGAGCCGCGCCACCGCCGAGCGCGTGGCCGATTCCCTAGCGGGCCGCGGTTTCCTCGCCCGCCCTTATCACGCCGGCCTCAGCGCGGAGGAACGCGCGCGTAATCAGGAAATGTTTCTCCGCGACGATACACGCATCATCTGCGCTACGATCGCCTTCGGCATGGGCATCAATAAACCCAACGTCCGCTGGGTCATCCACCACGATCTGCCAAAAAACATTGAGGGCTATTACCAGGAAACCGGCCGCGCTGGACGCGATGGGCTCCCGGGCGACTGCTTGCTGCTCTTCAGCGCCGGCGACATCGCCAAGCAAACCCACTTTCTCGACGAGATCACCGGCGAGCAGGAACGCGCCATCGCCCGCACTCAACTCCGCCAGATTGTCCACTATGCCGAGAGTGCGGGCTGCCGCCGCGTCGAATTGCTCCAGTACTTCGGTGAAAGCTTTCCATTCGATAATTGCGGCGCCTGCGACAACTGCTCCGAGCCGCGGGAGAGTTTTGACGGCACAATTGTTGCCCAGAAATTTCTCTCCTGCGTCTACCGTATCCAGCAGAACTCCCGCTTCGGCACCGGCCTGAATCACGTCATCGAGGTCCTCACTGGCGCGAAGACGGAGAAAATTACGCGTTGGGGCCACGACCGGCTCACAACCTACGGCATCGGCCACGAGCTTTCGCGCTCGCAGTGGGGCAGCGTCGGCCGCGAGCTCATGCGCCTAGGCTACCTTGGCATCGGTCCCGGCGAGTACGCCACCGTTGAGCTAACCGAATCGGGCCGCGACATTCTTCGCACGCGTACCCCCATCACGCTCACTAAGCCGATCGAAACGCCCAAAGCTCGGCGCGTTACTACCCGCCGGGCAGGCGACATCGCCTGTGACGAAATTTTGTTCGAACATCTCCGCACACTCCGCAAAAAACTAGCCGACGAGCGCAAGGTCCCCGCCTATATTGTTTTTGGCGACAACACGCTTCGCGCCCTCGCGCGAGAATACCCACAAACCCTTGCAGCTCTCGAAGGCATTCCTGGCATTGGCGAAAAGAAACGCGAAGAATTCGGGGAGTTCTTTACCACTGCCATTGTCCATTTCCTCCGCACCAACTCCCGCCAAAGCTTCGACTGAGTCGCATATTTTTTACACGTATCGGCCACGCGCACACTTGCCCGCGGCGTCAGAGCTGTCTTTATATATTCTGCCGACATGAATTCTTTCGCCTCCGTTTCGCCCGCAGACACCTCCGCTCTTTATGACGCGTATGTGATGAAAAACTACGGCCGTCCCTCCGTGAATTTGGTTCGCGGTGAGGGTGCCTACGTCTGGGATGATGCCGGCCGCCGCTACTTGGATTTTACCACGGGCATCGCCGTTAACGCCCTAGGCCACTGTCACCCGCGTTGGGTCGCTGCCGTACAGGCCCAAGCGAGCACGCTAATCCACGTCAGCAATCTTTTCCGTCATCCCAAGCAGGGGCAACTCGCGCAACGTCTCGTCGGCTACGCCGGCCCTGGCCGCGTATTTTTCTGCAATAGCGGCGCCGAGTCCAACGAGGCTCTGATCAAACTCGCACGGCTTCACGGCATAGCTAAAAGCGGCGAAGAGGGAAAATGCCCCAAGATAATTTGCGCTAAAAGTGCCTTTCATGGTCGCACCTATGGCGGCATGAGTGCCACCCCTCAGGAAAAAATCCAAAAAGGATTTCGTCCCCTGGTACCCGGCTTTGTGTTCGGCGAACTCAACAATCTGGAATCGTTTGCGGCACTCATCGACGATCAAACCTCCGCTATTTTCGTCGAGACGATTCAAGGTGAAGGCGGCATTAATGTCTGCACGCCCGAATTCCTCCGCGGCCTGCGCGCGCTGTGCGACCAGCACAATCTGCTACTTTTACTCGACGAGGTACAAAGTGGCATCGGCCGCACCGGACATTTCTTCGCCTTCGAGCACGCGGGCGTCACGCCCGATGCCATCGGTATGGCCAAAGGCCTAGGGGGCGGTTTTCCCATCGGCGCCATTTGGGTCCGCGACCGCCACGCCGAGTTATTTAAGCCTGGTAACCATGGTACGACCTTCGGCGGCACGCCCCTGGCCTGCGCCGCCGCGCTCGCCGTGCTCGATGTAATCGAATCCGACGAGCTCCTCACCAGCGTGCGCACGCGGAGCGAACCTTGGCACACTGCACTGCGTCAACTCGTCGAAGATTTCCCAGCGCGTCTCGCTGCCTTCCGCGGCCAGGGCTACCTTGTTGGTCTGCAACTAACCTCCGATCCCGCTCCCACTGTGGCCGCGCTGCGCGAACATGGCCTACTTGCACCTATGGCCGGAGGAAACGTCATCCGCCTCCTCCCGCCACTCACCGCCACTGCCGACGAACTCGCGGCGGCCGTGAAAATCCTGCGCGAGGTCTTCAGCACAGCCGCCTAAAGAGAGAGCGAGGATTGCAAGTTTCAGCGGCGTCACTTCCATAACACGGTGAATCGCTGGCTTGCCCTCACCCTCTTCATCGTCATCGCCTTCGTCGCGTCGGCCATCGGTGCGCTTACGACAACCGCGAGTGTTAACACTTGGTATCCCACGATTATTAAACCTACGTGGAATCCACCGAACTGGGTGTTCGCGCCCGTGTGGTCGATGCTCTATCTGTTCATGGCAATCGCGGTTTGGCGCATATGGTTGCGTCGCGCTGAATCCGGCGCGGGCCCCACGATCGTACTTTGGTTTGTACAACTTTTACTCAACGTAGTCTGGTCGCTACTGTTCTTCGGTGCGCACAGTCCTGGCGCTGCCCTCGTAGAAATCGTTGTGTTCTGGGGCCTGCTTTTTACCCTGCAATTACGTCTAATCAGCCTAGATCGCGTCGCCGCGCTGCTGTGGGCGCCATACCTCGGCTGGGTCACCTTCGCCACATGGCTTAATTTTTCAATTTGGCGCCTCAACTGATTTCAGCCCCAAGCTCATATTACGTCATGAAATTCGAACATTTTGCTCTAAACGTTACTGATCCCCGCGCCATGGCCGCATGGTACGTCAGCCACGTGGGCTTTCAAATCGCACGCCGCCGAGAAGACGCGCCATTCACGCACTTTCTAGCGGATGATACCGGCCGCGTGACCGTGGAAATTTACCATAACCCCAGCGCAGTAATTCCCGATTACGCGGCGGCCCATCCGCTGTGTTTTCATTTCGCACTTTATACGACCGACGCCCGTGCTGACCGTGCGCGTCTTGAAGCCGCAGGCGCAAAGCTCTTTCTCGAGGAACCGCAACCCGACGGCTCCCTACTCATCATGCTAAGAGACCCTTGGGGCATCCCGCTCCAACTCTGCCAACGCGCGAAACCGTTTCCCGGCTTCTGATCGAGACAAGATGCGCGGGGCGTGCATAGACCCCTTTAAAAGAACAACTTAGCCTTTACCAGCTTCTTCGTTACTTACGGCCTTGAAGCTTGGACGACCGTAACGAGTGGTCGGAGGCACTCCGATGGGATTGTGGTGAAATTCATCCACGCCACGGCAGAGATAGGTTTTAAAATTCGGATTCACCGCGAGGTCGTTTTTGACGTTAGTGCCTGAGTAGCGGACCGTGAGACCGGCTCGGCGGCGATCACTGGGATTGGCGGGGGATCCGTGAATCGCGCGATCGTCGTGCAGCGAACATTCGCCGGCTTTGAGGCGGAACTGGATGGCGTTGTCGGCGCTGAAATCGGAACCGTCGGCTAGCTCAAGGGTAAGCACGGAGGAGGCCGTGAGCGATTTCTTATGCTTGATGATACCGCCGCGGTGCGAGCCGGGGAGTAGTTTCATGCCGCCGTTGACCTCATCAACATCGTCAAAAGCGAGCCAGACGGTGACGGAGTTGTGGGGTGTCATCGGCCAGTAATAGGCGTCCTGATGCCAGCCTACGGTAGAATTTGTATGCGGTTCTTTGATGAAAAAGCTGCTCGCCCACATGTAGAAATTTTTTCCAAGGATCCCCTCGACCAAGTCGAGAATGCGCGGGTGCATCGCGATTTCGTAGAGGTAAGTGCTGGCTTCATGCCATTCGCGGATATCTTTCGAAGTCTCACCGGGCTCGAGCAGAGTGAGGATGTTAGGCAACTCGGCGTTGATGCGATCCATCTCCGCGCGAGAGAAAATTGGCGGCAAGCCTAAGAGATAGCCGTTGTCGGCGTAAAATTTTTGTTGTTCAGACGTGAGGCGATAAGAAGGAGTGCTCATGGGTATAGGGGGGGGTAATTGCGATCACGAGCTAGCGCATCGGATAAGCCGAGTGCACGCATTTTTACGCTGAAAAATCAAAGCCCGCCGCACCCTAAAGCGGGCCGCGGCGGGCAAAGCTGAGAGCGAAGAAAAAATCTCCTGCGCTGCGACTTAGGCGTAGCTGCCCGCCTGGCCGATGCCCAAGGCAGCGCGGCGGCGTTTACGCTCAACCGCAGCCGTACGGGCGTAGCCCGTGCGGCGGTGTTCCGCGAGGGGATCAATGGGGAGCTTATTGGACTTACGCCAAGCGGCGAGCGCAGGTGAGACGTCGGTGAAGAATGCCTTTTTCAAGACAAGTTCGGCGTCGACGACGTTATTGGCGGCCTGTGCGCGGCGGAGGGCACTATGATCGACCAGGGCGGCCTTGGCGTAGAGCTCCTGAGCCATGATCACCGTCTGAATCGTCGCTTCGATCTTGGGTTTCTCGTTGTGCGATTGGTCGATCATGTAGGCGATCTTCGGCTGGCGCCCGCGCTCGGCGGCGAAGGTGTGAATCTCGTGGAAAATGCGGAAAACCTGATACGGATCGATGGAACCAAGCGTGAGATCGTCATCGGCGTAGCGGCGGTCGTTGAAATGGAAACCGCCGAGCATATCTTCATCGAGGAGCCAGGCGACGATCTGTTCGATATTTTGCGCAACGTAATGGTGACCGGTATCGACGAGCACCTTGGCGCGTGGGCCGGCTTTCTTGGCGAGAATGTAGGCCATACCCCAATCGGCGATGTCGGTCGCATAAAACGCGGGCTCGAAAGGTTTATATTCCACGAGCATCGTCTGTTTCGGTCCAATGCTCTTGTGCAATTCTTTGAGGCTCTGCTCGAAAAACGCCTTGCGGGCACGGATATTATCTTGGCCGGGATAGCTCGTGCCTTCGGCAAACCATAAGGAAAGGTACTCGCTGCCGACAGCCTGCATGATCTTCGCCGATTCGACGCAATGAGCGACGGCACGCGCGCGGATGGCAGCGTCGTTATTAGCAAACGCACCCCATTTGTAGCACTGGTCTTGGAAAAGGTTTGGATTGATTGAGCCGATTTTTACGCCGTGTTGGCGCGCGAGTTTGACCACGGTCTTAGGGTCTTCGCCGGCCTTGAAATCCCAAAGTACGTGCGCGGCCACTGTCGGGCAGCAACCGGTGAGCGCGTGCACCTGGCCGGCATCGGCGAGCTTATCGTTCATGTCGATGGCGGCGGCGTCTTGGAAAAATTTCCCGAAACGCGTGCCCGTATCGGCGAAGCCCCATGAGGGCGTCTCAATCTTGAAGGTAGAAAGCGCCTGAACGGCGCGACGAAGAAGTTGGGGAGACATCTGGTAAAATCTCAGAGCGTGTCGGGACGTTGTCAGGCGAAAAGCCGGTGAAAATTATCGATCTTAAAACAAAACTTCAGCGGCGAGCGGCGGCCATTTCGCGGGCGATGGCGAGATTCTCAAGCAATCGACGATCTGCTGGATTGAGCCGCAAGGCCGCTTCGTAGGCCACGATGGCTTCGCGGGCACGACCACAGACAAGAAGCGCATTACCGAGATTGGCGCGGGCGGCAACGTGCGCAGAGTCCAGCGTAACCGTGCGGGTGTAAGCAGCGACAGCCTCGGGAAATTTACCGTCGCGGGCAAAGGCGTTACCAAGCGTGAAATACTCGGCGGCCTCGCCGGGTTCACGAGCAGGCAACGTCTCGAAGATAACGGCAGCCTCGTCGGCGCGCCCCAGTGCGAGTAACGCGAGAGCACGGTTGCGACGAGCGGTGTGGTCGGTGGGATTTAAACCGAGCGCCCGATCCAACGGCGCGAGGGCTTCAGAGGGGCGATTGGCCGCGACATAAGCAGCTCCAAGATGAGTCCACACGCGCGCCTGCGCGGGAGCGTGCTGAGTGGTGACACTCCAAATCGTGATAGCATCGCGATAATCGGACACGCGCGCAATCGTCGCACCAGCGAAGACCGGAATTATTACAGCCAAAAACCAGAGCGCCTGCGGGCCAAAACGGCGGACGACCCCGAGCCCTAACCCAGCGATAACCGCCGCAAGAGGAAGGTACATCCGGTGCTCGGCGACGGTTTGCGTGATCAGAGGGATGAAACTCGAGCTCGGCGCGAGGATGAGAAAAAACCAGGCGCCGGCAAAACCGAGCACCGGCCTTCGCACCAGCGCCCAGATCGTACCTCCTAAAAGTGAGAGTACAACTAAGCCCTGCCAACCCACGTCGACTGGAGAGCTCGGCAACGCCGTACCGTAATCGAGCACAAGTGGATGGGGCCAAATCGAGAGGCGCAAATAAAGTACGAGAGCTTCGACTTGTTTTAGTAGATAAGTCCATGGTGTGACCCCCAACCCGAAACCGGCGGCGATACCGCGCGAGCCACTATTTTTCAGAACAAGATAAACGAGCAGTATCCAGGTGGCCGCGAGCGCGACGTAAAAACCCTGACGGCGGTGCCACGCAGCCGCAAAGCTACGCGACAAAAACGTACGATCGTAAAGCAACACAATGAGCGGCGCGCTCACCATTACTTCTTTGGTCGCCATGCCGAGGAGGCAGGCGGCAACGCAAATGACGAGCCAGCGTCGCGAGTGGTGATTGGGCTCAACGCAGGCCCGAGCGAACGCGTAGAGCGTGATTAGATAAAACAAGCTGCACAGGGACTCGGTGCGCTGTGCGATACAGATGACCGTTTCTGTTTGTAATGGGTGCAACGCCCAGAGGAGTGCGACTAACCCGGCCAGCGCGCTTGGATAGGTCGCAGCTGAAGGATCCAAGGCTATGAGTGTGCGACGTAAAAGACCGAGGAGCGCGAGCGCAGCGAACGCGTGGATCGCGAGGTTGAGCGCGTGATAACTCCAAACCGCTTCACCACTGACAGCGTAATTAAGCGCGAAAGAAAGATTCACTACAGGACGGCCCGTAGTAGTACTGCCGTCAGCAGGTGGATTTAATATAGCCCAAGTATCAAGGCGGCGTATCGTGGGGTTGCGCTGTACGGCGTCGGCGTCGTCAAAAACAAACGGCACGTGGATGCTGCGGGCGTAGGCAAGGCCGATCGCCAGCACGATGACAAACGGGGCATACCGCGTGAACCATGCGACAAATAAGGAGATGCGGGATGAGAGCAGAGCCATGGGGTGGTATCGTTATGCCGGATTTAGATGCGGCCCGACAGATCAAAAAAAAGCTCCCTCAATTATGAGGGAGCTGAAGAGCCACGCGGATCAAGCCGCGATTAGAAGTTGAACGTCGAGGTAAGGATGAATTGGCGTGAGTCGATAATGCGGAAGGCCCAAGGTGTACCGTCGAAATTGACTTGGGTCGGCATGAGGCGGCCGTTCTCGGTGGCGTTGTTCACATTGAGCTGCAGTTTCCAGCCAATCTTGTTATTAAAAACTTTACGGGAGTAGGAAACCCACAGATCAGTGAAGTAATTACCGGAGTCGTAAACAGGCCGATTCACGTCGTTAAGATTGATGACGGTGGGCGAGTTGATGGGGTCGCCGACTTTACCGAAGAAACCGATCGCAGCGCGGGATTCCCAGCGCTCGCTACCGCCTACGGCGAAGCCTTTCAGCTTACCGCCCGTAAAGTTGTAATTGGTCAGAAATGATCCGTGGTATTGGCGCTCAAGGGGCGAGCGAGCACCTTCAAGGGCTTTGGCGAGGGCAACCTGCGAAGCGACAACATTATTGAAGTACGCTTGTGCACTGGTGTTGCCATCGGTATTTTCAATCTGCGCAACGCTAGAGTAGCCGTAGCCGGTCCAGAAGTTTTTGAGCGACCAGCGACGACTGGTGGTGGGGTCGATGAAGTCAGGAATGTCAGAGGCTGAATTAGTCGTCCACTTAGGCAGGCGCTCGGCGAGCCAAGCATCGTATTGGGGCGCAATATTGGTGTAGGTGCTCTGTTGCTTGCTGCCGGTAACCTTCATGGTCCAGTTCGGGAGGGGATTGTAGGTGAGCTGAAGCTCTATGCCCTTGGCTTTGCTTTCCTGCGTGGCGCCGGAGCTAAGGCCGCTGTAATAATTGAGCGGAAGTTTGATCAGGTCGTAGATTTTTTGTTGATTGGCTGGATCGTTAACAGGGTTGACGGTGTCAGAATTCCAGTTGGAGACCGCAATGATGTCATCGACCGAGCGGCCGGCGGCAACGCCGTTGCGGATGCGTTGAACCGCGCTGGCCCAGGCGAGCCCGGTGGTGGTATCTGAGTAAGCCAGCCGAGTCAGTAGCGTACCCGCGGCGCCCGTGCGCTCGTTTTGGCTTTGGTTTTCGTACCAGTTAAGACGGACAACGAGCTTATTGCGGAAGAGGTTAAAGCCGAGGCCCTTGTCATTACCGGAGCCGGTGGGCTTAGGAAGGGGCTTAAAGAAGTAGTCGGTCTGGTAGGTGGCGGGCGGGTTGAAATTGTCGGATTTATTATAATAGAACGTCAGACTTTGGAGGAACTCGG
Organism: Opitutaceae bacterium; assembly: GCA_037142955.1. Classification (GTDB taxonomy): domain Bacteria; phylum Verrucomicrobiota; class Verrucomicrobiia; order Opitutales; family Opitutaceae; genus Tous-C4FEB. The sequence goes on along the minus strand of JBAWZQ010000001.1, from coordinate 461,784 downwards.
AAGCGAGCGTATCTTCGCCGACCATGCGGCGGATGAAGCCCTGATTTTTAAGCGGGCGAAAAGCGGCGCCGAGGGTTTTGGTGTCGCCTTGGAGTGCGTCCCAACGGCCCCAGCGACTCATGACGAGATCGTGATTAATGATACCGGAGACCCCGTTGTTGAAGAGTTGGGCGTTGGTGAGGGCGACTTCGGTGACCTTGCCTTTGACGTCAGTCAGAGCGCCAGGCGAGGTAATGCGGGCGCGGTAATCGTCATGGCGGAAACCGAAGGTGGCGATCAAACGGTCCTCCCAAAGGTAGCTTTGGGCGGCGAGGGTCCAGCTCTTAACCTCGCGTCGGGTGCGGAAACTGCCGGCGCTGGAGAAGGTGGATTGTTCAACGACCGTGTCGTTTTGGAATTGGCCGGTGTTGTAGTTATAAACTTGGATTTGCGAGGTAACAGGAGAGTTCCACCCTTGATTGCCGTAAAAACCAGCCGAGTGCGTGGAGACGCCTTGGGCACCACCGGGGCTGGCCATGTAGTATTTACGCATGAGCGAGGTAGCAGTCGCTAAGTCGCGACCGGGGATAGTCAGATTAGGCACGTAACGCAGAGTGCCGTCAGCATCACCGCCAACAAAGCCGTTGCGCCAACGCTCGACCGCGCGGTCGACGTTTTGCTGCGACCAGAGGCCCAGGAGACGATGGTGGCCGAGCCACTTGAGCAGGCCGTTGCGCTTGGTCATGTCCAAGTCGTAAGCGAGCATGGCGCGGTAGTTATCATCGGTCTGAGGTGTATAAAACGTGTCAATACCGCCGCCCACGCCTTCAGAGACGAACGGGAGGCCGAAATAACGATTGGGGGTGCCGTCGACGAGTTTTTGATTCGTGTCGACCTGGATGGTGGCGCCCGTGAGCTGATTCATCGTGTAATTCTCCACGCTCTCCACGTCCTGACGGAGCCAACCCGCACTGAAGAACAGGTCAGGGAGGATTTGTTGTTCGAGTTCCAAATTATAATTGGAGGCGCGGACCTTGGCGAAGTTGGTCTGGAGATGATTATATTTTGTCCAGTCGTAGATCGCCTTATTAGTGACGCCGGGGATCTGGTAGCTACCGTAAGTGTAGGTTTTGCCGTTAATCAGCGCCGTAGGGATCGGTAAATTGACGGAGGAAGACCACTGACGATCGAGCATCAGATAACGAGAGTCGCCGGTGACCCAGCCCAAGGAAGCAGGTGTGGGGGTCGCAGTCGCGGGGTTAGTCTGAGCCGGCGCATAGAGGACCGGGTTGCGCTGGAAGTAAGCAATCGATTGACCGCCATCGATCAGGCGCAGAGGACGGGAAGTGTCGTCAAACTGAATACCGGGAACGAATTGCGGCGAGGTGATGGTACCAGGAGCGCCGGCCCCGAGAATAGTGTTAACGGCGGCATTGTAGCCAGGGGAGTTGATATTGGAGACGTATGGGCCGACGACACGATTCGAGTCGAGCACGGTGATCAGGCGGGTGGTCGGATCGTAGACAGGGCGTCCGGCCGCAAACCACGGGGTGACAAAATCACGCGGGGTAAGCGAATTGGGGCGATTGGCGTTATTCTGGTAGTTTTCCGCAAAGCCGCGGATAACAGTTTTACTAAACGGCTTGTAGGTAAGCGAGCCGTATTGGCGACGGGTCAAATCACGCGAGGGTTTACGCTGAAATTGTTGGTCGTTGTAGAGAAAAGCGCCGTACACGGCGAGTTTGTCCTTAAGCAACGAGCGGTTCATCGTGAGCGAGGTGCGGAATGAACCGTATTGATCGGTACGCATCACAACCTGATTGTTGTTACGATTCAGAACCGCCTGGGCTGATGTCTGATTTACGATACCAGCGGGAGTACCAAGGCCGAAAAGAAGGGAGTTAGGCCCGCGGGTGATTTCAACCGACTGGGTGTTGTAAGAATCAAAGGGAATGCGGTTATTTGTAGGGAAATTATTAATGGCTGCATCGGGAGCTGCCAGACCACGGACGCGATTGGCTTGGGCGTTAGTGGAGGAGTCGCCGTTATTGCCAAAGCTATAACCAGCGATGGAGTCCTTGGCGGTACCACGATCGGTGATCGACGGGGTATAGGAGCTAGAGCCTTCGGTGCTCGCTTCGTATTTGAACACGTCATTGATGTCCAAAGCCGCAGTGTCATCCATCTGCTGCTTAGTCACGACCGTGATGGATGCGGCAAGATCGGCCAAATTGGTGTTAAGGCGCGACCCAGCGAGGGTATTCTCCGCAAAATAACCCGAATCCTTCGTCGAATTAACCTGAAAGGGGGTGAGCACAACCGCGCCGTCTTTGGCGAGATCGGGCGTTTTAGCGGCGGCGGCTTTGGCGGCGGCATTGCGCGCGGCGATCTCGGGAGTTTCAGCAGTGGACTGGGCGTAAGCGGTGACAACAAGACCGGCGAGCAAACACGCAAAGGCAGGAAGCGTAGTCACAATACGACGGGACGGGGAGACGAAGGGACGTTGCATAGGGTTTATAGGGGCAGGGCTATCCGCTGGATTAAATAACGGGGCATATACAGGGGCATAAATCCAAACCGCCGAAGCAAAGCGCGGCCAGACGGACAGTCCGTAAAATCAAGGCTTGGTTCTGGCCGAGGCGTGACTCGAAAGCAAAAAATAAGCCGCCGCCGCTAGCGCCAGACTGAATAGCACAAACCAATCACCGTGCTTGGTATAAAAACTCATGCGCCCGATCCAACGGGAGTCACGCGCGACCGTCGTAACTTGGGCGCCGCGAAAATAAATATTTCCATTTTCCTCCCGCATCGTGAAGCGCGCGTTGCCAAATTCGTCGATCCAGCCACTCCAGCCGCCATTACCACAGCGCAGTACGGGGCGGCGATTTTCCACTGCGCGTAAAACGGAATGAGCGGCATGTTGATACGTCGCCCCACCTTCACCGAACCACCCGTTGTTGGTCACGACCGTGAGCACATCGGCACCCGACAAAACACTCGAGCGAGCCAACGCCGGAAAAATATCCTCATAACAAATCAACGCACCAAAAGCGATCGGCTCTCCGCGCATGGACCCCAGCAGGGAGGACGGCTCCTTGCCGGGCGCGAAATCATCCCCAATCGGAACAAATTTCTTAAGCCAACCTAAGACCGAACGAAACGGCACAAATTCGCCAAAAGGGACGAGTTTACGTTTAGCGTAGTAGGTAGGCTGCAGACCGGCGTCCGGTGTCACCAGAAACGCACCATTAAGCCAACGCTCCTCGGGCCGGCCTAGATCCTCGATCGCGATGGAACCCAGCAGTAAAGAGGTGCCCGCGCGCTTCACCAAAGACTCCGTGAAGTCGCGCACATTGGAATCGCCCCGCACGGCCCAGGGCGTGACGGCCTCAGGCCAGAGTATGAGATCGGGCTTGGTCGTAGCCGCGGCGAGGGTCGTTTTTTCTAGCGTCGCGATGATGCCCGGCGCCTTCGTCGGATCCCACTTCACCTCTTGTGGCACGTAAGGTTGCACGAAAGCCACCCGCCCCAATGTGGTGTAATACGGGGCCCGATTAAATGTCTCTTGCACGTGTACGCTCAACGCCACGAAGAGTAAAAACACCGCGAGAAAAAATTCCTGACTGCGCTTATTAAGACCGGTGACGCCCTCACAAAATAACCGGTGCGCATATGCCGCGAAACCCAAATTCATCGCCACGAGCACAAAGGCCACTCCGCCTTGGCCCGTGTAAGCCGCGAGTTGCAGGACGCTCACACGTTCCCATTGGCTCGCCGCAAGCGGCAGCCACGGAAAACCACCGAGTACAAACGTGCGCAGCCACTCATTGATGCACCACAAACCGGCGAGCCCGAGCAGCACCATCAAACGCACGGGCGTCGTACGCCCCAGCATGCGCGGCAAAGCCCACCAAGCCGCGAGGAACCAAGTGCCCACCCATAAACCGATAAAAGGGCCGAGCAAAAAAAGCCCCACCCAGGTTACGTAGTGCAACCAACCCAGTAAAATGGTCCAAGCAAGCGCCTGCGCGGACAACATTGTGCCGACATAGAGTTTAAATCGCGGACGGCGATAGGCCCAAAACAAACCGGGCACGAGACAAGCATAGGCCAGCTCCGGAGTCGTGTAAGGCGGAAAGGCCAGCACCGTGAGCGTGACGGTGAACACAAAGACCACCGCAGCCGTCACGTAATCCGCCTGATCGCGCCAGAACGAGGGTTGGGGCGCGTAGGGATCGAGCCCGATCGTTGACTCAGCCGGACTCACGCGCCGTGGCAGGCTTTGAATTTTTTACCGCTGCCACAGGGGCACGGATCATTGCGACCGACTTTAGGTGTCTCGCGGCGGATCGTGACTTTGGGTAATTGGATCTCGGGCGCCGGGTCAGAAGCCCCTTCAGAGGTGCCGCCGCCGGTGAGGGTCGTACTCGTCTCCAAGCGTGGCGTCGCCGGCGCATCGGCGGGGCCGACGGCGCGAGCGGTGCGACTTAGGAGCGAAAGCATATTTTCAAAACTGTCGATGTTGGAGGCGCTGCGGAAGAGTCCGGTGCAGATCTGAAGCCGCACGTTGGTCATGAGCTCCTCGAAATATTTATAGGCCTCGCTCTTGTACTCAACGAGCGGGTCTTTCTGGCCATAGCTGCGCAGACCGACGGACTGACGGAGATTTTCCATCTCGGTGAGATGTTCCTGCCAGTGGTGATCGATGGCGTTAATCACGACATAGCGCTCGAGCGCACCCAGTGCATTAGGCTCCTCTACGGATTCTTTGACCGCGTAGGCTTGTTTCACACGTTCGACGAGCTTGGCGCTGAGCTGCTCAGGGTCGTGACCTGTGAGTTCGGCGGGGGTGACGCTGATCGGGAAATGGGTGTTCAGCCAACCGACGAGGCTTTCAATGCCGGAGACGGTAGCGCCGCCTTTCTCACCAAAACCCGCGACTGCAAGGCGTGAAATAATTTCTTCACCAACTTGTTCAAAAATGATGTCTTTCGGGCGCTCGGCGTGGATAGCGGCGTTGCGAATGCCGTAAATGACTTCGCGCTGCTGATTGAGCACGTCGTCATATTGCAACAGACGTTTGCGAACGGAAAAATTCTGTTGTTCGACTTTTTTCTGCGCGCTCTCAATCGAGCGATTAAGCCACGGATGCTCGAGTTCTTCGCCTTCTTTCATCGAGCCTTCCATGAGGCGCGATGCGAGGTTACCCTGAAGGAAAAGGCGCATGAGCTCGTCTTCTAAAGAGAGGAAAAATTTCGTAAGACCAGGATCACCCTGACGCGAGCAACGACCGCGGAGCTGGCGGTCAATGCGGCGGGATTGGTGACGCTCGGTGCCGATGACCATGAGACCGCCCAGTTCGCGAACGCCTTCACCCAATTTAATGTCAGTGCCACGGCCGGCCATATTGGTGGCGATAGTGACCGCACTGCGCTGGCCAGCACGGGAGACGATCTCAGCTTCTTGTTGGTGAAATTTGGCGTTGAGGACGGCGTGAATCACACCGGCGCGTTTCAACATCCGCGATAGTACCTCCGAAGATTCAACGCTTACCGTGCCGACAAGAACGGGCTGACCGCGCTTGTTGGCGGCTTCGATTTCTTTGACGACCGCGTTAAACTTGTCGCGCCGCGTTTTAAAAATTGAGTCGTTGCGATCAACACGAATGCAGGGGCGATTGGTCGGGATGACTTGAACGGCAAGGCGGTAGATGTCTTGGAACTCGGTGGCTTCGGTCTCGGCAGTGCCGGTCATGCCCGCGAGTTTCTCGTACATGCGGAAGTAATTTTGAATCGTGATGGTAGCGTAGGTGCGCGTCTCGCGCTCGATCATCACACCTTCCTTGGCCTCGACGGCTTGATGGAGTCCGTCGGACCAACGGCGACCTGGCATGACGCGACCCGTGTTTTCATCAACGATCATGACCTTGCCTTCTTGGACTACGTATTCGACGTCGCGCTCATAGAGAGAATAGGCACGTAGGAGCTGAGAAATGGCGTGGATTTCCTCTGAGATTTCGGCGTAGCGATTTTGCGCAGCGAGTTTCTTGGCTTCGCGTTGTTCGGGGGTCGAGGCGGCGTCCTTCTCGATGTCAGAAAATTCGGTGGCAAGGTCAGGCAAGACGAACGCGTCGGCGTTGTCGGGTCGGAGCTGCTTACGGCCAATTTCAGTTAGGTCGGCTTGATGCTGGCGCTCGTCGACGACGTAGAGGAGGTCTTCCTTGAGGCGGTAGAGTTCGTCTTTGTTGAGGTCGGAGTTGAGGTCGGTCTCGACTTTGTCGAGGAGCTTGCGCCAGTCGGGGGTTTCAAGGAGGCGAAGGAGCTGCTTGTTGTTCGGGTTACCCATCTTCACCTGCAGCATCTTACGGGCGGCGGTGTCGCGCTCTTCAGGGGTGGGCGCGGTTTTTTCAAGAAGAGCCATCGCATCGGAAACGAAGCGATTACAGAGCCGCGTCTGGTCGCTAACGAGACGGTCGATGGGCGGCTTGATACGCGTGAAGGGTTGCTCACGTTCGATGGGCGCCGGGCCTGAAATGATGAGTGGCGTGCGGGCTTCGTCGACGAGGATGGAGTCGATTTCGTCCACGATACAGAACCAGTGGTCGCGCTGGACCTGGTCTTCTTTGCGCGTGGCCATGCCGTTATCGCGGAGATAATCAAAACCAAATTCGCTGGCGGTGCCGTAAGTGATGTCACGGCCATACATCTCGCGCCGAAGGTCGGGCGACATTTGTTGCTGAATGCAGCCCACAGAGACACCAAGGAAATTATAAAGGTGTCCCATCCACTCGGAATCGCGGCGGGCGAGGTAGTCGTTGACGGTGACGAGCTGAGTGTTGCGCGCGGTGAGGGCGTTGAGGTAAAGAGGCAGCGTGGAGACGAGGGTTTTGCCTTCACCAGTAGCCATTTCGGCGATCTTACCTTCGTGGATAGCCATGCCACCAATAAGCTGCACGTCGAAGTGCACCATGTCCCAAGTAAGCTCGTGATCACAAACGATAACCTTGCGGCCGCTCAGCCGGCGAGCGGCGCTTTTGACGGTGGCGAAAGCCTCGGGGAGAATCGTGTCGAGCGCTGCGCGTTTGTCGGCGGCGGCCGCGATACGGGCGCGGAATTCGTCGGTCTTTGCGCGAAGTTGCTCGTCCGTGAGGACTTGGTAGCTCAGCTCGAGCTCGTTGATGCGCGCAACGATAGGGCGGCTTTTTTCGAGAAACTTACGATAATGACGGCCGGAGAAACGTTTGAAGAGAAACGAGAGCATGAAGAGAAGTCGATCGTAGCCCAGGCTAGGGGCTTGGCAAATGTAGAAATAGCCGCGTACCCCGAGTTAATGACAGGTTTAACTAAAATATTCTCAATCAGCATTTTAAGACCGAACGGGAGCGTCACTCCCGGCGGCCAACCTGTGGAATGCGCAGGCTTACCCTAACATCCGTCAAACCCGTGGTTTAAAGTAAGCGATGGTACGTTGGAGGCCTTCTGCAAGTGGGACCTTGGGCTCCCAATTGAGGAGCTTTTGGGCGAGCGTAATGTCAGGTCGGCGCTGCTTAGGGTCGTCGGAGGGGAGCGGCTTGTGCACGATCTTGGATTTACCGCCGACGAGTTTAAGTGTAAGCTCAGCAAGTTGAAGCATCGTGAACTCGCAGGGGTTGCCGAGATTCATCGGGCCAACCGTCTCGGTCTGGGCCATCAGACGGAGCCAGCCCTCGATCAAATCATCGACGTAGCAAAACGAGCGCGTCTGCGAACCGTCACCGTAAATCGTGATGTCCTCGCCGCGCAGGGCCTGCACGATGAAGTTGGAGACGACGCGGCCGTCGGACTCATGCATGCGCGGACCGTAGGTATTAAAAATGCGGACGACGCGAATATCGACTTTGTGTTCACGGTGATAATCGAAGAACAGTGTCTCGGCGCAACGTTTGCCTTCGTCGTAGCACGAGCGTTTACCAATGGGGTTAACGTTGCCCCAGTAACTTTCGGGCTGAGGGTGAACGTGCGGGTCACCGTAAACTTCGCTGGTACTGGCCTGAAACACGCGGGCCTTTACGCGCTTGGCGAGACCGAGACAATTAATCGAACCCAAGATCGAGGTCTTGATCGTCTTGATCGGGTTGTACTGGTAGTGTGGAGGTGAGGCGGGGCAGGCGAGATTGTAGATTTGATCGACCTCATATTTGAAGGGATCAATCACGTCGTGCCGTACGAATTCGAAACGCGGATGCTCGAGCAGATGCGCAATATTCTGCTTTCGGCCGGTGAAAAGATTGTCAATGACCGTCACTTCATGGCCTTCAGCAATAAGCCGATCACAAAGATGAGAACCGAGAAAGCCGGCACCGCCGGTAACAAGAATACGCATGAAAAAAAGGAGTGTTCCTAAGCAAAAGCAAAACTAGCACCGCGTATAAGGCGAGAGCGGAGCTTAAGCCACCCGCGCCGCTGCCCCCGCTTCGTAGCGAGCCACCCAAGTGAGATGCCAGGTCGCGTAATCACCCGCTTCAATATGGGCCCGAGCCTGCGCCATGAGATCGAGGTAAAAATGCAAATTGTGCAACGTGCACAGCGTCGAGGCTAAGATTTCACCCGCGACTGTAAGATGGCGTAGGTAAGCACGGGAGAAATTCCGACACGTATAATTATCTAAACCCTCAACGATGGGCCGTGGATCGCTGCGGTATTTTTCATTCTTCAAGTTGATCGGACCATCAGGCGTGAACACGAGACCGTTGCGGGCCACCCGGCTCGGCAGCACGCAGTCAAACATATCCACGCCAAGCGCAATCATCTTCAACAACTGCGGTGGCGTGCCGAGACCCATCGTGTAACGCGGTTTATTTGCTGGCATGAATGGAGTAGTCGCCCCGACCTGTTTGAGCATCTCCGGTTCGGGTTCCCCCACGCTCACACCGCCCACGGCGTAGCCGGGAAAATCCAACGCGGCTAAAGACTCCGCCGCCTCGCGCCGCAAATCATCGAAGGTAGAACCCTGCACGATCGCGAACACATGGTGACCCGCGCTCAGAAATCCATTATCCGTGGCGATCTGTTTACATTGCTGCGCCCAACGATAACTCCGCGCCACGGCCTGCGCGCACGCGTCACGTTCGCAGGGCCAGGGAGGGCACTCATCGATTACCATCGCAATATCGCTGCCCAAATTTTGCTGAATGCCCATAACCTCTTTGGGCCCAAGGAATAGTTTCTTACCGTCTAAGTGAGACTGAAACGCCACCCCGTCTTCTCGGATGTCGCGCAATTTCGCCAACGAAAACACCTGAAATCCGCCGCTATCGGTGAGGATTGGGCCATCCCAGCCCATGAATTTATGCAACCCACCGAGTTCATGGATCAACTCGGAGCTTGGGCGCAGATTAAGGTGGTAGGTGTTGCCAAGGATGATCTGTGCTCCGATCTCGCGCAAATGCGCGGGCGTGAGCGATTTCACCGTGCCCTGCGTGCCGACGGGCATGAAGATAGGTGTCTCGATCACACCATGCCTTGTGCGCAAGCGACCCCTACGGGCAGCGGTAGCGGAATCGGTCTTTAACAACTGGAAATGATCGGACATGGCGGGACCCACCCTACCCGCGCGCTTGACCCCGCTGTCAATCCACGAGGTAATACTCATCCGACTACCGTGCTACTCGTCATCGACAACTACGACTCCTTCACCTTCAACTTGGTTCAATATTTTGGCCAGTTGGGTGTGAGCCAACGCGTGTTTCGCAACGACCAGATCACCCCGGCCGAGGCCCTCGCACTCAACCCCGATCGTATCCTCATTTCACCGGGCCCCTGCTCGCCCGCTGAAGCCGGTGTTTCCCTCGATATGATCAAGGCTTTCGCTGGCGTGAAGCCCATCCTTGGCGTCTGCCTCGGCCACCAATCCATCGGGCATTTTTACGGCGGCCATGTCGTCCGCGCCAGCCGCCTGATGCACGGGAAGACCTCGCCCATATTGCATAAAAACACCGACGTGTTCCAAGGTATGCCCCAAGGCTTCGCCGCGACGCGCTACCACTCGCTACTAGTGGACCGTGCCACTTTCCCCGCTGCTCTTGAAATTACCGCAGAGACCGCTGAGGGCGAGGTCATGGGTCTGCGCCACCGCACGCTCCCGATCTGGGGAGTACAATTCCACCCCGAGTCGATCGCGACTGAGGGCGGAATGAACATTTTGAAAAACTTTTTATCGCTCTGCTGACCATGCGCTGCCCCAAATGCACCTCCATTGAGGACAAGGTCATCGATTCTCGTATCAGCAAGGAAGGATCCACCATCCGCCGCCGCCGCGAATGTCTCGAATGCGGCCACCGCTACAGCACAACTGAAGCTGTTCTGCGTGATGGCGTTGTCGTTATTAAACGCGACGGCCGCCGCGAAGAATTTGACCGTGAGAAACTCATCCGGGCCGTCCGCGCCGCCTGCCACAAGCGCCCTGTCGACCTCGAACAAATCACGATGCTCGTCGAGGATGTCATGGATTCGGTCGAAGCCCAATTTGACAGCGAGATTCCATCGCACGCGCTTGGCCACGGAGTCATGCAACGTCTCCGCAACATTGACCAAGTTGCTTACGTGCGCTTTGCCAGCGTTTATAAAGAATTCCGTGACGTCACCGAATTTGTCGACGAGATCAGCAGCCTCGGTAAACCGCTGAAATGACGCGCTCCCGCGACGAGCTCCGTCACCTGCACTTCATTAACGAGCTCTTCGCGTACGTCACGGGCCGAGACCTCTATCTTGCCGAGCAGATCAAGACCGCCATCACCTTCAGTCTCGGCGAACTCGAAACCCAAACCGCCGAGCACCCCGAATTTACCGCGACCTTTGATAATGCCTTCAACGCTGCCGCGGCCAAGCTCCTCGCCCAACGCTTTGCCGATCTGCCTCAACACGGTTTCTTCCACTGGGATGCCGCTGCCACACCGCACGCAGCCACCCCGCTGTTTACGCGCGCCGGCATCATGACTGGCCTGAAACAACTCGCTGCCTTCCGCGAGTCCACGTTGCTTGTAACTAACCTCCGCCCCGCACTGCTGCCGCCGACCCAGCGGGCCACACCTCGCCGGCAACGCGATTACACGGAGGCCCTCGCCTTCATCCGCGAACTCACCGCTGCCCGCACCTCCCGCACGGCCGATTTACACTTACTTTTCATCTAGGGCGATCTGCTAGCAAAATCACCCCCTAGCATTAAAATTAGGCCGTGTCTTCAGCCGATTTTTTCGACAACCTCCGCTCATGTCCAAGACCCTTTTCGAGCGCATCATCGCACGCGAAATTCCCGCCAAAATCGAGCACGAGGACGAGCTCTGCATCGTCCTGCACGATATTCAGCCCCAAGCGCCGGTCCATCTGCTGATCATCCCCAAAAAAGCGCTACCACGCATAGGGTCCGCAACGAATGAGGATCAAGACTTACTAGGTCACCTGTTGCTGACCGCCGGTAATTTAGCAAAAAAATTGCAACTCACTAACGGCTTCCGCCTCGTCGTGAACAACGGTCCCGATGGCGGAGAATCCGTGCCCCACTTACACGTCCACCTGCTCGCCCGTCGCCCCCTGAACTGGCCGCCAGGCTGAGCTAAGCCCGAAGCTAAACCCGCGCCTCAAAGGCGCCGTCGGCGCGCTTGGCGATGGCTCGCTTGAGCTCGAGCATCATGAGCACCGAAGAAAGCGGAGCTGCGGCTAAACCTGTGAGCGTCGCGAGCGCATCAGGCGTCAGTGGCCCGCAACTGGTAAAACACGCGAATACCCGTGCTTCATCCAGCGTCAGATTCGCTGGGGTACCTTCCGGCGTACCGGGTTTTTCTAAGATGGGCGCGGGCCGTAAGCCTCCGAGATAATTTAATTCCGAAAGCAGATCATCGACGCTTGTCAGTAATGTCGCTCCATCACGAATCAACTGGTGACAGCCTGAGCTGCTGGGTTGGTCAATCCGACCAGGCACCGCAAAGAGCAACCTCCCTTGTTCACCGGCGAAACGCGCCGTGATCATCGCGCCTCCAGCCACATCACTTTCGATCACCACCGTAGCCTCGCACATACCCGCAACGATGCGATTGCGCATCGCCGACGACTGCCAATCTGCCCGCCGCCCAAGCGGAAATTCGGAGAGCACCACACCCTGTTCTTCAATTTGCCGGTAAAGGCCCAAGTTTTCCGGCGGGTGAACGACATCGAGGCCATTGCCGAGCACGGCGGCCGTCTGGCCGCCAACCGAGAGCGCGCCCTCATGCGCGGCCGTATCGATTCCACGCGCCAAACCGCTCACTACGCAAAAACCTAATTGCGCAAGCTCTGCGCCCAATCTTTTTGCTGTCGCCATCCCATAAAGCGTAGGGCTCCGAGAGCCAACAATCGCAATGCAAGGCTGAGCAAAATTGTATCTGCCTTTACGATACAAAACAATTGGCGGATCAGAGATTTCTCTGAGTAAATTGGGGTAAACCTCGTCACCACCAATAATAAAATCGACCTGGCTCTGCGCCATCCTCGTCTCCTCACGCTTCAAATTAAAATGCTGCGACCAATCGGCAAGAGTCGCGCTGATCGCAGCCCCCACTCCTTTGACCGATTCCAGTCGTCGTCGCCCGGCGGTAAAAATCGTGCGTGGATCACCGCCAAGTTCTTTGAGAAGTCGGTTGAGCGTGATCGGACCGATGTTGGGCAGCGCATTTAAAACCAAGAACGCCTGCCGCTCGGTGAGTTCGCTCATGGAATTTAATTTCTTAAAATTTTGGACAAGAAATCGAGCAACTGGGTCGTCGTAACTGCCACTTGACCTCGCTCCCGTGCCAGCTCATCCGCAGCAAGTCCGTGCCAGACTACGCCCCGCACGGCCGCAAGTTCAAATTCACACGGAGTTTGCGCGAGCAAGCCACCGATCAAGCCAGCCAGCACATCGCCGCTTCCACCGCGAGCCAGGACCGGCCCGCCAAAAAAACTATGGTAAGTTGGGCCCAAACCGCTCCCGCTTTCGATGCGCGTCAGCGGCCCTTTACGCACAATAATAGCCGACGGCAAAATCGTACCAACGATGCGCGCCCATTCACCCGCGTGGGGCGTGAGTACGCGCGGAGCGTTACCGGCAGCAACGATTTCTGACTGCAAGGCATCTGCGTCGATCACTAGTGGTACCGCCGAGGTCTCGACGATGTCCCGCAGCAGAGCGAGCGTCTCGGGCTCGCGTCCCACGCCCGGTCCCAGCACCAACGCATCCAAACGCTCAATCCGCGCTTTCAACAGATGCTGCCCCTCAAGCGCGAGTCCGCCACCAGGTGTCTCTGGCCAGCCCACCCACATTACCTCTGGCGCTCGGGCCGCAAAAGCCGCAGCCAAAGTCTCAGGCACAAAAGCCGTTACCAGACCCACCCCACTGCGCAACGCCGCCAATGCCGTCATCAACGCTGCTCCTGGATAGCTGCGCGATCCACCGATAATACCCACATGTCCATAAGTGCGCTTATCAGAAATTGCCGGACGCAAGGCCTCCAGAGGCGCCAACAATTTCGGCAAGAGCACGCGTTTACACTCCGCTGGCATCGGATTGGCTCCATCAAAAAAACCGAGATCAAGGTAACGCACGCGCCCGACCCGGGCGGAGTGGAGCACAGGAGTTTTTACAATCCCCGTCGCATAGGTAAAATCCGCTTGAAATAAATCAGCACTAGGCAAATCCACCGCAGCCCGAAAGTGAATTGGGTGGGTGTTGATCTGGGCAAAGAGTTCGACGATGCGTGATTGCGCGGTAGCTCGAAACTGAAAACCAAAAACACCGTCTAGGGCGAGCGTATAAGCGTCCCCAGTGAGGGCGGTGATGACGAGTACCCGCTCCTGCGCGGAGTGCACCAGCGCCCGCCATGCTTGTTGCGCGAGTGGACGCAGTGCGGATTCGCCGAAAAAAAACAAAACCTCGGCGATAGCCTGAGGATTTTTTTCGAGTAAATTCTCTGCCGCAATGAAGGCATCACCCGCGTTGTGGCCTTTGCCCGCGAGTACAAGAATCCGCGCGGTCGCGGGGAATGCTCCGATCTCTTGAAAATCACGTTGCACGGCGGCACCCAAGGCGCGGCCGGCGCGTTGCATCGCCGACCATTCACGCGCTGGGTCAGCCCCAAAATAAGCCGCCTCAAATGCACGGGCTTCATCGCAGCTGAGAATCGGGTGGCTTAAAAGGCTCATCGTACTAGGGCCGTGGCGGGGGGATCGCGGGCGGTACCACACCCATGTTTTCTCGAGCGGCGGTGCTAATTGAGCGCCAAGTTTCTTGATTTTTTTCGCCCAGCCAAGCCGAGCGTTGCGCAGCGGTTTCGGTGAATTGTATTGGACAATTTTCCAAGTTAGCCTGCGGGCCGTGCGTGAGCTGCGGGTGCGTCAATCGCGTGATCGATCGGAAGTAAAATGCGCCATCATTGCGCAGGACTTCGTAGCAATCGGAGAAGGCCTGAGTTTCGCTGTTCCAGAGCGCAATTTCGGTGCGATCCTGATGCCAGGCGGCAAAGTGACCCCACTCTGCAAACACGGCCTCAATCGTGGTAACGCGCGAGGTAGCCTGAACCTCAAGCGAGGGCGCTACTGGCAGCGCGGAAGCAGACGCAGATTGCCGATTCGGCAGTGCCCATACAAATAACACTCCAACGATGAAACCCAGCATCACCCAAGAGGGCACCATCGAAGGCTTAGGTTTCGGTTCGGGCGGAGGAGTTGGCTCAGCCTCGAACTCGTCTGGCTCATGCTGATACATTGCGATATGATTTTAGGCTCGAACGATGGCCGCGACGGCCATCGCGGTTGTCTCCGTGTGAGAAAGACTCACGTGAATATGCGTGCCTCCAACATGAGCGAGGAGCGCGGCCGCCTGATCATCGAGGCGCACGCGCGGTTCGGCCCGTTCACCATGGTAGATCGACATAGATTTCCAGCTCAACTCTGAGCCGATGCCTGTGGTGAATGTTTTAGAAATCGCCTCTTTCGCGGCCCAACGCGCGGCCAGGTGTTTGTGCGGCTGGGCCATACTCATACAATAGGCGCGTTCCTCGTCGGTGAACACGCGATTGAGGAAATGATCACCGTGGCGCTCGAGTACGTCGCGGATGCGTTGTACCTCAACGAGGTCGCAACCGAGGCCAACGAGAACACCACCGGGTGGAAGGGAGAGATTCATGGCCCAAAAAAATCAGGGATTCATCCGCGCCTTCATCTCGCGGACGGCTTCTTCGATGCCGGTGAACAGCGCACGACTAATCACACTATGACCAATATTGAGTTCGTGCAGATGCGGCAACGTGCGGACTTCTCCAATGTTCACGTAGTTGATACCATGGCCGGCGTTGACGGTAAGGCCGAGGTTGTGGGCGCGCACGGCGCCGAGGCGGAGGCGTTGAAACTCGGCCGTGCGGCGGTCTCCGTAATAGGCATTGGCGTAGGCACCGGTGTGTAACTCAACCCAAGGCGCTTGAACCGCGGCTGAGGCTTCGATGGCGGCGTCATCAGGATCGATGAAGAGACTGGTCACAATACCGGCGGCACTCATCGCTTCGATGCAGGCGCGAACGCGCTCGCGATGACCAACGATGTCGAGGCCGCCTTCGGTCGTGATTTCTGCGCGGCTCTCGGGGACAAGACACACGGATTCGGGTTTTAATTTTAGGGCAAAATCAATCATCCAAGGCGTGCACGCCATCTCGAGGTTAAGGCGTGTAGTGATGATCTCCCGAGTGCGCCAGACGTCGCGCTCTTGGATATGGCGGCGGTCTTCGCGGAGGTGGATCGTGATGCCATCGGCTCCGGCGCGTTCAGCGAGGACTGCTAGGGCAACGGGATCTGGTTCCACGGCGGCGCCCACCGTAGCGGGTGATTGCCGGTAACGGGCTTGGCGAACGGTAGCACAATGATCAATGTTAACGCCGAGGAGCAGCATGGGATTGGAAGGTTTGACCCGACTAAGCGGGTCGTGATTGTGGAACGCAAAACGAAATGACTGCTCTAGTATCAGCCACCACGGCACCCAAACGAGAAAACCTGATCATTAATATCGTCTGCAACATCGTAGTACCTACACTGGTGTTGACGAAACTAAGCGGTGAAACTCGGCTCGGACCGCTCTGGGGATTGGTCGTGGCGCTCGTGTTTCCGCTGGGCTACGGGGTCGCTGATTTCGTGCGGCGCCGAAAGGCCAACTTCATTTCAATCCTTGGTATCGCGAGCGTGCTGCTTACAGGCGGGCTGGGTTTGATGCAAGTAGGTGGTTTTTGGTTTGCAGTGAAAGACGCCGCAGTGCCTGGGCTAATCGGATTGAGCGTTCTTGTGTCGCTCAAAACCAAATCACCGCTGGTGAAGGAAATATTTTTTAACGAACAGATTGTCGATGTGGCCCGGGTGGAAGCGGCGCTAGTTGCACAGGGACGACAAGGGGATTTCGACCAACTCATGGTGCGCTCGAGCTTATGGCTCGTCGCGTCGTTTTTGCTGAGCGCTGGGCTCAACTACGCGCTCGCCCGCTATTTGTTGATTAGCCCGCCGGGCACGCCGGAGTTTAATGCCGAACTGGGCCGCATGCACGTGCTGAGTTGGCCGGTGATCGTGTTACCAAGCATGGCGGTGATGATGGTGGCATTTTGGAAACTAATTCAGGGACTGACCCAACTGACCGGCCTCACCACGGACGAGATTTTCCGCGCCGCGCCGGCAAAACCTAAACTTTAGCAAGGTTAGCAGGGCTAGGATTTAAACTGGACATTAAAAAGCCCCGCGAAAACGCGGGGCTTAAATTGTATCGATTTTAAGGATTTGAAAAAATTAAGCGCGCTGCGCCATCGCAATGAAGTCGCGCTTTACTGGGCCGACGTAAATTTGGCGCGGGCGATAAATGCGGCCCTTGGGATTGGCTGCGACTTCACGCCAATTGGCAATCCAGCCGGGAGCGCGACCAATGGCAAAGATCACGGTAAACATATTCACGGGAATGCCGAGTGCGCGCATGATGATGCCGCTGTAGAAATCGACATTGGGGTAGAGTTTACGAGAGACGAAGTAATCGTCCTTGAGGGCAGCCTGCTCAAGATTCTTGGCGATGGCGAGCAGCGGGTCGTTGATACCGAGCTTGGCGAGGACTTCGTCGCAGGCTTTGCCGATGATCTTGGCACGGGGATCGAAATTTTTGTAAACAGCGTGGCCGAAGCCCATCAAACGGTTAGTCTTACTGCCGGATTTAGCGGCAGCAATGAAACGCGTGCCATCGTCGCCCTCGTCGTGGATAGATTGGAGCATCTGCATCACTGCGGCATTGGCACCACCGTGCAACGGGCCAGAAAGCGCGCAAATGCCAGCGGAGAGTGAAGTGAAGAGATTGGCCGCGCTAGAGCCGACCATGCGCGTAGTGGACGTGGAGCAGTTTTGCTCGTGATCGGCGTGGAGGAGCAGAAGCAGATTCAGGGCTTTGGCGACCTCAGGGACAGAGAGGTAATCTTGATACGGCTCAGAGAACATCATGTGCAGGAAGTTCTCGCAGAACGGCAGTTCCTGCTTGGGGAAAATATAGGGCAGGCCCTTTTGGTAGCGATAGATCATCGCTCCAATGGTGCGAATCTTCGAAATCGCCATCGCCGCAGCTAGGTCAAAGTTCGCGAGGTCTTTTTCAAAATTATTCGTCGCCAGATGCGGGTAATGCGCGGCAAGGGAGGCGACGATCGAAGACAGCATCGCCATCGGCGGCGCATCCTTAGGGAAGCCTTCGAATATCTTCTGCATCTGCGTTTCTACGGCCGCATTTTGCCTGAGGCGTAGACCAAATTCTTTACGTTGGACGGCATTGGGGAGCTCGCCGTAAATCACAAGGTAAGCCGTCTCGACGTAATCGCTATGCGCCGCGAGTTGCTCGATCGGATAGCCACGATGACGTAGTACGCCGTTATCGCCGTCGAGGTAGGTGATTTGGCTCTCACAAGAGCCCGTATTGCCATAGCCTTGGTCGTAGGCGATGTAACCGGAGGAAGCGCGGAGTGTACGGGTGTCGACGGCTTTTTCCCCCTCGGAGCCAACCATGATCGGCAAGGGGTATTCTTTATCGTCGATCTTCAGTGAGGCGGAGTGGACCATGATGGACCGAGCGGAGTCAAAAACTTCGCCACTGGCAAAACAAAGATAGGCTAGATTCAAAATCTTCCACCGAGAATTAGCCAGAGCACATCACCGCGTAAGCAAATGTGAAGTACTGAGCTTAACCTAGGGCAGCCAATGTAGCGAAGTTGCGGTAAATCTGCAGCCCCTTGGCTTGGCTCTTCTCGGGGTGAAATTGTGTGGCAAAGACCCTGCCGCGGCCGACCGAAGCACAGAAAACCCCGCCGTAATCACACTCGCCCAGAACTAAGGCTGGGTCTGAGGGCACGCAGTGAAAACTATGCACGAAATAAAAGGCCTCCCCCGCTTGAGCCAATCCCGTGGCCAGGGGCGAACCGGGCTGTGTAAAACGCACGGTGTTCCAACCCATGTGTGGAATCTTATACTCCGACGGGCGTTGGAAGCGCACTACCTTACCAGGCAAAATCCCCAAACCTTGCACATCACCTTCTTCCGAATGATCGAAGAGTGCCTGCATGCCGAGACACACGCCGAGGAACGGCCGGTCCGAGCCGATCCATGCGCGTAGGGTGGCATCCAATTGGGAGGCCCGCAGCGAGGCTACACAATCCCTGAGGGCCCCCACCCCAGGCAACACTAAGCCGACCGCGCGGCTGGCCTCAAATTGGTCCGGAGTTTGGACAATAGAGGGCATAGAGCCCACAGCTTCGAGGGCCTTGGTGACGCTGCGCAGGTTGCAAATTCCGTTGTCGATGACGGCGATGACGGGAGCGGACATAGCTCCTATCCTTAACGCTCAGGCGCGGCGGCGCCATGCTGAAAACAAAATCCGCGTAAATTTTTCAACGAAGGGGGAAGCGAAATGAATGATTCATCAAAATCTTAGCCCTAAATCGGTTTAAACGCGCCCGTTCAGACTTCAGTCCGAACGGGGTAGAGGCGAAGCTTGGTTTAACCTGACCGGCAATAACCAATCCGATAACCGGTCAAACCGCCTCTAAACAACGGTTCCCACCAGGAAAATCCTAACAGTTATATTTTTCCCTTAGTGCTGGGAAGTTGGTCGGCGGCGCGAGGTTCGATCTGGGTCGCCATGTCCAGAGCACGCGCAAGACCTTTAAAAATAGCCTCGGCCACGTGATGGGGTTCCTCGCCGTAAATCAAAGTCACGTGGAGATTCGCACCAAGGGAGTTGCTCAAGGCGCGGCAAAATTCTTTTACCAGCACGATGTTGAAATCACGCACGAACATCGTCGGTGCATTCGCGTCGTAAACCAAGTGCGGACGGCCGCCGACATCGACCACGACGCGAGCAAGCGATTCATCCATGGGCAGCAGAAAAAAACCATAGCGCCGGATACCGAGCTTGTCGCCGAGCGCCTCTTTAAATGCCTGCCCTAAAACGAGGCCGACGTCTTCGACGGTGTGATGATAATCGACCTCAACATCACCCTTGGCTTTGAGGGTGAGATCAAAGAGCCCATGCTTGGCGAACAATGTGAGCATGTGATCAAAAAACGGTACGCCCGTCTCAATCGTGGATACCCCGGTACCGTCCACACCGAGGGTGAGCACGATATCGGTCTCGGCGGTTTTACGAGCGACGGTGGCGAGGCGATTTAAGTTTTTAGCCATGAGTCCAGGGTTTCAGAGAGGACGAGCATTTCGTCATCGGTCCCTACGCTGATTCGGAGGAAAGACGCGGTCAAGGCGTGGCTGGGGAAGTGTCGAACCAAAATCTTATGGACGCAGAGGAAATCATAGGCGGCCTTGGCGACGGCCGGGCCGGATTCGCCGCGGACATTTTGGGGCTCCGTGAAGATAAAATTCGACGACGATTTATAAGTGAACCAACCGCGCCGCTGCTGGATGTCGGCAACAAACAGATCGCGAGTCTTCTTAATCCGAGCGATGATATCAGTGTAATATTCTGGATGCCCGATGGCGGCGAGCGCGGCCACTTGAGAGAGGCGATTTACGTTGTAGCTATCGCGCACGCGGTCGAGCAGGTTGATGATCTCAGGATGCGCGAGCGCGTAGCCAACGCGGATACCCGCGAGCGCGTGGGCTTTGGACAAAGTACGCACCACGACTAAACGCGGGTGCGCAGCAAGCAAGGGCACGGCGTCTTCGCTGGCAAAAGGTGCGTAGGCTTCATCAACAACGAGCAACCCAGGAAACACTTCAAGCACTCGTGCGAGCTCAGCATTAGAGAAGGCGACGCCGGTGGGTGCATTGGGTGAGGTCAGAAAAAATGCGCGGGCCTTAGAGGCGGCGATACGCTCCAGAGGCAGACGCATCGTGCGGTCAAACTCGATGACGAGGCTGCCGGCGTCTTGGATTTCGACCAGAACCGGGTAGAGCGAATAACTCGGAAAGGTAAATCCAGCGGCAGCCTCACGGGTGCAGAACGCGCGCACGAGAAGGTTGAGGATGTCATCGGAACCATTGCCGACGATGACGTTTTGCGCGGTGAGGCTGTGGCCGTGATGAGTGGCGATGGCGGTGCGAAGCGGAGCACTCTTGGGGTTCGGATAAAGGCGGAGCGAACTGCCGTCATTCCCGATCTCACCTCGCAGCGCTTCGGCGACGCGGGGGCTCGGCGGGTATGGGCATTCGTTGGTGTTTAGTTTCACCCAGCCCGGCTCAGTCGGTTGAAGACCGGGGGTGTAAGCATGAAGCGAGGCTACATGCGGGAGGGCGAGAGATGAAAGAGCTGACATGGAATGGTTTCGGGGGGACTTAGCCAAAATTGAATTATTCGGTACGAATGCGCACGGAGCGACCGTGGGCGTCGAGTCGCTCCATCGCCGCAAAGGCGGCAACAACGGGTGCGCCACGTTTTACGCTGGCGCGGTCGTAGCGGATGAGGCTAGTACGGCGTTGAAAATCAGCGACGCGCAGGCCGCTAAAAAAACGTCCCGCGCGGCCCGTTGGCAGTACGTGGCTGGGGCCGGCAGTGAAATCGCCTAGCGCGGTTGGCGTGAAATTACCGAGCATGATCGCCCCAGCCGTGGTGATGGCTTGGGTGAGCGTCTTGGCGGAGGAGTCTTTAACAAGCAGTTCGAGGTGTTCGGGCGCAACGTAGTTAGCGATCTCGGCAGCTTGCGCCAAGGTGTCGACTTGCACGGCGAGCCAACCCTCAGCGAGGACGCGGGCGGTTTTCTCGGAGCGCGTCAGTGTCGGGAGCTGTGCCTGCACTTCGGCAGCGATCGCGGTAATAATTTTGGTGGAGGTACCGACAAGGTAGATTTTTTCACGACCGGAGCCGTGCTCGGCTTGGGCGAGAAGATCGGCGGCGGCGAAATCAGCGCGCGCGGTGTCATCAGCGATGATCATGACTTCGCTAGGGCCAGGGAGCGAATCTACGCCGACATGGCCGAAGACCTGGCGTTTGGCTTCACAAACATACGCATTACCGGGACCGTAAATTTTATCTACGGCTGGTATACTCGAAGTGCCATAGGCCATGGCTCCAATGGCTTGAACGCCACCGATGCGATAAACCTCATCAATGCCGATCAGGGCCAGCGCAGCGAGCAGGCCATCGGCAACTTTACCATAAGAATTGGAGGGCGTGAACACGGCGATCTGAGGGCAACCGGCGATCTTAGCGAGGGTTGCGGTCATGAGGACCGTGGAGACGAGTGGAACTTGACCGCCGGGTACATAGAGACCGACGCGGCGGATTGGGTCGAATTTTTCACCGACGAGCGCGCCTTGAGGGTTTTTAGCGGTCCAATTTTTCGCGAGACCGCGGCGGTTGAAGGACTCGAGACTAGCCTGTGCAGCAACCAGCGCTCGACGCTCGGCGGAGGGAAGTCGCTTAGCAGCAGCGGCGATATCGGCGGGCTTGAGCCGAAATTCTTTGGCGCGGAGTTTGGCGCCGTCGAATTTCGCAGCATAGTGGCTAACGGCTTCGTCACCGCGTTGGCGAACGTCGCTTAGGATAGCCGTGACCGCATCGCTGATCTCGCGCGGCACGTTCGAACCGCGGCAGAACGCGGCAAGATCGTCGGCGAAGTTTTTATCGGAGATGGCGAGAGTGCGCATGGTTAAAAAGGAGTTTTTTTGGACAAAAGGATGTTAAGTGGAACACACGACCCTACCCGTTCAACGATGAGACGGTGTTGGAACGGTGAAGATGGTAATGGGAAAGGTTTTGTTCACAGTGATTGGTTCGACGGATCAACAGGATCAACCCGTAACGAACGGGCCAACAAAACGAAGGGAGCGCACCGCGCAGAGGGCTGACTTATCGCCGATAAAGTCTCGAGCCGGCGCGATGGTTGCGGGCTTGGCGTGCGCCCGAGCCACGAAAAACCATAAAGCGACAACGCGCACGAAACAGTGAACGTTGTTCGTGGTCATGGTCGCGTTGGGGCTGAAATCTTAGCAGCGAATTTTCGCAGCGGTTACGATGCTGATCACTCCCACTCAATGGTCGCGGGCGGCTTGGAGCTGATGTCCAAGACGACGCGACTTACGCCGCGGACTTCATTGGTGATGCGACTAGAAATTTTCTGCAAGAGATCGTGCGGCAATTTTGCCCAATCGGCGGTCATGGCGTCGATACTTTCGACGATGCGGAGCGCGATGACGTAATCGTAGGTGCGTTCATCGCCGAAGACGCCGACGGTTTTTACGGGCAGAAACACCGCGAAGGATTGCCACACTTTCCAGTAATAGCCAGAGGCCATCATCTCTTCTTGGAGCACGGCGTCGGCGTTGCGCAGGATTTCGAGATTTCCAGCCGTTATACTACCCATCACCCGCACGCCAAGGCCAGGACCAGGGAACGGTTGTCGCCACACGACTTCCTTGGGCAAGCCGAGTGCGGCGCCGACGTGACGGACTTCGTCTTTGAAAAGTTCGCGCAATGGCTCGATCAATTTAAGCTTCATGCGCGCGGGCAAGCCGCCGACGTTGTGGTGGGTCTTGATGAGCGAAGCGGGATTGCCCGCGATGGAAACGCTTTCGATCACATCCGGATACAATGTGCCTTGACCCAGAAATTCAGCGCGGCCCTTGATGGACTTGAGCGTCTGTTCAAAGACCTCGACGAAGGTGCGGCCGATGATTTTACGTTTCTGCTCAGGGTCGGTGATGCCTTTGAGTCGGCGCAGGAAAAGCGAGGAGGCGTCGACAACACGCAGATCGATTTTAAAGTTTCGCTGGTAGAGGGCCTCGACGTAGTCACGTTCGCCTTTGCGGAGCAGGCCGTTGTCGACGAAGACGCAGGTGAGTTGTTGACCGATCGCCTTGTGTAGAAGCGCCGCGGCGACGGAGGAATCCACCCCACCCGATAGACCGAGCAGCACGCGGCCCTGGCCGACTTTAGCGCGGATATCAGCGATGGAATGCGCGATGAAGTCCTTGGTCGTCCAGTCCTGCGCAGCGCCGCAGATACCAACTAGAAAGTTACGAATCATGTCCACGCCGCGTTCGGTGTGGAAAACCTCAGGATGAAATTGAATGCCGTAAAAACCGCGTTTCTTGTCTTCGATACCGGAGAAAGCCGAGTTCTCCGAAACGGCGGTGGCGACGAAACCGGGCGGCAAAGCCGTGAGTTTATCGCCATGGGAGTTCCAGATTTTGAGCGAGCGCGGCAGACCGGCGAAAAGTTTGCTTGGCTTGCGAATGGACAGTTGGCCCAGACCGTATTCGCGGGCTTTGCTGTGCGCGACTTTACCGCCGAGGAAGTGCCCCATTAATTGAACACCGTAGCAGATACCCAGAATGGGGACCCCGAGTTTAAAGATCTCCCCATCGGGATGCGGCGCGGTTTTTGCGTAAACGCTTTGGGGGCCGCCGGACAAGATGATGCCGACCACGCCATCGGCCTTGAGCTGAAATGCGGGCGTGGAGTAGTGATAAATTTTTGAGTAAACTTGGCACTCACGGATGCGGCGGGCGATGACTTGGGTGAGCTGCGAGCCGAAGTCTAGGACAGCGATGGTCTGAGGCATGGAATAAGGCGAAAGTCGCGTAGGTTAAAAGGTAAGATAAAACACGAACGCGAGGGGCGTCGTCAAATGCGGCCTCAGAATTTCAAACGCGTGTTTTCATGTCTGCAACGCGGGCATGGGCATAATTCAGCCCCAAGGCTAGCGCTGTAAAGTTGATCGCAGCGTATGCAATGAAACGTGGTTTTCCTCCGTTCACGTTCGAAGCGGCGGTAATCGCGTCGATCATAGTAAAACCAGAGGCCAAGAAAGCTGGCCGCCACAACCCAACAGTAAAAAACAGTGGCGCCGATGAAATCAAACATGGCTTTGAACTTGGACTTGGCGCGGTGGGCGGGGCAAGGATTTCAATCAACGCTCCTCTGTGGTCTGCCATATCCATGCAGATGTGCCTACGAGGTTATGCTGGCCGGTATTTAAAAAATAAAAAAACGCGCCGACAGTGACGTCGGCGCGTTGAATTGAATTCAAGGCTGATGACTAGCCTTTGGTCTAAGCCCGCTTAGACTTAGGCTTTGGTGTCGCCTTCGGCCGCGGGAGCGGATTCAGCGATAGCGTCGGCCTTAGGGGCTTTGGCTTTCTTAGCTTTAGCGGGTTTTTTGGCCTGCTTGTAGCCGGGGTCATCGGCTTTTACGAACTCGATCAGCGCCATTTCAGCGGCGTCGCCGGTGGAACGTGGTCCGAGTTTGTAGATGCGGGTATAGCCACCGGCACGATTGGCGAAGTCCTTGTATTTCTCATTGAACAGAAGGGTGATCGCATTCTCATCGCGCACATCGGCCAAGGCCAGACGGCGGAGGTGAATGGCATCCTTCTTATCGGTCTTCAACGCGGCTTTTTTGGCCTTGGTGATGACCTTCTCGATGAAGGGACGGAGGGCTTTAGCCTTCGTGAAGGTGGTTTGGATCCGGCCGTGAGTGATGAGGGAGGCGGCCATGTTGGCCATCATCGCTTTACGGTGCGGAGCGGTTACGCCTAGAGAGGCGTGGTGTTTATTGTGACGCATGGTCGGTGTGTTTTAAATCGGCGCACGATCGGCAATCTGGTCGCAGCGTAGGGCGACACAGACGGCGCGGGCGCCAAAAATGAATTAGGCTTCTTTCTTGGTCTCGAGAAGGCGTTCGTCGAACTTCATGCCAAGCGAGAGGCCGAGGGCTTCAAGCTTGTCCTTGATTTCGTTGAGCGACTTCTTGCCGAAGTTGCGGTACTTGAGCATTTCCTGCTCTGACTTCATTGCGAGTTCACCCACGGTGGTGATGTTCGCGTTGTTCAGACAGTTAGCGGCGCGGACGGAGAGTTCGATCTCGTTGACCGACATGTTGAGGAGTTTGCGGAGCTTGTTTTGCTCCTCGCTGACCTCGGACTGTTGGTTTTCGAATTCGTAGGTCTCTTCGCTGACGCGATCGAAGACGTCGAGGTGATGTTTCAGGATCGAGGCGGATTGTTTGAGGGCGTCATCGGGGGTGATGCGGCCATCGGTCCAGATCTCGAGGATGAGTTTGTCGTAATCGGTGATTTGACCCACGCGAGTGGCTTCGACCGAGTATTTGACGAGTCGAACAGGCGAGAAGAGGGAGTCGATTGGAATGACGCCGATGGCTTGTTCTTCTTTCTTGTTTTGCTCGCCAGGGTAGTAGCCACGGCCGGTCTTGATCTCGATCTCGGCTTCGAAATTGCGTTTCGTGTCGAGGGTGCAGATGACCTGGTCGGGGTTGACGATGGTGATGTTGGCGTCGGCCTGGATATCGGCCGCGGTGACGGGGCCGATTTTGTTGGCTTTGACCGTGAGGCTGATGGTCTCACGTTTGTGCGACACGATGAGAACCTTTTTGAGGTTCAGCACGATGTCAGTGACGTCTTCGACGACGCCATCGATGGATTGGAACTCATGATTCACGCCATCAATTTTGATGGAGGAAATGGCCGCACCTTCGATGGAGCTGAGAAGAACACGACGGAGGGAGTTACCCACCGTGTGACCGTAGCCGGCCTCGAAAGGCTCGGCGATGAACTTCGCGTAGGTAGGCGTGGAGCCTTCCTCGATTTTGGTGAGCTTGCTAGGGAGTTCGAACTTTCCGAGGCGTTTGGGCATGGTGATGAACTCTGACGAGTTTAGAAGAATTTAAGGGAAAGGTGCGAAAAAAACTCAGAAGCGCGAGTAGAACTCGACGATGAGTTGTTCGTTGATGTTTTGATCCATTTCGTCGCGCTTAGGCAGACGGACGACCGCGGCCTTAAAGGCTTCGGCGTTGAGAGTGAGCCAACCGGGGACGTTACGAATACGGTTTTCCTCGAGGTTGCGGGTGGCAAACTGGCGAGAAGCGGGGGCGTTTTTGACCTCGATTTCGTCGCCGGGTTTTACGCTATAGCTGGCGATATCCAGCTTGCGACCGTTGACGCGGATGTGGCCGTGATTGACGAACTGGCGGGCGGCCGCGCGGCTCTTGGCGAGACCGAGTAGATACACGACGCTGTCAAGGCGGGTCTCGAGCAGCTGCATGAAGCGCTCGCCGGTGACACCACGCTCGCGTTTGGCGATCTCGAAGGTGCGACGGAATTGACGCTCAAGCAGGCCGTAGACGTAGCGGAGCTTCTGCTTCTCGCCGAGGCCGACCGAGTATTCGGAGACCTTGCGGCGGGACTTGGGACCATGTTGGCCCGGAGGATAGTTGCGGCGCTCGAGCGCCTTGGCGGAGCCAAGCAGATGCACGCCAAAACGGCGGCTGATGCGGGTGGTAGGACCTGTGTAACGAGCCATGGTCGGAAATATTGAGTGTTAAATAAAAGGGAACGGGGTGCTCAGACGCGACGGCGTTTGCGTGGACGGCAACCGTTGTGCGGGATGGGCGTGACGTCGATGATCGAGGTGATTTCGAGACCGATCGCTTGGAGGGCGCGGACCGCGCTATCGCGACCGAGACCAGGACCAGAGATGCGGATGACGACATCTTTGAGGCCGTGGGACATCGCGTTGCGCGCGGCGTCTTGAGCAACGATCTGCGCGGCGTAAGCGGTGGACTTACGCGAACCGCGGAAGTTGCACTTGCCGGCGCTGGACCAGGCGATGACGGCGCCCTTGTGGTCGGTGATCGAGACGATCGTGTTGTTGAAGGAGGCGAGAACGTTGGCGACACCGGAGGTGACGTTTTTGGAACCCTTAGCCTTACGAACTTTGATCGTGCCGATTTCCTCTTTGAGGAGTTCTTCAGCCGTGGGCTGACGAGCGACACCACCGATCAGTTCGACTGGAGCAGCCTTGGCTTCCGGCGCGTGAGCGACGGGGGCAGCCGCGGCGGCTTCGGCCGCGGGCGCAGTAGCGTCAGCCGCGGCAGCAGCCTTAGGGGCCTTTGCTTTCGGGGCTTTGGCGGGCTTGGATTCGCCAGCGGCTGCAGCAGCCTTGACGGGTTTTTCCTTCTTAGGAGCGGACTTTTCTTCGGCCATGTGAGTGTAAGATTAAACTTCCTTAGCTTTGGTGACGCCAACGGTCTTACGCGGGCCCTTACGGGTGCGGGCGTTGGTGCTGGTGCGCTGACCGCGCACGGGGAGGCTGCGACGGTGGCGAACGCCACGGTAGCAATTGATTGCCTGGAGGCGCTTGAGGTTGGCGGTGTGGTCGCGACGAAGATCGCCTTCAACGATCCACTTGTGATCGGTGATCACGTGGAGGATTTTGTTGAGCTGTTCTTCGCTCAGATCTTGGGCGCGGAGGTCGGGATCGATACCGACTTCTTTGACGATAAGATCAGCCCGTTGTGGACCGATACCGTAAATGTAACGCAGAGAGAACGCGATTTTCTTCTTCGCGGGGATTTCGACGCCGAGGAGACGTGGCATGGTAGGATGGGTTGGTGTTAGAGAGTTGAGAGTGAGGAGATGGGAAAATGGGGAAATTTTATTGGGGGCGCGGGATCGTGAGGATCTCGGGACCACTTTCTGCGGTGAGCACGGTGTGTTCGAAATGCGCGGAGGGCTGTCCGTCGGAGGTGACGTGGGTCCAACCATCGGCGAGGGTTTTGGTCTTAAATCCTCCGAGGTTAACCATGGGCTCGATCGCGAGCGTCATGCCGGGCTTGATTTTTTCGCCGGTGCCGCGCCGACCGAAGTTGGCGATCTCTGGCGGTTCATGCATCGCGGTTCCAACGCCGTGGCCGACCATGTCGCGAACCACGCTGAAGCCATGACTTTCGCAGTGGGTCTGAATCGCATGCGAGATATCGCCGATACGATTACCGACTTGCGCTTGGCGGATACCGAGCTCGAGGGCTTCGCGCGAGACACGGAGTAGTTTTTCGAGGGCGGGCGAAATCGGGCCAACAGGCAACGTGGTGGCGTTGTCGCCGACGTAACCATCATGCCACACAACAATGTCGAGTGAAACGATATCGCCTTCACGTAAAACGCGACGCAGCGTGGGAATGCCGTGAACGACTTCTTCGTTAACCGAAATGCAGGTGTGGGCCGGGTAGCGGCGGGAACCGTGCTGATAACCGAAACAGGCGCTACGCGCACCGAGGCGCGCGATCCAATCGCGGCCCGCTTCCTCCAAATCCTGCGTTGTGACACCGGGGCGAACCAGGGGCTTGAGTTGATCAAGCACCGTTGCGGCGATGGCACAGGCCTCGCGCATTTTAGCGATACCGATTTTGTCTTTGATCGGGATCATGCGGCGAGTGCGGCCTCATCATGGTTGAGGAGGCCTAAGGTGCGATAGTGTTCGAGTACTGATGCCGGAGCATCAGGGGAGGCATAAACGGCAAGGAGATGTTCGTCTCGAGCGTCTAACCATTCATCGAAAACTAAAGCTTGGAGCAGCGTAGCCGGGAAGTCGGTGAGGACAAATCCCGCATCGGGTTTGCGCGCAAAGAACCACTTTCGCAACGAGGCGATAGTAGCGGCTTCAGTCGCCGCGGCAAAGCCGGGGCGGCGCGAAATCTCCCGGCGCGACAGGCCGGCGGGAGAGACGTGCTCAATGTGCAAAGAACGTTCAAGGTTCATCAGGTTTTCAGAGTGAAAAGCTGCTGAACCGAGGAGAATGATTTTGGCTTTAGCGGGAGGCCCGCCAAGCGCGTAGAGGTCGTTGATGGAGGCCATCGAGACCCGAGTAAAGAACTTATTTGACGAAGTGGCGATAGGCGGCAATCCCAACGCCCAAAAGCAACAGACCGAGCATCGGGAGCGCGAGCTTCATGATGGCATCGGAGCTGAGGGCGTCACCGGTCATTCCTTGTGGGTTGGCGCTGCGAGCGCGGATACGACCCTTCTTGAGGAACCCGTCGTAATGACGTTGCAAAAGGAAGGTCTCGATCTGGCGCATGGTGTCGAGAATTACGCCCACCGTAATCAACATACCCGTGCCGCCGAAGAAGACAGCGATGCGTTGGGGGACGTTGAGTTCAAAAAGGAGCACATCAGGCATGACGGCGATGATCGTCAGGAAGATCGCACCCGCGAGGGTGAGACGGGTCATAATGAAATCGAGGAATTGAGCGGTGGGTTCGCCAGGGCGCACGCCAGGGATATAGCCGCCGTACTTCTTGAGATCATCGGCGATCTGGATGGGTTTAAACATCACGGACACCCAGAAATAGCTAAAAAACATGATCAAGACGGTATCGATCAGGTAATAGCTCCAATGGCCGCGCAGAAGATTTTGCGAAATCTCGATCAAAAACTTAATATTAAAAGCCGCGCCGAGTTGGGAAAAGATTTGCTGAGGGAACAGCAAGATGGCGCTAGCGAAGATGACGGGCATGACGCCCGAATAGTTCACTTTAAGAGGCAAGAACGAGCTTTGACCACCCATGACTTTGTTGCCAACCACGCGCTTGGCGTATTGGACCGGAATCTTGCGCTGACCTTGCACGACCATAATGATACCCATCGTCACGGCGACGAAAAGTACGCCCATCACGACCGCCTGGGGCAAACCGAGGCTTTGGCCGGTGCCGACGGGACGGAAAAATAAGTTGTAGGTGGCGACCGCCGCATTGGGGATATCGGCCAAGATGCCGACGGTAATGAGCAAAGAAACGCCATTACCGATGCCGCGCTGGGTGATCTGCTCACCGAGCCACATCAAGAGCATGGTTCCGGCGGTCATGAAAATCACTGAAGTGATCAAGAATCCGAGTTTACCGACCACAACAATAGGGCCATAAACGTTCTCGTCGTAACCGGGGAAAAGACGACCAGGCTGCTCGAGGGCCCAAATCAGCAGGGTGCCTTGCACTAAGCAGATGATCACCGTGGCATAGCGCATGTATTGCGTGAGCTTCTGGCGGCCGACATCACCTTCTTGTTGGAGACGGCTTAGCGCGGGAACAACCGCGGTCATGAGCTGGAAAATAATGGAAGCGCTGATGTAGGGCATAATGCCCAAAGCAAAAATGGCACCTTTAACGAGCGCGCCACCCGTGAACATATTGTAAAGACCGACGAGGGCCCCACCCGTGCCGCCGGCTTGTTCGGCGAAGAACTTTTGCAGCGGTGCCGGATCGATACCGGGCAACGGGATGTGCGCACCGACGCGCGCAACGAACAGCAGCGAGAGCGTGTAGAAAATACGGGAGCGGAGCTCAGGAATTTTCAGCGAATTCGTGAAGGCGGAAAACATTGCGATGAGGCGAAGTACTGGAGGACGCGGACTGGGAAAAAGACAAGAAAAGCGCGCCCGATAGCGCGCTCAGTCTGAATTAGGCGACGATGGCTTGGCCACCGGCTTTTTCGATCTTGGCTTTGGCGGATTCGGAGAATTTCGCCGCCGTCACTTTGAGCGCGCGGTTGATTTCACCGTCGCCAAGGACCTTGAGGAATTTCTCGTCATGACGCACAAGACCAGCGTTAGCTAGTACCGTGACGTTGACCTCGGTGATCGTGGCATCGAGACGGGCGAGATCGCCGACGTTGACGATGATCGGTTCCACACGGAAAGCCGATTGATTGAAACCGCGGTGCGGGAGTTTACGGTAAAGGGGCATCTGGCCGCCTTCGAAACCGGGACGGATGCTGCCGCCGGAACGGGCCGTCTGGCCCTTGCCGCCGCGACCGGAGGTCTTGCCGTGGCCGCCGCCTTCGCCGCAACCGACGCGCTTCTTGCGGTGAATGGCACCGACAACGTTCTTGAGTTCGTGGAGTTTCATAGGAGTTCCTAATTAGGGGGCGCCCGGTCCGCCTAAGGGCGGAACCGGACTCGGAGGTGTAACAATTAAATTAAGCCGACTTACGCACGCTCGTAATATCTTCGGAGGTACGGAGTTGTTGCAAAGCCGCGAGGGTGGCGTTTACAACCGCGATGTGGTTGTTGGAGCCCATCGACTTGGTGAGGACGTTTTTGACGCCGGCCGCTTCGAGGACCGCGCGCACGCCGCCGCCGGCGATCAGACCGGTACCGGGTGAGGCGGGCTTGAGAAGAACTTTGCCACCATCGTATTCGCCAAAGACGTCATGAGAAATCGTGTCGCCCTTGAGCTTCACGCTGACCATGTGCTTATGGGCGTTGGCGGTGCCTTTCTTAATGGCGTCGGGAACTTCGTTGGCCTTGCCATAGCCGATGCCAATTTTGCCCTTGCCGTCGCCGACGACCGCAAGTGCAGCGAAGCTGAACCGGCGACCACCTTTAACGACCTTGGCGCAGCGATTGATGAATACGACTTTCTCGATCATCGCAGTACCATCAGCCGACAGGGTTGGCTTGTTACGGTCATCACGACGAGGGCCACGGGGGCCGCCGCCACCGGGACCATCACGGCGAGGGCCACGCTGGCCGCGCTCGCCCGCACGGGCTGGAGCAACCGCGGGAGCGGCAGAATCAGAAGGGGGAACGGAAGAAACAGGTTCAGTGCTCATAGGCGCGGGATTAGAATACAAGGCCACCCTCGCGGGCGGAGTCGGCGAAGGCTTTGACCTTGCCATGATAGAGCGCACCACTGCGGTCGAACACCACCGAGGTGATGCCGGCGGCCTTCGCTTTAATCGCGAAGGCGATGGCGAGTGCTTTGGCACCGGCGATGTTGGCGCCGAGCTTGGTCTTACGCAGCTCGGGATCGAGGGTAGAAAGGAAAACCAAAGTTGTGCCGAGATCGTCGTTGATCGCTTGGGCGTAGATATTTTGGCCGCTGAATTTGACGCTGAGGCGTGGACGGAGGGCCGTGCCGACGACCTTTTTGCGGATGCGCCAGCGACGTTTCTGGAGGAGCTGGGCTTTGTAGATAGTGTTCATGGGTATGGTCCCTGAAAGTAGATTGAGAAGGAGGATTAGGCGACTGTCTTGCCTTCTTTGCGGCGGACGCGTTCGCCAACGATACGGACACCTTTGCCCTTGTAGGGCTCGGGCGGGTAATAGCTACGGATCTCAGCGGTCACGGCGCCGACGAGCTGCTTGTCGCAGCCTTCGACTTTGACCTTGGTGCCATCAACGACGGTAATTTTGATACCTTCGGGGATGTCCATGAGGATCGGATGCGAGTAACCGAGCGCGAGGTCGAGTTGCTTACCCTTGAGGTTAGCTTTGAAACCGACGCCTTGGATTTCGAGATCCTTGCTGTAGCCTTCGGTGACGCCTTTGACCATACCGGCAACGATCGAGCGCACCGTGCCGTACATGGCATTGGCGAAGCGAGAGTCTTCGGTGGGCGCGAAGGTGACTTTTTGGTCAGCGACGGTGATTTTGACGACGGGGGCAAAAATCTTGGAGACTTTACCCTTGGGGCCCTCGATGAGGACGGTCGTGTTGTTGATCCCGACTTTAACTTTGTCGGGAATGAGAACGGGTTGTTTGCCGATGCGGCTCATGGTGCGGGCGGGTTACCAAACGTTGCAGATCAGTTCGCCGCCGGCTTTGTTGCGGCGACAGTCGGCGTCCTTCATGAGGCCCTTCGACGTGGAAATAATGGCGATACCGAGGCCGTTGAGGACGCGGGGGATTTCGCTATAAGAGGAATAGATGCGACGGCCGGGAGTGGAGGTGCGGTTGATCGCGGTGATGGCGGGAGCGCCATCCACATACTTCATCTTTACGACGAGAGTTTTGTGGCCTTGGACATCTTTGCCGTCTTTAAAGTCGGCGATATAACCTTCGGCTTTAAGAATGGCTGCGATGGCGGCCTTAAGTTTAGAATGCGGGGAAACGCACTCGTCGAGGCGAGCCTGGCTAGCGTTGCGCAGGCGCGTGGTGAAATCACTGATCGGATCGGTCATGGTGGATGTTATTTTTGGGCCGGCGGGTCATATCCGACGCGCTTACAGCGCGCAAACTCCCGTCGGCAATTAAAGTGTTACCAGGAAGATTTCGTGACGCCGGGGATTTTACCAGCGAGAGCGAGTTCGCGGAATTGGATACGAGAAACGCCGAACTTGCGGATGAAGGCACGAGGGCGGCCGCTCATGGAGCAGCGGTTCTTGACGCGCACGGGCGAGGCGTTACGGGGCATCTTCTGGAGCTTCTTGGAAGCAGCGAAGAATTCCTCGTCGGTGGTGGCAGGATTGTTGAGGATGGCCTTGAGCTCGGCGCGTTTAACGGCGTGCTTGGCGACGAGGGAGATGCGCTTCTTGTTGCGCTCGATGGCAGATGTCTTGGGCATGGCAGTAAGGGTTAAGCGGCGGTCTTGGCCTCAGAACGGCGGAAGGGCATACCGAGAAGTTTCAACAACTCGCGGCCTTCGTCATCGGTCGTGGCGGTGGTTACAATGGTGATATCCAAACCCATGGTTTTCTTCACGTTTTCAACCGTGATTTCCGGGAAGATAGTGAAGTCGTTAACGCCGAGATTGTAATTACCTTGGCCGTCCAGCTTCGGAGGAACGCCGCGAAAGTCGCGGATGGTGGGGAGGGAAACGGCGAGCAAGCGATAGAGGAATTCCCACATCGAGTTACCGCGCAGAGTCACGCGGCAGCCAACGACTTGGTTTTCGCGAAGTTTGAAATTCGAAATAGCCTTGCGGGACTTCGTGAGAACAGGCTTTTGGCCAGCGATAGCACCCAGGTCGCGCTGGATATCGGCGATTTGGTTTTTATCGGCTTCGGCGTCGATACCGGTATTCAGGCTGACCTTGAGGATCTTAGGAACCTGATGTTTATTAGTGTAGCCGCGACTTTTCATCAGCGCGGGGAACACCTGCTCGGTGTAAGCTTTTTTGAGAGTGGGAACGTAGCTCATGGAATGGGTCACCGGATTTCCGACCCGGTGGCGTAAAGGTGAGTGTTGGGAGGAAAAACGATCAGTGAGTCAGATGCGCCGCCGGATTGGCAAGCGCGCAATGGATTAGGCGGCCGCGGGTGCGGGTTTCTTGCGTTTGCTAGCGTCGAAGACGGACTTGAGCATCAAGTTCGAAATATGGACGGTGCCTTCGCGTTCGACGATAGCGCCTTGGGGGTGCTCAGTGGATTTCTTGAGGTGGCGCTTCATCATAGCGACGCCTTCGATGCGGGCACGTTGGCTGGTGGCAACGACTTCGAGGACTTTGCCTTCCTTGCCTTTGTGGGAGCCGGCGATGACGACGACGTGGTCGTTGCGTTTGATGTGGAATTTCAGGGCCATGGTCAGAGAACCTCCGGAGCGAGGGAAATGATCTTCATGAAATTTTTCGCACGCAGTTCGCGGGCGACGGGGCCGAAGATGCGGGTGCCCTTGGGATTGTTGGTCGCATCGATGATAACGATGGCGTTGCTGTCAAAGCGCAGGTAACTGCCATCCGCGCGGCGGACGGGAGCTTTGGTGCGGACGACGACGGCTTTAGCGACTTCACCTTTTTTTACGGTGGCTTCGGTCGCGCTGGACTTAATGTGGACGGTGATCACGTCGCCGACGCCGGCGGTGGTGGTGATCTGTCCTTTTTTGCTGATCATCGCAGCCTTGCGCGCGCCGGTGTTATCGGCGACTTCGAGAATGGAACGCAGTTGGATCATAGGATCTCCTGTAATTTAAAGGGTGGATTTTGGGATCAAGCCTTAGGAGCCACCGGGGCGCTCACTACGGTCTTGGTGGGAACTTGGGCGGCTACGTCGTTTTCGCTGATGGCGACGGCGTCGGTGGTGACGGCGCTTTCAACAACGCTAACAATGCGCCAGCGCTTCAAGCGGCTGAGTGGGCGCGTTTCCATGATCTCGACCTTGTCGCCGACCTTGGTCTGGTTCTTCTCGTCATGCACATGGACAACCGTCTTGCGGTTGATGACCTTGTGGTAGAGCGGGTGCGGGGTCTTGTAGGGAATCGTGACCTTGATCGACTTGTCGCCAGAGCGACTGGTGACGAATCCGATGATGGTCTTGCGCGTGTTGCGCGAACCGGGAGTGGCGGATGACATGGCGGGAATAGGTTATTGCCTAGGGCGCGTTAAGCGGCAGCCGGGGCGGATTTCTTCTTAGCGGAGAGAACGGTTTCAAGACGCGCGATATCCTTGCGATACGTGCGGAGCAGATGGGGTTTCTCGACTTGACCGGTCTGCTTGCGCAGGCGCAGTTGGAGGAGTTGCTCGCGGGTTTCGCGGAGCTTGGTGGTGATCTCGGCGGGCGAGAGGGCGCTGATTTCTTTAGCGGTCATGGCGACGAATGTGGTTTAAAGGTTATAACCTCAAACGGCGGCGCCATCGCGAGCGATGAAGCGGCAGTGGAAGGGCAGTTTGGCGTCAGCGAGGCGGAAAGCCTCTTTAGCGACGGTGATGGAAACACCGGCGAGTTCGAAGAGGACGGCACCGGGTTTAATCACGGCGACATAATATTCGACCGGACCTTTACCCTGACCCATACGCACTTCTTGCGGCTTTTTGGTGACAGGCTTGTGAGGGAATACGCGGATCCAGAGTTTACCTTTGCGCTTAAGATGGCGCGAGATGGTGACGCGAGCGGCTTCAATCTGCTGGCCGGTCATAGGACCGCGGGTCAGCGATTGGAGGCCGTATTCGCCGAAAGCGAGAGTGTTGCCGCGCTTGGCATTGCCAGCGCGGGAGCCTTTCATCACTTTGCGGAATTTGGTGCGGGCGGGTGCTAGAGCCATGGGAGTTTTCTCCTAAATTGTTTCGTGAGTGAAGAGATGCTTAGGCAGCAGGCTCTTCTTTTTTGCAGATCCAGCATTTGACGCCGATCTTGCCGTAGAGGGTGAGGGCTTCAGAGAAGCCGTAGTCGATGTTTTCGCGGAGGGTGTGCAATGGCACGCGGCCTTTACGCTGCCACTCGCGGCGAGCGATGTCGGTACCGCCGAGACGGCCGGAACATTGGATACGGATACCTTCGGCGCCGAGGGCCATAGCCATTTCAACGGCCTTTTTCATGGCGCGGCGGAAGGCGATACGGCGTTCGAGCTGGAGGGCCACATTCTCGGCCACCAGCTGGGCCTCGATCTCCGGCTTCTTCACCTCTTGGATGTCGAGCAGGATTTCTTTGCCGGTCAACTTGGCGAGATCGGCCTTGATGTTTTCGACTTCGGCGCCTTTGCGGCCGATGACGATACCCGGACGAGCGGTGTAAATTTTGACGCGGACGCGGTTCGAAGCGCGCTCGATGAAGATGCGCGGCACGGAAGCCTGCTTCAATTTCGCCATGAGCGAGTCACGGATGAGCTGGTCTTCGAGGAGCAGCTTCGGGAATTCCTTTTTGGTGGCAAACCAGCGGGACTGCCAGTTGCGGCGAACGGCGAGACGGAAGCCGATAGGATTTGTCTTTTGGCCCATGGTAGTGAGTTAGTTGGTGTTGCCGTCGGAGAGGACGATACGAATGTGGGACATCTTCTTACGGCGGGGCATCGCGGTACCGCGAGCGCCAGCCTTGAAGCGCTTGAGAACAGGACCGTTCTCAATGATGGCGCTTTTCACGGTGAGGGAATCAGCCGAGAGGTTATTATTATTTTCCGCGTTCGCGATTGCGCTCTTGAGCGTTTTGACGATCAGAGCCGCGGACTTGCGGGGAATGAGCGTCAAATATTCAACGGCTTCAACGGCCTTGCGGCCTTGAATGGTGCGGGCTACTTCGCGCACCTTTTTAGGTGACATACGCGCGTAGCGAGTGAGGGCTTGGACTTCCATGGTGGGTTGAGGAGGATTCCGACTTTGGATCGGCGATAGTAGCGGGGCGTGAGCCCTACCCTACCCTTTGGGTTGGTTTACGAATTAAGATTTGAGAACTTTGACGGCGACTTGGTCACCGGCGTGGATGGTTTGATGAGGCTGGAGGCCGACGATGAGGGCGGCGGCGGCTTGCGGACGCAGCTCAACGAGAACGAGCTCACCGACCGCGGTGTTGCCGCGGGTCACGCGACAGATCATCCCGGAACGCAAGCCGGCGTTGAAACCCGAATCCAAAAGGATCAAGTCCGCCGAGCGTGCGGTCTGCGTCGATACGACCACGACTGCGCGCGGAGTCTGCGCGGCGGCAGCCCGTGTTGCGGCCAACACGAGCGCAGCGAGCGCAAAACCGGCGATGACGTGGGAGCGAAGACGCATGGTCGGCAGAAGCCTTAGATTTCCTTGCGGGTCATACCACCGTGGCCCTTGAATATGCGGGTGAGCGCGAATTCGCCGAGCTTGTGGCCGACCATATTTTCGGTGACGTAAACGGCGGTGAATACCTTACCGTTGTGAACGCTGAACGTGTGGCCGATGAAATCGGGCGTAATCGTCGAGCGGCGGGACCAAGTCTGAATGGGTTTCTTAGCGCCAGATTTAACGGCCTTCTCGATTTTTTCGAGCAGGTGGTAATCGACAAAGAAACCTTTTTTGATGGAGCGTGCCATGGTGCGAAGGAGGTAGGGTTACTTACTTCCGACCACGTGGCTTGCGGCCGTTGTGGTGGACAATGATCATGCTGTTGGATTGCTTAGAGCGACGGCGCGTTGGGAAACCCTTCGCAAGCTGGCCCCACGGGGAGACAAGCTGTTGACGGCCACCACCACCCTTGGACTTACCCTGACCACCACCGTTGGGGTGGTCGACCGGGTTCATCGCCATACCGCGGACGTGAGGACGGCGGCCGAGCCAACGGCTACGACCGGCCTTGCCGAGAGATTGTTTATTATGGTCGCCGTTGCCGACTTCGCCGATCGTGGCGCGGCACTTAGCATTGACCACACGCAGTTCGCCAGAAGGCATTTTGAGCTGGGCGACGCCATTTTCGACGGCGACAAGTTCAAGGGCGGTGCCAGCGGAGCGAGCGATCTTCGCGCCACGGGTGGGCACGAGTTCGACGCAGTGAAGCAAGGTGGAAGGCGGGATCAGCTCGAGTGGGAAGTTGTTACCAACGTTGAAATCGTTGGTCGTGGCTTTGTTCGAGGCGAAGATCGTGTCGCCGACTTTGAGGCCGTTAGGCGCCAAAATGTAGCGTTTCTCGCCATTGGTGTAAGCGATCAGGGCGATGTTCGAGGTACGATTGGGATCATACTCGAGCGCCTGCACGCGGGCAGGCATGTCGAGGATGTCACGCTTGAAGTCGATGATGCGATAGAGCTGTTTGTGACCGCCGCCGCGATGGCGGGAGGTGACGCGACCGTAAACGTTACGGCCGCCAGTCTTGTTCATCGGCTCGGTGAGGCCGCGTACGGGGCGCTCTTTGGAGAGACCTTCGCGCTTGTTAAGCGAGGTAAAACGGCCGGCGGGCGTGAGAGGGCGGAATGAGTGAATAGCCATGGTGGTGGTTCCGTTGGGGAGTTCGTGGTTTAGACGAGCTCGATCTTGTCGCCGGCTTTCAGAGTCACGATCGCCTTCTTGAAGTCGGAGGTGACACTGGGCTGGCCTTGGCGGCTCTTTTTGTTTTTGCCGCGGTAGTTTTGCACGTTCACGCGACGTACGGTGACCTTGAAGGTCTCTTCAACCGCGAGAGCGATGGCGTGTTTGTTGGCGTTCGGGAAAACCTCGAACGTGTATTGACCGAGCTCAGCGGATTGCTTGTTGGCTTTTTCCGAGAGCAAAACGGTTTTGAGGACGTTGTGGGCGTTCATCAGTTTTTACCTCCGTTGATGCGAGCGATGATGGTCTCGAGCGCCTTGGTGCTAACGATAATTTTTTTGTATTTCGCGAGATCGACCGGGTTGAGCTTGGCGGCTTCCTGGAGATAAACGCGATCGATGTTGCGAGCAGCGCGAGCCGTGCCGAGGGCGAACGGGGCGTCAACGAGGAGCACCTTACCGGCGGGCGCGATGCGTCCGACGATTTGGTTAACACCCTTGGTCTTGCCGGTTTCGGCGATAAATTTTTCGATCACGGCGATTTCTCCGGCCGAAGCGCGGTCAAAAAGGGCGCGGCTGAAAGCGAGTGCTTTGACCTTGGCGTTGATCTTCTTGGAGTAATCGCGGGGTTTGGGGCCGAACACGACACCACCACCGACCCACAAGGGCGAGCGGATGGAGCCGGCACGAGCACGACCGGTGCCCTTTTGGCGCCAGGGCTTTTTGCCACCGCCACGCACTTCGCCACGAGTCTTCGTGGAGTGGGTACCTTGGCGGTTGTTGGCATTGATCGCGACGATGACTTCCTTCAGGGCTTGGATACCCTTGTCGCCTTCGAAGGTGGGCAGACCGGCGAAATCTTGTTCGCGACTGGTCGTGCCATCAGAACTGAAAACAGTGAGTTTCATGTTGTTGGCTCCGGGTTACTTGGCGGCTTTGGGTTGGCCCTTGATGGCAGAGCGAACGATCACGTCGTCGCCGTTGGCACCAGGAATGGCGCCCTTAACAAGGATGAGGTTCTGCTCGGCGATGATTTTCACCACGCGCAGGTTTTGCACGGTGCGAGCATCGGTACCCATGTGACCGGGCATGGCTTGATTCTTCCAGACGCGACCAGGAGTCTGGCGCATACCGATAGAACCGATACGGCGATGGAACATCGAACCGTGGGAGGCGGGACCGCCAGCCACACGGAAACGTTTCACGACGCCTTGGAAGCCTTTGCCCTTGGTGACGCCACTGACGTCAACGAGCTGACCTTCGGTGAAGGTCGCTACGGTGACGATGTCGCCAACTTTGAGCGTGGGGGCAGCCGAAGAGCGAACTTCGCTGAGCAACCGCGGCGCGATATCAAGTCCGGCCTTTTTGGCGTGACCTTGTTCACCGGCGGCGGTGTTTTTGGGCTTCTTGGAAGAGAAGCCGATTTGAACAGCGTTATAACCGTCTTTTTCAACGGTTTTAACTTGGACCACTGGGCAGGGTCCGGCTTCAACGACGGTGACGGGGACTAAGACGTTTTGTGCGTCGTAGACCTGCGTCATTCCGAGTTTTTTGCCTAGGAGCGAGGAGATCATGGGCTAAGCGGTAGGTGGAAAGGTTTTCCGTTTAAACGGACCTACTTAAGCGAGGGACCTAGAGGTGCCAGTAAAGGCACATAGGCAACTGCTGACTGTAGAGTGATTGAGTCTGGGTGTTAGACGTTAATGGTGATGTCGACGCCGGAGGGCAGATTGAGCTTCTTGAGCTCGTCGACCGTTTGGGCCGTGGGCTCAATGATATCAATCAGGCGCTTGTGCGTGCGGGTCTCGAACTGCTCCATCGACTTCTTGTCCACGTGGGGCGAGCGATTGACGGAGAGTTTTTCGATGCGCGTGGGCAGCGGAATGGGGCCGGAGACACGGGCGCCGGAGCGTTTGGCGGTCTCGACGATGTCCTGAGCTGATTGATCGATCACTCGATAATCGAAGCCTTGGAGTTTGATGCGAATGCGTTGGCCTTTCATGGCGTAAAAGAACGGATAAGTTTAGCTGCGGGCCGGGCCCTTGGCGTTGGTTTCGACAATCTTGGCAAGGAGAGAATTTGGCACCTGTTCAAAGTGTGAAGGCGTGATGCCTGCACTGGCGCGACCCTTAGATAGAGAGCGGATATCGGTGACGTAACCGAAGAGTAATTCGAGAGGAACGTGAGCCGAAATGATGCAGGCGCCGGCTTTGTTTTCCATACCTTGGATTTGACCACGACGACGGTTGATGTCGCCCATGAGATCACCTTGGTATTCTTCAGGAGTGGTCACTTCGACGCCCATGATGGGCTCGAGCAAGATTGGATTGGCCTTCTTCATCGCGTCCTTAAACGCAAAGATGCCAGCCATCTTGAAGGCCAATTCCGACGAGTCGACCTCGTGGAAGGAACCATCAACGATGCGGATGATAACATCAACGACCGGGAAGCCGGCGACAACACCGTTGTTGCTACCTTCACGGATACCGTCGGTCGCAGGCTTGATAAATTCCTTAGGAATCGAACCACCAACGGTCTCATTAAGAATCTCGACGCCCTTACCTTTTTCGTTGGGCTCGAGCTTGATGACGACGTGGCCGTACTGACCCTTACCGCCGGATTGACGGATAAATTTACCTTCGCCATCTGAAGCCTTAGCGATGGTTTCGCGGTAGGCAATCTGAGGTTTACCGGCGGTCGCCTCAACCTTGAACTCGCGCTTCATGCGATCGATGATGATTTCAAGATGGAGTTCGCCCATACCAGCGAGAATCGTTTGACCAGTATCTTGATCGGTCTTAACACGCAGCGTGGGATCTTCCGCGACTAGACGTTGCAAAGCAACGCCGAGCTTCTCTTGGTCGGCCTTAGAATTGGGCTCGATAGACATCGAGATAACCGGCTCCGGGAAGGAGGGTGGCTCGAGGCGGATATCGAAGTTCTCATCACAGAGAGTATCTCCGGTAATGACTTCCTTGACGCCGACGACCGCGCAGATGTCACCAGCATAGGCCACATCGATTTCTTCGCGCTCGATGGCTCGCATGAGCACCAGGCGGGAAACACGCTCTGAGCGACGCGTACGCGGATTGTAAAGCGACATACCGCGTAGCAACTGACCGGTATATACACGATAAAACACCAAACGGCCGACAAACGGATCGTTCCAGAGTTTGAACGCTAAGCCCGCGAGTTTAGCTTTATCATTCACCACAGCCTCAACCGGGTTACCGTCGCTGTCTTGTCCCTGCATCGGCGGAACGTCGATCGGGCTTGGAAGATAGTTAACGACACAATCAAGGAGGCGTTGCACACCCTTCTTCTTGAAAGCCGAGCCAGGGAAAACGCCCGTGAACTGGAGAGAAATGGTGGCCTTGCGAACAGCGAGCATGAGCTCTTCGACACCGATAGCCTCACCATTTAAATATTTCTCGGCCAGCACATCATCGAAATCAGAAACAGCCTCGATCAACTTGTCGCGATATTCCTTCGCTTGAGCCTTCATGGCTTCAGGAATCTCAATCGTGACCGGCTTCATCCCGAGCGGATCGCTGGGATTGTCTTCAAACGAATAGGCCGCGTTCTGAACCAAATCGATGAGGCCCGTGAAGTTTTCTTCGGCGCCTATCGGCAAGTACAAAGCGTGGGCGTTAGCCTTGAGCTTGTTGCGGATATCATCGATACAACGGAAGAAATTTGCACCGACGCGGTCCATCTTATTGATGAACGCGATGCGAGGTACGCGGTATTTGTTGGCTTGGCGCCAAACAGTTTCCGACTGAGGCTGAACACCGGATACGGCGTCAAACACAGCGACAGCGCCATCGAGTACGCGCAGGGAACGCTCAACCTCGGCCGTGAAATCCACGTGTCCGGGAGTGTCGATGATGTTAATGCGTTGTTTGATTCCCTT
Organism: Opitutaceae bacterium; assembly: GCA_037142955.1. Lineage (GTDB taxonomy): Bacteria > Verrucomicrobiota > Verrucomicrobiia > Opitutales > Opitutaceae > Tous-C4FEB. Next base: position 419,193 of record JBAWZQ010000001.1, on the reverse strand, counting down.
CCAAGGGCCCCAAGACGCGTTCCAAGCGCAGGAAATAGCAGCAGCGGTGATCGTAATACCACGCTCACGCTCTTGCTCCATCCAGTCAGTGACGGTGGTGCCTTCATGCACCTCACCCATCTTGTGCACTGCGCCAGAGTAAAAAAGAATACGCTCGGTCGTAGTGGTCTTGCCCGCATCGATGTGCGCGGCAATACCGATATTACGCGTCCACTCAAGAGGGAACGGGCGGTCTTTAGAATTTACCGGTGAGACTTTCGTCTTATCGGTAACGATCGTGATGACAGGAGGAACGGCGGCAGACATGGACGAGGTCCTAAGTTATGATTACCAGCGGAGGTGAGCGAAGGCACGGTTGGCTTGGGCCATCTTGTGCGTGTCTTCCTTCTTCTTAACAACCGAACCGGTGTTATTGTAGGCGTCGATGATTTCGGCGGCGAGGGCATCCTTCATGGGAAGACCTTTGCGAGCACCGGCGGCATCAACGATCCAACGCAGCGCGAGGCTTTCCTGGCGCTCAAAAGAAATTTCGATGGGAACCTGATAGGTCGCACCACCGACGCGGCGGCTCTTTACTTCGAGGCGAGGACGGGCGTTTTCAAGCGCACCGAGCATCAGATCAACCGGGTCACCCTTTTCGAGCTTCTCGGAGACTTTTTCAAACGCACCATAGACGATGCGTTGAGCAAGGTTCTTCTTGCCGCTCTTCATGATGACATTGACGAGGTGAGCAACCAGCGGGCTATTGTAGCGCGCATCGGGCTCAACGTGACGTTTTTCTGCTCTGTGACGACGTGACATGGTGCAAATTCTCCTCGGGTAAAATTATTTCTTAACAGCCTTCGGACGCTTCACGCCGTATTTGGAACGGCTGCGACGACGCTTCTCTACGCCCGTAGCGTCGAGGGTGCCGCGCACAATGTGATAACGCACACCAGGCAAATCCTTCACACGACCGCCACGCACGAGCACAATGGAGTGCTCCTGGAGGTTGTGACCTTCATCCGGGATGTAGGAAATGACTTCGTTGCCGTTGGTGAGACGTACCTTCGCGACCTTACGGATAGCGGAATTAGGCTTCTTGGGGGTGCGGGTCATGACCTGCACGCAGACTCCGCGGCGAAACGGGTTACCGTCCAAAGCTGGAGACTTTGATTTGATTCGCACTGCGCGGCGGCCTTTGCGCACGAGTTGATTGATGGTCGGCATACGAATAAGAGAGTGTGGAAATTTGGGAAAAGAGGGTGAAGCTACCAGCAAGGAAATGCGCGGCAAGAACTTTCTGGATAAATCTTAAAAAACTCCCAAGCCACGCTCAACTGGTAGCTTAAAAAAATCTTTTTTCAGAGGAGAAATGCCGCAAAACCCACTTCTTAAACCACACGGATTTTTCTCCGCGAAACGATCGAAACGGATCCCGTCGAGCCTTTTTTTCGCATTATTTGCAGGCCGATATGATATCTTAAGGGCTTCGCTACCCCCCCGCCTTTCAGTGTGCATATCGCCGTTAGTAAATTTAGTCCCGCCAAAAAAGATCACTCAATTTGAGTGGTAACCACGCTGCCCGACTGCTCGTTTAACGCTTAAAGATTCCAGGGCTCTGGCTAAGTTTTACCGCATAAAAAAGCCGCGGGGATAATTCCCGCGGCTTTGAAAAACAAATCCAATTGATCGTTAGCTGGCGCTGACCTCGGCCGCCACTTCGTCTTCGACCGGGAGGTCGGCGCCGAAAGGCAGGCTGATCTTGAGCTTCTTGTAGCGCGGCAGGCCTGTGCCCGCCGGGATAAGATGGCCCATGATGACGTTTTCCTTGAAACCGCGGAGCATGTCGACCTTACCCAGGGTCGAGGCGTCGGTGAGCACGCGCGTAGTTTCTTGGAAGGAGGCGGCCGAGATAAAGCTCTCGGTTTCAAGCGAGGCCTTGGTGATACCCAGCAGGATTGGCTCAGCTTCGGCAGGTTTGCCACCGGCTTGTTCGATCCGACGGTTGTCGGTAAGGAATGCGGCGCGATCAACTTGTTCACCCCAGAAGTATTCGCTATCGCCCGGATCGGTGATGCGAACTTTACGCAACATCTGGCGGATGATGATTTCGATGTGCTTGTCGTTAATCGTCACACCTTGGAGGCGATACACTTCTTGCACTTGGGAAATTAGGAAGTCGTAGAGCGCGGATGGCCCGAGGATTTCCAAGATCTCATGCGGGTCGGCGGAGCCTTCCGTGAGGTGTTGGCCTTTGTGGACGACGTCGCCGGGCTGAACAATGATGTGTTTGCCGGTCGGGATGAGATGTTCCTCTTCCTGGGAAGTCTCTTCGTTTTTGACGACGAGCTTGCGCTTGCCGCGGACGGTACCTTCGAAGGCGACCACGCCATCGATACGCGCCATCTCGGCGGCATCTTTTGGACGACGGGCTTCGAAGAGCTCAGCAACGCGAGGCAAACCACCCGTGATGTCCTTGGTCTTAGAAGCCTGACGGGGAGTCTTAGCAAGAAGAGCTCCTGGGGCAATCGTGTCACCTTCGTTGACCGCGATTTGGGCGCCAACGGGGATGGAATAAGCCGCGAGGGGCTTGTTTTTCGCATCCCGTACTTCGATCTGCGGATTAAGATCTTCTTTGTGTTCGATGACGACCGTGGCAATGCGGCCCGACGATTCGTCGAGTTCGCGCTTCACGGTGACGCCAGGGATCATGTCCTTGAAGTGCAGCGAGCCACCCTTTTCAGAGAGTACCGGCACGTTGTAAGGATCCCATTGAGCGAGGATATCGCCTTTACCGATCTTCTCACCGTCACCGACGTGCAGGAAGGAACCCACCACGATGTTGTAGTTTTCGAGTTCCTTGCCGTCATCGTCGATAACTTGGATGGTGCCGGTCTTGTTAAGAACAATGTTACCTCCTTCAGCCGTTTGCACAAGACGGAGAGCTTTGTACTTGATCTTGCCAGCGGAGCGGACGCGGATTTCGGGGGTTTTGAAACCGCCGGAGGCGACGCCACCAATGTGGAAGGTGCGCATCGTGAGTTGCGTGCCAGGTTCGCCGATGGACTGGGCGGCAATAATACCAACCGAGTCGCCGATCTTAGCAACGCGGCTGGTCGCTGGATTGATACCGTAGGATTTAGCGTCGATGCCCGCCGGGCTCGTGCAAGTGAGCGGGGACATGACCTTGACGCGCTCGATGCCGACGTCGTCGATCTTGGAGGCGGCTTCCTCGGTGATGAGGTCGCCGGAGCCCACGATGAGTTCGGAAGGATTGAGTGGATTATAAACATCGTCGCTAGAGCAGCGGCCGATGAGACGCTCTTTTAAGGCGACAATTTCGTCGTCACCTTCAAAGATGGCTTTCTTCCAAACGCCGTCGCGGGCGCCGGAGTCGTCTTCGCAGATGATCACATCCATGGCCACATCGCACAGCTTGCGAGTGAGGTAACCGGCGTCGGCGGTCTTAAGCGCAGTGTCAGCAAGACCCTTACGGGCGCCGTGCGTCGAGATGAAGTATTCGAGAACAGTCAGACCTTCGCGGAATGACGAAAGAATCGGACGTTCGATAATTTCACCAGAGGGCTTGGCCATAAGACCGCGGGCGCCACAGAGCTGGCGGACCTGCTGCTTATTACCACGCGCACCGGAATCCATCATGATGTAAACCGGGTTCACCTCGGTCTTGCCTTCATTGGTTTCGAGTTTAGCGAAAACCTCTTTAGCAATGCGATCGGTGGCGTTGGTCCAGATGTCGACGACCTTGTTGTAGCGTTCACCATCAGTGATGATACCCTTGTTGAATTGGGCTTCGACTTCGGTGATTTTCTTGCGGGAGTCGGTGACAATATCTTTCTTCGACTCAGGGATGATCATGTCGTCGATACCGATCGAGATGCCCGCCTGGAACGCGGTTTGGAAACCGAGTTCCTTGAGCTTATCGAGGGTCTCAACGGTCATGGCGTGACCGGCGGACTTGTAGGTATTGAGGATCAAGTCGCCGAGCTTAGCCTTCGGGACGGGGAAGTTAATGAAACCGAGTTCCTTCGGCCAGATTTGATTGAAGATGACGCGGCCGACGGTGGCGCGGAGGGTTTTCTTCTCCTTGTTACCGTAGACCGTATCGCGACCGAAATCAGGATTCGGGACTTCGACCCAATCGTGAACCTTAAGCGCTCCATCAGCTTTAACGTAGAGCACTTCCTGTAAGCCGCTGAGCAGCGGCACGCGGACGCCCTTGGCTGGCTTGGTGCGGGGTTCGATAGTGAGGTAGTAAGCACCGAGGACGATGTCCTGGGATGGTGTAAGGATCGGCTTGCCGGAGGATGGCGAAAAGATGTTGTTCGTTGCCATCATCAGCAGCTTGCACTCGAGAATGGCCTCGAGAGAAAGCGGCACGTGCACCGCCATTTGGTCGCCGTCGAAGTCCGCATTGTAAGCGGTACAGACGAGCGGATGAACGCGAATGGCTTCGCCCTCGATCAGGACGGGCTCGAAGGCCTGGATGGAGAGACGGTGAAGCGTCGGCGCGCGGTTAAGTAACACCGGGTGGCCCTTGGTCACTTCTTCCAAGATATCCCAGACTTCGGGAGATTTCTTCTCGATCATCTTGCGAGCACCGCGGACGGTGTGCACGAAACCGAGTTCCTTCAGGCGGCGAATGATGAATGGCTCGAACAGGACGAGCGCCATTTTCTTGGGCAGACCGCACTGGCTAAGCTTGAGCTCGGGGCCAATGACGATGACGGAACGGCCCGAGTAATCGACGCGCTTGCCAAGCAAGTTTTGACGGAAGCGACCTTGTTTACCTTTGAGCATGTCGCTCAAAGATTTCAACGGACGATTGCCGGCGCCGGTGACGGGACGGCCATGACGACCGTTGTCGAACAGAGCGTCAACGGCTTCCTGCAACATGCGCTTTTCGTTATGAATGATAACGTCGGGCGTCTTCAGTTGCATCAGATTTTTCAACCGGTTATTACGATTGATGACGCGGCGATAAAGATCGTTAAGATCGGAAGTCGCGAAACGGCCGCCTTCGAGGGGGACGAGCGGGCGCAAGTCCGGTGGGATTACAGGCAACACTTCGAGAACCATCCATTCTGGACGGGAGCGCGAGTGAATGAAACCTTGGATGACCTTGAGGCGCTTCGAGAGCTTTTTCTTGATCTGCTTAGACTTGGTGGCGCGCATCTGCTCCTGGAGCTCGGCGACGGTGGCCTCCATGTCGGTTTTGACCAGGGCGTCACGGACGGCTTCGGCGCCCATCTTGGCAACGAAGGAATCAGCGCCGTATTCGTCAAGGGCCTGACGATATTCGGTGTCGGTGAGCAGTTGCTTGAGTTCGAGCGGGGTCTTGCCCGGGTCGATAACCATGTAGTTCTCGTAGTAGATCACGCGCTCAAGAGAGCGCGCAGTCATATCGAGCAACAGACCGAGACGGCTCGGCATGGACTTGAGAAACCAGATGTGCGTCACGGGGACGGCCATCTCGATGTGGCCCATGCGCTCGCGGCGAACGCGGGCGATGGTTACTTCGACGCCGCAACGATCGCAGACGACGTCCTTATATTTGATGCGCTTGTACTTTCCGCAGGCGCATTCGTAGTCACGCACCGGCCCGAAGATCTTTTGGCAGAAAAGACCGCCTGGCTCAGGCTTGAAGGTACGATAGTTGATTGTCTCGGGGTTCTTCACTTCGCCCTTGGACCATTTGCGGATGGTCTCGGGCGAGGCGACGGTGATGGACACGCAGTCGAACGGGCTCTCGTCGAGGCCCAAGGCTGCGCGGGCTTCGTCACGGTTGGAGGCGGCGGTTTCGGCGGGTTGAATCATGGCTTTAGCTCCTGAATTTTTGTAAGAGTGAACGGGATGCGGGCGGCGGTTTAAGAACCGTAGCTGAGCGCGTCGCGTTTCTGGAGTTTGATATCCAGGCCGAGGGACTGGATTTCTTTAATGAGAACGTTGAAGGACTCAGGCGTGCCGGCGACGAGGGTATTGTCTCCCTTGACGAGCGACTCGTAGATCTTGGTACGGCCCTGCACATCGTCGGATTTGACGGTGAGCAGCTCCTGGAGGGTGTGCGCTGCGCCGTAGGCTTCGAGCGCCCACACTTCCATTTCGCCGAAGCGCTGGCCACCGTATTGGGCTTTGCCGCCCAACGGTTGTTGCGTGACGAGGGAGTATGGGCCGACCGCGCGGGCGTGGATCTTGTGGGAGACCAGGTGGTTCAACTTCATCATGTAGATGTAGCCGACCACGACCTCTTGATCGATCTTCTCGCCCGTGCGTCCGTCGAAGAGCGTGCTCTTGCCGGAAGTCGGCAATTTGGCCTCTTTGAGATATTCACGGACGCGCTTTTCGGAGATACCATCGAACACCGGGGTTGCGACCTTCAGACCGAGCTTTTTACAAGCCCAACCCAAATGCGTCTCAAGAACCTGTCCGACGTTCATGCGCGAGGGCACGCCGAGGGGGTTCAAGCAGATTTCGACCGGAGTACCGTCTGGGAGGAACGGCATGTCTTCTTCAGGCACAATCTTAGCGACGACGCCCTTGTTACCGTGGCGGCCGGCCATCTTGTCACCGACTTCAAGCTTCTGCTTGGTGGCGACGTAAACTTTGACCTGCTTGATGGCGCCGTCTCCGGAGCCCTCACCGGCCTCAACCGCGCCGATCTTGCGCTCACGGTCGGTTTCGAGTTCGTCAAACTTAGTCTGATACGAGCCGATGATCTCCATGATCTTGATGCGAACCGGAGACGGATCGATCTGGACGTGCTTGGAAACGGCCGCGAGACGACGAAGCAGGGTCTTCGTGATCTTGCGGTTGGCAGGAATTATAATTTCGCCGGACTCGCCGTTGATTACGTCGAGCGGGATTTTTTCACCGAGGAGGATGTTGGAGAGCGCTTCCGTGAGGCCTTCGCGCAGTTTATCAATCTGCGTTTTGTATTCCTCTTGGATTTGCTTCACCTGACGACGACGGTCGGAGGGCGAGAGTTTTTCTTCCTGACTATCGATTCGGGAAGAAACCTTCACATCCATAATGATACCGCCGACGCCCGAGGGAACGACGAGCGAGGTATCTTTAACATCAGCCGCTTTTTCACCGAAGATGGCGCGGAGAAGCTTTTCCTCGGGCGCGAGTTCGGTTTCGGATTTCGGAGTGATTTTACCGACGAGGATGTCGCCAGGCTTCACTTCGGCACCGATGCGAATGACGCCGTTGTGGTCGAGGTGCTTGAGAGCTTCTTCGCCGATATTCGGGATATCACGCGTGATTTCTTCTGGCCCGAGCTTGGTGTCGCGGGCGTTGACTTCAAATTCCTGGATATGAATCGAGGTGAAGATGTCTTCCTTCAACACCTTTTCCGAAATCAGGATGGCGTCTTCGAAGTTGTACCCGTTCCACGGCATGAAGCCGACGAGGACGTTGCGGCCGAGGGCCATCTCGCCCTTGTCGGTCGAAGGACCGTCGGCGATAATTTGTCCGGCTTTGATTTTCTGGCCAAGCGCGACGATGGGCTTCTGATTGAAGCAGGTGCCAGCGTTTGAGCGCATGAATTTGCGCAGCTCGTAGATGAAGACGTGATTCTTCGGGTCGTGCTTGAGGTTGCGTGGAAGCTCGCCGTCTTTAGTGACGACGATTCGTTTCGCATCCACAGAGGCAACGATGCCGGATTCATCAGCGACGACGACGATCTTGGAGTCGCGGGCGACGCGTTCTTCAATGCCGGTGCCGACCAGCGGCGACTCAGCTTGGAGGAGCGGTACACCTTGACGTTGCATGTTGGCGCCCATGAGTGCACGATTCGCATCGTCGTGCTCAAGGAAGGGAATCATGCCGGCGGCGATCGAAATTACCTGCTTTGGTGAGACGTCCATGTAGTGGACTTCGGAGGCAGAAACTTCAAGGAATTCACCGTCCTGACGAACGGTGACCTTGCCGCTAAAGTGGCCCTTCTCGTCGATCTCGGAATTAGCCTGGGCAATGACTTTGGCTTCTTCTTGGTCGGCGGTGAGGTACTCGATCTTGTCCGTAGCGCGGCCGTCTTTGACGATGCGGTAAGGCGTCTCAATAAAGCCGAACTCGTTGACGCGAGCGTAAGTCGACAAAGAGTTAATCAGACCGATGTTCGGACCTTCAGGGGTCTCGATCGGGCAGATGCGGCCGTAGTGTGACGGATGAACGTCGCGGACTTCGAAACCAGCGCGTTCGCGATTAAGACCGCCTGGCCCGAGTGCGGAGAGGCGGCGCTTGTGCGTGACCTCGGCGAGCGGGTTGATCTGGTCCATGAACTGTGAGAGCTGGCTGCGAGCGAAGAAATCGCGGATGACCGTGGTCAGGGCCTTCGGGTTGATCAACTTTTGAGGTGTGATCGAGTCGACGCTCTGGTCGTACATCGTCATGCGCTCACGAACCAAACGCTCGGTACGGCTGAGGCCGACGCGGCATTGGTTAGCGAGGAGTTCGCCGACGGTGCGGACGCGACGGGAACCGAGGTGATCGATATCGTCGACAACGCCTTCTCCTTTCTTGAGACGACCGAGATATTTCGTGGCGGCCACAATATCACCGCTCTCGACGATGCGCTGTTCGAGGGTAACTTTGAGGCCGAGCTTTTGGTTGACCTTGTAACGACCGACGCGGCCGAGGTCATAGCGCTTCGGATCGAAGAAGAGGCGCTTGAGAAGTGCTTTGGCGTTGGCGGTGGTTGGCGGCTCGCCGGGACGCAGACGTTTGTAGATTTCCTTGAGAGCTTCTTCTTCGTTGCGCGTTGGGTCTTTCTTAAGCGCGCGAATGAGGGCGCCTTCGTCGACGGTGGTGTCGATCACGCGGATCGTGGAAATACCGTGTTTTTCGAAGGTACGGACGATCTGCTTGGTCAGCGGTTCAAACGCGCGAGCGAGCACGACGCCTTGTTGGGCATCGATCGCGTCTTCGACGAGGACAAGCGTGGAAACGTTCTCGAGGTCGAGGGCTTTGGAAACTTTGAGATCCTTGATCTCGTAGAAAAGATTTAGGATGTCGATGTCACTCGAGTAGCCTATGGCGCGAAGCAACGTCGTGATGAGGAATTTGCGACGACGACGACGGCGATCGAGATAGACGTAGAGCAGATCGTTGTTGTCGAACTGAACTTCAAGCCAGGTGCCCCGGTCCGGGATGATACGGAAGGAATGGAGCAGCTTGCCGTTCGGGTGAGGCGCCACTTCGAAAGCGATGCCGGGCGAACGGTGAAGTTGGGAAACAACGACGCGCTCAGCGCCGTTGATGATGAAGGAGCCGCGCTCGGTCACCATAGGGATTTCTCCCATGTAGATATCTTCATCCTTAATGAAGTCTTCCTCGCGGAGGCGGAGCTTCACGTAAAGGGGCACCGAGTAGGTGACGCCTTCACGGAGGCACTCGAGCTCGGAATTCTTGGAATCACCGAGAGTGTAGGAGACGTATTCGAGGACGAGACGCTCGTCGTAGGAATGGATTGGGAATACCTCGCGGAAAACGGCCTCCAAGCCCTGAGGCTTGCGTTGCTTCTCGGGGATTCCTTTTTGGAGGAACTCGAGATAGGACGTGATCTGAATCTCAATGAGATTCGGCGGCTGAATGACTTCGCGGAGTTTGCCGAAGTTCGTGCGTTCGGAGTGAGTGCGGTCGGCCATGGGAATATCCGGTCGGAGGTGAATGACGAAAAAAAGACAAGTGCCCGGCGCTCAATGCGCCGCGCGGGAACCTAACGAAAGAACAAAGAAAAAGCCAAAGGACAGGCCGCGCAAGGCAGGGCCTGTCCAATGGTTTTGCGAATGAATGCAGGCAAAATCGACCAAGCGATTACTTGAGTTCGACTTTGGCGCCAGCGGCCTCGAGCTTCTTCTTGATGTCTTCGGCTTCGGCCTTGGGGGCGTTTTCCTTGACGGGCTTCGGGGCGGCTTCGACGAGGTCCTTGGCTTCCTTGAGGCCCAGGCCGGTGATGGCGCGGACTTCTTTGATGACGCCGATCTTGTTCGCGCCGGCATCCTTGAGGATAACAGTGAACTCGGTCTGCGCTTCAGCAGGAGCGGCGGCAGCGGCACCTGCGCCAGCGGCGGCGGGAGCAGCGGCAGCGGCGGCGGAGACGCCCCACTTGCCTTCGAGGTCTTTGACGAGGGCGGCGAGATCCAGAATAGTCTGCGCGGACAGCCACTCGATAACTTGGTCTTTGGTGATGTTGCTCATAGTAGTAGTTTCCTGAGGCGACTAGCGGTTTCGAAAAGTGAAACGCGTTTAAGAGACGTATCCCCTAGCCTACCCCAATGGAGGTTATTTCTCGGCGGCTTGATCCGTGAGGATCGAGTCGCCGATGAAAAGGGTTTAGGCGGCGGGTTGCTCCTTTTTGACTTTGGCGTCGAGCACGCGGACGAAGGACGCCGCGTTGCTGGTGAGCATGCCCAGGAACTGGGAACGCAGGGCCTCGAACGAGGGCAGGTCGGCCATCTTGGCGAGGTCGACGGGGCTGACGAGTTTCTTGTCGAGCACGCCAATCTTCACTTCGAGTTTTTGCTTTTCCTCGAAGAATTTCTTGAGGACCTTGGCGACACCGGCGGGATTTTTACCGCCGACCACCACCGCGGTCGGACCGCTCAAGGCGGACTCGATCTCGGGCAGGCCGAGTGCCTTAGCGGCAACCCGGAGGGAACTGTTCTTGACGACGTGAAACTCGGCTTTTTCAGCCGCGAGTTTAGCGCGCAAGTCGGCCACGTCCGCCACGGTCACTTTCGTGAAGTTGGCGAGGATGACGTAGTCGGATTTCTTGAGGTGCGTCTCGACCTCGGCGATCAGATAATTTTTTTCGGCTCTCATGGGTCGGGCTCCGGTTAATATTTGCTGAACTCGGACGAGGCGACGCGAACGCCGGGGCTCATGCTCGAGGAGATGGTGACGGACTTGATGAATACGCCGCCCTTGAAGGTGGCGGGTTTGGATTTGCCGACCGCGTCGAGCACGCACAGAGCGTTCTCGAGGATTTGGGCATTCGTGAAGGAGCGCTTACCGACGCCGACGCCGATGATCGCAGCTTTGTCCATCTTGAATTCAACGCGACCCGCTTTGACGGCTTTGATGCCGGCAGCGATGTCGTCGGTGACGGTGCCCGACTTCGGGTTCGGCATGAGGCCTTTCGGGCCGAGCACGCGAGCGAGCGTGCGGACTTGCTTCATGGCTTCAACGGTGGAAATAGCGACGTCGAAATCGAGCCAACCTTCGTTGATCTTGGTCATGATGTCAGCCAGACCGGCAGTATCAGCGCCAGCGGCGAGCGCCGCAGCGGGATTGTCGGTGAACACCAGAACGCGGACTTTCTTGCCCGAACCGTTAGGCAACGGCGTGGTGCCGCGGACGTTTTGGTCGCCGGAGGCGCCATCAACGCCAAGGCGGAAGGACAACTCGACGGTCTCGTCGAACTTGGCCTTAGGGAATTTGGTAAGGATTTCCACCGCTTCAGCGAGTGGGTAATCCTTGCCGAGATCAGCGACCTTGAGGGCGCTGCGGTAGCGTTTGCTCTGTTTTTTTGGCATTGTGACTCCTTGCGGTGCGAACGTCTTGGAGGGACTCCCGCGGCGAGTGTGGTTTAGTGTGCTGGGAAATATTAACCGACGACTTCGATGCCCATGTTGCGGGCGGTACCGGCGATGATCTTGATGCCGGCTTCGTCGTCCTTGGCGTTGAGATCCTTGGCCTTGAGTTTGTAGATCTCGAGGAGCTGTTTTTTGGTGACCTTGCCGACTTTGTCCTGGTTGGGCTTGGCCGAACCGCTGGCAATGTTGGCGGCTTTTTTGAGCAGCACGGACGCGGGCGGGGATTTAAGGATGAACGTGAAGCTCTTGTCGCTGTAAACCGTGATCACAACCGGCAGAATCATGCCATTCTGATCCTTGGTGCGGGCGTTGAAGTCCTTACAAAACGCCATGATATTGACGCCTTGGGCACCGAGTGCGGGGCCGACCGGGGGCGCAGGGTTGGCCGCGCCGGCTGGGAGTTGAAGACGAATGTAGCCTTGGATTTTCTTGGCCATGGTAAAAAGAGGTTAAAGGTAGATGTGACGGATTAAGTTCGGGAAGACGGCGGGGTGGAGCATCATTCGCTGTTGCGCTGCACTTGCCAGTATTCGAGTTCGACTGGGGTGAAACGGCCGAAAATGGAAACGGAAACCTTGAGCTTGCCACGATCAGGATCGATCTCGTCGATTCGGCCCGTGAGGCTGGAGAAAGCGCCGTCGGTGATTTTGACTTCCTCGCCCACGGTGTATTGCACCTTAGGTACTTCCTTGCCGTTGGCCGCTTCAATGCGCGAACGGATCTCGACGATCTCTGAAGGTTGCAGAGCGGCTGGACGCTCGCCACCGACGAAGCCAATAACGCCGGCGACTTCTTTGACGAAGTACCAAGGCTTGTTGATGACTTTCTTGTCTTCGCCATAGAGCACCATCTGGATGAAGACGTAACCCGGATAGAGTTTACGCACCTTGGTGCTCTTCTTGCCGTTCTTAACCTCGGAAACAACTTCCGTAGGCAGCAAGACTTCGAAAATAGCATCTTCGAGCTCTTCGGCTTTTTTGAATTTCTCAATGTAAGCCTTCACCTTGTTCTCCTGGCCGGAGAGGGTGTGGAGCGCAAACCATTGCGCATTGGCGGGAACGTTCGATGTGGCGGACGACATGGGGTAGCTGGTTTAGTTTACCCAGGAGGTGAAGAGGTCCACGACGTTGATGAGAGCGAAGTCACTGATGCTCGTGAACACACCGAGCAGCACACCGGCCAGCACCACCACGAGAGTGGAGTCGCGCAGTTCGGTGCGGGTGGGCCAGGAAGCTTTTTGGAGCTCGCCGACCATTTCGCCGAAGAAAATACGAGTGCTGCGGAACGGATTTTTCATGAACTTAAATTTGGCAGGCGCGGAGGGAATCGAACCCCCAACCAACGGTTTTGGAGACCGCTACTCTACCAATTGAGCTACACGCCTGTGGAATGGGCTTTCTTAGACGACGCAGCCGAGGCCCCGTTACGAGGCCTCGGCGAAGTCGAGTTTAAGGTTATTTGATCGAACTTATTCGATGATCTCGGTAATACGACCGGCACCGATGGTGCGACCGCCTTCACGGATAGCGAACTTCTGGGTCGTTTCCATGGCGATTGGAACGATGAGGTCGATCTCGACGGCGATGTTGTCGCCAGGCATGATCATCTCAACGCCCTTCGGCAGGTTGACGATACCAGTCACGTCAGTCGTACGGAAGTAGAACTGAGGACGGTAACCGTTGAAGAATGGGGTATGGCGGCCACCTTCGTCCTTAGAAAGGACGTAGATTTCAGCCTTAGCCTTCTTGTGTGGCTTGATAGATTTGGGGGCGGCAATGACTTGGCCACGCTCGATACCATCTTTTTCAATACCACGGAGAAGCATACCGACGTTGTCACCCGCTTGACCGGAGTCGAGGAGCTTGCGGAACATTTCGATACCGGTGATAACGGTGGTCGTGGTGTCCTTGAGGCCAATAATCTCGACCGTATCGTTGATCTTGCAGGCGCCGCGCTCAATACGACCGGTGGCGACCGTGCCACGACCGGTGATAGAGAACACGTCTTCGACAGACATCAGGAAGGGTTTATCGTTCTCGCGGATGGGCTCAGGGATATCTTTATCGATGGCATCCATTAGCGCGGTGATCGCAGCATTGCCTTCGGGCTTGTCATCAAGCGCGGCGGTGGCTGAACCACGGACGATCGTAGCGTTGTCGCCATCGAATTGATACTTCGAGAGAAGCTCGCGGATTTCCATCTCGACGAGGTCGAGGAGCTCTTTGTCATCAATGAGATCAACCTTGTTGAGCCAGACAACAATCTTCGGAACGCCGACTTGGCGGGCAAGAAGGATGTGTTCACGGGTTTGCGGCATTGGGCCGTCAGCGGCAGATACTACGAGGATGGCGCCGTCCATTTGCGCGGCGCCCGTGATCATGTTCTTCACGAAGTCCGCGTGGCCGGGGCAATCAACGTGCGCATAGTGGCGCTTTTCCGTTTGATACTCAACGTGAGCAACCGAGATCGTGACGATCTTAGATGCGTCGCGGACGGTACCGCCTTTAGCGATGTCCGCGTAAGTCTTTACCTCAGCGAGGCCTTTGCGGGCTTGGACGGCAAGGATTGCGGTCGTCGTGGTGGTTTTGCCGTGGTCGACGTGGCCGATGGTGCCAACGTTGACGTGAGGTTTCGTGCGTTCGAATGTGCCTTTAGCCATGGGAGACGTGTGTTTGGGTTTGGATGAAATGTGACTTCTGGTTTTACGTCGTAGAAGCGGGACCGACGTTGTTTTTTAGCATGGAGCCCAGAACCGGAGTCGAACCGGCGACCTCGTCCTTACCAAGAACGTGCTCTACCAACTGAGCTATCTGGGCAGACAAAGAGACCGTGCCAAAAAACGAAAATGAGGGTTGAAAGTGCTTCCCACGGTTTGGGCCGTCAACAGCAAACTTGACCTTTTCTTTAAAAAACTACGGGCCGACCCAAATTCGATAGACCCCAGGAGCCAATTTGGCTCCAATTCGCACCTGTTGAATCAAGTAATTGGCATAATAGGCATCTACCTCCTCTAATTTTGAGCGAACCGTGGGGACTAGAGGCGCACTCAAACCAGCCGGGTTCACTACAGCAAGAAATTCAATCGGCTCCCAAGCACCTGCGCTCGGGCCCGGGGGCTTCGCTTCGGCAAGCGATTCAGCCAACACGACCCGGCCTCCTGCCGCCGGTACAACTTCGTAAAACGCGCTTCGACGCGATAGGGCTGGCAAGTCAAGGGGGCTGCGACCTATCCCGAGCAGCGCCACTCCCGGCGCGTTGAGCGCCAATGCGCCCGAAAAATCAACTGCAGGATCTTTTTTCGGGGCGAGCGAACGGAATTCTACCTCATCATACGTGAAGCGAGCCGGATAATCAGCAAATGCGCCGCCTACCTTCGGCAAGGCGACTTCTTTTTGTGCGGTGTTCCACGCCGTCGGTAAAAACAAAGGAGACGGATCCACCAACGCCGCCTCCTCCGGTGCTACCCGCCTAAAACCGACCTGCGGCAACTCAGGGACCGGCCCGAGACCCTTGAGTTCAGCCGATCCTCGCTTCACTGCTGGATTCACCGGCGCACGAAATAGCACCAAAAAAACAAGAACGACTGCGATCGTCCCCATAGACGCCCAAATCCAATGGCGTCGATCACTCTGCGCCGGCGTGCTCACTTAGGACTTCCCTCGCCTCCATCTGTCGGCTCCAAGGCGCCCCAAACCACCGCAAAACCCGCCCGCCGGGCCACCGTGACGATTTCCGCCAACTCATCGTTGCGCACACCAGAACTGGCCAAAATCAACAACGACGGTTTCGGAGTGGTCGCCTTCTGCCGCTCCAGCCAAAGACTAAGTTGCCTTAACGATACTAACCCATCATCGGCGAAGATCTGTCCCGAGCGACGTACCGTGATGCGATGCGTCGTCGGCTGCGCGCCCGCTGTCGCGCCCGCCATTTCAGGCACTTGAAAATCAACCCCGAGTCCCGGGGCCAAAACAAAGCGGGAGCCAAACAACGAGAAAAACAGCACAAGTAATCCTGCGTTCACATAAAACAAAAAATCGAAAGACCGTGGCGGCACGCGCAAGTGCGAAGCCAGATCGAGCGGCCGCGTAATCATGTTTCGACGACCTCCGAACCACCAGGCTTGCGCCCGCGATAATCATTTTGCAGATACCGCATGATCTCATTACCCGCCCATTCCACATCTCGTACGATTGATCGGACCCGGCCACTAAGGAAATGATGAGCCACATGCGCCGGTAACGCTAACATCAGTCCGCCCGCAGTGCACAATAATGCCTGCCACATGCCCGTGGCCAAGGCGCTCGCACTCATGTAGTCTTTCTCAAAAGCCAAGAACGTCGTCGCCATCCCCAGCACAGTGCCGAGCAACCCGACCATGGGAGCAAGCTGCGCGATCGTAGCGATACTCCCGAGCCGACGCTCGAGCGCGGGCAACTCCACAATCGCCGCTTCTTGCACATGAAAACGCATCGTGGCGACATCTGCTTCGGCGTGCAGCAAGGCTGCCTTGACCACGGCCGCCACGGGCCCCGGCGTCTCCTCACATACTGTCAAGGCCTCCACCAGCCTGCGTTTCGCCAAAATATTTTTTATCCCCTCCAGAAAAGTCGTAGCCCGGATCTGACCACGGTGCAGAAATAACACCCGCTCCAACGTGAGCAATACGGTCAATAACCCCAACGCCAACAGCACCCACATGATAGGGCCGCCCTTGGCGTAAATCGTAAAATTAAAAACAGACATCGTATTAAAAAAGAGTGTTACACGGCATCACCCCGACTCCGCAAATGCGAAACCGCAGGCCCGCCGCAGCGCGCGTCACGGAGGCACAACGACTCCATATTTCGTCAATCGAGCCTTCGCCTGCGCTTCGGCTGGCAATCCCGCCTTGAGTAGAAGTAGCCAAGCCTCCTTGGCCTCCTCGAGTTTTCCCTGCTGCTCGCGCAATCCACCAAACTCGATCAACGTCCGCGCCATCCAGTATCGCCCCTTCGCCCGCGCACTCAGCTGCTCGGCCTGTTTCGCATCCAGCAAAAATGGTGACACCACATCCCTCCACCAACCCACCGCCGCCTTCTCCGACTCCCCCCGCTGCCGCAAAACGACACCCAGGTTAAAACCCGCCTCGATACGCACATCTAAAGGCGCATCGGCTCGATCGCGCACATGCTCCAGCAAAACCAAAGCGCTCTCCAAGTGCGAGGGATCGCTGGCCGCCTGCGCGTTGTGACACTCGGCCAACGCCAACTGCGCCAAAACGACATCGGGGCTTGTTGCAAACGCGTTCACCAACGACTCGTAAGTCTGTTGTGCTTGCGGAAACTGACTGAGCTTACGCAATAAATGGCCCTGCTTCAGCCGCGCCGCAAATACGAGTTCGCTCTGGGGGTATTTGCGCACCAAATTATCCAGTAAATTTTGCGCCTCCGGTAAACGCGCATCACCGCTCGCCTCTGCCTGCAAAGCGGCAAAATAAAGTGCGTAGGGCGCGTTGATATTACCCGGAAATTTATCCGCTAAATCCGTATAAAGCTGCTGCGCCTGCACCGCGTTGAATTGCTTCGCATAGTGATCCGCCTCTTCAAGATATGAAGCCACCGCCGCATCCGAATCTTTGAAATCCTCACGCAGTTTTTTTAACTGTGCCACACCGGACTCTTCCTTGCCTTGCTTGAACAACGCCTGCGCCTGCAACAACGCCGCCGCACTCGCCAACTCGGTGCGCAACGCCACCGGTTCACTCGCTAACGATTTCGACAGCGCTTCAGGCGACAAAGCCTGTAAATATTCCAACGCCTTTGCCGGCTGTGCCGGCTCCACATCGAGCGCTAAGCGCGCGCGCAACCACTCCAGCCGTGCGCGCAACTTCGCTGGCAAGCCCGCTTCCACATTACCGCCTAATAACCGCTCCACGCGCGAGTAGGCCGCAGCCACCCCATTTGCCCCACGCGCCTGCAAGGCACGCGCCAAATTCCACTCCGCCTGCCAACGGTCTTCAACGGAAAACCCCGGCTCCGCCGCGAGCCCGTTGAGCACGGCCTGCGCGGCCTCCGGCGTGCCCGCCTCGATCTCCGCTTGTACCCGTTGAAAACGTAGTGCGCTTAATACCTCCGGTTTCAGTCCCGTCGGCGGATCACGCAACACCGCCGCATACGCATCCGCAGCCGGCCGGAAATCCTGCGCCCGGAACCACGCTTCCGCCAGCAGCACGCCCAACTCCGCTCGACGCGCACCCGCCGGCAACGCAGCCGACGCCTTCTTCGCGCTGTCCGCCGCCAAACGATAACGCCGCTGTTCCCAAGCTGCACCCGTCAGCACTTCCCAAGCTTCAGCGCGCAGAGAAGATCCGGGGAATTTTTCTAAAAGCGCCCGAGCGTCGTCTTCGGCTGCAGCGTAACTTTTATCGCCCAGCAACAAATTAGCCCGATACAAATAAAACTCTTCCTGCAAACCATGGGCTGGCGTCTCCGCGATCCAGCGCCCTAGCTCCGCGCGCAACTGCCCGCGCCCCGGATTTTTTTCCGACGCCTGCGCAAGCAAGCGCAAAGCCAAGCGTTGACGCACCCCATCGCGACCGTGCGAAACGAGTTCGAGCAAGGCCGTGCGTCCTGCTCCATCGATCGCGCCCGCGATCAGTCCAAGCCATAATCTAAAATCATCCGCGTACTGACGCTCGTCGCGAGGCAAGACGAGCAACTGCTGTTGGATTACGGCTACCGCCTCGGACTTACGACCGAGCGCATTTAAATTTGCCGCATAAGTCCGGGCCGCGCCATAGCCGGTAGCCTGCCCAGCGAAACGCGTCATCGCTTGGCGCTGCCCTGCTAGATCAGCCTCATTACCCGTGCCGCTGCGTCGCAGTAAAATTCGCTCCGCCTCAAGGCGAAACCGCGTCCGCGCCAGCTCTGTCACCGCCGCGGACTGCGCCAGCTCAAAAAATTTATTCGTCGCTTTCACGTCGCCCAATTCGCCAGCGAGCAAACCTTGTAAATAAAACCACCATGCGCGGTCGCTCGGCGCCAATTCCGATTCTTTCACGGCGGCGAGTGCCACCTTGGCTGCATCGATTTTGCGCGCAGTCACGGCCGTCAGTCCCGCCCTCAGCTGCCAGGCGCTGCCGCGCAACCCGATCCAGCCGTTCAATGCACTCTCCGCCTCAACGACACGTCCATCATCGAGCAACGAGGTCACCAAACCAAGCGTAAGCAAAGCCCGATCTGCATTCGGAGCTGCCAAGGCCTCGCGGTATAATTCAACGGCCGTAGACGGAAACCCGAGTTCCTGTGCTCGCTGCGCCGCTGCGAGGGTAAGCGCCGCCATTCCGGGTGACATCGCCGTCGCCGCACTCGCTACCGCCAGCGGCACAGGCCGATTTAAAGCCTCAAGTACTTGCGCTTGCGCCGACTCGCTAACAGCCGCCACGAGGGCTACCAAACACGAAAAAAAATAAATCGAGGTTCGATGAGGACGCATGAGTTACGGCGCCAAGTTGCTTCTCCGAATGGAAACAATCAACCGCGTTGTAACGCATTTCTGCTGGCGCCACGGCGAGCGCGAAAATCACTAAATACATGTAAATTTTAGTCCTCGAGGCCACCGCGCAAATCGTCTAGGTCGATGTCCTCGTTCACCGCGAAGAATGTGAACGCCTACGTGCTAGGGTGGCCACGACGGAAGTAGCGATACCTTCACTCCAAAGTTTAAAAGTTCAGAGAGCGCATAGACAGCGCTTCATTTTAACAACTCGGCGGCACCCATCCATGGGATGCGGTTAAAATTCCTGCTTCCCTAAGCCCTCGTGCCAGCGTAATATATCGATCCTTAGTTTACCCTAGCGCAACCACCGCATTCGGGCGGCGTCTTACCCACTATGCCTAACGACTTCCCCCAGAAACCAGGCCACGCGTGCCATGGCATCTCGACGGACCTGGCCGATTATTTTCTTACTCGCCGCCAATTGCTTTCCCGCGTCGGCATGGGCGTTGGCGCCCTCGGCCTCGCCTCACTCGTACCCACCCAACTATTCGGAGCGACCCTATCTGCTAGCGATCTGAAAATCGGCCCAAGCCCGTTGCTCCCCAAACCCCCACATTTCCCCAGCAAAGCCAAATCTATCATTCACATCTTTGCCCAAGGCGCCCCGTCACACGTCGACACCTGGGACCCCAAGCCAACCCTGACCCGCCTCAACAATAAAACCCTTACTGACGGCGGTATCGCCATGGGTTCGCCCTTTCAATTTAAACAGTATGGCGCATCCGGCCTAGAAATTAGCGAGGTCTTCGCCAAAACTGCAGCCCACGCCGACGACCTTGCAGTCATCCGCTCGATGTGGACCGATATTCCCGCGCATGACGTCGCCACAGTCTTCATGAACACCGGTTCGCTGCGCCTAACCAAGCCTAGTCTTGGCTCTTGGCTGGTCTATGGGCTTGGCACCGAAAACCAAAACCTCCCCGGCTTCATCGCCCTACGCAGCGGTAAACTGCCCACCGGCGGCGCCGGTAATTACGGCTCTGCCTTCCTGCCCGGCACGTTTCAAGGCGCCTCCATCAACACCACCGCCGCAACCGTGCAGCAGATGATCCAAAACATCCGCAACAGCTACGTCGCCCCGCACGAACAACGCCGACAACTCGACTTCGTGCACCAGCTCAACGAGGTCCACGCTCAAAATCTCCAACGCGAAGCCGCCCTCGAAACACGCCTCGAATCTTATGAA
The DNA here is from genome assembly GCA_037142955.1 of Opitutaceae bacterium. Lineage (GTDB taxonomy): Bacteria > Verrucomicrobiota > Verrucomicrobiia > Opitutales > Opitutaceae > Tous-C4FEB. The sequence continues at coordinate 398,874 of JBAWZQ010000001.1, read as the reverse complement.
ATTGCCTTTCGCATGCAGGCTGAGGCCACCGATGCATTCGATCTCAATAAAGAAACTGAAGCCACCCGGGCCAACTACGGCAACACTCAGCAAGGCAAACAACTTCTCATCGCCCGCCGACTCATCGAGCGCGGCGTCCGCGTCGTCCAAGTCTGGCACGACGGCTGGGACCACCACCAGGACCTCCGCGATAAACTCTCCGCCAAGGCGGGCGAAATCGACGGTCCCCTAGCCGCCCTCTTCGCCGACCTTAAACAGCGCGGGCTCCTCGACCGTACGCTCGTCGTATGGGGCGGCGAATTCGGCCGTAAACCCACTAAAGACCGCAACGGCTACGAAAATCCTGGCCGCGACCACAACGCCAAAGCCTTCTCCGTCGTCATGGCCGGCGGCGGCATCAAAGGCGGCACCGTGCACGGTGCGACTGACGAATTTGGCGGCGCCGCCGTCAGTGATAAAGTTCATGTCCACGACCTCCACGCGACGATGCTGCACTGCCTCGGCCTCGATCACACGAAGCTTACCTACCGCTTCAACGGCCGCGATTTTCGCCTCACCGACGTCGCCGGTGAAGTCGTGAAACCGATACTTAGTTGAGCAACCTGCCCGTCATGCGCCCGTACTCGATTCTGTTAATTTTTTTGTTCGCATCGTTCTCTCGCGCCGCAACGCCCACTGCCAACCCCGCGCCAACCCTAGCCGCCACCCTCTCCCCCGCAGACCTCGCATTCTTTGAAAACAAGATCCGCCCAGTACTAGTCGATAATTGTTATAAATGCCACAGCCATGACGCGGACCGCGTCAAAGGGGGACTTCTCCTCGATTCTTCCGCTGCGCTTCTCATGGGCGGCGACAGCGGCCCCGCCCTCGTCCCGGGTCAACCCAACGCTAGCCTCATCATCACCGCCATCAGCTACCAAGACGAGGAGCTACAGATGCCCCCAAAGGGCAAGAAACTCACCCAAAACCAAATCGCCGACCTCACCGAATGGGTCCGCCGCGGCGCCCCCGACCCCCGCGTACCCGCCTCCGCCAAGCCCGGAGCCCTGACTAGCTATGGCGGCGTTGGCAAAAACCATTGGGCCTTTCAACCCGTCAAGAAACCGTCTGTACCAGCCCCTAGCAATCCTGCCGACGCTGCCTGGATTCAAACTCCGGTCGATAACTTCATCATCACCAATTTACAGGATCACGGCCTCTCCCCCAACCCCGCTGCCGATCGGCGCACACTCATACGCCGTCTTTCCTTCGATCTCATCGGGCTCCCTCCAACAGCCGCCGAGATCAACGCCTTTGTCGCCGACCCTGCACCCGATGCTTACGCCCAACTCGTCGATCGACTCCTCGCCTCACCCGCCTACGGCGAACGTTGGGGCCGCTACTGGCTCGATGTCGCCCGCTACTCCGACACTAAGGGCGACGCCAAGGGCCGCGAAGACCTGCGCTACCCGAACGCCTGGACCTACCGCGACTACGTAATCGACGCCTTCAACCGAGACCTTCCCTACAATCAATTTATTGTAGAACAACTCGCCGCTGACCGACTTCTCGCCGCGGCCATAAAAAAATCTAAAACCCAAAACGCTGACGCTGAGCCTCCGCTCGACCAACGCTCCCTCGCTGCCCTCGGCTTCCTTACTCTCGGCAACAAATTCAACGGCGTATCCCACGACATTATCAACGACCGCATCGAGGTCACAACCAAAGCCTTTTTAGGGCTTACCGTTTCGTGCGCTCGCTGCCACGATCACAAATTTGACCCCATTCCGACGAAAGATTATTACTCACTCTACGGCGTCTTCGCTAATCTCAACGAACCTAAGTACGCCCGCGACCAACCCACTCTTTTCGCCAAAATCCCAAAAACTCCAGAGCTACTCGATTACCTCAGTAAATCAGACGCCCTAAAGCTACAGGCAGACGAGCTCGAAACTCGCTACGTCGCCTTTCGCAAATCTAGCGAAAAAAACGCTGAGAAACGTAAAGAACTCGTCCGTGAAGAAACCCGCATCCAACGCGAGATCGGTGACCTCGACTCCAACCATCCAGGCTCCCCTGCCCGTGCCGCTATCGTAACTGACGTGCCTCGCCCTCGTGATTATGCCGTCCTCGTCCGCGGTGAGGCTCAAAACAAAGGCCCCGTCGTCCCTCGCCGTTTCCTTGAAATTCTTTCACCGGATCCCAAGAAGCGCCCCGAATGGCACGAGGGCAGTGGCCGTCTCCCGCTCGCCCTCGCCATCGCCGACTCCAAAAACCCCATGACGGCTCGGGTCCTTGTCAACCGCGTCTGGCAACAACACTTCGGCACCGGATTCGTCCCCACCCCCGACGACCTTGGCAACATGTCCGCCCCGCCTACCCACCCTGAACTCCTCGACTACCTTGCGAATCGATTCGTCGAAGAGGGTTGGTCCATCAAAAAACTCCATCGCCTTATCGTTCTCAGTGCCACTTACCAGCAAAGTTCAGCGAACAACTCCAAATACGCCGAACAAGATCCCAACAATCGCTACCTATGGCGTGCCCCCGTCCGACGTCTAGATTTCGAGCAACTCCACGATTCCCTGCTAGCCATTGCCGGCACCCTTGAACCCAAACTCGGCGGCCGCTCCATACCAATGGGTACCGAGGAATTTGCCACACGCCGCGCCGTTTACACCTATATTGACCGCAGGAACCCACCCGAACTACTAACCCAATTCGATTTCCCTAACCCTGACCTCCCAAGCGGTCGGCGCTACGAGACGATCGTTCCCGCCCAAGCCCTGTTTTTAATGAACAGTCCGCTGGTCGTCGAGACCGCCCGGCGCCTCACTCACCGTCCCGAATTTGCCGAACTAAAAAGCGACCAAGAACGCGTCACTTCTCTTTACCTGGCTGTCTACCAACGGCCTCCCAGCGAGCAAGAAATCTCACTCGGCATCCGCTACGTAAAAGCCAATCCCACCGGTCTCGCCCTCGACCTCCCCCTTGCGCCCGTCTCAGCCCGTGCTGAGGAGACTCGCAAACAACAACGCCAAGCCCAACGCGCCGCCCAGATGGCCAGCATGAAAAAAGGCGGCATGGACAATCGCCCACCCGGCGGCTTCGCGCTGAACGAAAACCGCGCCCCGATCGACGCCTGGACCAAACTGGCCCATGCTCTCTTTCAGACCAACGAGGCGATTTTCCTCAATTAAAGAGCCTGGCCCCGTTTGAAGTAGCCACGAAACAATTGAGGCAATTAGAGGTGCTTGTAACCGATTTCGGGGACTGGCGGCGTGGGCTGGGGAGGCGTTAGCCCATGGGCGCGCATCACATCGTGAAAGGCCGCAATCGTTTCAAATGAGGGTTTAAAGTTTCCGTAGCGATGCCCTTCCGCAATTTGCAACGGGGTCCAGCCGCGTTGATTTTTTTTATTCCAAATCTCAATCTTGGCGCCTCTGGCGTCTAAAAATTTCACAACCTTAGGGAAGTTAGCGAAGCCCGCACCGTGCATCGCGGTGTCACCATTTTTTGAAACCGCATCGATATCGGCGCCCAGACTGAGCAGATAATCGCAGGCCGCCACCGCTTCGTCATCGGTGCCAGCTTCCTCTTCTGCGGAACGTGTGCCAAGTCCCGCGGCGGCCATCAACGGCGTGCAACCGTCCACATTCGTGATCTTCGGATCGGCGCCGAGTTCTTGGAGGAGTTTCATGAATGCAAGGTCAGCAGTGTCCGCGGCCAACATAAATGGCGTACAACCTTTGCGATTGATACGGCCACCGCCAGAGGGACCACCCGTCAGACGAAGGTTCACGTTGGCGCCGCATGCGACCAACTTGCGGACGAGTTGCTCGCTGCTGACATTACCGTGGTCCTCAGGGATGGGATCACCTTCATCCTCGCCGATGTCAGGTTTTCGAATCCAACTGAGAATATGCAACGGAGCGTAGCCAGAGCGCAGGTCGTTGGGATCGGCGCCCAGATCGAGGAGCACAGAGGCGACCTCAAAGTGACCATTTTCCACGGCCAGGGTAAGAGCACTGTTGCCGCGTTTAGGTAGCTTCTTGCCGGTCTTGGTCGGGGCGGTGACCGCGTTGATGTCTAAGCCAGCTTTTAATAACGCCCGCACGGTCTCGATGTGGCCCGCGCGGACCGCAAAGAGTAAAGCATTGAGGCCAGTAGCCACCGTCGCAGACACATCGGCTTTGGCGGCAATGAGCGCGGCTACTACGGCGGTACGGCCCTCGGCGGCGGCCCACATTAGGGCGGTTTGTCCGCCTGGTAGTTTTGCATCGATCAAGGCGCCATGCGCGAGGAGCGAGGTCACGACGGCGACCCGACCGGTGCGTGCAGCGGTCATCAGGGGGGGTTCACCGCCAAGAAGAGAGCAGTTGGCGTCAGCGCCGGCGACGAGGAGCGCATCAACAATCCCAGCATCACCATTAGTGCAAGCGAGCGAGAGCGGGGTAACGCCGTAACGATTAGGCGTCCGGGCTGACGCAGGTTCCTCCGCGAGCAGACGTCGCACGAGTACTAGATCGGAGGCTTGGACGGCGCTCAACATCGCCTCCGAGGCGTACACGCTCGCTCCGCTCAAAACGACGCTAGCCAACACCGTGACCAGGCCGCATGACCACCGACCTCGCGGGCCGCACGAAAAGAACACGAGATATTTCCGAATCATCGTGCGAGCCACCATCACACGCTAAGCGGGGTGAATAGATCGTTGATTTTGCCTGAGCTGTCGCCGAAGCGGTCAATGTTCACACCCACTTTGTGGAGTAGTGTAAGGTGTAGATTGGCAAGCGGAACAGGCTGGTCGTAGCGGATGTGTCGATCGCCCTTCATTCCTCCTGCAGCACCACCGGCGACAAGGATGGGGAGGTTAGTGTGGTCATGCACGTTGGGGTTTCCAATGCCGCTGCCGTAAAGCAGCAAAGAGTGATCCAAAAGCGTGCCGTTACCCTCGGGGGTGGACTTCAGGCGCTCTAGAAAATAAGCAAAAAGCGAGACATGGAACGCGTTAATCTTGGCCATGCGTGCGATTTTATCTGGGTCATTGCCGTGATGGGAAAGGGGATGATGAGGATCGGCGACGCCGGTCTCGACAGCGTAGGTACGATTACTTGTTTCACGCGCCAGCTGGAAAGTCGTGACCCGGGTAATGTCGCCCTGCATGGCGAGAACTTGTAAATCAAACATGAGTTTGGCATGCTCAGTGTAAGAGGCGGGCACGCCAAGGGGACGCTCAAGATCCGGCGGTAGCGAGCTCTGAGTGACATCGGCTTCGGCTTTTTGTATGCGCCTTTCTACTTCGCGGATGGTGTCGAGATAATCAGCGATCTTAGCGCGGTCGGCCGGACCTAATTGACGTTTTAGACTAGAAATATCCTCGGTGATCCAATCGAGCAAACTGGCACGCTGACGGAGCGAGGCGCGGCGCTCGACCAGACTACCGCCTTCGCCAAACAAGCGCTCAAAAACGATGCGTGGGTGCGCCTCTGATGGCAGGGGCGTGGTCGGCGAAGACCAGGAGAGATTGTTTTGGTACACGCAGGCGTAACCGTTATCGCACTGGCCGGTAGTCTGGAGCATGTCCATCGAGAGTTCGAGGGAGGCGAGCTGAGTCTCGCGACCGAGTTGGCGTGCCGCGAGTTGATCGGCGGTGGTGCCAAGATAGTAATCGGAGCTTTCGGTATGTTTGGCTTTGGCTGCGCTGAGAAACGAGGAGTTGGAGGTGGCGTGCGAGCCTGGATAGGCGTTGCGCAGTTCGAGATTGGTGAAAGCGGTGACGTGTTCGCGGTGAGGCGCGAGCGAAGCGAGAATGGGCGAAAGATCACTTAGTTTTCCATCGGTACTACGCGGCGTCCAGCGAGACTGGTCACAGCCCATAGGCATAAAAACATAACCAAGACGACGGACTGGTGATGCCGCCGTCTTCGTCGCAGCGGTGGCCGCAGGAATCATCGCGTCGAGCAAAGGGAGCGACAACGCAGCACCCATTCCACGGAGAAAAGTACGACGAGGCAGGGCTTTTTTGGAAACGAAGGAGCTCATGGGTTGGGAGTGCGGCGCATCTGAAATGGCGGACTGTTGACGAGACCAAGAATGAGAGACGAGAAACGAAAATTTTCCGCTTCAGCGCGACGCACGATTTCGCGCACAGCAGGAGCGTCGGATAACTCAACGCCGCGACCGAGGGCGAAGGTAAGCAGTTTTTCCGTTAATGTCGCCGCGAATAAATCCGGCCGCGCGAGGAGCGCCTGCTCCAGACCGCTAACACCTTCAAACTTCGAGCCATCAGGGAAACCGCCCATCACATCAACCGGGAGTTGCTCCTCTACCGTGCGCCAACGACCGACCGCATCAAAATTTTCGAGCGAGAAGCCGACTGGATCCATTAAATTATGGCAACTTGCACAAACGGGCTTCTCCCGGTGCGCGGCCAAGCGAGCTCGGATGGGCAGAGCCGCAGAGACATGACTATCGTCGAGAGCCGGCACATTAGGCGGTGGCGGCGGCGCCGGAGCGCCCACGAGATTAGCGAGAATCCAGTTGCCGCGGATCACCGGCGAGGTGCGGGTAGCGTAGGAAGTCACAGTGAGGATACTGCCTTGGCGGAGCAGGCCACCGCGTTGACGATCGACCCTACCTGCGAAGGAGACGCGTCGAAAATGACTGCCATAAATGTATGGTATGTTGTAGTGTTTCGCGAGACGCTCATCAAGGAACGAGTAATCAGCCGAGATCAATTCCGTCACCGGACGATCCGCGCTCATGATGTTTTCAAAAAAGAGTTCCGTCTCACGACGCATCGAGTGGCGGAGGTTATCGTCAAAATCGATGAAACGGCGAACATCCGGCGAGACGGATTCTAGGGCACGGAGGTGCAGCCATTGCGCAGCAAAATTGATGGAGAGATTACGCGCGCGGGGATCGGCGAGCATGCGGCGGACCTGCTGCTCGAGCGCCACCGGGAGGCGAAGATCACCGCGCCCCGCCGCCTCGAGGAGCGCGTCATCCGGCAGACTACTCCAAAGAAAAAACGAGAGTCGAGAGGCGAGCTCCAAATCAGTGATGCGATAAACTGTACCCGGCGCCAAGCCGGCGGGATCGGTTTCTAAACGAATCAAAAATTGTGGCGCGACGAGAATCGCAGCTAATGCGCTTTCGATCCCAGCATCGAAGCCCGCGCTATGAGCACTGCCTTCGCGAAAAAACTGGAGCGGACGACGAAGATCGTCGTCGTTGATCGGTCGACGGTAAGCGCGACGTAGCAGAGGCGCCAAAATCGCCCGCGCACGGACTTCGTCGTTGATCCGCGTCACGGTCCTCTCGTTTTCCCCGAAGATCAACCGTCGACTTGGCGTATCGCCCGGACCGGTGGCATTGAAAGGACCTGTGATAGAAGTCTGGTAAAGTGCTGGGGCAGTGCGGGGGTGCCGGTGCATATTGAACCGTGCGATGAAGGGCTGACGCTCGGTTTCAATGATCAGCGTGGGGGTTTTTATGAAAGTAACGCCGACATGATGCGGGCCAGCCTTAACCGGTACTAGGAACTTCAGGTGTGCATCAACCCTCTCAGCATTTTTATCGGCGCCGGGCGGCTTCACTGTCGCGAGGGCCACGCGTTCACCATCGATGAGCACTTCGAGGTCGTGCGGAGCGTTGAGACCCTCAACCTGTTCGTTGCGATCCCGCGCGAGGCGAACTTGAATCTCGTACTCCCCGTCCTGAGGAAACGTGTAAGGGATCAATGCCCCGCCACGCGTGCCAAGCGGTAGTCCTTCGATGTGACCTTCCTGCGTCAGGTCTGGCGGTAAGCGAAACGTATCGCCGCCGGGCGTTTTGCGCGGCGTGCCAACGGCCAGACGAGCAATTTTTTGCGCCGCCGAGACATAACGATCAATGAGGGTGGTCGACAGGTTACCAACTGTGACGTTGTCAAAGCCCCGAGCCGGTTCGTCATTCGGCAGCAAGGTCGTCGCATCGATCTCAAGCGCAAGCAGGTCGCGGATGGCATTTTGGTATTCGGTGCGATTAAGCCGGCGAAATGTATCCGTGCGACCCGGATCTGGTGCCGCGGTCGCAGTCCGATCAAGTTCGGCTTTCAAAAATGTCACAACCTGACGGTACTGCTCAGACGAAGGCCGCTCCTCCCCTATCGGCGGCATCTGCTGGTGGTCTAGTTTGCGTAAAATCTTTTCCCAGAGCTGAGGATATGCAGCAGGAGTTTTGGCCGCAATACCCTCGAGTGAGAGTCCCCCCTTCGATATACTGTTATCGTGACAATCCATGCAGTATCGACTGACCAAGTCCTCCGCCAAATGCGCCGGAGCAGCTATCGCCTGTACCGCCTGAGAGTCGAGCAGTACCCACGCCACGAAGGCAGCGACAAAGGCACGCTGGTAAGACGCAATCAGCTGATCAAAAAAACGGGGCATGGGGGCGGGGTGACGCACCCCACGGAGCCTTCAGCCTCCACAGGAGGCGAGGCAAAAAACCTGCCATGTGGAACAAGACCTCTGTCTCAAAGCTGCTTTGGTGTGTTTTCCGCCAATACCTCGCCACCCTTCGAAGCGTCAAATGAGCCGTCCCACTTCGCCACGATCAAGGTCGCCACGGCATTACCGATGAAATTCGTAATCGCGCGAGCTTCCGACATAAAACGGTCCACGCCAAGTATCAGTGCCATGCCCGCCACGGGTATCTTATCCGTAGCTGCCAGAGTCGCCGCCAGTGTGATAAATCCGCTCCCCGTCACGCCTGCGGCGCCCTTCGAAGTTATCATGAGCACGACCAGTAGTTTTGCTTGCTCCCACAGCGTCAACGGCGTGTCCGTAGCCTGAGCCACGAAGAGCGCAGCCATCGTCAAATAAATCGAGGTCCCGTCTAAGTTAAAAGAGTAGCCCGAGGGCACCACGATTCCGACCACCGGCCGCGCGCAACCCGCCATCTCCATCTTGTGCATCAACCCCGGCAACGCTGTCTCCGACGAGGAGGTTCCCAGCACGATCAACAACTCTTCGCGGATGTACTTGATGATTTTCCACACGCTGAAACCGTTAAACCGCGCGATCAGCCCGAGTACCACGAATACAAAGAGTACGCACGTCAGGTACACGCAAGCCATCAGCGCTCCAAGCGACACTAGGGAGCGCAGGCCATATTTACCGATGGTAAACGCCATCGCGCCAAACGCCGCCACAGGGGCCAGCTTCGTAACCATGCTGACAATGCCGAAAATCACGCGCGAAACTTCGTTGATCAAATTGAGGACCGGCCGGCCGTGCTCGCCGATCTGTCCAAGCGCGATGCCAAATAAAACTGCTAGCAATAATACCTGCAAAATTTCTCCTTCAGCAAACGCCCCGACAAACGTGTTCGGGATAATGTGCATCAAAAACTCAGTCGTAGTCTGCCCTTGCGCAGCCTTAGTGTAACTCGCCACTGCCTTTGCATCAAGCGATGCTGCGTTCGCATGCACACCAGCACCTGGCGCAAAAACATTTACCACCACTAGACCGATGATGAGTGCCAGCGTAGAAACGATCTCAAAATACAACAACGCCTTTCCGCCCACGCGGCCGACTTTCTTTAAGTCTCCCATACCTGCGAGGCCCACAACCACGGTCGCGAAAATGATCGGCGCGATCAGCATCTTCACCAGCTTGATAAAGGCATCGCCGAGCGGCTTCAGCGACGCACCGAAATCCGGCCAGAGATACCCGACTAAAACGCCGACCACGATCGCGGCCAGCACTTGTAGATAGAGCGTATTGCGTTTACCAGAGTTCAGGTGGTCAGCGGGGTCGGTGTGCATGTTTGAGCGAAGCCTCGCCACGGCCTAAGGCGCAATTTTATTCCAGCGTTGCCGCCATGCCAGCGACCACTACCGCAGCGACATTGCGTAGAATCGCCCGCTCGCTCGCATGATCCGAGGTGAAAACCACGAGTACGTATTTCCGGCCGTTCGGGAGCTCTACATAAGCCGACTCATGCCGCGTCTGGCTAGTCCAACCGGCCTTCGACCACAACCTTGCTCCAGCCGGCAATTCTGTTCCAGTGAACTTGGCTTGATCATCCGGATCTTCCGTCTTCGCCGCCGGATCACGCGCCAAGAGCGCCATCATTTCCGCACTCCGCTTCGGCGTCACACAGCGGCCGGTCACGATCTCTACCCATAATTGAGTCGTCGCCAACGTCGTGAGCATATTGCGCTTGGGCTCATAGGCGCGGATCGCCTGAGATTCCCTTCCGTATGGTCCGTCGCTCCAAGGCTTCTTGCTCGCATTTACATTCAGATAACCAAGCTGTGCAAAATACCGCGTCACAACCGCCCGTTTTTGGAACCACATTTTGAGTTCCGCCTCAGGCAACTCCGGCCCGCTCGTCGTACCCGTCAATAAATCGATCACATAGTGCGTCGCATCGTTCGACGAATCCACGATCATATCCCGCAAAGCCCGGCGTAATTCCGGTGTATCAGCTAACTTTCCGTCCTCGAGCCAACGGTGCGCCGCCGCAAGGTAAAATAACTTAATCACACTCGCCGGATAGGTTGGTACCTCGCCGCGATAACTCGCCTGCTGTGGCCGATCGGTAACGCTCAGATCAACTAAGGTGATCGCGAGCTGGTCGGCCTTAAGTCCACTCGCCTGAAAACGCTCCAGTGTTGAGTGCACGGCCCGATCCACCAACGGCTGCAAATCCCCTGCCTTCGCGCCCTGCACCAAGACAAGGCCCCATAAAACCCAAAGACCGATTGTATATTTCATGATCAGACCCAAACACCCACCCCGAGGCTCTTCAAGGTGCGATCGCTTCTAGAGGATTGCTCCTAGTCCCAACGCGCTGTGTACTCTTCAGGGTGATCCTCACCGCCAAACTCTCGGCCCTCGCCGACGATTTTACACCCATCGACGACCTGCAGGAGCGTCTTACCGTCCTAGTCGATCGCGCCCGGCGTACCCCTCCCCTACCCGTCACCGCGCGCACCGAGACTCACCGCGTGCACGGTTGCATCTCCGCCGTCTGGCTGATCGCCGAGCTCCGGCCTGATGGTTTACTCACTTTCCATGCCGATGCCGACTCGCCCCTCGTACGCGGCCTCGTCATCGGCCTCGCTGATTTTTTTAGCGGCGCAACTCCCGCCGAGATTACCGCCAGCGACGCCGACCCGCTAGCCACCATAGAACTACTCGCCAACCTATCACCCACTCGCCGTAACGGCCTCACCGCCGTCCGCCAACGCATCCGCTCCCTCGCCCAGTCGCACCTCGCCTGAGCAACGCCCAGCGTAGGTTTCTTCATGACCTTTTGCGACGCGCACAACCATCTCGCCGCCCCAGCGCTTGCTCCGCACGTCCCAGCGATCCTGCCAGCACTCATCTCAGCTGGTGTCACCCATGTAGTCGTCAACGGCACCGAGGAAGCCGACTGGCCCACGGTAGCCACGCTAGCTGCAGTCCTTCCTGCGCAACACCCGGCGCTGCACCTCACCCCCAGCTTCGGCCTACATCCCTGGGACACCGGCAACCGTTCGCCCCAGTGGCTCAAAACGTTGCGTCATTATTTAGAAACCAATCCTCTTGCGGCCGTGGGTGAGATTGGACTGGACCGCTGGATGCTTGACCGCGCCCGGTCCGATGATCCACGCCTCGTTGGCCTCCGCCGTGCGCCGCTAGACGAGCAACGTGACATTTTCCAAACTCAACTTGCGCTCGCCGTCACACTCGACCGCCCCGCCACGATCCACTGCATAGACGCATTTGGCCTGTTGCTCGAAACCTTACAAGCCATCTCGCTCCCGTCTCGCGGCTTCCTGCTCCACGCCTACAGCGGCTCGGTTGAACTCGTCGCATCTTTCGTGGCGCTCGGCGCGTATTTCTCTTTCAACGGCGCGTACCTCGCACCGCGCCACGCTCGCCTACGCGAGTTGTATCAAACGATACCGCTGGAGCGCCTGCTTATCGAGACCGATGCGCCCGCGATGCTAGCCCCACCCGAGTACGCTCCCTTGGCGCTCGCAACCGCACCTGATTTAAACCACCCCGCTAACCTCGCAGCCACCTATGTCGCCTTGGCGAAGCTTCGCGAGCTCCCGCTTGCGACACTCACCACCCAAGTCGCCGCCAACTACCGCCGTCTCTTCCTCCGCACATAGTTCCGTGTCACGCGTTCATACCTGCGCGCTCTCGACGACGAGTTCGCGGACCATTTCTTGCGCGGCAACAAGGCCAAAGGCGCCCGTAACCCACACCGCGGTACCAAAGCCTGTCGCACAGTCCAACTTCAGATTCGTTCCGGGTTCGACATCGGGGCGGCACGTGCCATCGGCCCACGGAAACACGGGTTTCTCTTCAGTCCAGACGCAGCGCACGCCGTAGAGATTACCTTTACCACCCGCGAAACCATAATCGCGCCGCAGCTTCTTGCGCACCTGACGCAGCAACTCGTCGCAGCCAGATTGTCCAAGATCACCGGCACGCAATTGCGTTGCATCGCGCCGCCCGCCCGCGCCACCCACGGTCACACATTTTAGGCGCCGCTTCACCGCCTCAGCGATGATAAGCGCTTTGTGCGACATGAGATCCACTGCATCCACGACGCCGTCAAATTTTCCAGCAAGCAAACGCTCTGCCGAGGCCGGCGTAAAAAACTCTGCCACGGTCGACAGGCGACAAGCAGGATTGATCAAATGCACGCGCTCAGCTAGAACGTCGACTTTAGGGCGGCCGATCTGCCCATCGAGTGCGGGCAACTGACGGTTCACATTGGTCACACACACATCGTCGAGATCAATCAAGGTGAGCGCGCCAACACCGCTGCGGGCAAGACCCTCGATCGTCCATGAACCCACGCCGCCGACACCTATAACCATCACATGCGCCGCGCGTAATCTATGCAGTGCCGCCATTCCAAGCAACCGGCCGACACCACCAAAACGTTCCAGGTAATCGTCATGCATGATTGCGCAATCCAGATCCAAGAATCCCTACTCAGGGCCGGCCCGCGCCTACGCTTGCGCCCTTGCTTTCTTCCTGCCGGCGGATCAGTTGCGTACGCAAAAACGTGTCAGGCGGGGCCGCGCGCCATGCGGTAACCCAGATCGATGCGAGCATTTCGCCGCCGTTAAGTAAGCGTGCCTTAATGAATTCCCGGCCTTCAGCGCTTGGCGTCACATCAGATTTCACGCGAAACTTATCGGCCTTGTCCATCGCGTAGAGCGGTTCGACACTTTGTTGGGAGGCAATGAGATAATCCATCACCGCAACGAACAACGGTTCGCGTCCATCCGAGCGAGGAGCGAGGGAAATGGGCTGCGCGGGTGTCACCCGCGCAGAAATTTCGTCAAGCTTAACGCCAGCCTTGGCGATGAAGCCTCCGTCGATCCAGCTATGAATACCACTCGCCGTGGTGTAGCCGTTAGGATTGGCGCCGACCCAGCCGTTGTGATGCACTGTGGTGTGCAAGGGTTGAGCGCAGTCTCCGACGTAGTGACCCATGACACCCATGATGTAGATAGCGTTAGCCTTGGCATTGGCGATTTCTTCCGGCGTACCGAGTTCTTCAAACACTTTTAGGTAAGCAAACGCAGAGCGCAGTCGCGCGAAATGCTCCGCGATCATCCAAGGTGCAAAGCCTGGCCACTCGCGCGTGTGATCCGTGTTTTTGGCCGGATCAATTTTGGGCAATTTATCAGAGTGCGCCGCGCGGGCAGCAGCGAATTGGACTATAAAATCGTAGCGAAACGATGAGACTTTGGCTGGATCGAGACCGACTTCAGAGAGTTGTTCTAGGTCACAAAAATGATCAGTCCAGCTGCCCCCGGATTGTTTCATGATGAGGTCAGGCACGTTGCGCCAGCGGTCACCTTCGCCAGAGAGAAAAAGCACACGCTCGAAATTGGCGGGCTCGCGAACAAAAGCAGGGAATTCGGCCGGCAAGGCCTGTAAAGCGAGCTGATTAACCATGCGGTGACCATTGTAATCCCACGCCAAGAGCGGCGCGGCAGCGGCTAAAATGGCAACGAAAGTAGCGAGGTGGCGGAAGTTCATGGTTAAAGTTTGCGAAGAGAAGAAGTAAAATTGGGTTTAACCAGTGGGAGTGTTTGCGCCGCTACGTAGACTTTGCAACTGCGACGCATAGGCGCCGAGACCATTAGCGATAGCCTCGGCGAGTTGCTGGCGGTAGGTGGCGTTAGCGATACGGCGGGCCTCGGTGGTATTAGATAGGAAGCCGCCTTCGATCAGGACAGCTGGGCAGGAGACGAGTCGGAGCACGGCCAAACGGTCATGTTTAAAACCGCGATCATCCAACTTCAAGTCGCGCAATAGGCGCCGCTGAATCGAGTACGCGAGTAGGCTATTCCAGACATCGTTGCCGTTGCCAGGATTGAGGACTTCGTCGTCGAGGCGACGTAGCGTACGCGTGACGGGCGGCTGATGTTGCGGTGTAAAGCGATAAACTTCAGCCCCGCTGACTTTCTCAACTTGCTCGGCTACAGAGTTAAAATGAATACTAACAAATACATCGGCGTCGACCTCATCGGCGATCTGCGCGCGGCGCTGCAAGTCGTCTTGTTTACCGGGTTTTAACTGTCGGTCATCGCTACGCGTAAGCACGACCTTCCAGCCGCGAGCCTCGAGTATTTTTTTTAACCGGAGTGAGGTATCGAGCGTGAAGGTTTTCTCGAAAAGTCCGAGAGCACCATTCACCTTGCCGGTGTCGGGCCCGCCGTGCCCGGGATCAATCACGATGGTCTTCGGCGCGGGTTTGGGGACGCCAAGCAAGGCAGGACGAACGAGCGGCACGAGGCAGCGCTCAAGGTCGATCTTGCTCACATATAAATTACCACTACGGGATACCGGCGCCTGCCCGAGGAAGATGCGTTGGCCGTTGAGTCCAGCTTCGAGTCGATCTGAAGCCAGTTCGAGACGGGTGTCTTTATCGGTGAGAACTGCCTCCCGCGATGAGAGCGTCCAACCTACTTTCAGACCTAGGCGTTTCGCCGCAACGCCTATTTCGATCCAATCGGCCGCGCCGAACCGCGTTGAGCGTGGGATTTGGTAGGGGTTGGCGGTCTCGGTTTTAGGCTTCGCGGGCGACGGTGACTCAAAATTAACTGCCGAAGTGCCCGGGCGAGTGGGAGGCAGACGCGGGACATTTTCCTGGGCCGCGACTCCAAAAACGAGCAACTCCAGCATCAAGCCACCCAGCGCGGCCCATCTCACCCGCTGGGTGTTCATACTAAAAACCTCAGGCTTCCGCCGTGGGTTTGTCATCCTCGTCGTCGTCACCCGAAAGATCGGGACCATCATCAACGGCGGGCGAGCTACCTTGTGATTGGAACTTCGGCTTGCGCTTGTTGGGCGCGAGCGGGGTGAGCATCACGTGAATATTACGACCGATGAGTTTAGGTTCGGCGTCAGGATTACCCATACCCACCAACTCGCCCACCGCGCGCGTCATGACGGCGAAACCGAGATCAGTGTGAGCCATTTCACGACCACGGAA
Organism: Opitutaceae bacterium; assembly: GCA_037142955.1. Classification (GTDB taxonomy): domain Bacteria; phylum Verrucomicrobiota; class Verrucomicrobiia; order Opitutales; family Opitutaceae; genus Tous-C4FEB. The sequence goes on along the minus strand of JBAWZQ010000001.1, from coordinate 383,388 downwards.
CTTGAGACGCAGCTTTACTTTGTTGCCGTGACCAAGAAATTCTTCGGCGTGGCGGACCTTGGTAAAGAAATCTCCGTCGGCGATACGCGCGCTAAATTCGATTTCTTTAATCTTGCTCGCCGTAGATTTCACGTGGGAGGTCTTTTTCTGTTCCTCGTACACGTACTTACCAAAATCCATGATACGGCAGACCGGAGGCGTAGCGTTGGGCGCAACTTCTACAAGGTCGAGACCGACTTCTAAGGCCAAGGAAATAGCTTTCGTGGTTTCGAGAATACCGAGTTGCTTACCTTCGGGCGAAATGCAGCGCACGGAGGGCACTTTTATCCGATGATTGCGGCGGATGGCCGCGAAAGGGTCGACATTGCGACGCTGATAAGAACCGGAGCGATTGCCGCCACCGCCGGCGGAAGGGAACGAAGTAGCCATCAATTAGGTTTGGTCAAAAGAGTGAAGTCAGAGATATGTGTCGCCGTTCAGCCCCCGCGGGGCAACACCAATTTGGCTGAGTTGGCCGTGGCTGGCTTCATACGCTAAAGCTCTCGCCGCAGGAGCAACTGGCCTTGGCGTTGGGATTAGAGAACTTGAAACCACCTGCAACCATTGCTGCAGAATAGTCCAGATGCGTACCTTTCAAGTAGAGCGCCGTCTTGGGATCTACAACAACCTGCGTGTTGGCCGTGCGTACGAGTATGTCGCCGCGTTTAGGCGACGGCACGAATTTCATCTTGTAACTCAGGCCGTTGCAACCGCCGCCAGTAATAGCAATTCGCAGAAACTCACCCTGCGCCTCACGGGCGATCAAAGCCGCAACTTTACCCCCAGCCGCGGGTGTGAGTTGCACGAGGTTCTCGTTTCCAGCGCGCACCCCCTCAGGCAAAGAAGCAGACAGAAAAATTTCTGAAGTGGACGATGGCATTCAACTCCAACTATCGCGGCTTGCGCACGTTTATCAAGCGCCGCGCTACAATCACCGCGTTCGCAAAACTCGTCGGACTAGCCAAGCCCTGACCGGCGATACCAAACGCCGTACCGTGGTCCGGACTCGTCCGCACGTGGGGCAACCCGAGCGTGACATTCACCGCTTCATCAAAATCTATTACCTTCAAAGGTGCGAGTCCTTGGTCATGATAGAGCGCCACCACGACATCGAACTCACCGCGCACAGCCCGCGCGAACAAAGTATCGCCCGGTTGGCACACACTCAGGCCGGGAAATTCCTCGCGCATATGGGTCAGCGCAGGATTAAGAAAATCGCGTTCCTCTTCTCCAAGTAGCCCGTCTTCGCCCGCATGCGGATTTAACCCGCACACGCCAATACGAGGCGCCGTGATTCCTTCAGCCCGAGCGAGCGCATCGGCTGCGAACACGGTGCGATGCAACAACTGAGGCCCAAGGAGTTGTGGTACTTCACATAAGGCGACGTGCCAAGTCATCAATACCACGCGCAAGCGCCCACCGCAAAACGCCATAACGGGTTCACCACCCCATTGAGCCGCGAAAAACTCAGTCTGCCCAGGCCATGTGTAACCCACGCGTGACAGTCCTGCTTTGCTCACGGGTCCAGTCACAACGCCACAAAATTCACCCGTCGTGCAACCATCCGCAGCACGTTGCATCGCCGCCCAAGCCAGAAGGGCTCCGTCTGCCGTTGGTTGTCCCGGAGTCGCCAAAAAATCATCCCAACCCACGGCTATCTTTGTCGCTTTTGTATCCAGCGCTGCCAACCAACGCAGGGGCCCGATCACGGCAACATCTACGGCTTCGGCGGGATGCGAAGCGAGCCACGCCGCCACGATTTCTGGGCCCACGCCCGCAGGATCCCCACAAGTGAATGCGAGTTTCGCCGCTTTCACTCCGTTACCTCTTCAGCTAAGGCGCGACGCGCGCGCGCGAAACTGCGTTTACCACCGCTAAAAAAATCGAGAAATTTGCGCGCTTCAGCGCTCGAATAGTTTCCGCCCGACAACAACACTGCCGCCACTTCACGGATATTGCCTGGGGTGAAATACACATCGTGAAACGCAGTTTTCAATTCCGCGATTGCCGCGCGATCGACGCCGCGCCGTTTGAGGCCGACGACGTTGAAACCGATAACTTCATCGCGCTCGGCCACCATCGTAAAATGGGGCACATCACGGGTGACCGAGGCGTTACCCGCGACCATCACGCCTTCGCCAATTCGACAAAATTGATGTAGACCAGCGCCACCACCGACAAAAGTGTTAGCCCCGATTTCAACGTGGCCGGCGAGCATGGCGTTGTTGGCCAGAACGACATGATCAGCGACCACGCAATCGTGCGCAACGTGAGCGTTGGCCATGAGAAAACAGCCGGCACCCACCGTCGTCGCCAGACCCGCATGGATGGAGCGATTAATCGTGACGTGTTCGCGGATGACCGTACCCGCGCCGACGCGCACGCCGGTCGTCAGCGCACGGTCAAATTTTAAATATTGCGGATCGCCGCCGATCACCGCGAACGGATGAACAACGACCCTAGCGCCTAACACACAATGGCGCGTGATCACAGCGTAAGCCATGATTTCGCAATCCGCACCGATTTGGGCGCCGGGTTCAATGAGTGCCGTAGGATGAATGTTGCTGCTCATTTGATCAAGTCGGCGCGAATTTTACGACCTATGGGCTCGCGGCCGACAGGCAAATCCAGCTGCGAATCCTTGAGAAGATCGTAGTTTTTCAAAATACGCATGACTTGAAGGGTGTCGCTTTTGGAGTAGTTTTGGTTACTTTCGATTTTTTCGATCAAGTCAGTGAGCATCGCGCGAAAAGAAATGATCGCATCTACGCCGCGCTCCTTGAGCAAGGCCACGCTTTGCGAGCGGAACGGTTCCGCCGTCGGCAGAGCGGGTAACACCAAAATCTTAGTCACCACCGCGTCGTGCTCGCCATCGGGCGCATCGGGCTCGAAAAATCGCGGTACTTGCTTAAGTACGTTTTCTTCTAGAAACCCAAAAATCTCCGGCGAACCCCGCAAAATTGCCGGCGTAAATACATTTGTGTGCCAAGGTTTCACAGATACTACCGCACGCTGGATGTAGGGCAGCTCGTTTGCGAAAAGGAAAAAATCCGGCGAACGACTGCCGCGCAACCAAGTAGGATTTGATACCAATAAATCAATTTCTTCTTCCCCAGTTTTCTTGCGCGCGGTCACAGAATATTTCCGCGCTTGGCGCACGAAAAATCCGTTCTGTTCAAAATACTCGCGGACGATGCCTTCGTCGATGGCCGACATAGAAACAGCTTAGCGCACACGACCCGGGAAACACACGGAGATTTTTTACCCTCTACAATCCAGGTTCGACAGCCTCTCCTCGCGCTCAGACTGCGCCCACGGCAGCGAAACTAGAGTCGGCCAACGCCGGATCAATACCGCCCTGTGTCGCTGCCGCACCCAAAGTCTTCAAGACCACAAAGCGCAAACCTCCAGCGCGCACTTTTTTATCACGCGCCATCGCGGCCCGCAATTCGCCGATCGCCAACGGTGTGCGCAAGCGCGTCGGCAACCCGTGCGCCGCCACAACCGAATCCACACGAATGACTTCTGCTGAGCCAATCGCACCGAGTCTCTCAGATAACCGCGCCGCCGCGCACAAACCGATCGCCACCGCTTCTCCGTGCAAGTACACACCATAGCCCGTCACTTGCTCAATTGCATGGCCAAAAGTGTGACCGAGATTCAGCAACGCCCTACCGCCTTCTTGCGCGAGTTCACGTTCGTCCGCCTCGACGATCATGGACTTCAATTCGCAGCAACGTCGTACGACCGCCGCCAACTCTGGCGAGTTTACCGTTAAAGGCTGCCGCTCAAGCTGAGCCAACAAAGCTGCGTCAGCGAGCAAACCGTATTTAATGACCTCCGCCATACCCGCGGCAAATTCTCGCGCAGGCAGAGTTGCCAGCAAGCCGGTCGCCACGAATACACCTCGCGGTTGATGAAATGCGCCAACTAGATTTTTTCCCGCTGGTAAATTGATGCCTGTTTTTCCGCCTACGGAACTATCGACCATCGCAAGCAACGTCGTTGGGATCTGTACAAAATCAATCCCACGCAAATAAGCCGCCGCCGCAAAACCAGCGAGATCACCAATCACCCCTCCGCCCACGGTAAAAAGTACGCTCGTACGGTCCATTCGCTGTGCTGCCAAAAAATCCAAGACGCGCCCGAGTTCCGCTAAAGATTTAGAAGATTCGCCTGGCGCGAGCGCCAAAACGGGCGTTGCACCGAACATCGCGTCCATAGCTACCGCTTGCCGCTTAACCACGGTTTGATCGGTCACGACGGCGACCCTGCGCCCGGCGGCCGTGAATTCCGTTACCTGGGCGCGCACCTGCGCGCTCAAGTCGGACCCGAACCAGATCGGATAACTCCGCTCGCCAAGATTAACAATAAGACGTTCAGCCATTCTATTCGCGTTAATGCCCTCGCCCTCGAACAGGTCAAATATCCATTCTCGCATCCGAGCAATGACTATGCCCCTTTTTTCTATCCTCAAGCGTGCACGCACCAGGCTCATATTATAATTCATCGGCGACTTTCTCATGACGTTACGAAAAATTATATTTTGGCTACACCTACTCGCCGGTATCATAGCGGGTGTTTCGATTGCCGTCATGTGCTTCACCGGCACGGCGCTCGCCTTTGAAAAAGAACTCATCGCCTACGCTGAGCGCGACGTCCGACGCATCGCGATGCCTACCGTTGAAAGTCCGCGACTGTCCATTGATGAACTGCTCTCGCGTGTTCGCACCGCGCACCCCGCCGCTAAAATTTCTGAAATCGCGCTCGAAAATCGTCCGTTCGCCGCCGTTGCTTTCAACGCTGGTCGCAACGAAATATTTTACGCCAACCCGTTCACCGGCGAAATCCGCCAAATTACTTCCACCGGCACACGTGATTTCCTTCGCATCATGGAAGATTGGCACCGGCAACTCGCACTCAGTGGCCCCAACCGTCCAATGGGTAAAGCCATCAACGGCGCGTGCAACATCGCCTTCTTTTTTCTCACCACTTCGGGCCTCTATTTATGGTGGCCGCGCAAATGGCGCACCAAGGGCCTCAAGCGTTCGCTCTGGTTCGTCCCCGCCACCAACGCCAAAGCGCGCGACTGGAATTGGCACAACGTCATCGGACTCTGGTCGGCTCCGGTCCTTATCGTGCTCACAATCACCGCGCTGCCGATTTCCTACCGATGGGCGAGCAACTTGATTTTTACACTCAGCGGTACACCTCCCCCAACGCGGTCCTCCGCGACTACCGCGCCCATGTCGAAGCTCCCAGCACCCGTTGATCAGGCTCGAGCTTTATCAGCCGAAATTTTAATTGCCCACGCACAAAAAGAATTACCCGCGTGGACGTCCCTCACCTATCGCACTGGCAACACCAGTGAGGGGCCCGGGCCCGCTACCGTCGCTCTGCGCACAGCCAACGCGTGGCCACGCACTGCGTTAACTACGTTTTCGATCGATCCTTTCACGGGCGAGATTCTCAACACCAGCAGCTACGCTAGCCTCAACACCGCCCAACGAGTCCGTTCTTGGACACGTTTTCTCCACACTGGCGAAGCAGTAGGTGCAATCGGTCAAGCCATCGCCGCTCTTGCCTCACTAGGTGGTTGCGTACTAGTTTACACGGGGTTTGCCCTAGCTTGGCACCGTTGGAGACGCTGGCGTAATTCACCGCCGCTCAGCACATCCTGAATTTACCCGCCTCCTTTCAAAAACGACGTTCAGACTGTCCGCGCGCCCTAATCGCAACGCCCCTGAGTGCCTCTCGTCTTGCGAGAAAACCCCACTATAACATGCCACGTTACCTGCGTTTATTTTTTGCCCTGCCGTTGCTTACGCTAACTATCGCTGCCGCCGAGACTAGGCCACCCGAGCTTCGCTCAGATTGGATCGACCCCGACACCGGCCACCGCGTGATCCGGCTCTCGCCCGACACCGGCGGCTCCAGTCTCTACTTTCACCAAAACGGCTACACTCCCGAGGGTGATAAACTTATCCTCAACACTTCCAAAGGCATCGCCACCGTGGATCTATCCAAGCTTGGTATCGCTCAGCCCAAGATCGAAATCATCGCCACCGATTCCCGCGTGATCGCAACAGCGTGGCGCACGCGCGAAGCCTACGTGCGTCGCGGGGATGCTATCATTGCCATCCACCTCGACACGAAAGCCGTTCGTGAAGTCACACAACTGCCCGCACCGGCCCGGGTCCGCAGCGGCCAGTACGCGATAAACTGCGACGAAACGCTCCTCGTCGGCATAGCGCCCGATCCTGACGGCAAGACGATCCCGCGCATCCCTCCCACGAGCGGAAACGGCGGCACCCTAGAAGCACAATGGGCCGCTGGCACCCCGAAAATGATCTACACCGTCGACCTCAAAACCGGCGTCTTCCGCATCATCCACCGCGAAAATGACTGGACGAACCACCTTCAATGTTCGCCCACCGATCCGCTCCAGATTCTTTTCTGCCACGAAGGCCCGTGGCACTTCAATGACCGTACATGGACAATCCGAGCCGACGGTTCCTCACCCGCTCGCCTCCTGCACGAGCGCACGATGAACATGGAGATCGAAGGACACGAATTTTTTAGTCCCGACGGAAAACAAGTCTGGTACGATCTGCAGACACCACGGAGCACCGTCTTCTGGCTCGCCGGCGTAGATCTTATGACCGGCCACCGCACATGGTATCATCTCCCGCGCCAAGAATGGTCCGTTCATTACAACGTCTCACGCGACGGTAAACTCTTCGCCGGAGACGGTGGTGGTTCGGGCAGTGTCGCCACGCGAACTGGCGACGGCGAACTCCTCAACCCACCAGGCAACGGCCAATGGATTTACCTATTCCGCCCCGCGTTAGTAAGCGGCAGCTCGTTCCGAGACAAAAAAGAACTCATCGACATCGGTACGTTCAAAACCGAACGCCTAGTAAACATGGGAAAGCACAACTACAGTAAAGAAACCGGCGTAGAACCGAACCTCACTTTCACGCCCGACGGCCGATGGATAATTTTCAGCGGCAATTTTGACACCAATCTTGGCCGTGGCAAAAAAGCTCAGACACACACCTATGCCGTTGAGATCGCCCCAGCAACGGCCGGCCGCCGCTGAAAACATGGCTTAGAGCGCAATCAAAAAGCGCCAGCAGATCCGCCGCGCTAAGACATTGAAATGATTGCGCAAGGGGGCAGCATCGTACTAGCGCCTTAACAATACATGCATCGAAGGTGTTGACCCAACCAAGGTAAAAATACTAGACCTTAAGTGCGAAGCCTCACCGTGGTTTAGCGGTACACTCGTACCTTTCTTGCCAAAAACACCCCACTAGGCACCATATTCACATGCTCCGCCCCAAGCACAATCTTCGCTGCGCGTGCCTATTTGCCGCGTTTTTCTTAACCTTGTTCAATTCGAGCGCCGGCCAGAGCTCTACGAGCTCTAGCCATGCTCCGTCTGCGCCTTTACTTGATAAATCCGGCAACCCTGCAGGTACCCGTACACTCGCCATCGGCGACGCCGCCCCCGATTTTGCCCTCCCAGGTATCGACGGCCGCACCTACAAGCTCTCTGACTTCGCCGGACCCGATGTACTCATGGTGCTATTCACGTCGAACCACTGTCCCACTTCCCACGGTATCGAGAAACGTCTCCAAAAACTTCGCGACGACCTTCGCGGCCGAAGCTTCGGTCTCGTCGCCATCAACCCTAATCATCCTGATGGCCTCAGCATCGACGAACTCGGCTACGGCGAATACAACGACTCCTTCGCCGACATGAAGCCCTACGCCATGAGTCTCGGCTGGGATTTTCCCTACCTTTACGATGGCGACCAACAGCTCATCGCTCGCGCCTACGGCTGCCTCGCCACGCCTCACGTCTTCATTTTCGATAAAGCCCGCCGTCTGCGCTATGCCGGCCGCTTCGATGATTCTCGTTTCCCGCAAGAGGAAACCGTCAAATCCCCCGATGCCCGCAACGCCATCCTAGCCCTCCTCGACGGTAAACCGGTCCCTATCGAGCTCACCAAACCACACGGCTGCTCCACGAAATGGCGTGAGAAAAAAGCCGCTCACGTACAGCGCGAAAACAGTTGGACTCAAATTCCTGTCTCAATCGAGCGCATCGATGTCACTGGCGTAGCCGCCCTGCGCGCAAATCCCACAAACAAGGTCCGACTCTTCAACGTCTGGGCAACGTGGTGCGCCCCCTGCGTTGAGGAATTTCCCTCGCTCGTCGCTCTTTCGCGCCAATTCGACATGCGCGAATTCGAGCTCATCACCATATCTCTTGATGTCACTAAAGATGAAGCGAAAGCCCAGTCCTTTCTTCAGAAACAAGGAGCTGGTCTCACCAAAAACGTCCAATCCTCCGTCAAAAAAGAAGGCCGCATCACGAACCACTATCTCTTCACTGGCGCCAATCAAGATGCTCTGGTGGCTGCACTCGATCCCGATTGGCCAGGCCCGCTCCCGCACACAGTGCTGGTCGCGCCCGATGGCAAAATCCTTTGGCGGCACAACGGCGTGATCGATCACGCCACCGCCCGCGCAGCAATCGTCGCCGCCCTCACGCCCTACTACGCGCCCACCCCGCCCAAGGACAAGCCCACCAATCCCGCCGCCAAGAAATAAACTCCACTCCGTTTTCTCGCCCTTGCCTGCGTCCCCTTTTTGGGCGCAGGCTTTTTTTATGCCTAACCTCGTTCGCCCCTTAGTTAGTTTCATCGCCCTTATGTCTATCGTCAAAGCCCAGCAGCCCGCTCCCACCTCTAATCCACTCCTAACTGCTAGCCGGCTGCCACTAGCGTATCCCCAGTTCGATAAAATCAAAGACGATCACTATGCGCCCGCTTATGAACGCGGCATGGCCGAGAACCTCATAGAGATAGACGCTATCGCTAATAACGCTGCACCCGCCACGTTCGAAAACACCATCGTTGCCCTGGAACGCTCGGGTCAACTCCTCGGCCGGGTCTCCCGTATTTTTTCGAACATTAACGGTTGTAACACCAACCCCACGCTCCAAGTCGTCGAAAAAAAATTCGCCCCTAAACTCGCCGCCCACCGCGATGCCATTCTGCTCAACGCAGCGCTCTTCGCCCGCGTTAGCTCCCTCTATGAAGCCCGCAAGGGGCTAAGCCTTGACCCTGAATCAGCCCGACTGCTCGACGAAACCTATAAATCCTTCGTCCGCGCTGGCGCCCGTCTTGCCGAATCCGACAAAACCAAACTCAAAGCCCTCAACGCCGAAATAGCCTCCGCCGAAACCGCGTTTTCCCAAAACGTCCTGAAAGAGCGCACCGCCTCCGCCGTTTATTTCACCGACCGTGCCGCACTCGCCGGTCTAACAGAAGCCGAAATCAGCGCCGCTGCCGAGCTCGCCAAATCTTCCGGACACGCGGGCCAATTCGCTCTAGCCCTTGTCAACACCAGCGGCCAACCCGCACTTACTTCCCTCACTGATCGCACCAGCCGGGAATTCGTTTTGCGCGCCTCCCTCGCCCGCGGTAGTCGCGGAGGAGAATTCGATAATCGCGCCAACGTTGTCACCCTTGCCCGTCTCCGAGCCGAGCGCGCCGCTCTCCTCGGCTATGCCACGCACGCTGACTACATCCTCGAAGACCAGACCGCTAAAAACGTCGCAGCCGCTAAAGCCCTGCTCGCAAAACTAGCCCCGCCCGCGGTCGCCAACGCGCTCAAAGAGGCCGCCGACATCCAACAGATCATCGACGCCGAATTTGGCGGCAAATCCGACCGGTTCATTGCCGCCGCCTGTGACTGGGATCTTTACTCCGAAAAAGTCCGCACCGCCCGCTACTCCTTCGACGAGGCCCAAGTGAAACCGTACTTCGAGCTCAACCATGTCCTCATCGACGGTGCTTTCTTCGCCGCCACTAAACTCTTCGGCATCACCTTCAAAGAACGCACCGATTTACCTGTTTACCGCCCCGAGGTCCGCGTGTTTGAAGTCTTCGACGCCAACGGCGCCACACTCGCTCTCTTCATTTTCGACGCTTACGCGCGTCCCTCCAAAAACGGTGGCGCTTGGATGAACGAATACGAATCGCAATCCTCGCTACTCGGCACACACCCCGTCGTTGGCAACCACCTCAACATTCCTCAACCACCAGCGGGCGAACCAACGCTCTTAACCTTCGATGAAGTCACGACTCTCTTCCACGAATTTGGTCACGCACTTCACGGCATGTTCTCCGACGTAAAATACCCGCGCTTTAGTGGCACCAGCGTCCCGAGTGATTTCGTCGAATTCCCATCGCAGGTAAACGAGATGTGGGCAGTGTGGCCCGAGATTCTGAAAAATTACGCAAAACACTACAAAACTGGCGAATCCCTCCCAGCAGCTTTGCTCGCTAAGGTCCTCGATGCCCGCAAATTCAATCAAGGCTACGTTACCACCGAATACCTCGCCGCCGCGTTCCTCGATCTTACCTGGCACGGCCTAAAGCCAGCCGAGGTTCCCGCCGCCGATGGTGTACTCATCTTTGAAGCCACCGCGTTGAAAAAAGTCGGCCTGGATTTCTCGCCCGTGCCACCGCGCTACCGTTCAACTTATTTCTCCCACGTGTTCTCAGGCGGTTACTCCGCCGGCTACTATTCCTACATCTGGTCCGAAGTCCTCGACGCCACCACAGTCGAATGGTTCAAGCAAAACGGCGGCCTCACCCGTGCCAACGGCGACCGCTTCCGCCAAAAACTTCTCTCGCGCGGCGGTACCGCCGATGCACTCGCACTCTTCCGAGACTTCACTGGTAGCGAACCCGACATTAAACCACTCCTCAACCGCCGCGGGCTAGACGCGCCCGTAACTGCGGCGGCACCTGCCACTAATCCGCTGCTCACGCCGAGCCCACTGCCCTTCAATTACCCGCCGTTTAATCTTATCAAAAACGAGCATTACCTACCCGCCTATGAAGCGGGCATGACGGAGAACCTTGCCGAAATTGACGCCATCGTGCAAAACCCCGCGCCGGCTACATTCGACAACACCATCGTCGCCCTAGAGCGCTCCGGTCGCTTGCTCGCCCGCGTCGCCACCGTCTTCGGCGGCCTGTCCAGCGCCAACACCAACCCCGAGATGCAAAAAATCCAGCGTACGATGTCGCCGCGCCTCGCCGCGCACAGCGACGCTATCCGCCTCAACGCCGCGCTCTTTGCCCGTATCGCGAGTCTCTACGCCGCACGTGCCAACCTCGCGCTCGACCCCGAATCTGACCGCCTCCTGTGGCGTACATATCAAGACTTCGTTCGTGCCGGCGCCAAACTTGGCGAGTCCGAGAAAGCCAAACTCCGCGCACTCAACTCCGAGCTCGCCACGCTCCAAACAACGTTCACCCAAAACGTCCTTAAAGAACGCGATGCGTCTGGAGTGTTCTTCGATACCCGCGCCGAACTCGATGGCTTGAGCGACACTGCTATCCTTACAGCCGCCGCCGCCGCGAAATCTGCTGGCCATGATGGCAAGTTCCTCATCGCCCTCGTCAACACCAGCGGCCAACCGCCGCTTACTGACCTTAAAAACCACGCCGCCCGTGCCAAACTCATGGCTGCCTCGCTCGCCCGCGGCAGCCGCAGCGGCGACTACGACAACCGCGCTGTCGTTTCCGCCATTGCCAAGAAACGCGCGGCCCGCGCCGCCCTTCTTGGTTACGCGAACCACGCCGCTTACCAACTTGAGGAACAAACTGTCGGCAGCGTTGAGGTGTTGAATAAACTTCTCGCTCAACTTGCTCCACCCGCCGTCGCCAACGCCCGCAAAGAAGCCGCCGATATGCAGTCAATCGTCGACGCGGAAAAAGGCGGTTTCACCCTTGGGGCCGCCGATTGGGACCTTTACAGCGAGAAAGTCAGAACCGCCCGCTACGCCTTCGACGAATCCCAGCTGCGCCCGTACTACGAACTCAACCGTGTCTTGATCGACGGCGTGTTCTTCGCCGCCACCAAGCTTTACGGTATCACGTTCAAAGAGCGCCAAGATCTACCTGTCTACGAGCCCACGGTGCGCACATTTGACGTGTTCAACGCCGACGGCTCTGCCCTTGCGATTTTCTTTTTCGACCCCTACGCCCGCTCTAATAAAAACGGGGGGGCTTGGGCCAACTCTTATTCGTCGCAAAGCCACTTGCTGGGTACGCGAACCGTCATCGGCAACCACCTCAACATTCCCCAGCCGCCCGTCGGCCAGCCCACGTTGCTCACACACGACGAGGTACGCACCGCCTTCCACGAATTCGGTCATGCCCTCCACGGCATGTTCTCCAATGTAAAATACCCACGCTTCAGCGGCACATCCGTACCGCGTGACTTTGTTGAATTCCCTTCGCAGGTAAACGAGATGTGGGCCAGTTGGCCGGAGATTCTCCAAAATTACGCCAAACATTATCAGACGGGGGCGCCACTTCCAGCCGAACTTCTCGCCAAGGTCCAGGCCGCGGCGAAATTCAACCAAGGCTTCAAGACCACTGAATACCTAGCCGCCACGCTTCTTGACCAAGCTTGGCATCAAGTTAGCGCAGCGGAAATCCCTGATGCAGACGGCGTACTCGCCTTTGAAGCCGATGCGTTAAAAAAATACGGCGTCGACTTCACCGCGGTTCCGCCACGCTACCGCACGACGTATTTTTCGCACACGTTCTCTGGAGGCTACTCGGCCGGTTATTATTCTTATATTTGGTCTGAAGTTCTCGATGCCGACACGGTAGAATGGATCAAAAAAAACGGTGGCCTGCAACGCGCCAACGGCGACCGCTTCCGCGCCAAACTTTTGTCGCGCGGTGGCACTGCCGATGCCCTCGGCCTCTTCCGTGATTTCACCGGCGGTGAGCCCGATATCAAACCGCTCCTGGTTCGACGCGGTCTCGATACACCTACGCAGAAATAAATTTTCGCCTGCAACTTGAGCGCAGCCGTCGCCAGATATCGACGACCCCTTTAAGCTCGCGGTTGCGTGCCGTGTCCGGCGGCGAAATGCGCAACCGAGATCCGACCACCGTCGAGCATGAAACCGCCGTCGAATGGATTTGTCGCCATGAAAAGCGGGGTATCCAGATCGGCGAATTCAAACCCACCGAGGCCGGTGGCAAAACACGCCGATGCGCTCATCGCCAAAATACTTTCGACGTTGCCGCCGATCATCAGGCCTAGTCCGGCCGCACGCGCCGCATGAGCTAATTCGAGTGCAGCTAAGATCCCGGATTTCATTAATTTGATATTCACCACGTGCGCTGCGCCCGCCACCGCTAGCGCTCGCGCATCATCCGCCGTGCACGCACTTTCATCGGCCGCGACTTTCCAACCTGATTCCTTGATTAATGCCGCCGCGCCAGCGAGATCGTCCTTAGCTAACCATTGTTCCAGCAAAGCAGGGGTAATACCCACCGCTTTCAAACCGCGAACTAACTCGCTCGCCGCCGCCCGACTTAGGCCAGCGTTACCGTCGAGAATCAGCGGCGAATCCGGTGCCGCCGTTTGAATCGCCGCCACGCGAGCGAGATCGCCGGACGGTCCGCCGGCGCCGCCGACTTTAACTTTAATCATACGGATACCGCGCGCACGGATGGACCGCGCAGCGTCCGCCGCTTGCGCGACGCTGCCTGTGGTCACAGTCATGTCCGTCTCAAGCGTGGTGCTCGCGCCGCCGAAAAATTTCCACATCGGTTCGCCGCGCTGCCGCGTCCAAGCATCCAGCATGGCCATCTCCAACGCGCATTGCGCCGAGCCACAACCTACCCCACCACGTGTAAAAAATTCTGCCGCGAGCACGCGCCAGTCGATTACATCGCGTCCAGGCAGCCACTCAGAGGCGCCATTGAGCGCCGCAAGGGCCATGGCCTGAGTCTCGCCATTATAGGGTGGCAGCGGCGCCGCTTCGCCGTAGCCAAGTGTGCCATCGGCGAGCTTGACGCTAACGAGCACGTTGTTGGCCATCGCCTGCGAGCCGCCAGAAATACCGAACGGCACATGCAACGGGATATCAAGAGGTGAGACAGTGCACGCACAGATCAAAGTCGGAGATATCATTAAAGTTAAGAGCCTAGCGAACTTGCCGGTAATGCAAGAGTGTGCGTGGCGCCACCCCGTGCACCGCTTTGAAAGCCCGCGAAAAATGATACGGATCATCAAAGCCCACTCGTTGCGCGGCTTCTTTAACGAGTCCGCCATTTTCAATGAGAAACTCGGCCGCAATTGTCATTTTTCGCCGTAAGAGATATTGGTACGGGCTGGTGCCCTGGTAGCGTCGAAACCAGCGGCAAACACTTGAAGTCTCCACGGCTACCGCCCTCGCAATTTCCTCCAGCGTCCCTAAGCGCTCCGCCTGCGCATCGATTAAGGCTTTACAGCGCAAAAAAGCCTCACGCGCCGGCTCAATCGTTGGCGTAGCCTGCGTAGTCGTTGCTTCGATTTTCAATAACAGCAACTCGCCGAGCGCCGCACAAATTGCCGCCGTCAGTGCGCCTGTGCGTTGACCTTCGCGGACGAGTTCTTCAAGCACGCTCGTCACTTCAGCTGGAACCGCCAAGACGCGCACAGCACCCGGCATTACGCCGCAGCGCTGCAACCGGCTCACGACACTACGTCCGCTGATCGACACAAAATATTTCATCATAGGATCCCGCGCATCCGCCCGAAGTGTACAGTGCGTGTTTGGACCATAGGCAAATACCGTACCCGGACCGAGTGCATACTCTTTGCCATCAAGCGCAAGCCAACCACGGCCAGAAACGACAAACTCAAGCCCGTAAAAGGGGAAATGTCGCCGCGCGAGCGCATAATCCGGATTACATTGTTCCCGCCCACCCATGACCAAGGCCATCGCCTGGGTCCGCGACGGCGCCAAGTTGAGAAAAAAATACCGCGCCCCTGTAACCTGTTGCGAGAGCAGCGCCGTAGCTTCTTGAGGGCCGATATTATCCATGTTGTTGCGACATCTATCCATTTCCTTCAATTAAGTTCGAGTGCATTCTTGGAGTTAAGGTACGCCGATTTTATCTAGCCAACTTTACCCACTAATTTTTATGGCCAAAGTGAAAACCATCCTGCTCGTCGCCAACGGCGACCTCCGCCAGTCCGCTAACGAAGTCTGCTGGCCCGCCCAACACGCGATGGAGCAAGCGCTCACCGCCGCGGTGGCTCGGCTGGGTTATAAAATCGTCCGCGCCCACGCCTACAAGCCCGAGCAGAAACACGGTTTCATCAGCTCTCAAAAAGAAGGAATGGCCGTCTTCTCGGCTATTGATCCGCGTACTCCGATCATCGTCGCCGAAGCTGTGTGGCAATATTCCCATCATTTACTACCCGGACTTATCTCGCACCAAGCGCCAATTCTTACAGTCGCCAATTGGTCGGGCACATGGCCTGGCCTCGTCGGCATGTTGAATCTCAACGGCTCCCTCACGAAGGCTGGCGTTCGTTACTCGACTCTTTGGAGCGAAGATTTCACCGATAAGTATTTTCTTAATGGCCTGAAGTCTTGGCTCACCACCGGTCAGGCCCGCCACCGTACCACACACGTCAAACCCCTGGCCCGAGCTGAGGTCCCAGCGAAAGCCCGATCCGTCGCCCGGAAAATCGCCATCAATTTACGCCAGCACAAATCCATCATGGGGGTCTTCGATGAAGGGTGTATGGGCATGTATAATGCGATCATACCCGATGAATTGCTCTTTTCGACAGGCGTTTATAAAGAGCGGCTTTCCCAGTCCGCCCTTTACTACGGCGCAACTCAAGTCACCGACGGCGAGGCACACGCTGTCTTCGATTGGCTCATAAAAAAGGGTATGAAATTCCACTTCGGCACCGACGCAAAAACCGAGCTCACCATTGAGCAGGTGATCTGGCAGTGCAAAACCTACGTCGCTGCCCTCCGCATCGCCGATGAATTCGGCTGCGAGTCCATCGGGATACAATATCAACAGGGCCTGAAGGACCTCCTGCCCGCGAGCGATCTTGTCGAAGGCCTCCTGAACAACAGCGATCGCCCGCCAGTGAAAAATGCCACCGGAAAAATTATCCGCGCCGGCCAGCCGCTAACCCATTTCAATGAGGTCGACGAGTGCGCCGGTCTTGACGGGCTTTTTACGCAACGAGTTCACACCGCACTCGGCCAACCCGTCGAAAACACGCTACACGATCTGCGTTGGGGCGCATACGATGCCAGCGGCTCGACCGACGCCTACGTCTGGGTGTTTTTAATTTCCGGCAGCGCGCCTCCTGCGCACCACATCGGCGGCTACACCGGCACCGATTCACTGCGCCAGCCTCCCATGTATTTTCGCCTTGGCGGAGGCACGGTGCGCGGTATCGCCAAACCCGGAGAGATAGTCTGGAGCCGCATCTTTATCGAAGGCGGTAAACTTAAAATAGATCTCGGCCGCGCCCAGGTCATCACGTTGCCCGCAGCCGAGACAGCGCGGCGCTGGAAAGAAACGACCGAGCAATGGCCCATCATGCACGCCGTCACCTACGGCGTGTCGCGCGATCAAATGATGGCGCGACACAAGGCCAACCACATCCAAGTAGCCTACGCTAATAGCGCCAAAGCTGCCGATCTCGCCCTCTACGCCAAAGCGGCCCTCGCCGCCGAGCTCGGTCTTATCGTCAACCTCTGCGGCACCAAGGCTAACGGCCAACCGTTTTAAATTGGCATCGGCAATAGCGGCGCCCGCCACGCGCTATGAGTTAACGGTTAAGCTTGGAATCACGCACTTGCGTGCGAGACGCTACGTGATGCCCCAATTCGCCCGCCGTGCGTTGCTCACCTTGTTCGCTTGGCCGCTGGCCGTCTTCGCCGAGGAGCCCACGCGACTTCCGCGCGAGAACCTTCTTCTGCGTCACAGCAACGCCGGAGCAGTCGTTGCTGTTAAAACGGTGGCGGAATGGGCGGATCGTCGTACCGAAATCGTTCGCGGCATGGAAACAATCATGGGCACGTTTCCCGGGGCCGCTTCAGCTAAGCGCATCGCCCTGGATGTCCGCATCGAAGCTGAAACCGACCACGACACCTACGTTGTCCGTCGTATCACTTACCAAGCCGAACCTGGCAGCCGCGTAGCGGCGTTGCTCTGCATTCCTAAATCCGCGCTGACCGCATCTAATATGAGCGTGCCCGCCGTGCTATGTCTGCATCCAACCGATAACACCGTCGGTCCCGGAGTTACTATAGGCCTAGGCCCACTCCCGCATCGCGCCTACGCGAGCGAACTCGCCGCACGCGGCTACGTAACGATTGCGCCCGCCTATCCTCACCTCGCAGGCTACAGGCCCGACATCAAGGGTCTCGGATACGCGAGCGGCACAATGAAAGCCATATGGGATAACACGCGCGCGCTTGATGTCTTAGAAACGTTACCCTTCGTTCGGCGTGGTCACTACGGCGCCATCGGCCATTCGCTCGGCGGCCATAACGCACTTTATACCGCCGTCTTTGAGCCTCGCATCGCCGCCATCGTGTCGAGCTGTGGCTTCGATTCGTTTCTTGATTACTACGGCGGCAAACCCGCCGTTTGGACAGAGGGTAAAGGGTGGTGCCAGGAACGCTACATGCCAGGCCTGCTCGCTTACGCCGGCCGCCTCGCGGACATCCCGTTTGATTTTCACGAAATCCTAGGTGCGCTAGCCCCGCGGCCGGTCTTAATCATTGCGCCCCTACGCGACTCGAATTTTTCGTGGGCTTCCGTGGACCGAGTTATTGAGAGCGCTCGTGCGGCCTACACGCTTCAAGGCGTAGCCGCAGGCCTACGAGTAGAACACCCTGACAGCGAACACGATTTTCCTGATGTCCAACGCGAGACCGCTTATCGTCTATTCGACACTGTACTGCGCTGAATATTAGTAGAACCCATGTAAAAACGAAAAAACCGAGGGAAAATCCTCGGTTAAACAGATAATGGGTTTCGATTTAGGGCGAAACTGGAGACTAAGACTGGAAAGTGGTACCGCTACGGAGAATCGAACTCCGATTAACGAGATGAAAACCCGTTGTACTAACCGTTATACGATAGCGGCAAAATGAAATGAACTTTGATTGGAACCAACAGTTGAAACTGATCAAGAAAAATATTTCTTAGATTATCAAGCCCGCGTTTGAATTGAAAATAATCACTCTACCCCCGCCTCTAGTAGCTTAGTTGTTCGGACTGCCCCAAAGCAGCGTTCGGGCAATTTAATTCATCGGATTTACCGTACTACCCGCAAGCTCCAATCGAGTACTACTGAAACTGAAACTGACCAGAATGGGAATTTCATGCTATCCAGTAACGCAAGGTCGAGGCTAACGAAACCCATTGAAAATGGCTGATTTATTTTCGAGTCCGTGCAGCTTGCGTTATCAACTTCAATAGCGGCTGGGCCGTCCGTAGCGCTTTTTCCAACACCGCCTGCTCCGACATTTTAGTTTTAGCCGCGATCACACGCACGCGCTTCTGATCAGATTTTAACAGGGTAATTTCTTTAGTTAGAACGTTTTTCGAGGGCATCGCTCTGAGAAATCGTAGATGTTTATTCTACTCAATAAAATTAAAAGTGCCTGGAAAATTAGGTATTAATTTTACAGTTACACGTCATATCCCCCACCTCAGGTTCTTGCCTTATTTTTAATGTAACATATTCTATATAAAGAAATTTCATTTATGCCATCCAAACCTATTCCTATACGCATCTCCGACTCTTTATTGAGGGAAATCGAAGTGACGGCTGCCGCGATGGAAATGACCGATCAGGACACGATGCGCTTCTGCATGCGACTCGGGCTGAAAATCCTCGAGCTTTCCGAATTCGATGCCGTCACCCCTGTCGCAGAGAAGGCGATAAAAGACCGTGATGTATCGGCAAAAGAATTAGTTGAAGACGTACAAAAAAGACCCTAAAAGGCTTCAGTACTTAAGCGCTTCAATCAGCGCACTGGATCTTCACCCCACTCCGCTTTGCTGATTCCGAAAACTAAAAAACCGAGGAAATTAATCCTCGGTTTTCGGAACGCCGCACACAGCTAAAAAACAGCCGCAAGCGACATTGGGGCGATAATAAAATATACGCGATTAGCGGCTATCGCCATCGTGATCCACATCGCCTGCTGGGGCTGCTGGAGCCGTTGCAGGAGCGGCAGTAGCAGCTTTAGCGGCTTGTTTAGCGGCGATTTGCGCAGCTAGTTTCTCTTGATAAATAGAGGCGGCATCGCTGCCAGAAGAAGAACTGTAGCTGCTGATAGAGGCGGACATTTTATTTTGGCTTGAAGGAACTTTCAGGAGCTATTGGCGGTTAATACCGTCATGATATATCCTGTTACCTAACTAACGGAAATTTAGAAACTTACTTAAGGCATAGTTGTAGGTTTCGACACGATGGTTTGCGAGATAGCTTACCGCGAAGAAATCAAACAGCTCAGTCTCAACGCCAAGAAAGCAGGCTTCGCCGAGATGGTCGATTCCAAGGGACTTCGGGCGCAAATTCGTAGAAGTGAGCGTGAAATTCGAGAGGTCAAAAGGTCGATGATCTCGGTCGAGTCGGATCGCATCATTCAGAAACGAGGAAACGATGTCGTAGCGGGTGTTTTAGAAAATCTTGATAAGCACCTTCAATCGATCGAGGCACGTAAGTTCGACCTGCTTTCTCGACTCAAGAACGCCGCCAAGATGAAGCGTTGGAACAACTGGGTCACGGACTTCGGCGCAAAGATTCAGGAGCTCAAAACGATGGAAGATGAGGCAAAAAAGGAATTCCTCGAAGGCGTCGTGAGCACGATAAGCGCTAAAACGGTCGGAGAGAATCACTACGAATGCACCGTTCATTTCCGCCTTCCTTACGCAGAAGAAGGCAGGAACAGCATCAACGTTCCGCTCGTATTTACGGCGGTGAAACGGCGGCGGAAGCGTAATTAGCGGCTTAGCCAATCAAACGAAAGAGCACAGAAAATTTTTGGGGTATAAAAAACTACAGCGGTGCTTGTGTGCCATTTCAGCAAGTTGCCGTACACGATTGTTTTCAGGTTTTAACACTGACTCCTGCTGATTAATTAAGGCAGCGAGGGCTAATTCATTGGTATTTGACGCCGATAAATACCGATCAAGTAACGCGAGCAATGAGAACGGCAGGAGCGACTCATAGTTGGGACATGCAACCAAAACTAGTTGAACCCCTAGAAAGGCTAAACCGATCTGCAACAAGGCTTCGGGTTTGCTGATCATCGAAAAATGCCAAAGCGATAAATTAACATCTACCTGCGCTGAAGATAGATTCAGGCGATTTACAGTCCGCCTCAGTGACTCCACTGCATGAATTGCTGAATTTTTGTCCTCATAAAAAAGCACGACATTTAACTTAAAAATTTGTTGGGAACGAGCCTCTACATTGAACGGCACGGAGCGTGGGGCATCCGGCTCTCGATTTTTCTTAGCCAATTTCATCTTTTGGCTGGGGTTAAATGATTCAGCTTTGCGTTCAATTCGTGAGTTATCTTGGCTGGTTAACATGATCTAATTTACCAAGGTCGTGGGAAAAGAACTACCCGACTCTTGCTAAGTACTAGGCACAATTTGCTGCTATCGTTATCTGCGGTAATCATCAAAATCTGCAACTTCATCGCTCTAGTCCTCACCTTGGACCCAGAAAAACAAAAAACCGAGGACGTGAATCCTCGGTTTTTCAGAACGGCACCTCGGCTCATATAAGCCGGCGGCGACGGTGGTAGTTAGGCGTTAGCTGTTATACGAATCTTACTTCGTCGGGACACTTTGTATCGTCTTAAGAATACGACCGGCAACCAGATACGGGTCAGCGGCGGAGTTCGGACGACGATCTTCGAGGTAGCCCTTGTAGCCGTTGTTGACAAAGCTGTGAGGGATACGGATTGAGGCGCCGCGGTCGGCGAGACCGTAACTGAACTTGTCGATCGACTGTGTCTCGTGGAGACCGGTTAGGCGGAGATGATTTTCTGGGCCATAAACGGCGATATGCTCATCGCGGAATTTGTTAAAGGCAGCCATGAGCTTCTCGAAGTAGGCTTTGCCGCCCTTCTCACGCATGAACTTGGTGGAGAAGTTGGCGTGCATGCCGGAACCGTTCCAATCGAGCGGTTGCTGGAAGTTAGCCAAGATAGGCTTGCAGCGCCATTCGATGTCGATGCCGTAACCTTCAGCGAGGCGGGCGAGAATGTAACGAGCTACCCACATCTGATCGGCAGCGCTCTTGGAGCCCTTACCGAAAATCTGGAATTCCCATTGGCCTTTGGCGACCTCGGCGTTGATGCCTTCGAGATTAATCCCAGCATCAAGACAGATATCGATGTGTTTTTCGGTGATTTCCCGGGCGATGTCGCCGACATTTTTGTAGCCGACGCCGGTGTAATATGGGCCTTGAGGCGCTGGGTATCCGCCTTCGGGGAAACCAAGGGGACGACCGTCTTGATAAAAGAAATATTCTTGTTCGAAGCCGTACCATGTATCGGCGTCGTCGGGAATGGTGGCGCGCGAATTGGAGACGTGCGGGGTGACGCCGTCTGGCATCATGACTTCGCACATGACGAGCACGCCGTTCTTGCGCGTGCTGTCGGGGAACACCGCAACGGGCTTCAGTACGCAATCCGAGCTCTTGCCCTCGGCCTGCTGCGTGGAGCTACCGTCGAAGCCCCAGTTGGGCAGCTCGGTGAGCTTGGGGAAGCTCTTGAATTC
This sequence comes from Opitutaceae bacterium, assembly GCA_037142955.1. GTDB lineage: Bacteria > Verrucomicrobiota > Verrucomicrobiia > Opitutales > Opitutaceae > Tous-C4FEB. Next base: position 361,678 of record JBAWZQ010000001.1, on the reverse strand, counting down.
TTTGATCTGGGTCTTGCTGCGCATGCTGGCCAACGGTTTGTAGCCATCGAGCCAGATGTATTCTAATTTATATTTAGCCATAGTGATGCGGGTTATTGGAGGGGTTTTAACGTGAGTCCGGTGAATTTGAAGTCCGGTTTCGCACGCTGGAAACCTCATAGCTATTCAGCACCTCATGTGCCATCAGCAATCAGATTTTTAAAGATTTAAGACGATTTTCACATCCTGCTAGAGATAAGCTAATTTCACGTGCATTGGTCTTGTCCCTTGCCTCTGGGGCAGCCCCCCCAAACCTAAACCTCAACCGCCATGCACGAGGTCAAAGACACGCAACGCGCCATCGTCCGCATCGGCTACGACGGCCGTGTGCACAAGACATTCCGCGGACCCGAGGCAAAAGCCCGCTTCGACAACGAGGTCCGTGTTCTTCGTCACCTAGAAGCTCGCGGCTGTGATTTCGTCCCGCGTCTGCTCGAGGTCGAACCCGATAACCTCAAAATCATCACCACCAACTGTGGCTCCATCGTCCACCAACTTAACCCTGAGCGCATGCAAGATTTGTTTCAAGAACTCCAAGCCTACGGCGTCCGCCACGATGACGCTTTCCTGCGTAACATAACCTATCGCGCCAGCGACGGTCGCTTCTGCCTGATCGACTTCGAATTCGCCACCCTCCTCGATCCACCGCAGATCGCGGCGATATGAAAATGAACTCACTCAGCCCTAAACCTCCGGCAGTTAGCGTACCCGACCTCCGCTGGTCGGGCCTCACCGATCGCGGCAAAGTTCGACCTAATAACGAAGACTCCTTTCTAGCCCTCGCCTTCGACGGCCGAGAAGTACGCCGCCTCGGTAAAATCGGCAACGCTTCCTCTAATGCTAGCGATTTCGTGTTCGCCGTCAGCGACGGTATGGGCGGGGCCAAATCTGGCGAATTTGCAAGCCGCATCACCGTCGAGAAAATCACCCAACTGCTCCCCAAGAGCTTCCAACTGTCCGCCAGGGGCATGAGCAGCGGCTTCACTGATATCCTTCTCGAGGTTTTTCACGCCATCCACTACGAGCTACTTAAAATCGGTTACAGCTACGAAGAATGCCGCGGCATGGGCACCACCCTAACCCTCGGCTGGCTCACGCCCGGCTGGCTTTATTTTGGCCACATGGGAGACAGTCGGCTGTACTATTTACCTAAGTCCGGCGGCATAACCCAGCTCACGCACGATCACACCCACGTGGGCTACCTACGCCGCCAAGGCCAGATCAGCGAACGTGAAGCCCGCGCCCACCCGATGCGCAACGCCCTCCAAGAAGCCCTTGGGGCCGGCCATCAATTCATTGATCCACAATTCGGCGCGGTCTCTCTCACCCGGGGCGATCGCTTTGTACTATGCTCAGACGGACTCATTGACGGCCTCTGGGATCGCCAAATTGAGGAACTCATCCGGAAGCCCTCTCCCGTCGAAAGAAAACTCTCGCCTGCGGAACGTCTCGTCGTCGCATCCTTAGAAAATTCCGGCCAAGACAACACCACCGCCCTTACCTTCGAAATTCTTACCCCAACCGCGCCCACCGCCACCCGGGCCAAAAATTCCAAACGCGGCAAAGAGTCACGATGACCACGACGCTCTTCGTTTACGGCACCCTCAAGCGCGGCGGCTCCAATCACTACCACCTCGCCACCCAAACCTTTCACGGCCCCGCTCGCACCGAGGCGGGCTTCACACTCTTTTCTCTCGGAGCTTATCCCGGACTGGTCGCAGCGCCTACCGACACCCACGGCGTCACCGGCGAACTCTGGTCCGTCGACGGCGCCTGTCTTGCACACCTTGATGTGCTTGAGGGTCTTAAAGAAGGACTCTACCGCCGCGCACCGATCGCAATCCTGCATTCAATCTCGCCTACCCAAGCTGCCGAATCGCGAGAAATCTTTGTGGCTGAAACATATTTCTACCTGCGCGATTTATCCGGTCACCCGCACATCGGCACCACGTGGTCCATCTGAACTAAGGCATTAGTGTAGGCCGTGAAGTGGACTACCCACCGCGGTATTTATTTCAAAAATTTTGCCGACACCTGCCGCACTGCCGTGAATTTTGCCCGGTAAAGTTCTTCCAAGACGTCGCGCACTTCAGCGGGGATGCGTTGTACCATCACGTCTAGCGCAGGCAATGGTCCGGTTTCAGCTTCGATTTCTTCGCGCGTAGCCGCTGGCTTCGCCGCGACCGTTTCGCCCCGCTCACGCGCCTCAGCTAAGAACGCAGATTCGCCCACCTCATCGGTCGGCCAGGGCGCATCATCGCCAAACAAAGTGCCATGCGCCGAGGCACTCGCCGCAGCCACCGCCACCGTGCTCAGGGGCGCAACGCCAACGGCATCGCTCGCTTCAGGCGGCAACGATTCCGAGCGGTCTGCCATCTTTGGGGAGCCGATCTGCGCGATGAAGCTAGGCTGAGCCGATTGGGCCAACGCCGCACTAAGTCGTCGCTCAAAACGCTCAATCAGGCCTTTTTTTTTTCGCTATCGTCGACCGCCGACTCCGGGGCTTCATCGGCCAGCGCGGCGAGTTCTTTAATGAGACTATCGATCGCGCGGGCGCGGCTAGCTTCGATGGCCTTAAGCAAGGTCACTTCAAAATTAATTTTCTCAGCCAACCCGAGCTTCACGCTGCCTTCACCTTCACGCAGACCGTCGAGCAAGCGCGTGATCTGCTCGGTCGTCATAGCTATACCGCCAAGGCGGCTACTACGGCCACCTTGAGCGATCGCGTCGAGTAAGGCTGATCGCACTACTTCCTGTAAATCAGAGAGCAGTCGCACCAAGTCACGGCCTGCCGCGTCACACTCGTCCACAAGAGCGACGAGGTGCGCATGGTCACCCGTGGCGAGTGTGGCCGCAAGTTCGGCGACTTTTTCGGCTGCGACGAGACCGTACACATCGAGCACATCTGGCTCGGCGATCTCGTTGCCACAAAACGAAATCATCTGGTCAAAAATCGACTGAGCATCGCGCATACCTCCGTCTGCCATGCGCGCGATGCAGGCGAGCGCTTCAGGGGAAACTTTAATCTTTTCCTCAACTGCGATTTTTTGGAGCCGCTCGATGATGAGAGCCGCCGAGATTGGCTTAAGATCAAAGCGTTGGCAGCGCGACAGAATCGTCGGAAGCACCTTTTGCACCTCCGTCGTGGCGAATACGAACTTTACGTGCGGTGGCGGTTCTTCGAGAGTTTTAAGTAGCGCGTTAAACGCCGCCGTCGAAAGCATGTGAACCTCGTCAATGATGTAGACTTTAAATTTACCCTGCGCCGGAGAGTAACGAGCCGTCTCACGCAAATCGCGCACCTGCTCGACGCCGTTGTTGGACGCTCCGTCGATCTCGATTACATCCAAATGCGAACCATCCGCGATGCATTGCACCGCCGGATCAGAGGGATCGAAATCGGCGTTGGGACCGCCGGTACAGTTCAGTGCCTTAGCAAAAATGCGAGCCGTAGAGGTTTTGCCGGTGCCGCGCGGACCTACAAACAAATAGGCGTGAGCAATGCGGTTGCGCGCGATGGCGTTTTTCAACGTTCGCACGACATGATCCTGCCCCACGACGTCGGCAAAGATCTGCGGACGCCATTTACGGGCAATGACTTGGTAACCGGTCGTGCTCAATGACTCAAAAGTTCAGGAATCGGAAAGGGGAAATCAAAAATAAAGTGGCCAGGCACTCCACGGCACTAGGAGGACGACGTTACCGTTGCTGCCTTCCGGCCCTGGCGGGGTTCACGCGCCTGCCCATGCATGGCACCTGGCCGTCGCGAACCATGCGCCGGGGGCGGTTTCACGCAACAACTATTTCCCTAGGTATACCCGTCGAGATGGCCCGAAGCCTTCAGGGTTTCACGGGTTCTGCAACCGCAGGCGCAGTCGCAGAAGGCACTGGCAGCAGCATACCGCCCTCGCGCTTACCAGCCTTACGTTCACGAGGGGGAGGCAAACCGGGGCGCTCTTCACGCATCAATTCGCGCTGCCGCTCCTGCATTTTTTCGAGTTTCTTGCGCTGCTCAGCCGTGAGCTCGACGGCGAGCGTCTGTTGGAGGCTGCGGAGAATCATTCCTGTTTCTTTAATTGAAATCTGTCGCAACTGTCGAATTTCGTCCTCAGCGCCGTCCACCAGGGGACGGATTTTTTCCTTCTGCTCATTCGTGAGCTCAAGTCGATCTGCCATGTGCCGTAAGACCGCCGGCGGTATGGCAGGTAACGCAGGTGCGCCACGTCGTTGTGCCAAGCGCGGGCTCGCGCGCAGCACCAGCAAACCACCAAAAATAGCGCCGGCCAAAAAAACCGCGGTGAACGCCAGGACTACTTTCCACGTTTTGTTCATGACTGATCTTATTCGATAGGACCGAGCAGCAGCGCAACAGGATCATCATTGATGACGATATTTTCCTCATCTGCTTCTGCCGTGAGCACCGAAAAATTGGCGAACACGCTTAACAGCGCTAACAAACTAGCCACTCCAACCGCTCTAAATGCAAATCGCTCGAACAATGAACGACCGGAGTAGTCCGCCGACATGGCCAAGGCCGCGATGCGCGTGGCAAAGCCGTAGGGCGCAGCCGTCACCGTATCAGCGGGCGCGCGACGCGCAGCCGCGGTAAGGCGATTCCAAGAATGATCGAGTTCAACGGGTTTCATGCATGTTCCTTGTTTTGAAGATCTAAAAAAAGTTTTCGTAGTTTTCGGCGCGCACGAAAGGCGCGTACTTTAATGAGAGACGTATTCCAGCCGGTGAGGTTGCAGATCTCGGCGATGGTTTTCTGCTCCATATCCAGTAATTGAATCACCATGCGGTCGTCGGGTTTGAGTTGATCAAGGAGTTTGTGCACGAGCTCGTGCGCGGCGAGCGCATCGTTGGCCGCAAGTTCGTTTTCGCTGGTCATCACGGAATCGAGCACATCTGCCTGATTTTCAGAAAGATCCGCCCAACGAAACTCAGGGCGGCGTTTCTGAGCGCGGAGTTGATCGATGCAAGTCGTCACTGCGATCCGCGAAACCCAATGTGCGAGCGGCACCGCTCCCTGATATTGTTCAAGCCGAGTGAACATTTTTAGAAAAATATCTTGAGCAAGGTCTTCCTCGGCGACGCGACGCGGAAGGTGGGAGCGCACGATGCGGATAACCAACGGGTAAAGATGATCGACCAGCTCTCGCGCGGCAGCCTGATCACGTTGACGCACGCGCACCAAGCAGCCAGGCACGTCGAACGGCGGTTCTTCATCAGACATAGGAGAATAAAATTTAAACCCGGCACAGCACGCAAGACGAGCTTCATGGTGGCAAGTTACATTAGGCTCGAAACCATCCCCTTACAAGAAGGCCTGTCTTGACTCCCGCGCCCGCAAAATTGATAAAAGGTATTAATTAATGCTAACGTTGACCGAGGCTCTTCGACTTACGAACACGCGCGATCGTTAAAGCACCGCCGAGCGGTGGATCGCGCGTTAGCCTGCTAGCAAATTCCGTCACTGCTCTGCTCTTTGGCGGTTAGACGGTTCGTCGGCTCGCTTCCTGTCATTCGTTCGTTCAATCTTTCGCTTCTAGACTCCGTTTCGCCATGCAATCTGCGCCCGTAACCAAATACCGCCCGTTTCCGCCCGTCGCCCTGCCCAACCGCCAATGGCCCAGCCGCACGCTCACGCGTGCTCCAATATGGTGCAGCGTCGATCTGCGCGACGGCAACCAAGCGCTCGCCCAACCCATGAGCGTAGAGGAGAAACTCGAGTATTTTGAGTTACTCATGAAAATCGGTTTCAAGGAAATCGAGATCGGCTTCCCTTCTGCCTCCCAAATAGAATTCGATTTTTGCCGCCGCCTCATTGAGGAGAAACGCGTCCCGGACAATGTAGCGCTCCAGGTTCTTTGCCAATGCCGCGAGGATCTCATCATCCGCACTTGCGAAGCGCTCCACGGCGCTAAGCAGATTATTTTTCACCTCTACAACTCCACGTCGCCATCGCAGCGCCACCATGTGTTTAACGCCAGTCGTGCCGATATCGTCGCCATCGCCATGCGCGGTACAGCTTGGGTGAAACAGCACACCAGCACCCTCGCCGCCGCTGGCACGCATGTGCGTTTCCAATATTCTCCGGAGAGCTTCACCAGCACCGAACTCGATTTCGCGCTGGAAATTTGCGAAGCCGTCACCGACGTCTGGCAACCCACGGTTGCGAACAAAATCATCCTCAATCTCCCCGCCACAGTCGAATACGCCACACCCAACGTCCACGCCGACCAGATCGAGTGGATGGCCACGCACCTCTCGCGCCGTGATCGCACGTTGATTTCTCTGCACACGCACAATGACCGCGGCACCGGCGTCGCCGCCACGGAGCTAGCCTTGCTCGCTGGTGCTGATCGCGTCGAAGGCACGCTCTTCGGCAATGGTGAACGCACCGGCAATCTCGACATCGTCACCGTAGCGCTGAATTTCTACACCCACGGCATCCACCCGGGCCTTGATTTCTCCGACATCAACCACGTGCGCGACGTCTACGAGCGTTGCACTAAACTCGAAGTGCCGCCTCGCCAGCCCTACGCCGGCGAACTGGTCTTCACGGCTTTTAGCGGCTCGCACCAAGACGCCATAAAGAAATCCTGGGCCAGCCAAAAACCCGACGCGCCTTGGGACGTGATCTATATACCGATCGACCCCGCCGACCTCGGTCGCAGTTACAAAGCCATCATCCGCATCAACAGCCAATCCGGCAAAGGCGGCGTCGCGTACATTCTCGAAAACGACTTCGGCTTCCAGCTGCCTAAGCTCATGCACAAGGAAATCGGCAAACTCATCAACGACCGCGCCGACGCCAAGGGCACCGAGCTCTCGGCCGCAGAGATCAACACCATTTTCCGCCACGAGTACCTCGAGCAACCCGCGCCGCCGCTCGTGCTCCAACATTTTAAAACCACCGAGCGCGACAGCACGGTCACCTGCGACGCTTCGATGACGTTTAACGGCGTCCACCACACGCTCAACGGCAGCGGCAACGGCCCGATTGACGCCTTCGTCCGCGCCCTTGCTGCCACCACGCTGCCGAAATTTGAAGTACTCAATTACAGCGAACACTCCCTTGGCCGCGGCGCCGAAGCCCGCGCTGTGAGTTATATTCAGATCAAGACCGAACGCGGTTTCACGCTTTACGGTGCCGGTATCGACACCAACATTGAACTCGCCTCGATCAAAGCGATCGTCAGTGCACTCAACCGCGCCCTCGCGAAATAACTTCGCTTTATACTTTTCTGTATTCGCGCTGCTTCGGACGCTCTCTGTCTGTTTTGGTTCAGCATCCTCGCCAAGAAGCATCTCATCATGTCATCCCGAACTCTGCTCTCGCTATTGCCGATCGTTTTCATGTTTGCAGGAACGTCGCTACGAGGCGCCGACGTGCGTGCTGATTTCCTGAAACTCATCGACCGACCGCGCGTACCGCTCGCCGCTGCTACACTCGAAGCATCCGCCCCTTCTGGCCTAACCCGCATCGACTTTAACTATGCTTCAGACGCCACCAACCGCGTTCCGGGTTATCTGTTAAAGACGGCGTTAACCCCAAAGTCTCCTCGGCCAGTCATCATCGTCCTCCACGGCACGGGTGGCTCCAAAGAAAGTGAGCTCCCCTATTTGACTGAACTCGCCCACGCCGGCTTCATCGCCGTCGCCATCGATGGCCGCTACCACGGCGCGCGCTCGCGTTCCGGCAAAGGCTCAGCCGATTACATCGAGGCCATTCTCCGCGCTTTTCGCCTGGGCACAGAGCACCCATTTTTTTACGATACGGCGTGGGACGTCATGCGCTTGATCGATTATCTGGTGACCCGACCCGACGTTGACCCGACGCGCATTGGTCTCTTCGGCATTTCCAAAGGTGGCATCGAAACTTATCTCACCGCGGCGGCCGATCCTCGTGTGGCCGTCGCCGTGCCTTGCATCGCTGTGGAAAGTTTCCACTGGGCGGTCGATAATAACTCATGGCAATCCCGCATCGGCACCGTCCAATTCGCGTTTGACGCTGCCGCCAAAGACTCCGGTCTCACCTCGCCCGGCGCCGACTTCGTCCATACTTTTTACACGCGGGTCGCGCCCGGACTAGATCGCGAGTTCGACGGACCTGCGATGGTACCACTCATAGCTCCACGTCCACTCCTTGCGATCAACGGCGAAATTGACCCACGCACACCCATGGCCGGCCTGAAACTCTGTAGCGACGCAGCCCAGCTCGCCTATCACGCCGCCCAAGCCGACGAAAAATTTTCCCTGCTGATCCAACGCGGGATCGGCCACAAAGTCACTCCCGAGGCTTACCACCAGGCCAGCGAGTGGTTCGTCCATTGGCTGAAACCCTAAGCCGCGAGCGACACAGCTTGCGCGCCTTAAGTCACACCTTACTTTAAAAACTTTCATGAAATTTACTCCCGAGAAACCTGCTCTATTCGGCGAAACCCTCGACTCTCTCACTGTGCATTTGCGCGAATTAGGGGAGCCGACTTTTCGAGCGAAACAGATTCTCGATTGGGTCTACAAAAAACGTGCTCGCACATGGGACGCGATGACCAACCTTCCCAAGCCTCTGCGCACCAAGCTCGAAGCAACCTTCGACCTCACGCCCTCAACGCTCGTACTTTCAAAAGAATCCAACGATATCACTGATAAGCTTTTGCTTGAACTACGCGACGGCTCACTCATCGAAAGCGTCATCATCCGAGCCCCACAAGATAATGTCGGCGAAGAACACTCGCGCAAAACTATCTGTATTTCCACTCAGGTCGGTTGCGCGATGGGCTGCGTATTCTGTGCCAGTGGCCTTGCCGGCCTTAAGCGCGACATGACCGCCGGCGAAATCGTTTCCCAGCTTATCCAAGTCTGCTACCGAGAGGATGCCACCACACCCCGCGCCCGTCCCGAACTAGCCTCCTTCGATAACATCGTGGTCATGGGCATGGGCGAACCTCTCGCAAATTACGACGCCCTCATCCGCGCCCTAACCATCCTCAACGCCGAATGGGGCCTCGGATTCGGCGCCCGACGTATCACCGTTTCTACCAGCGGGCTTGTACCGAAAATTCTCAAACTAGCTGAAGAGCCTATCGGTTTCCGCCTCGCCGTTTCCCTGCATGGTTCGACCAACGAGGTCCGCGAGAAAATCATGCCGGTCAACAAGGCTTACCCGCTCGAGAAACTCATTCCCGCCGTACGTGAATTTTCCGAAAAACACGGGCGCATGGTCACCCTAGAATTTATTCTTATTGAGGACGTCAACGACTCCGTAGAACAAGCCGGAGAACTCCGTGACATCGCTCGAGATTTGCACGCGCACGTAAACATCATTCCCTACAATACGGTCGAAGGCCTGCCTTGGAAACGCCCGAGCGTGCAAGTGCAGGAGGGGTTTGCCGATGTACTACGTGCCGCCCGAGTGCCAGTCACACTGCGCCGCGAAAAAGGCCACGACATCGCTGCCGCCTGCGGCCAGCTCCGCCTAAAGACCGAAAAAAACCGCGAGCTTGCCCAAGCCTAATCGAATGAGCGCTGCTGCTACGTCCCCCGTTGCGCCCTCCGCCCACCCAGCGGCACTGCGCATCCTCTTCGCTATCAGCGCAGGGCACTTGCTTAACGATACTATTCAGTCGTTGCTACCCGCGCTTTATCCGCAGTTAAAAGAATCGCTTAACCTGAGTTTCGCCCAGATCGGTCTTATCACGCTCGCGTTTCAACTTACCGCATCGCTCTTGCAACCGGTCGTTGGCCTAGTCACTGACCGCCACCCGCAGCCTTACTCGCTCGCCGCCGGCATGGGGTTCACGCTGATCGGGTTGGTATTGCTTGCGTTTGCCAGCAGTTTTACAGCGGTACTCATCGCCGGGGCGCTTGTCGGAATCGGCTCTTCTATTTTTCATCCTGAAGCCTCGCGGGTCGCGCGCATGGCTTCCGGGGGTCGCCACGGCTTCGCGCAATCGCTTTTTCAAGTCGGAGGAAACGCCGGTAGCGCGCTCGGGCCGCTCCTCGCCGCGCTCTTCATCGCCCACCACGCCCAATCACGCGTCGCTTGGTTCGTGGTCGTACCGATCATCGGTTTCAGCCTGCTCACGCATGTCGGACGTTGGTACCGATCCCAACTCAGTGCGCACCACGCCGCCGCCCGCCGCGCAGCCCCGACCGCGCCTTTACCGCGCGGAAAAGTGATCACTGCAATCGCGATTCTAGCAGTACTGATTTTCTCTAAGTATTTCTACATGGCCTGCCTTGGCAGCTATTACACGTTTTACCTAATTGAGAAATTTCACATCTCGATCCAGCAGTCGCAGTTTCTACTTTTCCTTTTTCTAGGCGCTGTAGCCGCCGGCACGATCATTGGCGGTCCAATCGGTGACCGCATCGGGCGCAAAGCTGTAATCTGGGTCTCAATTCTAGGCGTCGCGCCGTTCACGTTGCTACTGCCTTACGCCAATTTATTTTGTACCGCCACGCTCACCGTAATCATCGGACTCGTGTTGGCCTCGGCGTTTTCGGCGATTCTCGTTTACGCACAAGAGTTAATTCCCAGTCGCGTAGGGCTCATCTCGGGCATATTTTTTGGCTTCGCATTTGGCATGGGCGGCATCGGTTCGGCGGCGCTCGGTACGCTCGCCGACCAAAGTGGCATCGATTACGTTTTTCATGTCTGCTCGTTTCTACCTCTGCTGGGATTACTGACCGCTTTTTTACCCGATCTGCGCAGGAACACAGTTTCGACCTGACGCGAATTTTTTGTTAAAAAATCCGCTTGCACGCTAAGCGGAACTTTTTTTCGGATCAGTTTTCAAAGCGCAATAAGCTTACTAAAAAAACCCAGCTTCATCCTATGATAGAAGTCACAGGCCTTGTTAAAACCTATGGCAACAAGCGTGCCGTTGACGGCATTAGCTTCAAAGTAAATCGCGGCGAGATCCTCGGTTTCCTCGGCCCTAATGGCGCCGGTAAATCGACCACGATGAAGATGCTAACCGGTTTCATCCGACCCGACGCCGGTTCAGCCACCGTCGGAGGTATCGACGTCACGAAAGATCCGGTCGCCGTAAAACGCCAACTAGGCTACCTGCCTGAGAGCGCGCCCGCTTACCCCGAGATGACGGTTGAAGAATTTCTCAGTTTCATCGCAGAGGTCAGAGGATTCCGCACCACAACCCAGAAACGTGAACGCATTGAGCATGTCCTAGGACTGACCCATCTCAGCAGCGTCCGTAGCCAAACCATCGAGACTCTTTCCAAAGGTTACAAACAACGCGTTGGCTTCGCGCAGGCGCTAATCCACAACCCACCAGCGCTCATTCTCGACGAGCCGACCGATGGACTCGATCCAAATCAGAAAAACGAAGTCCGCTCCTTGATTAAAAATATGGCCGCAGAAAAAGCGGTGATTCTGTCGACGCACATTCTTGAGGAAGTCGATGCCATCTGCACGCGCGTGATCATCATCGCGCGCGGCCAGGTCGTCGCTGATGAAACCCCTAACGCACTACGCGCCCGCCAAGCCGGCGCGCGGCTGGACGAAATTTTCCGCACTCTCACGGCTTAACCCAAAGCCCGACTACCTTTAAAATTATTTTGCTCAATCTTCGACTTTATTATGAGCCAGATCCGACCTCTCTTTAAACGCGAGTTCTTCGGCTACTTCCGTTCACCGGTGGCCTATGTTTTTCTAGTCTCGTTTCTCGTCATCTCTGTATCACTCGCCTTCTCCCGTTACGGAAATTTTTTCAAAAGCGGAACCGCCAGCCTTGAAAGCTACTTCATTTTTTTTCCTTGGTTGTTTATGTTTATCGTGCCCGCAGTTGGCATGAGACTGTGGTCTGAGGAAAAAAAAGCTGGGACAATAGAACTCTTATTCACGTTACCCATCACGACGCTCGAGGCCGTGCTCGGAAAATTTTTAGCTGGCTGGGCATTTCTTGCACTCGCTATTTTAATGAGCTTTCCCATGGCCCTTACGGTGGGTTTCTTAGGCCAACCCGATTGGGGTGTGATGGCCGCGAGCTACCTCGGCGCTATTCTCATGGCCGGCGCATATCTCGGGATCTGCGCCCTCACTTCTGCGCTCACCAAAAACCAAGTCATTAGCTTCGTACTGAGTCTGGCGGCTTGCGCCGTCTTTGTGTTTCTCGGCCTGAGTAGCTTCACTACGACACTAGAAAGTGTGCTACCAGTCAGCGTCGCAGACATAATCTCCAATTTCAGTTTCGTCACTCACTTTGACGCTTTCACCAAAGGAATCATCGATCCCAAAGACGTAGTCTTCTTTCTCTCGTTGATGGGGTTCACGCTCTTTCTGAACGTCGTAGCCCTCGAACGCTAAAACTTCGCCCCCGACCACCATGAAACTCAGCGGCAAAGCCATCTCTATCGTCCTCCTTTTCATCGGCCTAGTTCTCGTCAACTATCTCGCGGCCAATCTCCCCGCGCGCCTCGATACCACCGCCGAACGCATATATACGCTTTCTTCAGGCACCCAAGCGCTGTTGGTCAAAGTTGAAGAGCCTATCACACTCGATTTCTATTTTACTAAGTCTGCCAACGGCCTACCCATCGCGTATAAAAACTACGCAACTCGCGTAGAGGAAATGCTACGCCAATACGCTCGCGCCTCTCGCGGAAAAATCACCCTCAACGTCATTGATCCCCGTCCGGACACTCCTGAAGAAGAGCGGGCCACCGCCGCTCGCATCCAGCCTCAACTGATTCCGGCCACCGGCGAACAAATACAATTTGGTATAGTCGCGACCCAAGCCGACCAACAAAAAACGCTCTCCGCGCTCAACCCTCAGCGCGAGCAATTCCTTGAGTATGATCTTTCCCAACTCGTTTATAGCGTCCAGCAAATCGACAAGAAGAAACTCGGCCTCCTTACCAGCCTACCACTTCAAGGTACCAGCCAACAGGAAGCTCAAATGATGATGATGATGCGTCAGCAGCCCCAGCCAGGCCAATTCGTCACCACCGAGTGGGAAAAAACGTTTCAAATCATCCGCATCGAACCCACCGCCAGCGAGCTACCCGCCGGACTCGACGCACTTGCCGTCATTCACCCGCAGAATCTTACAACGAAACTGCAGTTCGCCATCGATCAATTTATCCTCGATGGCCGGCCCGTGTTCCTAGCAGTCGATCCATCCTCCCAATATTTTAAACGCCAAAATAACCCCCAGCAATCGATGATGGGTGGTCAACCGTCGAACGTCTCCAGCGACCTAGCCCCGCTTCTATCTACTTACGGTATTAACTACGATCCACAAAAAATCGTGGGCGATCTTGAGAACGCCACGCAAGTCCAGACCCAGGGCGGCCAGCTCGCCCGCTATCCCGTTTGGCTTAGCCTACGACGCGGCAATTTCAACGCCACCTCCGCACCTACGGGACAACTTAACTCCGCACTCTTCATTGAGCCCGGTTTTCTCGCTCCCCAAGTGGGCGCTACCACAACCTTTACTCCGCTCGTCGAATCCTCCGCTCAGTCTGGTGACGTAGCAGCCATGGCCCTACAGTTTTCACAACCTGACGCCATCGCCCGCCAAATCACGCCAACTGGCAAAAAAACTCTAGCAGCGCTTATTACCGGCAAATTCAAAACAGCCTTCCCCGCTGGCGCTCCCCAGGATCCTGATAAAAAAGACTCCTCCCCCTCCACCCCCCCTGCAGCGACTACCCGCAACCTCAGCGAATCCAAAACCACTTCGACGCTCTTTGTCATCGCCGACACCGACTGGCTCTTCGATGACTATAGCATCCGCAAAATGAATTTCTTCGGCCAAACCGCAGCCGAACCCTTTAACGATAACTTAGCCTTTGCCGCGAACACCCTCGAGTTCCTTTCCGGCTCCTCCGATCTTATTTCACTTCGCGGCAAGGGGAACTCCGTACGTCCTTTCGAAATCGTACGCACCATGGAAATCGAGGCCAATAAAAAATATCAAGAAAAACTAACTGCCCTAGAATCTCGCCTCCAACAAGTCCAAACCAAACTCAGCGAACTTCAGGGTAAAAAAGGCGAAGCCAATAAACTCGTCGCTTCCCCCGAAATTACTAAAGCCATCGGCGATTTTCAAAAGCAACAAGCGACCCTCCAAAGCGAACGCCGTGAGATTCGCCGGGCCCTGCGTGAGGATATCGACGCGCTGGAAAATCGCCTGCTCTTGATCAACCTCATAGCCAGCCCGCTGGTGATCGGCGCCTTCGGCTTCTGGTTCGCCCGTTCCCGCAAAAACTCGAACTGATTGCCTTTCTCACCGATGAAACTCAAGCAACTCCTACTCATCGTCGCCCTACTCACCGCGGTTTCAGCCTTCGTCTTTATCGTACGTCGCCCTGCGCCCGCTTCTTCCTCTGACGCGCGCCTAGACCATCCTCTTCTCACCACCCCCACCGTCGAAAACATCGCCGAAATTCGTCTCTCCGACGGAGGAAAACAGCTCACCCTCAAACGTGACCCCTCCGGCGCGTGGCACGTCCCAACGTATTACGATTTCCCAGCTGATTTCCCAAAAATCGCACGCTTCGTTACAGAACTCGCCGAGGCCAAACTTACCCGCCTTGTCACCACCAACCCTGACCGCATCGCCCGCCTCGAGTTCAAGGACACGCAAATCACCGTTTTCGATGGGTCCGCCAAAGAGCTTGCGCTCATCACTCTTGGCAAGCCCTCCGAAACCGGCGGACGCTTCGTCCGCTTCGGCAACGAAGCCAAAGCCTACCTCAGCGCGGCAAATACCTACCTCGACCTAGAACCTAAAAATTGGGCCCAAGCAGAACTGCTCAGCGTCAAACCCGACGACATCGCTCAGATCGAAATCCCTTTCTCTGCTAGCGAGAGCATCACATTTAAGCGCTCCAAAAAAGAAGAGCCGTGGACAACCTCCGCCATCCCCATTGGTCAAAAAATAAAATCCGACGCCCTCGCTACGACGCTCAACACCTTAACCGGCCTTCGGTTTACCGACACCACCGACCTCTCCGACAATTCTGCTCTCGCCGCCAAGCCGTACGCGCGAATTTACCGAATTGAGACCTTTGATAGGAAGATCCTACAAATCGGGCTAAGCCGTAAACCGGAGGAAAAGAAAATCAAACCACCTATACCCGACGCCAAGACTACGCTCTCCTCCCTTGGATCTGCGACAGACCTCGCCCACAAAACCGCCAACGGCACCCCAACTGAACCTGCAAAACCAATGGCACCCGAATTCGAAACTATACCCGCGGGTCCGGTCTTCGTAACCCTAATCCATAGCGATTCTTCCAACCTCATTAACGCTCTTATGGCCAAGCGAGCCTTCCAGATCGCCGAATATTCGTTCACAAGCCTACCGCAAAAACCCGCCGATCTCTTTGAGGCAGCCCCACCGATGCCTTCGGTCGCCAAACCCTAGCCGACAAAACTCAATCCTTTACACGTATCAACACTTACCTATGCGTTGATACGTTATGTTACAAGAGCCTAAGAGCCCCGCGCCCGCCCCCACCAACATCCCTGCCACATCGGCAGATCGTCCGATTTCCGAGCTCTTTGCTCTAGGCCGGCCACTGCGCTCCCTGGAGTTTTTCCCGCCCAAAGATGACGCGGGCGTCGAAGCACTTCGCGCCACCGCCGCCGCGCTCAAGCGCATGAACCCCGACTTCGTGTCAGTCACCTACGGCGCCGGTGGCACGACTCGCGACCGCACAGCGCAAGTTTGTGATTTCCTTAAATGCGATTTCGGCTTCACCGTCATGCCCCACCTCACGTGCGTGGGCCACTCCCGTGAAGAACTCTCCAAGGTTGCCGACCGCATTCACGCCAGCGGCTTTCGTAATGTTATGACGCTTCGCGGCGATCCGCCCAAGGGCGAAACCGCTTTCACCCCCTATAAAGACGGGCTCCGCTACGCCAGCGACTTGGTAGAACTCCTTAAATCCAGGCACAGCGGTTTTTGTCTCGGCGTAGGCGGTTATCCCGAGAAACACCCCGAAGCCCCCTCGCTTGAAATCGACCTCGCTCACCTAAAACGCAAAGTCGACGCCGGCGCAGCCTTCATTACCACTCAACTCTTCTTCGACAATGCCATCTACTACCGCTTCGTCGACAAATGCCGTGCCTACGGGATCAACGTTCCCATCGTGCCTGGTATTATGCCTGTTCTCTCGCTAAAACAAATTCAACGCTTCACCGCCATGTGCGGCACGACCTTGCCTCAGAAACTTATTACCCGCTTGGAAGTCGCCGCCGAAAACACCGAGGTCGTTGAAACGATCGGGATCGACTGGGCCCTCACACAGATTCGCGACCTCTTAAAGCAAGGCGCCCCCGGGTACCATCTCTACATCCTCAATCGCGCCAAAGGCGCCCTTGCCCTCACTGCCGGCCTCGCAGCTTAAGCTTAGAAGCCGGCGCAATGCTGAGACACGAGGAGCGAATAGCTCTTCGCACTTTGGGCACCAAGAGGTTAATCGGAGTTAACCTCCAGCCATCACGGCACGAAAACCCGCCTGGCTTAGAATACGTGCAATCGTTTCCCGTTGATCGCCCTGAATTTCGATGCGGCCTTCCTTGACGGTCCCGCCGCAACCGCACGCGCCGCGCATTTTTTTGCAGAGCTGTTCTTTTTCAGACAGCCCTATGCCGATGAAACCGTCGACCACGGTGACCGTTTTCCCGCTGCGTCCACCCGTCTCACGCCGAACATCGATGCGACCGCGATTTTTTTCGGGCTTGCTCGAGGTTGCGGACGTCACTGCGCCGACCGCGACGGGTTGCACCGGCATATTGGGCAAGCCAGCACCACTCAGCACCGCAAAGGGATTTTGCGCCAAGGACCCGCCACCGTCGGTCGCTACTTTATCACCGCGCGCCATGATTAAGCCCCCACCTTTCGAGCCGCTCGTCCGCCACACGCGCCGACAGGGATATCGGTCTCGCCACCCAAAAACATCAGGGCTTTTGCATAGCTTCGATTTTCCAAAAAGTGCACCAACTGAGGATGCAGCGCGAGCCGACCTTGGGCCAGAAAATCATCCAAACGCGCCATTTCCTCGGCCACCGACTGCCCATCTCCGACCTTAATCGCGGCGAGTAGTGCAACGATAGCAGCTCTAATTTTTATTTGCATAATGTTATTATATATGTATTTACAAAATTTTTAACCTACGTCGAGGCCCATTCTCCTAGATGGACTACTAATCGTTCTGCTACCTACCTTAAGCGGGATTGCAATCCCTCAAAGTCACCCTGCATGCGCTTGTCTAGGCCAACGAGGCCTGCTTTAAATGATATATTAACTGTTATTAGTGAGATCGCGCGCGCCGGTTCAACGCCGGCACGCCGCGCTCAAGTAACCTTAAAAATCAAATTCCTCTTCCATGAATTCCATGTCCGTCCCGACCCACGCCAACGCCGCCGTGATCGAGCAAATGTACCAAGCTTGGCTCGACCAACCCGATTCCGTCGACCCTACATGGCGAGCATTCTTCCAAGGTTTCAGCCTAGGCAACAACAGCGGCACGCTCGCATCCGCCCTGAATGGGCCGAGCGACGCCGTAGCCAACGTCAACATCGTCGATAGCCTCAAACAAGCCCGCGTCCACTACCTCATCAACGCCTACCGCTCCATCGGCCACCTTCAGGCGCACCTCGATCCACTCAGCGCCGCTCCCGCACCGTTAGCGAAACTTTCCCTCGAGCAGTTCAACTTGTCTGAAGCCGATCTCGACACTTCGTTTGACACGGGCACGTATCTCAACGGCGGCCAGATGAAGCTGCGAGAGATCGTCGCCTCCCTCCAACAGACCTACTGCGGCCACGTCGGCGTCGAATACGCGCACATCCAAGACACCGATTGCCGCCGTTGGCTACAGGATAGGATTGAGTCCACGCGCCTCCAACCGAAATTCACCCAACCCCAAAAAGTCCGCATCCTTCGCCGCGTCCACAAGGCCGAGTTGTTCGAGCGTTTCCTCCACACCAAATATGTCGGCCAAAAACGTTTCTCGCTCGAAGGCGGTGAAACGATCATCGCTGCGCTCGATGCTATCATCGACCACAGTCCCGATGTAGGCGTCGAAGAAATCGTAATGGGTATGGCACATCGAGGTCGCCTCAACGTTCTCTGCTCGGTCATGCGTAAATCGTTCGACCAACTCTTCGAACAATTTTCCGAAAATTACCTGCCCGATACTGTCGCCGGCGATGGTGACGTGAAATACCACCTCGGTTACGAATCCATCTTAACGACAACTTCAGGCGCCAAGGTCGAAGTCCGACTCGCCGCCAATCCTTCCCACCTCGAGATTGTAAATCCCGTCGTCGAAGGCAAAGCCCGCGCCCGCCAACGCATCCGCGGCGACACCGAGACGCGCTCCAAAGTTCTTCCGTTGCTCATTCACGGTGACGCCGCCGTCGCCGGCCAAGGCGTCGTCGCAGAGACCCTCAATTTCTCTCAACTCCCCGGTTACCGCACCGGCGGAACGCTGCATTTCGTTATCAACAACCAGATCGGTTTCACTACCGACCCGCACGATTCTCGCTCGACCCGCTACTGCACAGACATCGCCAAGATGATCGAGGCCCCGATTTTCCACGTCAACGGCGACGACCCTGAAGCCGTCTGCATGGTCTCACAACTCGCCCTAGAGTTCCGTGAGCAATTCCACCGCGACGTGTTCATCGATATGTATTGCTTCCGTCGCCGCGGCCACAACGAGACCGACGAACCCGCTTTCACCCAGCCCATCCTTTACAAAAAAATCGCCGAACATCCCCTCGTATCCGCCATTTACACCGGGCAACTCGTCGGCGCTAGTACGATCACCGCCGCGGAGGGCGACGCCATCACAGCCGAATACTCCGCTGCTTTCGAAGAAAATCTCGCCAAAGCCAAAGAACGGGAAGCCACGAAAATCGCGAGGCGCGCCAAAGCCAAGCCGGCCGACGCCTTCAAAGGATCGACCGCCGTTTTCCAACCTGGGTACAACCACACCACTGTCCCTACCGGCGTGGACCGAGCCGTCCTCGACCGCGTCGTCCAAGGCCTCACCACGGTTCCTGCAACTTTTAAGGTTAACCCCAAAGTCCAACGCTTCCTAGAAGCCCGCATCGCTGCCCACAAAGACGGCGGCTCGATCGACTGGGGTTTCGGCGAAGCCCTTGCCTTCGGTTCGCTCCTTGCCGAGGGCACGCCCGTACGCCTCAGCGGCCAGGATTGCGAGCGCGGCACCTTCACCCACCGCCACGCCGTCCTCAACGACGCCGAGACTGCCGAGAAATATACGCCGCTTAAAAACATCCCCGGCGCGACCGCCCGCTTCTGTGTTTATAATTCCTTGTTGTCCGAAGTCGCCGTCCTTGGCTTTGACTATGGCTACTCGCTAGATTATCCCGAGATGCTCTGCATCTGGGAAGCCCAATTTGGGGACTTCGCCAACGGCGCCCAGGTCATGATCGACCAATTCATCTCGTCGGGTGAATCCAAGTGGCAGCGCACCAGCGGCATCGTGTTGCTCTTGCCCCACGGTTATGAGGGCCAAGGCCCCGAACACTCCTCGGCCCGCCTCGAGCGTTTCCTCCAAGCCTGCGCCGAAGACAACATGCAGGTCGCCAACATCACGACCCCGGCGAACTTCTTCCATGCTCTACGCCGCCAAGTGAAACGCGATTTCCGCAAACCGCTCGTCGTGATGTCGCCGAAATCCCTCCTGCGCCATCCGGCAGCCATCTCCAAACTCGAGGACTTCACTACTGGCGCCTTCCAAGAAATCATCGACGATCCGGCCGCGCCGAAAAAGACCGAGCGCCTCATACTCTGCTCCGGCAAGGTCTACTACGATCTCGTCGATTACCGCGCGAAAAACAAAATCACCGACACCGCTATCGTCCGCGTCGAACAACTGTATCCGCTCCACCGCGACGCCCTCTCTAAACTCTCCGATGCCTACGGCCACAGCGCCCGTCTCATCTGGGCGCAAGAAGAGTCGCAGAACATGGGTGCTTGGTCTTATATCGCTCCGCAGCTCGAAGAAATCTTCGGCCGCAAACCCACCTACGCAGGACGCGGGGCCTCGGCCTCTCCAGCCGTAGGCAACCTCGCCCTCCACCGCCTAGAACTCACCGCCTTCCTCAACGAGGCCTTCACGCTCTGATTTGCTCTAAACTCACCCTCGCCTAGATTTTTTAAACCGCTCGAACCCTCCCGACCATGTCCCTACTCGAAGTCAAAATCCCGCCCATGGGCGAATCCATCAGCTCAGGTGTCCTTGCCAAATGGCACGTCAAAGACGGCGACATCGTTAAAAAAGACCAACCGCTCTTCGAACTCGAGACTGACAAAATTACCTCCGAAGGCACCGCAGAATCCTCTGGTAAAATCTCCCTCAAAGTAGCCGCCGGCACCGAAGTGAAGATCGGCGCCACCGTCGCCACCATCGACTTCGCCGCCACCGCGGGTGCACCCGCGCCTGCCGCTTCGATCGCTGCGCCCGCCGCAGCAGCTAAAGAAGCCAGCGCCTCCCCGGCCGTTCGCCGTCTCGCCGAAGAAACGGGGATCGACCCCGCCACCGTTGCCGGCACCGGCAAAGCGGGCCGCGTCACCAAAGGCGACATGCTCGCCGCCGGCGAAAAACCCGCCTCTCCTGCCATCACTCCAGCCCAAGCCACCGTCGCTGCTGCGGCGGCCCCGAAGGCCACCGTCCCGGCAGGTGCCCGCCAATCGCGCCGCAAGATGACCCCGCTGCGTCAAAAAATCGCCCAGCGCCTCGTCGCCGCTCAACACGAAGCCGCCATGCTCACGACCTTCAACGAGGTCGACATGTCATCCGTCATGGCCTTACGCGCCAAATACCAAGACGATTTCGTCAAAAAGAACGGTTTCAAACTCGGCTTCATGTCCTTCTTCGCGAAGGCTGTCGTGAACGCGCTCAAAGAAATTCCCGCCATCAACGCTCA
Source organism: Opitutaceae bacterium (assembly GCA_037142955.1). Classification (GTDB taxonomy): domain Bacteria; phylum Verrucomicrobiota; class Verrucomicrobiia; order Opitutales; family Opitutaceae; genus Tous-C4FEB. Next base: position 340,692 of record JBAWZQ010000001.1, on the reverse strand, counting down.
GATCGACGGCGACCACATCGTCGAAAATCATTACTACGACGTTGGCGTCGCCGTTTCGACGGAAAAGGGCCTTATGGTGCCCGTTATTCGCGATTGCGACACCCTCAGCATGGCTGGTATTGAAAAAGCCATCGGCGAGGTCGCCAAGCGCGCGCGCGACGGCAAGATCACCCTAGCCGACCTCGAAGGCGGCGTCTTCACGATCACCAACGGCGGCACGTTCGGCTCGATGCTCTCGACTCCGATCATCAATGCCCCGCAGAGCGCCATCCTAGGCCTCCACGCCATCAACGACCGCCCGATTGCCCTCAACGGCGAAGTCGTCATCCGCCCCATGATGTATCTCGCCCTCAGCTACGACCATCGCCTCGTTGACGGTAAAGAAGCCGTCACCTTCCTCGTGAAGGTGAAACAAGCCATTGAAGACCCCGCTCGTCTACTCCTCGCTATTTAAGCGGCGCAGCGCGATCCATCGCAACTGAGCCGGAGGCATTCTCTCAGCTCACCTTTTCTGCGTTCTTCGCAGTTTCGTTGTTCAAAAAAACTCTTATGTCTTCCGCTCCTAATTCCTACGATCTGATCGTCATCGGCGCCGGCCCTGGCGGCTACGTCTGCGCCTTTCGCGCGGCGCAGCTCGGCCTCAAAGTCGCCCTCATCGAAAAACGCGCCACGCTCGGTGGCACCTGCCTTAACGTTGGTTGCATCCCCAGCAAAGCACTGCTCCACTCATCCGAGCAATTTGTCTTCGCCCGCTCGCACGCCGCCGCACACGGCATCAAATTGTCCGGCGTTGAACTCGACCTGGCCACGTTGTTGAAGAAAAAAGACGACGTCGTGACGAAGCTCGTCGGGGGCGTCGCCCAACTCGCCAAGGGCCGTAAGATAACCGTCCTCACCGGGAGCGCGAGCTTCACCTCGCCCACCACGATCAAAGTCGGTGAAGAAGTGCTTGCCGCTAAAAATATTGTCATCGCAACCGGCTCGGCACCGGTCGAGTTGGGGTTCATGAAATTTGACGGCACGAGTGTAGTCTCCAGTGACCACGCCATCCATTTCTCCAGCGTCCCGAAGAAACTCGTAGTTGTAGGCGGTGGCGCCATCGGCCTCGAACTAGGCTCGGTCTGGTCTCGCCTGGGCTCCGAGGTCACCGTCGTCGAATTTCTTCCTAAAATCATAGCAACCTACGACGACGATATCGTCCGTAACTTCACCCGCATTCTCACAAAACAAGGCCTTAAGATCGAGATCGGCGCGAAGGTCACCGGCTACACCAAGGGTGTACTCACTGCGGAACGCGGCACCGAAAAACTTTCTTTCCCGGCGGACAAAGTCCTCGTGGCCGTCGGTCGCCGGCCTTTCACCGATAGCCTCGGCCTCGAAAATGCTGGGGTGCAGCTCGACGAGAAAAAACGCATCAAAGTGGACGCGCACCTTAAGACCAACGTTCCTGGCATCTGGGCGCTCGGAGATGTGGTCGCCGGCCCAATGCTCGCGCACAAAGCCGAGGAAGACGGCGTCGCCGTCGCCGAGTGGATCGCAGGCAAAGCCGGTCACGTGAACTGGGATCTTATCCCAGCAATCGTTTACACCGATCCTGAAGTAGCTTCGATTGGGCTCGGCGAAGACGCGGCAAAAGCCGCCGGATTGGCAATCAACGTAGGTAAATTCAACTTCGCCGCCAACGGTCGAGCGCTCGCCAACGACGCCACCGAAGGCTACGTCAAAATCATAGCCGATGCGAAGACCGACAAAATCCTCGGCGCGCAAATTCTCGGTAAAGGCGCCGGCGAATTGATCAGTGAAATTGTGACGCACATGGAGTACGGCGGCAGCGCCGAAGACCTCGCGCGTACTGTTCATGCACATCCAACTATGAGTGAGGCTGTTAAGGAAGCAGCACTCGCCGTTAGCAAGCGTGCCCTACACGCACTTTAAGTCCATATAAACATCATTAGGACGCTGCTCAGCTCGCAGCGAATCCGCCGAAATCCCCGCCTTAACCGGCGGGGATTTTTTTCGCCCATTCACCTGCTACAAAGTAAGCCAGGCGCAAATGACTAGGGACCAAGCCTAAATAGTACAGCTGGCAAAGGACTTGCTGAGGCAACACCCGCAACCCAAACCCTTCCACGTGTCGCTCATCAGCTCTACCTACGACGCCGGCTCCTTCTTCGACGAGATGTTTGAGCCCGATGGCAAAACAGTCCGCCCCCATTATCGTCGTCTCGCCGAACGTCTTACCACGTTACCCGCCGCCGACTTTAACCAGCGACGCGCTGCTGTGGACCTCGCATTCCTGCGGCGCGGCGTGACGTTCACTGTCTACAACGATTCCGAGGGCACTGAGCGTATTTTTCCCTTCGATCTCATACCGCGAATTATTCCCGGTCGCGAATGGACCAAACTTGAAGCCGGACTCATCCAGCGCATCACTGCGCTCAATCTTTTCCTCCACGATCTCTATCACGGCCAAAAAATACTGAAGGATAAAATTATTCCCGCAGCTCTCATTTTAGGGGCCAAACATTTTCGCCGCGAGTTCATGAACTTCAATGTCCCGCGCGAAATCTACGTTCACATCTGCGGAACCGATCTCATCCGTGACCACGCTGGCAACTACCTTGTGCTTGAGGACAACCTGCGCTGCCCCTCCGGCGCCTCCTACATGCTCGAAAACCGCGTCGCGATGCGACGTGCGTTTCCCAATCTTTTCTCTAGCTACGGCGTACGACCCGTTGAGACCTATGGCGACGCTCTGCTTAAGTCACTCCTTTACCTCGCGCCCGATCACTCCGACAAACCCAATGTCGTACTCCTAACTCCTGGGGTCCACAACAGCGCCTACTTCGAGCACACTTTTCTCGCCCGCCAAATGGGCATACCCATCGTCGAAGGTCGCGATCTGGTTGTGCGTGAATCTAAGGTTTACATGCGCACCACCGCTGGCCTGGTCCAAGTCGACGTCATCTACCGCCGCATCGACGACGACTTCCTCGACCCCACCGTCTTCCGCGCCGATTCTATGCTCGGTGTCCCGGGACTAGTCGCTGCCGCCCGCGCCGGCCATGTCGCCATCGCCAACTCCATCGGCACAGGAGTCGCTGACGATAAAGTCATCTACGCCTACGTCCCAAAAATCATCAAATACTACCTCGGCGAAGAACCTATCCTTGCCAACGTAAGCACTTACCTAGCCTCCGAACCGCTGGACCGAAAATACATCCTCGAAAACATCTCTAAGCTCGTTGTGAAATCTGCTAACGAGGCCGGAGGTTACGGCATGTTGATCGGCCCGGCCTCCACTAAAGCTGAGTGCGAGAGCTTTCGCACCCAAGTTGCCGCCAACCCCCGCAACTTCATCGCCCAAGATCCGATCGCCCTCTCGCGCTCGCCCACTTACTGCGACGGCGAACTCCAAGGCCGCCACATCGATCTGCGCCCGTATATTCTCTACGGCAAAAAAATTACTGTCACCCCCGGCGGCCTCACACGCGTAGCCCTCCGCAAGGGCTCCCTTGTCGTCAATTCCTCCCAAGGGGGTGGCTCCAAAGACACCTGGGTTCTCCAAGGCGACGAATAAAAACCGACGCACCCATTCAAAAAATTTCGCCGTGCCTCCCGCCACTAAACTTCCGCCCTCACGCCCGCAAACCAATGTAATGCTCTCCCGCGTAGCGCACTCGCTGTATTGGATGAGCCGCTATATCGAGCGCGCCGAAAACATCGCCCGCCTACTGGAGGTCAACCTCCAGTTTCTCCTTGATTTCCAGGGCCTGAACGACGCCAGCCTAAAAGACCACTGGGATTCCATCATTCTTAGCACAGGTGAAGAAAAGCTTTTCGCCGAGCACTACAAAACCGCCACAAGCCGCACGGTCACCGAATTCCTTGCCTTCGACCTCCGCAATCCTGGCTCCGTTCTAGCCTGCGTCTTCGCTGCCCGCGAAAACGCCCGTATGATCCGCGACCAAATCTCAGCCGAGATGTGGGAGACTCTCAACGAACTTCATCTTTATCTTAAATCACAAAATACCACCGACGTCTGGGCCAGCGGACCCCACGAATTTTTCGCTCGGATCAAACAGGCTTCTCATCTTTTTCAGGGCCTAACCGGTGCAACCTACTCACGCAGCGAGGGCTGGGAATTTATCCAATTCGGCAAATACATTGAGCGCGCAGACAAGACCACACGTATCCTCGACGTTAAATACCACATTCTTCTGCCAAGCGCTTCTGACATCGGTGGCGCCGTCGATACAGCGCAGTGGCAAGCCGTCCTCCGCTCCGCCAGTGCCCTTGAAGCCTACCGCCGCGCGCACGTCAGCGCCATCCTACCTTGGAAAGCAGCCGAGTTTCTCATCTTCTCAGATTCCTTCCCGCGCTCCCTGCACTACTGCGTGGCCCAGATCGACGATTTTCTGCGTCGGATACTCAGCGAAATGGGCGCCCGTCCCAAATCCGATGCTGCTCGTGCTGCTCGCCGCTTGCTGGCCGATCTCCAATCCTTGAGTATCGCCGAAATCCTCAAACAAGGTCTCCACGAATTCCTCCAACAAGTGCAGACTACCCTAGATACCATCGGCGAGGAGGTAGTACAAACTACTATGTTTTATCCCGCCGAATCGAGCACCGAGGAACAGCAGCAACAGCAACAACAGTAGTTACCGCACAATAATTTACATTTGCGACGGCGCCAACCGCGCATCTGATTTTGACGTCGCTTGGCCCATGCACCTGAGCATCCTACACCGCACGACTTTTACCTACGCTGGCAAAGCACATGACAGCTTTAACGAAGTGCGTCTGCGCCCAATCGACGACGCCTTTCAAAAGTGCGTAACCTTTAACTTGCGACTTGAGCCAAACGCAACTCCGCAGGATTACAGCGATTTTTACGGTAATACAATTCACTATTTCGATATCGCCGAAGGTCACACCAAACTCATCGTTGAGGCCCAATCGCTGGTGGAGACAACGCCCAACGACGACCGTCCCTCCGTGCCGTCAGTCTTATCAACTGATCTCGAACGCTCCGCTGAGCGCGAGATGTTCGCCGAATTTTACACCAGCTCTCATTACGTGCCGCTTGAAGTCGATCTGTGGCGCGAAGCCCAAGATGCCCTATGCGACGGCCGAGCTGATGTATGGAACGAAGTCTGCCGCCTCGGTCGCCACATCTACCGCACCTTCGCTTACAAACCTAAGACCACCGGCGTTAGCACTCGCGCCAACGATGCCCTAAAACTCCGCATGGGCGTTTGCCAAGATTTTGCCCACGTCCATCTCGGCCTTTGTCGCAGCCTGGGCATTCCCGCTCGTTACGTAAGCGGCTATTTTTTCAACACGACCCGCCGCCCACGAGAAATCGAAGCGTCACACGCTTGGATCGAAGCCTATGTGCCAGGCTACGGGTGGGCTGCCTTTGATCCCACCCACGACCGCCCTGCCGACGACCGCTACGTCAAAGTCGCCGTAGGTCGCGACTACGCTGACATCCGACCAATCAACGGCACGTATCGGGGCGCGCCCACTCGTTCACTTAAAGTCGACGTCAAGGTCCGCCAGACTAAGGGCCGTCTCGTTACGGCCTAAAGTCTTTAGCGCTTCTCCTGCTCGATGCTTGCGACCTTACCGGACGCATCGAACACCACCTTAAGTTGCTCTCTCGTCCGCCGCGCCGAGTAGCTCAAATAGTATGGATAAAATGGATCACCCCAGACGTAATAGCGGTGATAATATCCACGATAAAGGAGGGATCCTTCGTTGGAATCGTAGATCATGTAACTCCAAATCTCCGTCGTGCCCAGCGCATCCGTGCGCGCCACGATCCGGTCGGGTTCACCTAGCGCCAGCTTCACCATTTCTTGGTCAAAGCCCACGCCTACCTGCCCTTTCTTGATCATCTCTTGCTGCGCCGACGGCAGGCGAGAGAATATCTCCGGATTTTTTTGTATCCGCGCCTCAGGCGTCGAGCATCCCGTCAACGCCAAGACCGAGCATAAAACCCCCACGACGAGTCCAAATTTGAAAGATTTCATCTTGGTGTTAACCTTAACGCTCCTGTTTAAATTCGCAACTCATTGAAGCTCCTTGGCAGATTTAATTTCACGTGAAAACACTCCTACTCTGGGACATCGACGGAACGATCCTCACCTCTGGTGGCGCGGGCATGCGAGCCCTACGAGCCCCGCTGCGCGAACTCCACGGCATACAGGCCAGCCTCGACGATATCGATTACGCAGGTCGCACCGATCGACACATCTTGCGCCAGATTTTCACACGCTACAATCTTCCCCTCTCCGAAGATAACTTCACCCGTTTCCTCGACCACTACGTCGCTACGCTACCCACCGAGCTCGCCAACCCCAGCGCCTTCATCCTTCCCGGTGTCCCCGCCCTCCTGGCTGCCGCCGCCGCGCGGCCCGACATCACCCAAGCCCTTCTAACTGGTAACGTCCAACGCGGCGCCCACGCTAAACTCAGTTTCCACGGCCTCTGGGATTTTTTTCCCTTCGGCGCCTTCGCCGATGACAGCGAATACCGCAACGATCTCGGGCCCCATGCCCTCCGTCGGGCCCGCGAACACACGGGTATCGATTTCAAGCCCGAATGCGTTTGGGTCATAGGCGACACACCCCACGATATCGCCTGCGGCCGCATAATCGGTGCTAAAACTCTCGCGGTCGCCACCGGCAGCCACAGCGTCGCTGCCCTCGCTACCCACACCCCCACCGCCGTACTGCCCGATCTAAGCAACGCCGCCGCCTTCTGGGGCTTGATCGACGGGGTTTTAAAAACAGTTATTTCCCACCAGCCCGAGTCCAACGCCACCTCAACCTAGTCCAGCTTATTTTACGTCGCAGGAAATTTGTTTGCGACACTTCTGAGACCATCGAATAACGACCTAAGTCCAACGCCCTTGAGGCATTTTCCTTAACTCGACACCTCCGCCCGCCATGTCCCAGCAGTTTACTATCGCCATCGGTTCCGATCACGCCGGCTTCGCCTATAAGGAAGCCATCAAGGCCATGCTGCTCTCAGCCGGCCACACGGTGCGCGATCTCGGCACCCACTCGGAAGCGAGCTGCGACTACCCCGATTTCATTCGGCCCGTAGCGGAGGCCGTCGCCCGTGGCGAAGTTCAACGCGGCATCGTTCTTGGCGGCTCAGGCAACGGCGAGGCCATCGTCGCCAACCGCGTCAAAGGCGTCCGCTGCGGACTCTGCTGGAACGAACAAGTCGCTATCTGGAACCGCTCCCACAACGACGCCAACTGCCTCTCCCTGGGGCAACGCACCGTCTCCGAAGCAGAGGCCTTGGTCATCGTGAAAGTCTGGCTGGCTACTCCATTTGAAGGCGGTCGCCACATAGGTCGGATCAATAAAATTGACGAGGTCTAAACAGACCGATCGCCGAGCCGCCACGCCCATCCCTTCATCGAGCTACACCATGGGCACGCGTCACCAAGGTTCTAAGGCCGAAACGGTAGCCCTGGATGCCTACCTCAAACTGATGCGCGCCACCGATTCGGTTACGACCCGCGCCCATGTTGCACTGCCCGACCATCTCACGCTAACGCAGTTCGGCGCGCTCGAGGCCCTGTACCACCTCGGGCCACTCTTCCAATCCGAACTCGCCAGTAAACTCCTCAAAAGCGGCGGTAACCTCACCCTCGTCGTAAAAAATCTCGAGCGGGACGGCTTCGTGTCCCGCACCCGCGAGACCGGTGACCGTCGTTTCATCAAAGTGGAACTCACTTCCAAAGGCCGCCGTTTCATCGGGACACTTTTCCCAAAAATAGCCGCCAATCTTACCCGCGAATTTTCCATTCTTTCAGCTCGCGACCAACTCGCCCTAGCCCGCATCTGCAAACGTCTCGGCCAGGGCCCCGGGCTCGGCGCTTTCGCTGCCAGTTAAGCGATTGCAAACTCAAGCGCCGCCAACTCCACCCACTTATGATCGCACGCACGCTCCTCTTGCTCAGTCTACTTAGCCTAACTCGTGTCTCTGCCGCCGACCTCTTCAATGGCCGAGACTTAAAAGGCTGGGAACTCATCACCCTCCCCACGACCCCCGCCTCCATCAAAACGGTCTGCCATTATAACGCCGATGGCTCCCTCGCGGTCGCCGGCCAACCGGTGTGCTACCTCGCGACCACCGAAGCCTACGAAAATTACACGCTCCACGCCGAATGGCGCTGGACCGATAAACCCGGCAACAGTGGTATCTTGCTCCACATTGCCTCCGGCCCCAAAGACCGCGCTTGGCCGCTCTGCCTTCAAGTGCAGACCAAAAACAAATCAGTCGGCGACCTCATCCCAATGGCCGGCGCCTCCTTTGACGAACCGCTAGATCCGGCCGTCAAAGTTCCGGCCCGCGCCCACACCGCCACCGACAGCGAAAAACCTGTAGGCGATTGGAACGGCTGCGACATCGTCTGCCGCGACGGAACTATCAGCGTCAGCGTCAACGGCGTGCTCCAAAATAAAATCTCCCGCGCCACGCCGCACTCCGGTCGCATTGGTTTTCAACTCGAAGGCATTCCTTTCGAACTCCGCTCCGTTCGTCTGACGCCGCTCTGACGCGCCACGCCGCCTGTTTAACTTAAAAAATGCCGACATTCTACGAACAAATCGCCTCACTTGAGCGCGAGTCCGCGGCCTTTGTTCTCGTCGTCTTGGTCGATGCGCTAGGCAGCACGCCCCAAGATACTGGAGCCAAAATGATCGTAACTCCAGCTGGCCTATTCACCGGCACCATCGGCGGCGGTCGAGTCGAGGCCCAAGCCATAGCGCTCGCGCAAGAACTCCTGGCCGCCTCCGCCACGAAGCCAGGCTTCGTCAACTGGAGCCTCAAAGGCGACGTCGGCATGACCTGCGGCGGCTCTGTCAAACTCTACTTCGAGCCCCACGCATCCGCAGGTCCCTGGCCAATTATTATCTTCGGCGCGGGCCACGTCGTCCAAGCCTTGGTGCCGGTGCTGCTCCCGCTATCCTGTAATGTAACCGTAATCGACCCTCGCGCCGACTGGCTCGAGCGCCTGCCCCGCGCACGCAACCTGCAGACAATTGTCCACGCCAACCCGTCTGATTTGATCCCAACGTTGCCCTCGTCCGCCTTCGTTCTCTGCATGACCAAAGGCCACGCCAGCGATCGCCCCGTGCTACAACGCGCCCTCGTGGAACGTACATTTCCGTATCTCGGGGCCATCGGCAGCGCAGCCAAAGCTGTTGTGCTCAGACGCGAACTCGTCGCCCATGGCCTCACGCCCGATCGCGCTGAAAAATTTTTCTGTCCGATCGGCGAAGATTTCGGGAGCAACCACCCGCACGAAATTGCTCTGAGCATCACAGCCCAACTCATAAAGATTCGCGATCAACTCGCACCAGCGGCATCACCTGCGAGCCTAGCCAGTCCTCTGCTCGGCTAGGTTATTTCAATCGCGCCTGCAGTGCGGCAAAAATCACCTCTCCCGTCGCAGGCGATGCAAGCAACACTTCACCACCAGGTAAGCCAAAATTGGCCACCGCATCGCGAATCGCCTCACGCACGCTGAAAGCCAACATCAAGGGCGGTTCGCCCACCGCTTTGCTCCCGTGAACGGTATTTGGCTGAGTCGCCATGGGCAGCAGCGTCACGTTTATTTCCACCGGAGCGTCACTAAACGCCGGAATTTGATACGTGCTCGCGCTGTGCGTCAGCAAGTGCCCCTTCAGGTCCCATTTTAATTCTTCTCGCGTGAGCCAGCCCATACCTTGCACGAATCCGCCTTCGATCTGCCCGCGATCAATCCCCGGATTCAAAGAATCTCCCACGTCGTGCACGATATCCACGCGCCGCACGCGATGCATTCCCGTGTAGCCGTCCACTTCCACTTCGGAAACTGATGCGCCGTAAGAAAAATAATGAAAAGGCCGCCCTTCCGCCTTGGACCAGTCCCATTGAATCCCCGGCGTCTTATAAAACCCTGTCGTGGAGAGACTCACTCGCTCGAGGTACGCCCGTTGACACACCGCAGCAAACGACACGCAGCGCATCGGCTGTCCGCGCACCGCCACCGCGCCGCCGGCAAAATCCAACTGCCGCGCCTCCAATTCATTGGCGCCGAGCAATTCTGCCGCCACAGGCCGCAAACGTTCGCGCAGAATTTCACAGGCGTTGCGCACAGCCGCACCATTGAGATCCGCGCCACTCGAGGCCGCCGTCGGCGACGTGTTGGGCACCTTATCCGTACTCGTTGGCATCAACCGAATTTTCTCCGCTGCCACACCGAGCTCGCGCATCGCCACGCCAAGCATCTTAGCATTCAAGCCCTGACCCATTTCCGTGCCACCATGATTCACTTGCACAGATCCGTCCGGATAAATCAGTACCAACGCCCCCGCCTGGTTATAATGTGTAAGCGTAAATGAAATTCCGAACTTTACTGGTGTAACTGCAAGCCCACGTTTCACCCGCCCGCTCTGCATATTCCAGGCCATAATCGCGCGCCGCCGCTCCGCAAACCCGGCTTCGGTTAAGACCCGGTTCCACACTTCTTGAATCCGATTAATCCCGAGATCTTCGCGATAATGCGTCATGTTCGTCGCGCCCACGCCGTGATAAAAATTTCGCTCACGTACGACTTCGGGTGCGAGCCCAAGCCCCCCGGCGATACGAGCAACAATTTCTTCGACAACGAGCATGCCCTGTGGCCCGCCAAAGCCTCGAAAAGCCGTATGCGATGTCACATTCGTCTTCGCGATTCGTCCCGTGAAGCGCACCGCGGGGATGTAGTAAGCATTATCTAAGTGAAACAATGCGCGATCACAGATCGCCTGTGAAAGATCCATTGACCAACCGCCGTCCGACACAAGATCCACCTGCGATCCGAGCAAGCGTCCCTCGAGATCGTAGCCGACTTTAAACTTCGCCAAAAACGGATGCCGTTTACCCGTGAGCGTCATGTCGACATCACGGTCCATTTGCCAACGCACGGGCCGCCCAGTTTTTAGCGCCGCGAGCGCGACGATCGCAGCCGGACCGTTACCTTGCGTTTCCTTGCCGCCAAAACCGCCGCCCATGCGAGGTGATTGCACCACGACTTTGTGCCGAGGCACGTGCAGCACTTCGGCGACGATATTCTGAATTTCGGAGGGATGCTGCGTCGAGGAATGCACCAACATCGACCCATCCTCGCCTGCCTCAGCCCAAGCGGCTTGCGTCTCAAGATAAAAATGCTCCTGCCCACCAAATTCAAATTCACCGTCGAGTGTGAGGGGCGACGCGGCGAGTGCCACCGTCACATTACCTCGTACCAGTTCGTGTGGAGGGGCCAGAAAACTGCCCGCCGCTATTGCGGCCCTTATACCGATCAACGGCGGTAGCGGCACGTAATCCACCTCTACCATCGCCGCTGCCGCGCGACACGCACGGATCGACTCCCCCACCACAATCGCCACAATCTGACCATGAAATTGAATCTCGTCGGTCGCGAGCATAGGCTCATCGGGCCGCACGGGCCCGACATTGTTTTCGCCGGGTATATCTTCTGCGAGCAAAACCGCCGCAATCCCCGCACAAGCCCGCGCCCTTGTGGCATCGCGACGCGTAATTTTAGCTCGGGCGTACGGCGCCATCACTGGCCACACTTCTAACATCAGGCGGCGCTGGGCCGTGTCATCAACGTATAATGCACGTCCCGTCACATGACCGACCGCACTGTCGTGCCGCAATGAGCGCGATTCATCAGTAGGTTGCAAGGGCGCACCAGGGGCAAAATCCAGCACACCATCCTGCGCGAGGCTGTATTCTCCACTCACAAATTTCTCCCACAAACTTACGATCAGGCCGCGCCGATACTCTGCGCTCCCGCGCACATCGTCGATGGGCGTAAATTCCGTGCGCAATGCTGCCACCACGGCCTCCGCTGCGCCCTCGAGCGTTTTACCCAAAAGCGCCACCTCCGCCCGCAACGCACGCACTGGCGTAGTCGCGACTCCGCCAAAAGCCAAACGCGCGACCTGAACGATGCCCGTCGCGTCGGTCTCCACGCGAAACGCGCCTGCAACGATGCTGATGTCCATTTCGCGCCGCTTAGAAACTTTAAAATAATCCACTCGTCGCATGTGTCCTAGCGCCGGTGCGACTCGCGGCACGACGATTTCTCGAATCACTTCGTCCGCCCGCAATACAGTTTTACGATAACCAATAAAAAAATCCTGCAGCGCCACCGTACGTTCACTGTTCGCAGACGTGAGCACCAGCGTAGCATCCAGCGTTAGCAGCAAGGGCACGCTGTCGCCAATAGGTGAGGCGGTCGCGATATTACCGCCGAGTGTTGCACGGTTGCGGATTTGTCGCGACGCATAGACGGAAAGCATTTTCGAAAGCGACGGAAACTCAGTGCCTAAAGCCTCTTCGACATTAGTTAACGGCGCACCAGCTCCGATGCGCCACACGGTAGGTGTCTCTAAGATTTGCGTGAGCTCAGGCACAGCTTCGACTGAGATGAGCAGCGGGAAAATCTTCGCTTTTTTATTCAACTCAACCCCGATCTCTGTAGCCCCAGCCACTAGATTCGCGGCAGGATGTGCGGCCTTAAAAGCAAACAAAGCCGCGAGAGAAGTTGGCCGAAAAAAACGTTTTTCACCAGCCGCATAGTCCAATTCACTCAGAGCGGCGAGCGGCTGCTTAAGGCGATCTTTGAATTTATCCGTACCACCTTGGGCCATCGTGGCAAGCGCGGCATCGCGGATCGGCCGATAGCCCGTACACCGACAGAGATTTCCGCAAAGTTGGTCGCTGATTTTAGCCGGGGTCTGACAATCACTACGGTTATAGGCCTCAAAAAGGGAGACCACGAAGCCTGGCGTACAGTAGCCACACTGTGAGCCATAATGCTCAACCATGCTACTCTGCACTGGGTGCAATTTTGCTCCTTCGGCTAGTGCGTCCACGGTGAGCACTTCACGACCGGCGAACATTGGCAGAAGTGCGATGCAACTGTTAATAGCGCGATACGTGGTTTGGCCGTGCGCATCACGGTCCAAGATTGCGACGGTGCAAGCGCCGCAATCACCTTCGGCGCAGCCTTGTTTGCTACCGGTGCAGCCATGCGTACGCAGGTAATCGAGTAAGGTAGTGGTCGGCTGAAGGCCATCGACATGTGTCGCCTTGCCGTTGAGGATGAAATCGAGCGCCATGGTGACGCCTTTATACCGCCAATCGTGCCAACGTGCGCGCAAGGACTTCGACGCCAGCGGTAATGTGCTCCGGCGAAGCGTATTCCTCAGGGCGGTGACTCCAACCATTGCGACACGGGATAAAAATCATCGTCGTAGGGCTCACACGAGCCATGAAAAGCGAGTCGTGATAAGCGCGACTTACCATGCGGCGGTAGCGCAGGCCGAGTTCCGTGCAAACTTGCTCTACGATGGCAATCGTGCGGGCATCGCCAGGCGCGGGCGGATCAGCGTTGATTTCAGAAAATTCGAGCTCCACGGAACGACGCGAACAGATTTCAGCGGCGGCGCAGCGGATCTCATCGAGTGCTTTTTGACGCGTATCGAGCATCGTGTCGCGCAGGTCGATTTCAAGATATGCGCGAAAGGGCACGCTGTTGACCGCACCAGGTTCAATGCGAAACACTCCGGTGGTCCCAACGGTGTCGGGACTGCCACTCGTTTTGGCAGCGTGTTCCACAGCCAGCGCGATCTCCGCGGCCGCGAGTCCAGCATCGCGTCGACCGGGCATCAAAACAGCGCCAGCATGGCCACCTTCACCAACGAGCGAAACCCGGTAGCTGCTTGGACCAGCGATGTGTTCGACGATACCGATGGGGATATTTTCAGCTTCAAGCAACGGCCCTTGCTCGATGTGCAACTCCACGAACGCGTGATAAAAACCTTCCGGCAATTTCACCGACTCAAGCGCACCGAGGCAGCCGGCGGCCGAGCGCAATTGCTCTAGCGAGCTACCTTCACGGTCGCGGAGCGCGCGGGCCTTTTCAAGGGTCAAAGCTCCTGCGAGCAGGCGCGAACCGAGACAGCCAAGTCCAAAACGCGTCGGCTCTTCAGCAGTGAACATGACGACTTCGATCGAGCGCCGCGGCTTGAAACCCGCACGTTTAAGCGCGTGTAATGCCTCGAAGCCTCCCAAAACGCCAACAACCCCGTCGTAAAGTCCGGCGTTGGGAATAGCATCGGTGTGCGAGCCCGTGCCGATGGCGGGCAACGTCGGCTCACTGCCTTCCCAGCGTGCGAAAATATTCCCGACGGCGTCTTCGCGAATCGTGAGTCCAGCCTCGCGGGCGGCGCGGCGTACGTATTCTCGGCCACGTTGATCGGCTTCCGAAAACAGTACCCGCGTCACGACGGGCTCAGGTGCCTCGGAGATCAACGCAAGTTCCTGCAGACGCCGCGCGAGTGCGGCCGAATCAACAGTGAGAGCAAGCGGAGCGGCGGAGCGGCTCATAGCGCAGGGCGGTTGATGTCCTTATAGTAAAGATAACGCGCGGGCGTCTTACCCATCGCAACGAACCATTGTGGGCAGTACGAGCCCATCCAGATCACATCGCCGGCTTGAACCGGGTACCACTCATCTTCCAGTCGGTAAACCCCCGCGCCTTCAAGCATGAGTAAACCGTGTTCCATAATGTGCGACTCAACGAACGGCAGATGTCCGCCGGGCTGGTAAGCGAAAATATTAATCGCTAGGTCGTAGCCAGGCTCGTCAGGCAACAATACCTGCAGATTCGCCGCAGGATCGCCGAGAAAGGGCGCGGCTTTCACCTTCGCCGTTTCACTGATGATTACGCGTGGAGCTGGCGCACCAGCGAGCGATTGAAATTTTTTCTGGAAAAGCGTAAGTTGAGTTCCAGCTTTGGGCGCAGTGAGGGTCCAAGCCTGTCCCGCTGGGGCGAAAAAAAATCCGCCGGCTTCGCAACGCTGACGGTGGGTACCGACGCCTAGCGTGCCGCCACCACTCATGAAATAACCAAAGGTTTCAACATCGCTCGCGGCGACGTTGGCCGCGCCGCCTTTGCTAAAGGTGATCTGCATCTGCGCGAACCGTGCACCCATGACCGGGCTGATGAGCACGATCGCAGTCGCATCGGTGAAACCGGGCAGCGAGCTGGCGACGTGGTTATAGGGGGTGATGAGTGCGTGCCGAGCGGCGACGCGAGAGCGAGTGTGGCCGAAGAGTTCAGACATGGCAGTAATTTGGTTGCGAAACGTAGGAACAAGCAAGTGGGTTGGCGAGGTCGATAGAATCAAAGTGGGCCGACGGGGCGGAGAAACTCGGCGCGGGGTGAAGGCAACGCGAGGCGACCGTCGCGCCAAACCGCTTGGCCACGAACGAACGTATGCGATACGTACGTGCGGCTTTTACGACCGACGTAGGCGCTGGTGCGGTGGCGCGTCCACAAATCATCGGCAGAAATTTTCTCCGGATCACGCATGGAGAAAACCGAGAAATCCGCGTCGCGGCCTAGAGCGATGGAGCCCTTGCGCTCCTCAATGCGGAAGCGGCGAGCGACGTTGCGCGCGAGGACGGCGGCGAGCGTAGGCAAATCTTTTTCGAGCGTCGCGGCGCACTCATTGATAAGCAACTGAGTCCCGTGTTGGACACCTCCGATACCGCCCCAAATTTCAAAAAAGTTTTTTGATGTCTTCATCGCGATCGGGGCCGGCGAGTGATCAGAGCCGATTGTGTGAATGTGGCCGGCCCGGATTTCGGTCCAGAGTGCAAGGCGATTTTTCTCGTCGCGAATAGGCGGGGCGCATTTGCCGGCAGCGCCGAGTTTAGTGACGTCCTTGTCGTTGAGCAGAAGATAATGCGGACAGGTTTCGGCGGTGACATCGACGCGTTGGGCACGGGCGGCGGTGATGAGCGCAATACCCTCCGCGCTGCTGACGTGGACGATATGTAGCGAGCAACTCGTCTCACCGGCCAGCTCGAGAGCGGTACGAATGGCTTCAAGTTCGACTTCGATGGGGCGAGAGGCGAGCCAAGCTTTCGCGTCGTTGCGGCCCTTGTTTTTTTCAATTGCGGTAAATTTCGCCGCTAGGGTTTCGTCTTCGGCGTGAACGGCGACGAGCATGCCGAGTTTGGCGGCGCGTTTCATACCTTCGCGGAGAATGGTTGCGTTGACGGCGCCGAAACTGTCGATGCCACTGTTACACATGAAAGCTTTGAGACCGATGGCACCGGCGTCACGCAGGCCGGCGAGTTTATCGAGGTTGCTAGGCACAAGCCCGCCCCAGAGTGCGAAATCGACGCAGGATTGTTCTTCAGCGAGATTGCGCTTGGCGCGCAGACTAGCGGCGTCAAGGACGGGAGGCTCGGAATTGAGCGGCATATCAAAAAAACAAGTACCGCCGCCAGCAGCGAGCGCAGCAGAACCAGAACCTAGGCCTTCCCAATCGGCGCGACCGGGTTCATTGAAATGAACGTGGGCATCGATAATGCCGGGGAAAATGTAACCGCCTTTGGCGTCGATGGTCTCGTGCGTGAGTTCGGTGATCTCGGGAGCAATTTGGACAAATTTTCCATGACGCACGCCGAGATCGGCCCAAATTACACCGCCTGGGGTGACGAGTTTTCCGCCGCGAACAATAAGGTCGAGACGCTCGGGCTCAGGCGAGATTTTAGCATTTTTGGAGACGAGCGTGGTGCGTTTCATGGAGTATGTGTGCGCGCGAGGCGCGTGAGAAAGTCGATCATAACCTCAAGTGCGAGTGCGATATCGGCCGGTGAAGAATATTCGTCGGGATGATGACTGAGGCCGGCGCGACTGCGCACGAACAACATCGCAACCGGCGTGAGACCGGAGAGAACGACGGCGTCGTGGCCCGCACCGCTAGGGAGCGCTAGGCTTTTCCCCTGTACAGCCCGAACGCTGGCGGCGAGCGCAGCGGTGAGCGCAGGCGAACACGTGACAGCGGCGTTATCCTGCGTAGGAATCCAAGTGCACGTGAGGTGACGGCGTCGAGCGATACGAGCGGCGGTGGCCCGTAGTTGGCGGAGCGCGATACGACGAACGACGTCGCGTGGATGCCGCAAATCGAGCGAGAACGTAGCCGTAGCGGATATGACGTTGGCGGCGCCTGGGGCAACGGACATCGTACCAACGGTGGCAACAAGCCCGGGGGTACGTAATGCGAGCGCTTCAGCGGCCAGCGTGAATTCCGCCGCGCCAGCGAGCGCGTCTCGGCGGAGATTCATCGGGGTGGTGCCGGCGTGGCCTGCGCGGCCGTTAAAGGCAAGCTTGGCGCGCGACTGCCCCGCAATAGCGGAGACAACGCCGACTGCGAGTTTTTTGGCCTCGAGCACAGGCCCTTGTTCAATGTGGACCTCGATGTAACCGATAAGATTGCGCGCCTCGTGCACGCGACGAGGCAATACAAATGGATGTGCCGAAGGCGTGAGCGTTTCTAGTGCGGAGCGCATGCTGAGGCCCGCGGCATCAGTGAGTTTGAGATCGGCGGCGCGAAGTTGTCCGCAGTAACCTTTACTACCGAGGTAAGCGCTGGCAAAGCGCACCCCTTCTTCCTCAGAAAAACCGAGCACTTCGACGGCAAACGGCAGCTTAATGGAACGGCGACGCAGTTCAGCGAGCGCCACGATCGGCAGCAACACACCGAGAGCGCCGTCGAAACGTCCGGCGTTGCGCACCGTGTCGAGATGCGAGCCGAGCAACAACGTGCGGACGCGAGGTGCGGCGGGTGCCTCAAGGCGACCGATGAGATTGCCTACGGAATCTTCGCAGGTCTTGAGACCGGCGGCGCGCATCCACCTAGCAACGAGCGCGTTGGCGCGTCGCATCGCGGGTGAAAGAAAGGTGCGCGTGAGTTGCCCTGGCTCGTCGGTGACTTGGGCGAGTTCGGCAAGATAACGACCGAGGAGATTAGCGGAGGCGTGCATCAGCTGCCGCGATACGTACTGTAAGCCCAAGGGGTTACGAGGAGCGGAACGTGATAACTAGAGGCGGTGTCGGCGATGACGAAACGAATCGGCACAAGATCGAGAAACGGTGAGGCGATGCCGCGCGAAACAAAATAAGCGGCGACGTCAAAGATGAGTTCGTATCTGCCAGCGATGATTTCCTCGACGTTAAGCAACGGAGTATCGGTGCGGCCGTCAGCGTTGGTCACAACGGTTTTTATGAGTTGAGAAGAGGCTCCTGGGACGTGGCGATAGAGCTCGATGCGCAAGCCCGTCGCGGGTCGGCCCGTAGTAAGATCGAGGACGTGGGTACTGAGTTTACCGAGCATTAGAGGGTTCTCTCCAAAAGATCGTTGAGACGCAAATGTGCGATTTTTTTGATTTCACCAAGAGCTGTAGTGATTTCGTACTCGGGGGTTTGCGGGAGACGGTCGATCATCGCAGCGAGGATGGCGGATTTGGCGTTGAGGCGGGCGCAGATGATAAATGGAAAACTGAAACGTGCGAGGTAGGCGGCGTTAAGGCGCTGGAATTCTGCGAATTCTTCCTCGGTCAGGCGGTCAAGACCGGCGCTGGCTTGTTCGCGAGTGGATTCGGCGGTGAGGGCGTTTTGTTGCGTGAGGCGGCCAGCGAGATCGGGGTGAGCGCGGATGAGGGCGAGTTGCCGGGCGGGCGCGGCGGAGCACATTGTGGCGCAAAGTTCCGCGTGAAGGTGCATAGGGTCGCGAAAGGGCCGGCGCACCCAAGTCTCGTAGGCCACCCACGGCGAATGCTCAAAGAGATGGCCGAGTGCGGCAGTGAAGGCCGCTCGGTCAAGGGCGTTGAGCTGGTCGATGGTGAGCATCAAGAGGCAGCGCGAGTCGACGGACAAACGAAAGCAGTTAAGCGAGTAATTCGTAAGCTGGGAGCGTGAGGAATTCGTCGAGCTGCGGCGATTTCACCATAAGCATGAAGATATCAATCGCACGAATGAAATGGCCGCGTAAGTAGCGATCGGAGCCGATTTCGTTTTTAATCTTGGTGAGTTCTTCCTCAAGGAATTGATCGTAGAGCGCGGCGGTGAGGACGCGACCATCAGCGAGTTTAGCTCCAGTGTGCAACCATTGCCAAAGTTGCGCTCGAGAAATCTCGGCCGTGGCGGCGTCTTCCATCAAGTTATAAAGCGGGACGCAGCCAAGGCCACCAAGCCAGGCTTCGACGTATTGGACACCGACGCTGAGGTTGGTGCGGACGCCGGCTTCGGTGATAGTGCCGACGGGCGCAGCGAGGAATTCGGCGGCGTGAGAGATAACGTCGTCGCGCTGGCGCGAAATTTGATTCGGGCCGGGCATGTGTTTATCGAAGGCTTGGAGTGCAACAGGGACGAGGCCGGGATGAGCGACCCACGTGCCATCGTGGCCGTCGGAGGCTTCGCGTTCTTTATCGGCGAGGACCTTCGCGAGCGCGGCCTCGTTGGCGGCGGGGTTGTTTTTGATCGGAATCTGCGCTGCCATGCCACCCATAGCGTGCGCGCCTCGGCGGTGACAAACTTTGATCACAAAGAGCGAGTAAGCGCGCATGAACGGCGCGGTCATGGTGACCTGCGTGCGATCGGGGAACACATAGCCGGTACGGCGTTTGAGTTTTTTAATGCAGCTGAAGATGTAGTCCCAGCGACCGCAATTGAGTCCAGAGGAGTGGTCGCGAAGTTCGTAGAGAATTTCTTCGGCTTCAAATGTAGCAAGAATCGTCTCGATCAAAACCGTGGCGCGAATCGTGCCACGCGGGACGCCAAGGACGGCTTGGGCGTGGACAAAGACGTCGTTCCAGAGACGAGCCTCAAGGTGGCTTTCCATTTTCGGTAGATAAAAATAAGGACCGGTGCCGCGGGCGAGGGCTTCTTTGACGTTGTGGAAAAAATAAAGTCCGAAATCAAAGAGCGAGCCGCTCACAGGCTTGCCTTCGAGTAAGACGTGTTTCTCGGGCAGGTGCCAACCACGGGGGCGCACGACCAGTGTCGCGGTCTGGGGCTTGAGGGCGTAGGCTTTACCCTCAGGGCTGGTGAAAGAAATCGAGCGACGGATGGCGTCACGTAGGTTGAGTTGCCCCTCAAGAAGATTGCCCCAAGTGGGTGACGTGGCGTCTTCAAAATCAGCCATGAATACCTTGGCTCCGGAGTTGAGGGCGTTAATAACCATCTTGCGGTCGACGGGGCCGGTGATTTCGGTGCGGCGGTCGCTAAGATCGGGTGCGGGCGGCACGACGCGCCAGGAGAGATCAGCGCGGATGGCGGCGGTCTCGGGCAAAAAATCCGGGAGAATGCCTGCGTCAAGTTGACGTTGGCGCTCGACGCGGCAGGCGAGCAATTCAAGACGACGGGCGTCAAATTTACGGAAAAGCCCGGCGAGAAACTCGCAAGCAGCAGGTGTGAGAATCTCGGCGGCGACAGCGTTGATCGGCCCGCGGATTTCGAGGCCGGCGATGGTGGTGGTGCTCATGGAAAGAGAGGTGGGTGGGAGGAGAGTGAGTTACGCGTTGTCTCGTGTCATTCACTTACTAACGCTAAATCTTGAATGAATTCGATCCACGCGTTTAAATCAAAGTCCGAGAAACACCCATGAGCCAAGCAGCCTTCATGCGAGAAGCCGTACAATTGGCCGAAATCGGTATGCGTTCGGGTCGGGGAGGGCCATTTGGTTGCGTCCTGGTGCGTCACGGTGAGGTCGTGGGCCGCGGCAGCAACTGCGTGACGTCCACCAACGATCCCACCGCCCACGCCGAGGTCGTCGCGATCCGCGATGCGTGCAAGGCGCTCGGTACGTTTCAATTGACCGACTGCGAACTTTATACCAGTTGCGAGCCCTGCCCAATGTGCCTATCTGCGATATATTGGGCGCGAATACCGCAGGTTTTTTATGGCAACACCCGCGCCGACGCCGCGGCGATTGGATTCGACGACGATTTTATTTATCAACAAATTCCCCTCTCGCCAGAGCATCGCACGGTTAAGATGGAGCTCTTTCTGCGCGACGAAGCCCAAACAGCCTTCAAAGAGTGGGCCGCCAAAACTGACAAGGTCCGTTATTGAGCACATTCGTCCCGCCGCAATAGCACCTCCAACTCTTGCCAAAACTAAACGCTCTGCCACTTTTTACTCATATGCATTTCTCCAGCCTCCAGCCTAACCTCGCAGAACCGACTCCTCGCCTCGATGACGAAGACGAGGAGGACGATGAAAAGGAAGAAACCGCCGGCAAGAAAAACGGCACACCCGTCGCGCTGCTCGTTCAAAAAAAATTTCTCGAACAACGTAAAATTTTCCTATGGGGCGCCGTGACCGACGCCAGCGCCAAGGATATTACCGAGCGCCTCCTCTACCTTGAAGCCGTCGCTTCCGGCAAACCGATCACCTTTTACATTAACACTCCCGGTGGCTCCATCACCGCCGGTATGGCAGTTTATGATACGATGAAGTTAATCAGCTCTCCGATCACCGTGGTCGTCACCGGTATGGCCGCCTCGATGGGCTCGATCCTGCTTTCCGGTGTCCCGAAGGGCCGTCGCCTCCTTTACCCGCACGCCCGCGTCTTAATTCACCAACCCCTCATCTCCGGACGCATGGTCGGCCCAGCGACTGACATCAACATCCAGGCGAAGGAAATGGAAAAAATTCGCGCCGAGTTGAACGAGATCCTAGCCCAAGCTTCCGGCCAGCCCATCGAGGTCATTAACCGCGACACCGACCGCGATTTTTATCTCAACGCCAAAGAGGCCATCGCCTACGGCCTCGCCGATCGCATCGTCGATAAGCTCTGAGGCTAGCTCAGCGGGTCGTAGCTCATTGCACGAACCGCGCTCCCGTCCGAAAAAATCAAGGCCAACCCTTATCAAGGGTTGCCGTAGAGGGAATTTTGGCCTGAACTTGAGCCCTTCCCCATGAAGTTTTTACCTCTCTGCCTGCTCGCGTGCGCATTGCTCGCTAACGTCGCGCACGCCCAGTCGCCTCTCACACTCACCGCTCCTGGCGCCCTAAAAAACCTGGGCGCCAATTGGCAATCTGCCAGCGCCCTCGGTGGCAATCCACGCCAAGATAAAATTCTCACCGGTGTCCCCGGCTTGGGCATACTGATAAATAATCCCACTAAGCAGGCTAATGCTCATTTAGTCACCGCTTGGGACCACGCCGACATCGAACTCGAGCTCGATTTCTTGCTGACCGCGGGCTCCAACTCCGGCGTTTACCTCATGGGACGCTACGAGGTGCAACTTTTCGACAGCTGGGGTCAGACGGCAGCGCCTAAGCCTTCCGATTGCGGCGGCATCTACGATCGCTGGGACGAGGCCCGCGGCAAAGGCAACGAAAGCTACGACGGTACCGCGCCCCGCGCCCACGCCGCTCGCGCTCCTGGCCTCTGGCAACACCTCCGCATCGAATTTCGAGCCCCACGTTTCAACGACGCCGGCAAAAAAACCGCCAACGCCAAATTTCTCCGAGTAGTTTTAAACGGATATCTCATCCACGAAAACGTCGAGATCAGCGGCCCGACGCGTAGCGCGTTGTTCGAAAAAGATCCCGAAGCCCCGCGCGGCCCGCTTATGATTCAAGGTGACCACGGCACGCTTGCCGTCCGCGCGCTCTCTGCACAACTACTTGACAGTCCAGCCCTTACGACAAGCGACTTGACCTACGAACTCTATGCCGGCCCACAAAAAGGCATTGCCGATTACGTCGCCACTCCGACCGACTCCGGCCCGCTACCTAACTTGTCGGTCGCTCCGATTCAAAAATTCGGCAAAGGCGCCCTCGTTATCAAAGGCACACTCCACGTCGGCCGCACCGACACATACACGTTTAGTGCAGAGACGCGCAATCCTGCCCGCCTCCTCATCGAAGATCAACTCGCCATTTCTCCACTTGAGCTCGGCGCCGATGGCCTAACCGTCAAGCTCACCGCCGGGGACCATCCGTTCAGGCTCGATTATCAACACGTCCGCGCCGCCCGCGCCTCGCTAGCCATCGGCGTCCGCGGAATAGGTCTACCTGCTCAGTCGTTCACTCACGTCGAACCCAACGCCAAGCCAAAGATCGCGCCTTCTATCCCGCTCGCGCCCGGCGATCGTCCTCGGCTACAACGCGGCTTCGTACCCTATGAACCCAAAAAACGCCTCTACGCCATCAGCGTAGGCTCACCCACGGGCACCCACTTCGCATACGATTTTGAAACCGGTTCGCTGCTGCGGGTATGGCGCGGCGGTTTCATCGACGTCGCCGACATGTGGGAGAGTCGCGGCGATTCCCAACAAGCCCAACCCTCCGGCCCCGCTCTCACGCTCAACAATAAACCCACCGTCGCCCTCCTCGAGAGTTTCGTGCACGACTGGCCCGAAGCGCCTGAGCCGCTCTGGTCTTCACAAGGCTACACACTCGCACCCGACGGCACACCGACATTCCTTGGCAAATTGGCGCAACTCGACGTCCGCGACACCGTTATCCCGAGCGCCGACGGCCGCGGCCTCACGCGCACGCTCGTCATCAACGGCCGCAATACGTCCTGGGAAACCTTCGTGTTACTCGCTGATGCTGACGTGATCACCGCTCAACCTGACGGCAACGGATGGATCATCGGTGATCGTACTTACTACATCGATCTACCCAAAACCAGCCCGCTCCACCCCATCGTGCGCACGCGCAATGGACGCCAACAACTCGTGCTCTCACTTCAAGGCAGTAAAATCGACCGCACTCTCACCTACACGCTCGTCTGGTAAACCCCTCCCATGAAGCGCCTATCTCTTTTTCTCGCCGCCATCTCTGCCGTTACGTTCACATCGCGCGCGCAGACCAATAATCCCTCCGCCCTCGAGCGTTTCGCGAAACCCTCCGATAGGCTCGTCTCTGCCGAAAATCGTATCTGGCAACGCACGCCGTTGCCCGTGCCGGAAGGCATCGTTCTCGAAGTAAGCGGTATTTTACCCGTCGCAGGCAAACGCCTTCTCGTGACCACACGCCGCGGTGAAGTCTGGTGGATCGAGGGCGCCTACGACGCTGACCCCAAGCCCCGCTACAAGCTCTTCGCACAAGGCCTGCACGAACCCCTAGGCATCATTGCCGACCCATCCGGCGGTTACTACATCGCGCAACGCCAAGAACTCACGCGTTTGGTGGACACTGATGGCGACGGTCGTGCCGATGTATTTCAAACCGTGGCCAAGCTACCCATCTCCGGCAGCTACCACGAGTACGCCTTCGGCCCTATCCTCGCGCCCAACGGTAACCTACGTGTTACGCTCAACGTAGCCTTCGGAGGCTCCACGCAAGCTCCCGTGCCTTGGCGCGGCTGGATGGTGGAGATCACGCCCGACGGTCAACTCACTCCGATCGCGAGCGGCCTGCGCTCGCCGGCCGGTTTCACAGTGAGCTCTCAAGGTGAATGGTTCACCACCGATAATCAGGGAGAATGGGTCGGCTCGGGTAAAATCACGCACATCGAATCAGGAGATTTCATCGGCCATCCCGCTGGTCTAGCTTGGAGCAAACTTCCTGGTTCCAGCGTAAAAATCCGTCCGGAAAACATCTCCGATTTCGAGCAACCCATGCACGTCGTCGCCCAAAATCTCCCCGGGCTAAAGCCACCTGCGGTCTGGTTACCCCACACCATTTTAGGAATCTCTAACTCCGGTATGATCGAGGATCTGAGCGGCGGAAAATTTGGTCCGTTCGCAGGGCAATTCTATGTCGGCGATCAAGGTCAGAGCAAACTCATGCGCGTCTCGCTGGAAAAAATCGCAGGCGTCTGGCAGGGTGCAGCGTATTCGTTTCGCGAGGGCTTCGATAGCGGCATCCTCCGCATGGCGATAGGTGAAGATGCCACAATGTTTGTCGGCGAGAGCGCGCGCGGCTGGGGCTCCGTGGGCCCGAAACAATATGGCATCGAAAGGGTCACCTGGACCGGCCAAACCCCATTTGAAATCAAAGAAATCAAAGTGCGGCCCGACGGTTTTCTACTAACCTTTACGCAGCCTGTAGACCGCGCCACAGCCGAGAATTTTGCGAGCTACTCTCTGGCCGGTTTCACGTATAATTACCACACCGCCTATGGTGCAGCGCCAGTTAACCGCATGGTCTGCCCGATTCAAAAAATCGTCGTCGCACCTGATGGCTTAAGCGTGCGCCTTGCCGCGCAATGTTTGCGCGAAGGCTACATCCATGAAGTCAAAACCAGCGGCGTACGCGCCGCGACCGACGGCTCTGCAGTGCTTCATCCGGTTGCCTATTACACCCTCAATCGCCTGCCATCCGGAGATCGCATTATTCCTCTCACGCCGAACGCCGCCGAGATCTGCGTCGCCGCACTCCCCGCTAGCGCGAGCGCTCATTCCGCAAAACACCCGATCAAGCAGCCCACTGATTGGCCCAACAACGAGGGCGATCAAGCGTTTCTCCTTGGTACGCAACCTGGTCTGAAATTTGACCAACAACTGCTCACCACCAAAGCCGGTACTCGCATCCGCCTCATTTTTCGCAACACAGATGACATGCTGCACAACTTCGTCCTCTGCTCGCCCGGCAAAGGCCAGGACGTCGGCACTTCCGCTCTCGCTCTGGGCGTCGAAGGCACGGCAAAAAACTACGTGCCCGACAGCCCTGATGTACTCTTCCACACCGCGCTTACTCAACCGGAGACCAGTGACACGATCTACTTCATAGCGCCGACCACACCAGGCGATTACGATTTCATCTGTAGTTTTCCAGGCCACTCAACGCTCATGAGGGGAATTCTGCGTGTCACCGAGAAGTAAATTTGAAACTACCTATCTATGGATGAAGCGCCCCTCGCCCCGCTGCCCACCGAACCCCGCGCGGGGCACTACCGTCATTACAAAGGCAACGCTTACCAAGTCCTCGGGCTTGCCCGCCATTCGGAAACACAGGAGGTGCTCGTCGTTTATAAAATGCTCTACGGCGACGGTGGCCTCTGGGTGCGGCCGCAGGCGATGTTCACCTCCACCGTCACGCTGATAGATGGCAAAGTGGCGCCGCGATTCGCGTACGTTGGTCCGGCCTGAATTCCGACCGGCGGAGTTTGAACCTTTCTTTTTTAACGTGTCTCACCCCCCCAGCACGATGCGCGACATCGCCGAGCGCGCGGGCGTGCATGCCTCCACGGTGTCGCGGGCATTACGCAACGATCCGCGCATCACCGAGACCCAACGCGCCAAGATCCAGCGCGCCGCCAAGGAACTCGGGTACCGTTCCAATCCACTTATCGCCGCGCTCATGACAGCCCGCCGATCCCGGCGCGGCCAGACTTATAAGGCCACGCTAGGTTTTCTAAAAAAACACCCAGCTGAACGAGCCGCTTGGTTTACCCGACATTATGGACAACTCATCGCTGGAGCCCGCGCACGAGCTTTCGCGCAGGGCTACCACCTAGAGGAGTTTAATCTCGAGGACCCTGAGCTAACGCCACGCCGCATCACCGAAATTCTACAGCACCGCGGTGTCCAAGGCCTCCTTGTCGCGCCACTCCACTCAGTCCAAGATTCGATCGATTTGGATTGGAGCCAATTTTGCACGGTCGCTGTCGGTTACTCACTTAATCAAGTACCCGTGAGTCGGGTGGCGCACAACCATTTCTCGGGCTTCATCCTTGCCGTAAAAGAATGTCGTAGCCGCGGCTATCGACGACTAGGATTGGTGCTGCAGGAACGCGTCGCCGAAAAAGTCGGTAAGCGCTGGGTTGGCGCCGCGCTGCTCGATCAAGCCGCACAACCCGCCCCGGACCGCGTGCCGCCGCTGGTGCTCGATCGCTGGAATGAAGCCGAGTTCACCGCGTGGTTTCACACCCATAAACCTGAGATCATCCTCGGTGTAAACTTAGCCGAAGTCCCGCATTGGCTAACACGATTAGGTAAACGCGTTCCCCAAGACGTGGGGGTCGTCAGCCTTGACCGGCGCAGCGGAGATCGTGGCATCGCCGGCATCGATCAAGATTACTCGCATCTCGGCGGTAATGCAGTGGACTTACTTATCGGAATGTTGCAGCGCAACGAGCGTGGCCTACCTGAAAAACCTTCCGTGGTACTTTCAGACGGTACGTGGATCAAAGGCCGTAGCCTATGCCAAAAAGCTCCGGCGTGCAGGCGCAACATTTAGCGCTTCGCGCTCTTGGCCGCAGTTTCCGCTTCGACCTCGGTCCAAACGCGCGTGAGCACTGGTTTGATAATACGAGTGAACTCGGCGTAGGCAGGCGGGTGAAAGTGGAGTTTATCCGTGAGGTATAGATCGAGCCGCGGGCGGCCGTCGCGATCCACAAGAGCAGGATTCACGTCCACGAAGGTGTGATGCGGGGTTGCGGCGCAATAGGCCCGCACGAGAGCATTGTAGTGGTCGACCTGTTCCCAGCGCTCGACGCGATCCGGCGATCGCGTACTGGACACAAAAATAATCCGCGTCGCGGGCTGCGCCGCGCGCACTCGCTCCGAAAATTCGCGAAACCGACTGAAAATCGCCGCAGGATCTTCGACCACGGCGCCAGCCTTAAGGTCGTTGCTGCCGCAATAATACACAATGACTTTCGGCTTGTAGGGCGTGACGACCTGCGTGAAACGAGCGAGTTGGTCCGGTGTGCGGGAGCCACCGAACGCGCGGTTCAAGACCGGCAATGGCGCCATCTGATTGGTGACAGTCGTCCACTTGCGAAAAATACTGCTACCCACGAAAAGAATTTTCCCCTGCGCCGGTGGGCTCACGCGATCTGCTTCCGCAAACGCCTCGAATTCGGGCTCGTATTTTTTCCAACGCGCGGCCGCGTCGTCGTCGGGTGATTTTTTCTCTGCCGCCAACACCCAAACCGGCACAGCCCACAGAAGCATCGATACAATCAACGACAAACGGGAAATGATTTTTTTCATAAGAGATAAAATTTAAGCCAATCGGAGAGTACCGATGCCACAAACCAGAGCGTTGGCTAACTATATTTTTTTTTAACCCTGCCAAGGTGGGAGTAAGCGTTTCTGCACCTTGCCAAGCGCGGTACGGGGGAGCGAATCCACGCGCACGAAAGCCTTGGGCTGTTTAAACGACGCGAGTTGGGAGCGCAGGAGCGCCACAGTCGCGGCTTCGTTAAATTTCGTGGCATCAACCGCGAGATAGGCCACAGGGACTTCACCGCGAACGGCATCGGGCATGCCGACGACCGTCGCCTCACGCACGCCCGGTTGCTCGAGAATCAATTCCTCGATCTCTCGCGGGTAGATGTTGAAACCACCAGAAATAATCAAATCGCTTCGCCGACCTTGCAGTGTAATATAACCGTCAGCCGCGCGCACGCCGATGTCGCCGGTGCGGAACCAACCATCAGTCCAAGCCGCGGCCGTCGCCTCTGGTCGACGCCAATAACCCGAGCAGACGTTCGGGCCCTTAACCCAGACTTCACCCGTTATGCCGTCAGCCACAGGCGCATTGGTTTCGTCGCAGATTTTAACCGCGACGTGCGCGAGCGGCAGACCAACGGTGCCCGGGCGGCGTTCACCGGCATAAGGGTTGCCAATGTTCATCAACGTCTCGGTCATGCCGTAGCGCTCTAGAATAACGGAGCCGTAAAGTTGGCGGAATTTTTCGTGCACCTCCGCCGGTAACGGCGCCGAACCCGAAACGGCGAGTCTTAACCGCGCGCCGATCTTGCGCGCTAGGTCAGCGGGGAGTTCGAGCAGTCGAATGAACATGGCAGGCACCCCAAAGAAAAGCGTGGGTTTGTAGTCTTCAAACCACTGCGCGGCCTTAGCGTGTTCAAAGCGCTCAAGCAACCGCAGGTGGCAACCGCTGAAAAGCCAGCAATGTAGGCCGTTCGCCAAGCCGTGAACGTGAAATAGCGGCAACGTGGCCAAATAGCGATCAGCGCTGGTGATATCCCAAGCGGTTATGAGCGTGAGGGCGTTGGTCGCAAAATTACCCTGTGTGAGGACCGCACCTTTTGAGGCGCCGGTCGTGCCCGAGGTGTAAATAAGCGACATCGGCGTGTCGGCGTCGGCGGAGACGACGATGCGAGTAGCGGGTAGCGCGGCGGCTTCGACGGTGAGCGCGGCGACATCCCAGACGGCCACTTCACGGGGAATCAACGCGGCGAGATCCGTAGATGTGACGACGGCCGTGGGCGCGGCGTCGTGTACAATGTGAGTAAGTTCACGTTCCCGGTAAAGGACGTTAATCGGTACGATGATCAGGCCGAGTTTCGCGCCCGCGAGCCAGAGGTCGATGACCTCGATGCGATTTTGCAGAAAAAAAGCGAGGCGATCGCCTGCCTTGAGTCCGCGCGCCCGCAGTAGTTGCGCGAGACGATTACTGCGGGTTTCCAAGTCGCCAAACGTGTAAGCCGTCACAACGCCTGTGACACTCTCACACTCCAGCGCCGGGCGGGCGGCACGCGTAATTAAAGATAAATCAAAAAGGGGCAGAAGCGACATGGAGATAATTTATTCCAAAAAGTCCCAAACTGAGGCAATGGTCGATTATCGGCCATTGCCTCAAAAATTCTGCGTCAAGCACTCAGCCCAAATCAAAATTTGGTGCTGATTGAGAACGAATACGTGCGCGGGGCACCGCGGGCTTGGAAGCCTTCCCAGTATTCGAGGTTAGTGATATTCGCCTCACGGACGTTGAAGGTAACCTTACGTTTAAACAGCGTCGTGCGGTAAGAGAGACTAGCATCTTGACGCGTGTAACCTTGCACGGTCGGCCGGCGACTGTCGCGGAAGATGACGCTGTGCGTGGCGGTAAGACCATTGAACCAGCGACCGGGGACTTCGAATTTTTGCAACACACTCCAAGACTCGCGACCAGGACCTTGCGACACGGGGCCACCGATCGAAGCGGGATTGGATTTGTTAGCGGTGACGAAGGCGTGGAGGTTAGTATAGGTAACCGCGACTTGGTAACCGTCGATGACTTTAACCATAAAATCAGTCTCCCAGCCGCGGGAACGGGCCGAGACGTCTTGCACGCTACGCGCGCCTGTAACGACAAGCGGGTCGAGACCAGCGGCGATGATTTCGCTGGTGGAGACTTGGCGGGTGCCGTTGATTTGGTCGACCTGGAAGCCCGCGACGTTGATGTTAAAACGGTTCTTGAAAAGCGAGGCCTTGATGCCGGCGTCGTAGCCTTTGCCGCCGACTTGTTGGTCGAGCGGTTTGCCGTAGATGTCGATAGCGCTCACTGGCACACCTGCGAAGGAGCGGCTCGAAGAAGTGAAGAGCGACAAAGCTTCGTTCACGCTGTAGACGGCGCCGACGGTGGGAGAATTGGCATTTTCGTAAACCTTCTGGTATTTGCCAATGGCGTCAGTGGCAATGGGGTTACGATTAATGATGGTGCCTTCGTCGTGGCGGACACCGGCCATTAAGTGCAGGCGATCATTGAACATGCCGATGATGTTGGTGAACGAAACGCCGCGCCGACGGGCGTGGGCGTGGAGGCGGGTGTTGGGGAGCGTGTAGCGTGAGAGCTCGAGCATTTGTTCCCAAGCTGGTTGGGTGTCAGCGCCGAAAACGTAGGCGGTGAGCGCAGGGGTGTTGTCGCGAATACGGAGATCATCGGTGTCGATATACTCCGCACCGAGAATTGCTTGGTGAGAGATGCCAAAGTACTTAAACTTGCCTACAAGGTCACCCTGCGCGGTGTAGGTATTAACCGTCTCGCGATCGTAGGTGGACGATAGTGAGTCGGTGCTGGGAACAGTGATGCCGTTGACGACCTTGGTACTGATCTGGGTGCCACTGAGGCGAAGATCGTCACGATGCATACGGCCGTAATTGCCGCTAATGCGCAGAGAAAACATATCATTGAAACGGTGCTCGATCTGCTGTCCGAAGCGTAGGATGCGCTCGAGGCGGCGGTTGTTTGGCCCGAGGGGATTAAAGTCCCAGGGAATGTAGACGCCGTTGAGTGTCTTACCATTGATGTCGCCGTTGCCGTGCCAGGTAAAGGCGCTGAGCGGCGAAGTAGAAGCGACCGTGCTACGTGGGGCGGGCGGATTGGCGTCGTAGTTAAAATACTCGAGGTTGCCGTTGAGACGGGTGTTCTCGGTGAGCTTATAAGAAAGTGCGCCATAGTAGACCGAGCGGTTGGAAAACGCGTATTGCTGCCATGCGTCGCCGGCTTGACGCACCCAGACGAGACGAAGACCAAGGCGCTTATTGAGTGGAATAGAAGTGTCGACCTCGCCTCGGCGCATGCCCCATTTGTCGCCGAGGACCTTGACGTTGGTTTCCTGACGTGCGCGCGGGGTTTTAGAAATGGAGTTAATCATACCGCCGGGCTCTACTACACCAGCCAA
Source organism: Opitutaceae bacterium (assembly GCA_037142955.1). Classification (GTDB taxonomy): domain Bacteria; phylum Verrucomicrobiota; class Verrucomicrobiia; order Opitutales; family Opitutaceae; genus Tous-C4FEB. Next base: position 309,451 of record JBAWZQ010000001.1, on the reverse strand, counting down.
GAGCGAGCTTGGGCCTTTGAGGATCTCCACGCGATCGACCGTGGCGGCGTCATAGAGCATGCCAGCGAAGGGTTCGCGCTGGCCGTTGCGGTAAACCTTATTTTGGCGAAAGCCGCGCACTTGGTAAGTATTTGCGTCGTTGGTTTGGTCTTGGTTACCGATGTTGGTGACACCGCTGATAAAATCAGTGGCATCCGTGAGCGTGAGCGCCCCGATATCGTTCAAAAATTCGCTCGTTACGATCTGCATCGAGCGCGGTAAATCGCGGAGATTCATGTTGGTGCGCGTGCCGGAAAGCGTGTTTGATGCGCTCCAGCCTTCGTCGGTGCCGGCCACGTTGAACTCAGGCAAAACGATCGCCTCTTTTTGCTCCGGTAAACGTACCGGCGTTTGTGCTAACCCAGCGGTGGCTGATAACAAAGCCGTGCACAGAGCTAAAAATAGTCTAAATTTGTGAGGAGAACTGCTGGTTGCGGTCATATACATAGTCATAGTGTGTGGTTCAGGGACGGCAAAGCCTGCGACTTAGCACGTCTTTAGGGTTAAGTGACGACCAAAGACTAAGCCTGAACCTCCACAAACGCTGTTTCATGCACACTGTTGCACAATCTAACCTCTCATTTTAAGTCAAAAAGAGTTTCGCCGAGTCCCCATCCGCCCCCACTCTAGTGACGCATGCGCGCCCTCATCGCCTTCGACAAATTCAAGGATGCCCTCCCCGCACATCGTGCCTGCGCGATCACGGTGGCAACCCTGCGCTTGCTTCATCCTGAATGGGAATTCGACGTCTGTCCACTGGCAGACGGCGGAGAAGGCTTTTGCGCCATTCTTACCGATGCAGCGCACGGCAAACTGGAAACCTTCATGGTTACCGGCCCGCGCGGTAGCCCCGTGTTGGCGCCCATCGGCTTCGTCGCACAGGAAAAAATCCCCGCCGCCGCCCGCGAAATCCTCGGCCTTGGTGCCACGAACACCGGAACGATTGCGGTGATCGAAATGGCCTCCGCCTCAGGCCTAGCACTCTTACCGCCCGATCAACGCGACCCATGGCAAGCCACCACCTTCGGAACGGGCGAACTCATACGCCACGCCGCCGCCTGCGGCGTCACCGCGATCATACTCGGCGTCGGCGGTAGCGCCACCCACGATCTTGGCTACGGTGCCTTGTCCGCTTTGGGCGTCGTCGCACTCGATGCCAATCACAGTGCGATCGCTCCACCTATTCCCGCGCGTTGGACCGAAATCGAAAAACTCCGAGGCTCTCTCCCCGCTGATTTTCCTGCCCTCCGTATCGTCTGCGACGTCACAAATCCCCTGCTAGGTGCCCTAGGCGCGGCCGCAATCTACGCTCCGCAAAAAGGCCTACGCACCGCCGATCTCAAGCGACTCGATTACGAGTCCGCCCGGCTTGCTCAATTGCTTTGCCGCCACAGCAACCAGCCCGACACGCTCATGGATACACCTGGGGCTGGTGCCGCGGGCGGAATCGCTTTCGGGCTCATGTCCGCCGCGCATGCCCAACTTATACCCGGTTATGCTCTTGTCGCCGCCTGGCTCGACCTCGAAGCCCGACTGGCCTCAGCAGATTTAGTGATCACCGGTGAAGGACGCTTCGATGCCAGCTCACTTAGCGGAAAAGGCCCCGGTGCGATCGCAGCCCGCGCCCGCGCCCTAGGCAAAACCACCCACATCTTCGCCGGCGCCGTCACAGCCGTACCCCCAGAAGGCCTCAACCTGCACGCAATTACGCCGTCTTACTTACCCCTCGCCGAGGCCCTGCGCGAAACCCCTGCATTACTCGCCACCTCCGTAGCCAACGTCTTTTCCGCTAACCGCGCCGCACCTTCCGTCTCGACGGGCTCAGCTCAAGCCCCACGATAAAAAATCATCATTATGGCCGAGACCGCGCGCGCTTCATCGCTAAAAATTCTGCTCACACTGCTGGCCGTTACCATAGGCTTGGTCGGTTGTAGCACGACCAAGCCAGCCGCTAAAAAACCCACTACGGCCACATCGGTTGCCACGCCCCCTAAACCTATCACCCAGGCGACTCGCTCCGAAACCGCCATGCGCGTTATGCTCGGCATCGATGTGCTAGAGGCTGAGGGTTTCGCCGCAGTTAAAGGCAAACGCCTCGGTCTTCTCACCCACCCCGCCGGAGTTAACCGGCAGGGCGTTAGCACGGTCGAAGTCCTACGACGCGCCCCGGGCGTCAAATTAGTCGCGCTCTATGCCGGTGAACACGGCGTCTACGGGGATCTCCCAGCTGAAAAAAAATACCCCGACCAGATCGACCCGCGTACTGGCCTTATGGTCTATTCGCTTTACAGCGGAGTCGCCTACAAAGGCAAAAGCTTCAAAGCCTCGCCTGCCCAACTCAAAGACATCGATGCGTTGGTCGTAGACCTGCAGGACATCGGCACGCGAAGCTATACGTTTACCAGTGCGATGAAACTCGCCGTCGAAGCCTGCTTTGAAAACGGCAAGGAAGTGATCATCCTAGACCGCCCCAATCCCCTCGGGGGCCTCAAAGTTGATGGGCCGCCACTGGACGCCGCTTGGATGAGCTACGTCGGCGCATTTCGCGTCCCCTACGTCCATGGCCTCACCATGGGCGAACTTGCTCGCCTCGTCCGCGATGCTCGCGCGCCGGAGGGTATCGATGTCACAGACGCCCAACGCGCTGTCGGCAAACTCACCATCATACCTATGCGCGGCTGGAGCCGTGCGATGCGCTGGAGCGAGACCGGCCTCAACTGGGTTCCTACATCCGCCGGTATTCAGGATTTTGCTGCCGTTCAAGGCTACCCGATGACCGGCCTGGGCACCTACCTTGGCGGCTTTCGTAGCGGCGTCGGCAACCAACACATTTTTCGCGGTGTCTCTCACAAAATCGCGACCCGCGAAGTCCTAGAAAAAGAATTACGTGCGCTGAATCTAGCCGGCGTCCAGTTCCGCGTCATCAGCGTGCCAAACGCCAAAACCGGCCAACCTGCCGTTGGCCTCTACGCCGAAATTACTGACTACGACGCCTGGCGCCCCACCGAACTCGGCTTTCAGCTCATGCGTCTCGCCTGTAAACTAGAGCCCAAAAACCCGTTTACTGCCGCCAAACCCGGCGAGCAAAACGGTTTCATTCGCCACATGGGCAGCGAAGCCTTCATGCGCGCCCTGCAAAAAGACGGCGCACGCATCGACCTCGATTTTTGGTTTAAACAATGGCGCGAACAAGCCCGCCAGTACCAAGAGAGGAGTAAGCGCTACTGGCTATATCAGTGAGACCCGCGCCACGGCGCTCGTCACTGAACCCAGATTCTAACATAGAATCCATGGTTGCGGGCGGGGGGCGCGTGTTAAAAACTTTCCCATGCCCTGCCCCCGGATGGTCATATGACACCTTACGACTACGCCGTATTGGTTTTCTATTTTGTTTTCATGCTGACGATCAGCTGGGTTTTCCGGCGCTTCGTTACCAACGTATCGGAATATTTTCGTGGTGGCGGCAAAGCCCTGTGGTGGATGGTCGGCGGCTCGGCTTTCATGGTTGCTTTCAGCGCGTGGACTTTTACGGGCGCAGCAAGCCAAGCCTACAGCCACGGCTGGCCTATTATTATGATTTACGTCGGTAACGTGTTAGGATTTTTGCTCAACGCACTGCATTTCGGTCCGCGTTTCCGGCAACTGCGCGTGGTTACCAGCATTCAAGCTATACGCACGCGCTTCGGCGCCGTGAGCGAACAAGTTTTCACGTGGCTTCAATTGCCGTTCGGCCTATTGCAAGCCGGCATCTGGCTAAATGCCCTTGGCGTCTTCTTTGCAGCAGTTTTCGGCCTCGATCTAAGTCTCACTATAGTAGCGACTGGTCTCGTCGTCCTCGTAATTGCGTTGATCGGCGGGAGTTGGGCTGTACTCGCGAGCGATTTTATCCAAGTGCTCATCCTAATGCCTGTGTGTCTCGCGGTCACCGTGCTGTCGTTGCTCAAGGTTGGCGGCATTAGCGGCTTCATCGAACAAGTGCCTGCTGGCCACCTCGATCTTGGGCAAATATTCTCCAAAGAATTTCTCGGACTGTGGTGCCTTGCGATGATTCTCAAACAGGTTTTCTCCACAAATAATCTCAACGACGCCAACCGTTACCTCTGCGTCAAAGACGGCCGCCATGCGCGGTGGGCGGCATTACTGGGCGCAGGCTTATTTATGATCGGCATCGTAATCTGGTTCCTGCCACCGATGGTCGCTCGCATCTTACATCCCGATTTGGCTGTACTTTTTCCCACGCTGAAAAACCCCGAAGAAGCCGCCTTCATCGCTATCGCGCGTGACGTGATGCCGGTCGGCATGATGGGCCTGCTCGTGAGTGGCATCTTCGCGGCCACGATGTCGTCGATGGACTCCGGTCTAAACAAAAATGCCGGCTACTTCATCAAAAATTTTTACCAACCCATGCTGCGCCCCCAAGCCTCCGACGCCCACTTGCTGCGCGCCGGCAAATGCACGACCGCCGTGCTAGGGCTTGCCGTAATATTAGTTGGCCTTGAACTTAGCGAATTGAAAGGCGTCAGTCTATTCCTAATGACCCAAAGATTGGGTATTTTAATCGGTACGCCGATTTTGGTTCCGCTCGTACTCGGCTTAATCGTGCGGCGGACGCCACCTTGGTCCGCATGGAGCACGGTGCTCGTTGGATTTTTTTGTTCGCTCGTGATCAGTCGCTTCCTCACGCCGGAATGGGCCGCGTCCGTCTTCGGCTACACAAAACCATTTGATAACCATACCAAGGAATATTGGCGCCAATCGATCGAACTTTTCGGCAACATCACAATTGGCTCAGCTTGGTTTTCGGTAACTACGTTTTTTTGGCGGCGCACCACTCCGGAGCACCAACTCAATGTCACCGAATTTTTTACCCGATTAAACTGCCCAATTGACTTCACTAAAGAGGAAGGCTCTGGCAACGATGCCCTCCAATCCTCCGCCGTCGGCTGGCTATGTCTAGCCTACGGTAGCTTCGTTCTCTTACTAGCGCTAATTCCGAACCAGCTAAATGGGCGCCTTGCCTTTGTTGGCTGCGGCGGGACCGTACTACTCATCGGCGCCGTTTTACTGCGCTCGAGCCGCACTGCGCTCAAAGACGGCGCTTAAATCAACAGCTGCCACACGCACGTGTCACCGTCCTCCCCGAGTTTCTCTGCGCCGCAGGCAAAGCGTGGGCTAACCTTGTTGCTCATAGCGGCCGTGGGAGCGGTTTACGCCAACAGCTTCGGTGGGCCGTTCGTCTTCGATGATGCGTTATCCATCCTCGAAAATTCCTCCATCCGCCAGCTCTGGCCTTTGACCCAAGTCCTGTCTCCACCTTCGGGCCACGGAATCACGGTCGAGGGTCGACCGCTTGTAAATTTGTCATTCGCGTTAAACTACGCGATCAGCGGCACCGCGCCGTGGAGTTACCACGCTTTCAACCTCGCGATCCATGCCCTCGCTGCTCTGACGCTGTTTGGTCTGCTGCGCCGCACGCTTGAATCACAATTCACCCCCTCGGCTACTCTGGTTTCCTTCAGCGCCACGCTGCTGTGGGCCGTGCATCCGCTGCAAACCGAATCTGTCACTTACCTGGCGCAACGCACCGAGTCGCTCATGGGACTTTTATTTCTCGCGACCTTGTATTTTTTTCAACGGCGCCAGTTTTTCTGGTCTTTCCTCGCCTGCACCCTCGGCATGGCCACCAAGGAAGTCATGGTAGTCGCGCCTCTATTGGTAGTCCTCTACGACCGAACGTTTGTGGCCGGCTCGTTCCGCGCCTGCTGGCAACGTCATGGTAGATTTTACGTCGCACTCGCAAGCACCTGGCTACTGCTGACGTTTCTCGTCGTTGGCGCCGGCAACCGCGGAGGCACCATTGGATCCGCTTCGGGTGTCACGATGTGGAATTACGCGCTCTGCCAATCACGAGCGGTACTTCACTATGCCAGACTGGCGCTCTGGCCGAGCCCGCTCGTTTTTGACTACGGTAAAGATTTTATCTCTATTAACACGGCGGCGCCTTATCTTGCGGTCGATCTGTTGCTCCTCGCCGCCACGGGCTACGCGCTGTGGCGGCGGCCCGCTCTCGGATTTCTCGGCGCGTGGTATTTTCTCATTCTCGCACCCACCTCCAGTATTATCGGCGGAACCCGCCAAATGCTTGCCGAGCACCGCATATACCTCTCGCTTGCTGCGCTCACGGTCCTAGCCACCCTTGCCGCGCAAAGATCGCTTGGCCGTCGCTGGTGGCTGGCCCCGCTCTGCGCAGCGACTGCGCTCGGGGCGGCTACGATTCATCGCAACACCGATTACGCTAGCGCCATCAGCCTCTACCACGAAACCGCCGCACAGCGCCCCGCAAACGGCTACGCCCGCTACAACCTTGGCCAAGCCTACGCCGAATCGGGTCGACACGTCGAAGCTATCTCCGAATTCGAAGCCGCAGCTCGCCTTTTACCTGAGGCGCCAGCCGTGCCGTTTAATCTCGGCAACTCCTTGATTGCACTCAACCGCCCAACTGAAGCCCAGGCCGCCTTTAGCACCGCGCTGCGTCTCAATCCTCACTACATTAAAGCGCACTTTAACCTCGGTAATCTTTTACTTGATCGCCGTGATTTGAAGGGAGCCCTCGATCATTTCCGCGCCATAGTCGCCCTTGATCCGTCTGACCTCGCGGCCCGCAACAATCTCGGCGGCGTCCTACTCGAACTCGGAGAACCCGCTGCCGCCGTCGAGCACCTCGTTTTTGCCGCCCGCGCACAACCCGACGCTTTCGAGGCTCACTTCGGTCTTGGTAACGCTTTCTTGCTACTCGGTCGCTACGACGAAGCCGCCCACGAATTCGAAGTCGTCCTGCGTCTCCGCCCCGAAATCACACTCGCGCGCGAGAGGCTCCAACTCGCCCAATCACCCCGCTAGACCCAATCCTCTTTTCACGTTTCTCTTCGATGGCTCCTCCCGCTCAGCTTCTTCGGCTACCGCCCAATCGTGTCTGGCGCACTTACCTCGGCGGCCGCGAACTAGATCGTCTCGCCGACACACCTGAGCCCGTCGATGCGCATTTTCCAGAAGATTGGATCGCCTCTACCACGCGCGCCGTCAACCCGGCCGAAGCGACGCGTCATGCTGCCGCCACCTTTGCCGAGGGTCTTTCGCCGGTCTGCATCGGCACGGACACCGCGCCTCGCAACTTCGCCGATGTTCTCGCGGCCAATCCTGAAAACTACCTCGGCGCCGCTCACGTAGCCCGCTTCGGCCCCACACCACAGGTACTTGTCAAATTACTCGATCCTTCGATTCGACTGCATTTCCAAGTTCACCCCACTGCAGCATTCGCACAGCGCTACCTCGACGCGCCTTCCGGCAAGACCGAGGCCTACCACATCCTCGCGATTCGCGAAGATCTACCTCACCCGCCATATCTTTATATCGGTTTCCAACGTCCGCCGACGCGCGCCACCCTGCGCCGCATGATCGAAACGCAAGATCTAGCCGCTATCGAAGCGTGCTTCGAAAAAATCCCTGTCAACGTAGGCGACACGTTCATCGTTCCCGGCGGCGTCCCTCACGCACTCGGCCCAGGCCTGCTCTTAGCCGAAATCATGGAGCCAAGCGATCTCGTCGTTCGCTTCGAATTCGAACGCGGCGGCTACACGTTGCCCGAGAGCGCTCGCTTCATGAACCGTGGCCTAGAGTTCTGCCTCGATATTTTTGACCTTAGCCCTTGGCCGGCCCAGCGCATTTTTGCCGAGGCACTTTGCCCGCCGCGCCGTGCCCGCGCTCTCGGCCCTGACTCGTTTCAAGACACGCTCATTGGCCTGGAACGCACTCCGTGTTTCCGCATCCGCAAAAGCCATATTCGAGGCCCGATCCAGCGCCACGAAACCGAAGGATTCATCGGTATCGTCACCGCTGGCTCGGGTACACTCAGCGTTGGCGCGACGAGGCTCCCGCTCCGGCCATTCGATAAATTTTTCGTCCCCGCCGCCCTCGGTCCTTGGCAACTCGAGCCCTCACCCGCGCTCGACCTCCTCGAGTGTCTCCCGCCCAGAGCCTGAAGTCTTTTCGCTTTTTTATGTCTACGTCTCTCCTCGCCGTCCTCACGCCGTACGAAGCCGAACACTTTTTTCCCGAGCCGTTGCTCACCGACTTGCACGCGTTATTTCCCGACTTCTGCCAACTTGATCCCACTAATTTAAGTCCCGCCGCCTTTGCGAAGCAACTCACCGACGTCGATCCCGCCATTCTACTCACGTGTTGGAAAACGCCACTATTGCCCGCCGCGCTGCCGCCGCGACTGCGCTACGTCTGCTATTTGAGCGGCTCCGTCAAAACCCTCGTCACTCGCGCCCACCTCGAGCGCGGCCTGCTCGTTACCAATTGGGGAGGCGCGATCAGCCGCATTGTCGCCGAGTGCGCACTCTTGCACACGCTCGCCTGCCTACGGCGCTCAACGCGTTGGACGCTCGCCATGCACCAACAAGGCGCTTGGAAAAATGGTCTCACTGATGCCACTTCGCTGTTCGAACGTCGCGTCGGTATCCACGGTTTCGGCCCGGTCGCCCGCGAATTCATCCGGCTCATCCGTCCGTTTAATTGTCACGTCTCCGTCTTCGCGCCCGACGTCGACTCAACGCACGAACGCGAATTCAACCTGCGCCGCGCCCCCTCGCTCGAAGCTCTTTTCGGCCACAACGACGTACTCATCGAACTCGCCCCACTCATCCCCGCAACCGCCGGTATCGTCACCGAAAAGCTCCTCCGGCTGCTCCCGCCTGGGGCCGCCTTCGTCAACGTCGGCCGCGGCGGGGTCATCGACGAACCCGCCCTCATCCGCGTCGCCCGCGAGGGCCAACTGCTCTGCGGCCTCGATGTCTTCGCCCACGAGCCTCTCGCACCGGATCACCCGCTGCGTGGCCTACCCAACGTCTTTCTTACGCCCCACCTGGCTGGCCCCACCAGCGACCGTTACCCCGACGCAACCGCCCACGCCCTGCGCAACCTCCGCGCCTTCACCCAAGGCCTCCCGCTCGAAGCCCTCGTCACTCCCGAGGTCTATGACCGCTCGAGTTAAACCCGCCCCTTCTCTCCCCTTTTACCCATGCGCGTTGCCTACGTAAAAAAGTTTCTCGCCACCCTCGCCCTCACCAGCGCCTTGCTGAGCGCGCAAGAAAAACTCCCCGACGAACACGCCTCGCTCTCCACCCAAACACCCGTCACGCCCACGAGCTTGCCCGGCGCAGAAACTCATTTCTACCGCACCGGCGCCCCCGCGCCCATGCGGCTCTTCGTATTCAAACCCGTCGGTTGGATCGCCCAAGATCGGCGCCCTGCGCTGATTCATTTCTTCGGCGGCGGCTTCACCCACGGCGTTCCCACTCAAGCGATTGGTTGGGCAAAAAACGCCGCCCAACTCGGCCTCATTGGCATCGTCGCCGACTACCGCGTGAAAGAACGTTTCTCCACCGATGCCACCGCTTGCGTCGCCGACGCCCGCGCCGCCGTCCGCTGGTTGCAAACGCATGCAGACGAACTCGGGCTTGATCCCGCGCGATTGGTCGTCAGCGGCTCCTCCGCTGGTGGCCACCTCGCGCTCTGGACTGCAATCACCGCTACGCCTACCGGGGGCGATCCCAGCGAGGCCCCGCTCCAAAAACCGGCCGCCCTCATATTGATGAGTCCTGCCTGCGACAGCTCTGTCGCCACCGGCCAACGCGCTGAACGCTTTGGCCTCAACCCCGACGCCTATTCCCCTCAGCAACACCTCGACGCGAAGATGCCGCCCACGCTTCTCTTTCACGGCGACGCCGACCTCATCGTGCCATTCAAATACGCCGTCGCGCTTGAAGCAAAACTCCGCGCGACCGGCAACGCATGCGAATTTATCCCCATGCCCGGCGGCGGCCACGGCTTCACCTTACCCGCGTGGAAAGAAGAAGCCCCCAAACGCATCACCGCCTTCCTCCGTCGCCATAATCTGGTCCCATAAAAACCCGCGGCTGAATTTTAACACTTCCTAGACAAGTCCGAACACGTTTCCAAAGCATCGAAGCACCTCTTGAGGAGTTTAAATACTTCAGCGACAAATCTAAGCTCTTGGTGGACTTACCAAATCTCTTTTCGTAGAGGTTAGAGTGAGTAGGCGACGAGCCCAAATTGCGTCAAAAATGTGTCGAAACTTGTCCGGCCACCTGGACGCGGCGCGAGTGCTAATTCAGCGCAGAGTTTGGAGATAGCTGAAGAGGTCACTTACTTGTTCAGGGGGCATGGCTTCCAACAGGCCTTCGGGCATCAGTGAGCGGTTTAAGTAACTCGTTGCGCGGATTTCGCTGCGGGCGATGCGGCGGTCTTCAGCGCCTGGCATGCGCAAGACCACAGCGTCTGGCGTCTCGCTGGCTAAAAATCCATCCTGCACGGTACCGTCTTTCAACACCACCCGGTAGGTCCGATACGCGCTCTCCATAGCTGCACTCGGTGTGAGGATGTTGCGCAGCAGAGCCTCGACGCCGGTGTTGCCGATACCATCGAGAGGGGGTGCAATCTGGCCACCTTTGCCGCCTTGCTGGTGGCACGCGAGGCAGAGCGTGGTAAAGGTGAGTTTACCTTGCTCCGCATTACCCGCGCGCTGAGCGAGGGCACGGAAACGAGCAAAGGTCTCCGCCTGTAAGGCTGCGGCTTTCGCCGTCAGCAACACTGGCGCATCGTCCGTTACCTCCGCCCGCGCCGCGCCTTTTAAAAGGCCCCAATTCGCGCCCGCCCACACCTCGACCAAACCCGCGGGCCGATTCGCCCCGACCACGTCGGACAAGCTTCGGTCGAAATGATCGCGCACTTCCTGCGGCGTGCGCGCGAGTTTCCACACGCGATATTCCGCCAGCCAACCGGCCGTTGTGCCGCTCGCGGGGTTGAGCCGGCTGCGACCCACGTTCGCGCCGACAAACACCGACTGACTCGTACCCGCGCTCGTGGCCTCGAGTTCGCCATTGATGTAGAGCCGAAAAAAACCGGCGGCGTCGCGCGTGACCGCGTAGTGCGTCCAGACCTCAGGCACGGCTTTTTTCTTAGCCTGAACTACGTCGTTGGCTTCGCTAAGCCACACACGGAAACGTCCGTCGAAGAAATTAAAATCCATCACGCCCGGCAGCCCGAGCAAGCCGTCGCGGTGGTCAATACCCGGCTCCAGTTTAGCCCAACATTCAACCGTGAACGGCCCCGCCAACGTGAGCTGCGTTTCGGTATAATCACCAGGGCCGCCGGGTAAGCGCAACACGCGCTGCGCATCGCCGCCGAGCTCTTGCCACAGCGCCGCCAGAACGGCGTCGTTTGGGATTTGCCGCCGTAGTTTTTCCACGGCGCCGACGCTGACGTCCGTCTTCGCCACCGTACCCATGCGCAAGCCCGAGAGGACGGCCGTCGCGCCCGCCGGATGCAACGCGAGCCGATCCAACGCCGCCCGGCGCTGCGCGACATTGAGACCCGGCAATAACTCCATCAACTGCGTGACTGCCGCCGGATTGGGCAGCGCTCCGAGCGCCGCCAAGGCTTCGTCGCGCAATACGGCATCAATAGATTCATGGGCAAGTCGGGCGAACATCTCGACCGGGCCAGCGTGGTTTTCACGCAAAGCTCGGACAGCGGCGAGGAGGGCGGGCGCAGTTTCTTTGGTCGGCTCGCGCGCGAGCACGGCCGCTAGTTCCCGCTCCGTGGATCCGAGCTTAAACGCACCGGCGACTTGCGCACCGAGGGTGAGATCAGCGGGCACGGGGCTAGTGAGTAGGATTTTCGCCGCCGTGGTGAGCGCGGGTGTGAGAGGCGTAGCGTCGATACTCGTGCGCAAAGCGAGCAACGCGCGCAGTACGGCGGCGCGTGAACCGGCATGGCGAAGAGCGGCGTTAAGCGCATCGCGCGCGGCGGGCTCGGCGAAGTGCGCGGCGAGGGTGCGAACTTCATCGTCGCTGAGCGGACGATTTAATACGGGCGCCATTTGTGCGAGCCCGAGCGCAGCTGTTTTGCCACCTAGGGCGAGCGTGGCGAGGAGCCGATTTTCGAGCGGCAAGGCGCGACCCTCAGCGGATTCTAACAACGCAGCGGTGGCGGCGGGATTCACTTCCATCGCCCAGCGCGCGAGGTAGCGCTCGAACTCGCGTTCGTAGCGTACCCAATCGTTGCCCGTCATGAGCGAGGCTCCGCCGAGGCGCGCGGCGAGGGCAACGACGCGCGGGCTGGCCTGTGGGATACGACGTAACGCATCGCCGATTGCGGCGCGTACGGAGGGGCTAGAATCGATGAGGAGCGGTGCAGCGAGCGCGAGCAGATCGGCTTCCGCGCCGGGATAAGCGCCGAGGAGACGCGCGGCTTCGTGGCGGAGCGTGGGCGCGGGATCAGTCGCAAGTTGGCGTAAAAGCGAGGCAGAAATCGGCTGGAGACTTTCGAGCGCCCATAGCGCGGCGAGGCGGCGGTCATTGGGCGCGCGGCGGTCAGCAGCGATGAGAGCAAGATCGGGCGAAAGTTCGATAGCGCGCCGATCAACGAGTTCGAGCCAAGCAAGACGCGAGACGAGGGCATTAGGGCCGCCGAGTTGGGCGAGGAGCGCGCGGTCATCAAGACGCGTGAGATCGGGCGGCGGCGTGCGACTTTGATCGATGTGACGCACGCGCCAGATGCGGCCACGAGATTTGTCGCGGTCAGGGTGCGTGCGAGGGACTTCGTTATGGGAGATAATTTTGTTGTACCAATCGACGATGTAGAGTGCGCCATCGGGGCCAAAGTGGATCGCGACGGGACGAAACCATTTGTCGGTGGTGGTGATGAAATCGGGGAGTTTTTGGTAGGTGTAGCGCGCGCCGTCGGCGGTAGGTGTGGCGCGGACGACGTTGATCGTGTTGGTGATCGGGTTGGCGAGGAAGAAAACCTTCGCGGCTTCGGCGGTGGGCGCGCCGTAGCGGCGGAAAAGGCCGTCGCTATCTTCGGCGAGCGCAAGGCCACTGAGACCGGTACCGCCCATCTGCGCAGGCGGGAGTGGCGGTGGCATGAGCGGTTGGTAAGGGCGCAGCCGGTCTTTGGAGCCCGTAGCGACCCAGATGCCCGGCTCGTACGGAATCACAGGATAACCGATGTCATTCGCCTCCTGCATAAACGTCTCGCCCTCGCGTGAGGTGACGAGGCCCCAGATGTTATTTGGACCAGCGGAGAGGCTTTCGAAGCTCGCTCCTTCGGGCGTGAACCGGCCGAGTTTGCACTGGTTAAAGGGAATCTCCGTGGCGCCCGTGGCGAACGCGCGACCGTCGGGACGGCGGACGCTCGAGTAATTAAAAAGACCCTGCGCGAGGAAAATTTGGCCACCGGGTTGACGGAGAAATTGATGCGGGAAAAGGTGCGAATCCTGCGTGCCGAAGCCCGTGAGGATGACGTCATGGCAGTCGGCGCGGCCATCGGCGTCGGTGTCGTGATAGAGGCGTAATTCGGCACCATATTGGATAAAGGCGCCGTCTTTATAGGGCAAGAGCCCGAGCGGCATTACGAGACCATCGGCAAATACGCGCGGCGGCGTGGCAACAGCCGCCTGTCCGGGCGCGGCCACGGCGTAGGGTGCATCGAAGACAACGACTTTATCGCGACCACCGGAAGCGAAGAGCGCATCGGAGGCGAGTTTTTGTTCGTTGCCGTCGACAGGATATTCGAGGGCGGTCATCGACCAAAGACGCATGCGTGCATCCCAATTGACCGTGACGAACTTGCCGAAGCCGACGGTCTCGGCGGCAACGAGTTCGATTTGGAAACCGGCCGGTAGGGTGAAGGAGCGCTGTTCTTCCTCGGGCAAAAGAGGGCCGCGAGTAACCGCGTTGTAACTGATGTCGCGGGACGCGGGCGCTGGCACGGTCGCAGCAGCGGGCGCGGAAAGCGCGGGGAGGGCCGTAGATTTGGCGGCGACAGGCTTAGGCGCGAGGGCTTGGGGATGACCGACTTGATCCCAGGTCGGCGCACCAGACGTTGGCGGAAGCTCCTCTATCACGATCTCCTTGAACTGGGCGAGAGCGGGGCCGCCGCTGTGAATTTGTAGGCCGATACACCCGTCGAGGGCGATGTTGGGATCGGTCTCGGTGTAATCAAGTGCTTCAACACCATTTAACCAGGAACGCAGGCGCGGGCCCTCTGCGCGAATACGGTACTCGTTCCATTCGCCGGGATGCACAGCAGCGGTAACGGCAGCAAGTTTCGCAGATTCAGCGATGACTTTATTGCGACGGGATTCGTCGTATAATTTACCCCACCAACCATCGCCAGCGTCTACCTGGTAACCGGACATCTCGGTCGATTGGGGGACTCGCAAGCTACGTAGTTGGACTCCGCTATTAATGAAGCCTATCTTGGGGTCGCCCGTGAGTTTAATTTTGAGCCTCAGCTCAAAATTCTGAAAGGAACGGATAGTCGCAATAAACTGATTTTGCGGGATCTTGGAAATCGCAGAGCCGCCTGTAATAGCGCCGTCTTGAATGCTCCACCACTTTGAATCACCCTCCCAGCCTGCAAGAGTTTTGCCGTCGAATAATGCTAAGGATTCCGCGCGTAAAACGGACACAAGCGCTAAAAATAAACTACCAGAAATCTGAAGGATGAAATAATATTTCACAGTAAAACTAAACCCAGAAAAGGACTGATCAATTTAACTATTTTAACGCGAATCAGTAATTACTAATTATCGAATCAGAATAAAAGGGTAGTCAGTCACTAACGTTACGACGGTGCCACAATGGTCGAGCCTGTATTCACAAAGACCCAATCCATCACTGGGCAAGTCAGGGAATTCCGAGAGATTGCGCCCGTAAAGTTTCAAACGAGCCTCACGTGCAGTCCATGCTTGGGCGAAGGCATACGATGGATTTTCAGCGTCGAGCACGGCTTTAGCTTGGGAAGGCGAAAAATAGAGGTGAGTAACCGATTCAAGCTCTGCGAAGAGTTGATGATATAACGCGTCAATCCCAACGGCCCGGTCGATAAAAAATCCAATCCAGCCAAAATCACCAGAGTAAGAAAAACTTAGAAATAGCGGCTGCCCTTCAAGCATAGCCTTACAAACAGGGCCATAAGGCGTTTCGTGCCACGCACTATCTGAAACGATCCCATAGCTCCAAGTAGCTACCAAATTTCGGGCAACGAAGCGAAGCTGCTGTCGAGCAATCAAGCGGTTAGACTTTAAGTGAACACGCACAAGTGCCGGATTTCCTAAAGTGGCTCGAATAGGACGGTTAGGCCAATCTACGACATGAAGATTTTCGCTCATTTTCCTACAGGCGACGCCGGAGAGCCGGTCCATACGGTATTGGGCGGAAGTCTTTCACCTTTGGCGACGAGAGTTAAGGGACCCAAATGCACGTTGTTTCCAACGTAACTATCATAAAGAATGGTGCTGCGAGCGCCCACGCTCACGCAGGCTCCGATGGTAACGCAGCCGATTTTCATGACGCGGTCTTCAAAAAGATGCGTTTGTGGACCCGACCATGCGTTGAGTTCGGATTGATCGCCGAGCTGGACACAATCGAATTCGGTAAAGTCGGTTGTATTTAGAAACACTCCACGCCCGATTCTCGCACCAAGTAGGCGAAGCGCCAGCGGCAAGAGCGGAGTACCGCGAAGGCTATTAAGGAAATTGGGTACAGCCAGAGACTCATAAAGGTTGGTGACGGCTTCGCTGAGCCACACGAAGGCAGTCCACATGGGTGCAGCTTGTGGACGGTATCGTCCTATCAAACACCATTTAGCTAATACCACAAAACCAAACGAGAGCAGGCCGTAGACGCAACCGGCTAAGGCAAGGACCGCCAATGCATGCAAACCCCATCCTTGAATTTCTGCAATCGGCAGCACCAATTTTACAGTGGTATAACCCGAGGCGATTGCCAGGGCAAGTGGCACGACTATTCGTAGCGATTCAACCGTAGCACGCGCGAGTCGACGTAAATTGGAGGGACGGAAAGTGAGAGAAACCGGAAAGTCAGCGATCCGTTCACGTGCAGGTACTAAAAAAGGCGGGGAACCCATCCAAGTTTGGCCGGAACGCATTTGTTCATTAGCTGGCGTTCGAGTTTGCACTCCAATGAGCACATCAGCGGGAATATGCGCTCCATCAGGAACGAAAGAACCGTTACCCACAAAAGAGCGGTGACCAATATAGGTTGGCCGTAACATCATCCAACCGCCACGGACTTCTTCATCACCGAGTATTGCGCCATCCGCAATAAAACAATCATCCCCCAGCGTGAGTAATTCCGGGACAAGACCCTCCGCTGTGGAAATCTCGGTGTCGCGTCCAATCTTAACTCCGAGCAAACGCAGCCAAATGGGCGCAAAAACCGAAGCGTAAAGACCATGCAGTTCATGCAGGCTACCATCTAATATTTGACCCATAAATTTCTTGCGCCAAAAAGCAATGCTGTTGACGGGAAAAAGTCCCGCCGACTGACTCGGCAACGCGTAGCGCAAGCCAGCTGTAATGATCATCGTCACAAACACAAAAATCGCAGCTGCCGGAAGCGCGAGTATGAAAATATAAGCGAAGCTGGCGAGAGCACCGACCTCAGATTCAAATAGGTCCCAGTGTTGGGCATCGACCCAATCAATCAGTAAAAAAGCGGGGAAAGTAGGCAGGAAAAAGAGAACTGAGACACTAATGGCAGTAAGTAAAAACATCCCAGCAACAGCCCAACTAAGCACCAAACTCATACTAGGACGCTGAGGCAGCGAAGTTACAACGCGTGCGATCTTACGAGCAGGAGCACCATCCCAAATTTCACCAGCGGGAATTTTACCGCCCGAGGCAAGCGCGGACTGGCTACTAAGAATAGACCCGATGCCAAGCTCGGTATCATTTTCCAGAATTGAATAAGATTCAACGGTAGCATCTTTACGCAACAGCACGTGGCCCACGATGAGTTCACCACCTTCAACGCGGACGTTCTCGATGTTTACAAAAGTTCCAAGGACTACGCCGTCTTCAAAAATAACGAGTTCGGGCGCACTAATTGAGACAGTATCAATCAATACATTGCATCCCACACGCGCCCCTAGGGCTCGGAAATAAAGCGGCATCCAAGGTGTGGATGTGAGCAAATAAACGTCCGGTAATTCCGCAAAGCGACACGCTAACCACCAACGAAAATAGGTAACTCCCCAAAGCGGGTAACGGCCCGGATCTAAACGTCCAGCAATCAATCGCTTACCGATAATCGCGAATACAATATTGAACAATCGCGTTAATATAAACGTACCAAGCGAGTAAGCTATAGCTAGCAACGTACTGTCAGCAGGCTCACCAGTGTTATAGTGATAAACAAAAAACGGCGCCAACCAGTCAGCAATATTTAGCGTAATAAAAAAAGGCAAAACCACAATTTGCGCAAATCCACACCGCCAAATGCGCCAAGCGGAAGCGGGAAGGTGATTTCTCTTGGGTCTAAGTATTGATTCTTGGACCGAGTCCGTAGTCTGTTCGGTGCTAAGCCGCGCAAGCACAGCAGCGATCGCACTGAGCCGACGAGCCCGGTAAATATCCTGTACCCCAATTCTGGCATGAGCCGGTTCCTGGCGTAAAATAGAAACCAAACGTGCCACCAAAAGGGAGTGTCCGCCTAGGTCGTCAAAGAAATCGGCTTCGTAATCTAAGGCCCGCCCAGGAAAAATTTTACCGATGGCTGCAAAAAGGGCCGCCTCAGTAGGCGTCCTCGGTGTAGTAGAATTTTTTTTCGATAATGAGCCGAGTTCTATTGGAATTTGACGAAGTTCATCGACGTTGATTTTCCCTGAAACGAGTCGCGGCAAAATTTTAATAAATTCAAAATGCGCGGGTACCATGTACCTGGGCAATCGCTCAAGCAGCGCCCGACGTAAAGCGTCGGGATCGGGATTAAAACCAACTTGAGAAACTAGAAATGCTACAAGTTCGTCGCAATCAGATATCGGGCGAAGTACAACACACGCTGCTGCAATTGCTGGCAGCTCCAAAAGAGCGGCAGTAATTTCATCCAGCTCCACACGGAAACCTCGAATTTTAACCTGATGATCAACGCGACCCAGAAATTGGACTGGGCCACCAAGGGAAATTCGCGCCAAATCGCCAGTTAGATATAGGCGCGACTCGCTTGGAAGTTTCGCTAGAGGGTTGAGGATAAAATGAGCATCGGTCAGCTCCGGTAGGGCAAGATATTCAGTCGCAAGACCAGGGCCAAAAATGCCGAGCTCACCTATTTCGCCAGCAGGTAGCGGGCGATGGTTTTTATCGACGACCAGCATACCGTAATTAGGCAATGGTACTCCGATGCTGACCGATTCATCACGCCGAAGCTCAACAAGGCTGGCACTGACCGTCGTCTCAGTCGGCCCGTAAGTATTAAAAAAAACCTGACCAGGATATTTTCCCACGAAGCGGTGCACGAGCGAATCCGGACATGCTTCTCCACCCAGATTGACCAACCGGAGCGATGCGGGTAACGCAGTAAAGAGGGTTACAAGCGAGGGAACTGCGTGCAGGACAGAGATTTTTTCTTTCTCCAGGGTAGCAACAATAGCTTCAGGATCGGCCAGAATTAGCGGTGGGGCAATCCAAAGCGAAGCGCCGACGAGATAGGAAATCCATATCTCTTCGAACGACATATCAAAAGAAACTGAAAAACCTTGATAGACTCGATCGCCTGTATGGATGCCAAGCAACGCATTTTCACTGCGCAAAAAATGGCAAATGGCGCTATGGCTGATAACAATGCCCTTAGGCGTGCCAGTAGAGCCTGACGTATAAATAACGTAAGCTGCATCATTGGGCTTTGGTCTGCAGATGGGGGCAAATTTTAAATGTTCAGCTGTTAGTTCCTCCACTGTCCAAAGCTGGCAGGGTAAATCCGTGAGGAGCGTTGAGCATGCTTGACAGCTAAGTAGTCCCGTTGAGTTGGCAGCACGAAGACATGTCAGGATGCGTTCGACAGGCGTTTCAGCGTCAAAAGGCAGCCATGCAGCACCACTGCGGGCAATAGCCAGCTGTGCAATTAATAGATTAATTCCACGCGGAAGTAGTAGACCAATAATTTGACCCGGAGCGGCCCCTCGTCGATTAAGTGCGCAGGCAATAGTAGCTGAAGCGGCGTCGAGTTCGCCGTAAGTGATCGAGCGCTCCCCATCTATTAATGCCGTGCGTTCGGGAAAACGTGCGGCAGTAGCCGAAAAAATATCGATAATAGTCTCATCTCGAAGGAACTCTGGGCGAGCCGGGCCACGCAATACATAAGGCGTGTCTGAATGAACTGTTTCGCGATTTTTTTCTAAAGATTCTGAAGATGTGGACATGGCGGGTATGGATATTAATTCATCGCCAAGACTAGGAACGGTTAAAGCCACCCTTGGGTTTAAAATGCAGCAAGCTAACGAGGCGAATCGGCCGAGGCGTGAAGCAATAATGCAAGCAATGTTTCAGCGCAGGCTTGGGCAAATGCAGGATCGTTAATAGCTACATCGTGTTCGACGCAGGAGATGCCGGCGCGTAAGTGGGTGCGGAGTGAAGAAAATAGCGCGGCATCGGCCGGGGGATCGTGAAACGGCTGACCTTCAGCGCTAATAATGCTGATGGCGCGGCGCGGTATCAGCACGGTTACCGGTGCGGTGTAACAATTGATTTTTTCCGCGATAATCCGACCGAGCTCGATGCATTCGGCAGGCGTGGTGCGCATCAGCGTAACCTGTGGATTATGTTGGTAAAACGTGCGGCCGGCAAATTTAAGGGGTACGCTAGCGCGTTCGCCGAAGTTCACCATATCGAGGCAACCGGGCGCGATGATGGCGGGGACGCGAGCGCGAGCGGTGGCATCGAGACGTTCGGGGCCAGCGCTGAGGACACCGCCCACGAGTTCGTCGGCCCATTCCGTCGTCGTGACGTCAAGCACGCCGGCGACAAGGCCGCTGGCGATGAGCGATTCCATCGCACGCCCGCCGTTGCCCGTGGCGGCAAAGACGAGGACTTCGTAGCCGGCGGCTTCGAGGATTTTTTTTGCCTCAGTTACGCACGCGGTGGTGTTGCCAAACATACTGGCGACGATGAGTGGTTTTCCCATCGCCGGAGAAGAGGTGGCGTGACGGGCTTCCGCGGCGGTGACCATGCCGCAGATGGCGCCAGCGGCGTTTTCAAAAACCACGCGTGAGACTCGATTGATACCGGAAACATCGACGATAGCGGGCATCATCGTGATATCAGTCGTACCGACATAGGGCGCGGTCTGGCCGCTCGCAAGGGTCGAGACCATGAGCTTGGGAAAACCGATCGGAAGCGCGCGCATCGCAGCCGTAGCGATCGCGGTACCCCCACCGCCACCTAAAGAAATGATACCCTGAATACGTCCCGTCGCGCCTAGCGAACACACGAGAGCCGCGGCTGCGCGGCCCATGAACGAGACGCATTCGCCACGGTCGCGCCGAGACAGTAAAGCCTCGTAATCCGGTTCGCCGGCGGCGCGGGCTACGGTGTCGGCGGAAATATCAGCCAACACCGTTGGCGCGGCGAACGTACCGACGTCGATTAATAACGTGACGAAACCGACGCGCTGAATGGCGGCAGCGAGAAATGCATGTTCAGGGCCCTTGGTGTCGAAGGTACCGAGGACTGCGATGGTGGCCATGGAGAGCGGGGGCCGAAGCGCGCGTCCGATTTTATTTTTTTGCCGCCCACTGGACAGCGTTGGTGAGGAGCGTCTTGAACGCGGGTAAATCGTGCACGCGGCCGTCATGGCCAATCGTGAGTCCGACAACGCGAGCGGTGGGATGCGCGGTGATCCAAACGACCGGATGCGGAGCTTTGAACTTCACTGAAGGCGAGGTCTGAGCGAGCACCTCGATGGCGGCGGTACCAGCAGGAATTTTTTCGGGCTCGGCGTTGATGTAGTAGAGCTCGTCTTCGACTTCAAAACTGGCAGGCACTCCACGAAGAATCGGATGCGTGGGCTTCAAGGCGTTGACGGAATAGTTGGCGATTTTGTCGTGGCCTCGCGCGCCACCGCCAACGATCTGGGCGTTGAGTTCAGGCCATTCAGAGTAGCCGTACCACGTGCCAGGGTGGTGCATGACGATGCCTTTGCCCGCGGCGGCGAAAGCAAATAGCGCTTGGCGATAGGCAGGAGTGTCGAAGAATTTACGGTTCACGCTAATGACCGCAACGTCGGCCTCGGCGAGCGCGGTGACGGCTTGGTCGCGGTCTTCAGTGTAATTCACGCTGTAGCCGGCAGCCATGAGCGTGGCGCGATCAGTGCCACCAAAAAAATCGGCGAACTTATGCGAACTGCCGCCACCGATAAGAAGGACTTTGGTTTTACCCCTTTCCCAAGCGATGGGGGTGAGCTCAGGCAACGGAAAGTCGCCCTTACCGCCGGTTTTCGGTTTGAGGTCAACGGGCACCGCGCCGGCGACGGGTTGAGTGGGTCCGGCGACGGGCTTGGCGTTGGCTGCTAGGTAGGCGATAATGTCACGGAGGCCTTCGGCGCCAAGGGCTTCAAAACCTTCGGGCATAAGGGAGTGGCGGGTGTTTTCGCGGGTGGCGATATCGGCGAGCTTGATCTCGGTGTCGCCACCTTGGTTGCGGAGCGTGAGGCTGACGGTGTTTTCATTCACGATAACACCCGTGGCGGTGTCACCTTTCTTTGTGGTGATATTCCACTGCCAATAATTAGGTTCAACTTGTCGGTTTGGATCAACTATACTGGTGAGTAATTCAGCGGCACCGTGCGATCCGATGCCCGCGAGGGGAGGACCGACGTCCCGGAGACCGACGTCACCGAGCTTGTGACAGACGGCGCAAGCGGCGGCGAAAAGTGCGCGACCTTTGGCAACGTCGCCGGGTTTCTGCACGTCGGGTAGTAGCTTGGCTATGAGCTCGTCTTTTTGCGGTGTGGTCGGATTAGCGATGGCAAACACCGCGGCGGCTTCGATGGTGACACGGGTGTTGGGGTGCGTGCGGAGACGGGCAACGTCACCCGGACCGAAGGCGGCGGGGCTGATGCGGTTATCTTTGACCGAGGCAATGAGGGCTCGAGCCGTGGTCGGATTTTTAAGAATCTGGTCGAAGACGAGACGCGACTTGGAACGCACGAAGGCGGTCACCAACATGTCGGCTGATTCTTGCGCGGGGAGTTCGCCAAGGGTGATGAGCAAAGAAGTTTTGATCGTGTCGGAGATCGTGGTATTGGTAAGAAGCGTGATAATTTTATTGAGCGCATCGGGGCGCTGGGCTGGGAGCGCGAGCAGCGAGAGCGCGATTTCGGCGCGACGCGGGGCGGGTGTTTCGGTAGCGTTAAAATCGGCGAGGAGGCGGCTCACGGCTTGTTCCATGGTTGCGGCGAGTGCACCAGATTTGTCGGTCTTGGCGGCTAACAACAGTGCAGGAGCGATGGTATCGGGGGCAGCGATGAGTTGGGTCAAAGCCGCGCTGGTGGCGGTGTCGTGAGCGGGCAGTTTATCAGCAATCTCGATCAAGCCGCGCAGAAAACTGGCCGCGACTGAATTTGGGCGGGACGCGGCGATTTGGATGAGGCGGGCGGCGTCAGCGGGGCGCGTAGCCGGCGCGATGGCGGCGACGAAAACGCCGAGCGCCGCAGGCTGGTCGCCATTGAGAGCTTGAGCAAGATAGGCGGCAGCATTTTCGGTGGCGCCGGCGATGAGCGCGGATTTGGTCCAGTCGTCAGGCGCTGCGACAAATTCGGCTAGAATCGCATCGCGTTGCGTGGATGTGGAGGCAGTCGAGGCCGCGTCATAGCGGCCGAGCGCTAGGCTGCCCATGGGCCGAGAAAGCGCGGCGATTTGCGGGGCGGCAGGGAAATTTTCTTGAGCAAGACGAAGCGCAGTTTGTTTCACGTGCGCGTTAGGGCTGGTCTCGATGGCGCGGAGAAGGCCTGGGAGGTCTTTGCGATCTAGGCTGACGACGGGAAGAACTTTGGCATCTTTGTGTTGGACGCGCCAGATGCGGGAAAAATAGTGATCGCGGTCGGGCCGGACGGCGGCGTTGGCCGGGCTGTGTAACGGGCCGCGGGTGTCGTTGTGAATGACCGCTTGATTATAGAAATCGACAACGTAAAGCGCGCCGTCAGGGCCAACGCGGTTTTCGATGGGGCGGAACCACAGATCGGTGCTGCGGATAAATTCTGTTTCTTCGCGGCCTTTTTCTTTTTCGACGCTATAGCTCACGCCATCCCGGCGGACGAATTGGTGGTGGATGATATTGAGGGTGGGTTCACCGGTGAAGTAGCTGTAATTCCATTTTTCAGGCCAGGCGCCGCCCTCGTAAATCGCGCAACCAGCGGCAGCGGTGAAGCGACCAACTTGGTCGATCTGCGAATAGGCCTGCTCAGGCCACGTCATCGCAGGGAACGTGAGTTGATTGGTGATCATGCCCTTCCAAGACGTCACACCGGGGAGTTTACCTTTGGACAAAATACTCTCCGGAAGAACAGTGTGAAAAAACACCGTGCCACTTGTGGGCTGCGTCCAAAATACCTGTCCATCCCAAGTGAGATCGAGGCCCCAGGTGTTACCGTTACGACTACTATATTGCTCGAAGGCGGAACCGTCGGGTTTAAATCGCACTACACCTGAACCGTCGGGGCCGAATTTTTTTGAGCCATCGCCCGAGGTTACGTCACCTCGCGAATAGCCGTGCGTGGCGTAGATCCAGCCATCGCGGCCCCAGCGTAGATTATTAATAACGGCGTGGGTATCGTTAATGCCGAGACCGGTGTAAAGTTTAGTACGCTTATCGCATACGCCGTCACCGTTAGTGTCTTCAAGGTACCAGATGTCGGGCGAGGTAGCGGCGATCACGCCGTTGCGGTAAAGAACGAAGCTAGTGACGAGCTCGAGTTTGTCGGCGAAGGTTTTCTTGGAGTCCATGATCCCATCGCCATCGGTATCGGTGAGGATAGAGATGGAATCTTCGGGGTCGCGCTCGGTGACGAAGGGCTTGAGTGAGCCAGAATCTTGCCAACGCGCTGGGGCGTTAGGGACACGGCGGCCATTAGGATATTCGGGGGTCTCACAGACCCAGAGGCGGCCGCGTTCGTCCCAGTCTATATTCATGACCTTGTTGATGAGCGGCTCGGAGGCGACGAGGGCGATTTTGAAATCGGGATGAACTTGGATTTTAGCGGCAGCTTGAAGCGGAGCCGTAGGACCGCCTTCGGGATAACGTAGCGAGTCGCCAAGTTCGGCGGGGAGGCAGAGTTCGTCGGCGTTGGCTCGGCGACCAGCCCAAGCGATACCGCGGAGGAGAATTGCGCGGTAATTGGCGCGGTTAAAATTCTCGTAAAGGTGGCCGGGAATAGAGACGAAGGCGCGGTAGGGTTTAGAGCCACCGGCGACGGTTCGTTCGTAGGTCCATAGCTGGGGCTGGTGATCGTAGATATTGACGCCTTTGCGCTTCGCTACGGCTTCGGCTGCGCGGGCTTGGGCCTCTTTGTTGCCTTTGCCGCCGGTATCGATGGCTTTGGGCGTATAGGCGGTGGCAAGAACGTGTACGTCGGGCGAGAGATCCATGTCATAGTAAATCTCGTCGTTCATCTGCCAGTTGGAAGCACCGCGCGTGATCGGGTGAGCGCGATCAGAAAAATAAAGGTGCATCGGGGCTTCGAGCCATTTGGTGCTACCTTGGCGCCAGGAGCCGCCAATGATAGATTTGTACCAATCAGTGTCTTTAGCGACGGCCCCGGCGTGAATGACGACCAGTCCACCTCCACGCGCTAGGTAAGCGTCGAGATTGGCGCGATCGGGCGCGGCGATGTTGCCGGCCTCCTGCGCGTGCAAAATGAGGACATCGGTCGCGGCGAGTTGGGCGGCGGTGGGGAATGTGTTGCCGCCGGAAGCGACGGCGCCGCGAGCGTTGAGCAGCGGCACCCACTCGGCGAGAAAGCGCGGATGGTCATGCGCGCCAGGTCCGTGGCTCTTCGGGCCGGAGCGAATAAAAACACGCAGCGGCGCTTCGGCGGCGCTGAGAGCGGAGGTGACAACGAACGCGCAGAGGGCAACAAGGACAAGGAGACGGTTCATAAAGGGGTATTTTAAGAGCAGTTATGTGATAAAATAATGGGGCGAGGCCACGGACTCAAAAACGAGTGACGCAGGCTGGGAGATTTTTGCGTAGATCAGCCCATGGCGCTTGCGTGGAAACGTCGCAAGGATCGGGTGCAGAAGCGAGAGCGTCGGGTAGTTTGGCCGGCGAGAGCATAGCGAGAAAGACCAGGGGCTCGGAGTGGGGATTGTACGTGGCGTGCGCGGTGCCAGCGGGGATGTGAGCCATCTCACCCGCGCTAAGGATACGGTAGTCCTCGCCCACCCATTGCTCGGCGCGGCCGTAGATCACGTAGATGATTTCTTCACGGTGCGGGTGAAAGTGAAACGGGTGGCAGTGCCCTGGATCCATGTTAGCGCGCACGAGAAGAAGTTTCTCAGCGGCCACAAGATCAGGTCGGCAAAGCCACTCGTTATTGGTCCAGGCGTTGGGCTCGCGGAGAGCGTCGGCGATTTGGACGAAACGGCGTTCAGCGGGGGACATAGTGGGGGTGGGGTAAAAAGAGAGGACCAACGCAGAGCAATTGGCGGGATTATCGGACTTTGCGTTTCAGCGATTTGAATTTGCGCGTGAGGTTGGTAAGCGATTCCTCAACGCCCATGCGTTCTAGGCTGCTCGCTCCAACGAAGCCATCAGTGTCGGTCGCAGCCATGACGCGTGCGGCGTCGTCGGGGGTATTGATTGGGCCGCCATGGCAGAGAAAGAAAATGTCTTTCCGCACAGTAGAGGCCGCGTCGATGATCGACTGCGTGGTCTTGATGGTGTGATCCCAGCTCACAAGGGCGTTTTTTACACCAATGCTGCCGCCGACAGTGGTACCGACGTGCGCGATGATCGCATCGGCGCCAGCCTTGGCCATCTCGACCGCTTCCTCGGGCGAACCGACGTATACGACGGAAAACAAATCCATGCGACGTGCGAGGGCGACCATCTCGTATTCTTTTTTAACACTCATGCCGGTCTCTTCGAGTACGCCCCGGAAATGCCCATCGACAATTGTGTGCGTGGGGAAATTATTCACGCCCGAAAAACCCATTTCTTTGACCTGCCCAAGCCAATGCCACATACGGCGGCGCGGATCGGTGGCGTGGACGCCGCAGATGACCGGACATTCTTCGACCACGGGGAGCACCTCGTATTCGCCGATCTCCATCGCAATGGCGTTAGCATCGCCGTAGGCCATCATGCCCGCCGTAGAACCATGACCCATCATGCGGAAACGCCCACTGTTATAAATGATAATCAAATCGGCCCCGCCTTTCTCTATAAACTTAGCACTAATACCGGTTCCAGCGCCCGCGGCGATGATGGCGTCGCCCTTCGCAAGCGTGGCGCGGAGACGTTCGCGCACTTCCTCGCGCGTGTAAGGGTTTCCTTTTCCAGTCCAAGGGTTGGGCATAATAAATTAAGGGTGCAAGCTGGGGGCAGAGGCGATCGTTAATCTGAGATTCTTCCGCCTGGGGTAAAGCGCTGAGACGATCGCCGTAAAAAGTTAAGTTTTTAGTAGATTCAGTAACGCACGAAATTTCGCGCCGCCCGGCTACCACCAGCGATTTTGCATCGCAGCCGTGAGTGCCGCGTCGAGCGTAGGCAAATACGTGTGCCACAAACGTTCCCATTCGAGTGAAACCGGCCCGGAAAATGCATCAGCCCGCAGCGCCGCTAACAACGGTGCGATCGGAAAACGACCCGTTCCGGGTAACACATAGGACCAGGAGTGTTTCGCAGAGGGCACAGCGATACTGTCTTTCACGTGCACGTGTACCACGAGATCGCAGATCGCGGCCCAAGTTACCACCGGGTCTTCCCCACCTCGTAACCAAGTGTGATGGGAATCCCACAGCACTGCGCAGCCCGGCGCCGCCAGCGCAAAACGTCGGATCGCAGCCGCATTCACTAGCGAATCATGCGTCTCGATCATCAGGTCGGCCCGCCAGCCGCGTTCGCGCCGCAACGCCTGCCACCAGCGCACGGTTTCCACCGCCTGCGCGAGTGTCGATTCATCCAAGCCCGAGCCGCCATCAAACACCCGCAACCGCGGCCCCCCAAGCGCCTCGGCCCAAGGTAAAAATTCTAAAAATTGCTCCCGCTCATGCGACGTGTTGCCGATAAGTTTGAGCGAGGTATCGAACGCCACGATGCGTCGCGACTCAGCTCCGAGCTTTGCCGCAAGTGCGGCTGGCGTGCCAAATTGCGCCTTAAAATACGCAGGCAGATCGATCGTGCCGCCGAGCACCCGTAACTCCGCGCCTTCGAGCCCATGCTTCGTGACCAACGCGAGAGTACCATCGAGATCTAGCTCTGGACAACCGAGACTGGAAAACGTGCGGCGCAGCATAGGGTAACCAGCTTAACTCGTTCAAGCGCACCCGCGAAGCGCAGAATCGCGCTCAGTGAAAAAACAATCCGCTTGCCGCCCTAGCGCCCCGCCCGCCTGAATCACAACGGATCGTCTTTTAAAGTATACCCCTTAATCCTTAAACGTCCTCTAAGATCATGCCACGTCCTGTCACCCTGTTCACCGGCCAATGGGCCGATTTGCCCCTCGAAAAACTCGCCCCGCTCGTCAAAAAGATGGGCTACGACGGCGTCGAACTCGCCTGCTGGGGCGACCATTTTGATGTCGATGCCGCCGCATCATCCAAGAAATACGTCCACGACAAATGGGCGCTGCTGAGAGACCACGGTCTGACGTGCTACGCAATTTCAAGCCACCTTGTGGGTCAGGCGATTTGCGATCGCATTGATGAGCGCCACAAATCTATCCTACCCGCCGATGTCTGGGGCGACGGCGATCCCGAGGGCGTCCGCAAGCGCGCAGCGCGCAAGATGATCACCGCGGGCAAAGCTGCACGCGCCTTCTTCGACGCCAAGCCCGGCAGCAGCGGCCAGGAAGCGTTTCCCGCTGTCGTCAATGGGTTCACGGGTTCCTCAATCTGGCACTCGATCTACGCGTTCCCACCCACCTCGCAGGCTTACTGGGACGCCGGCTATACTGATTTCGCCAAACGCTTCGGCCCTATTCTAGAGGCCTTCGACAAATCCGACGTTAATTTCGCTCTCGAAGTTCACCCCACCGAAATCGCCTTCGACCTCGCCAGCGCCCAACGCGCCATTGATGCCGTCAAGGGGCACAAGCGCTTCGGATTCAACTACGATCCTTCGCACCTCGGTTACCAAGGCGTTGACTACGTGAAATTTATCCGCGCCTTCGGCAGCCGCATTTTCCACGCCCACATGAAGGACGTCTGGTGGGGCCACGGCGACGGCACGGTGGGGGTATTTGGCGGCCACGTTAGCTTCGGCCAACCGAGTCGCTACTGGGATTTCCGCTCGCTCGGACACGGAGACATCAATTTCGAGGAAATTATCGTCGCCCTCAACGACGTCGGCTACCGCGGCCCGCTTTCCGTGGAATGGGAAGACAGTCGCATGGACCGCGTCCACGGTGCCTCGGAGGCCTCCGCCTTCGTACGCAAAGTCGATTTTCCATCGAGCGCGATCGTCTTCGACGCACAATTCGACAAAAAAGGTTAACGTTCAGTTAATCGCCCAAGCGTTGCTTCACCTCTAATTTTTTATTTATGAGCACTAAAATCGCCATCATCGGCGCCGGTGGCATGGCTTCCTATCACGCCACGGGTTTTCGCCAAGCGGGCGCTGAAATCATAGCCCTCTGCGACGTTAACCAAGGCGCCGCGCACAAAGCCGCCGCCAAACACGGAATTGCTAAGGTCTACGACGATGTCGCCGAGATGCTTAAAGCCCTTCCCGAGCTCGACGCTGTTTCCGTCATCGTTCCAAACAAATTCCACGCTCCCCTCGCCCTGCAAGCTTTGAAGGCCGGTAAGCATGTCTTCTGCGAGAAACCACCGGCGCTCAGCGCTAAAGAAATGGCGCTCATGCAGACGACCGCCGCCAAAGCTAAGAAGACGTTGATGTTTAACTTCAACAACCGCGCCCGCCCCGAGAGTTACGCGATGATGGAGTACCTCGCCGACGGCACGATCGGCACCATCAATTCCTGCCAGGCGAAATGGATTCGCCGCGCCGGCATTCCCGGCTTCGGCGGTTGGTTCACCACCAAAGCCCTCTCCGGCGGCGGGCCGCTCATCGACCTGCTTCACATGGTCGATCTCGGCATGCACTTTATGGGCTACCCCGAGCCCGCGCACGTCCTCGCGCGTACCTATACAGACCATATTTCCAACAAAGCCTTCAAAGGCCCCTGGGGCATTCCCGACGTCGCCAAAGGCACCACCGACGTCGAGGCCGCCGCGCACGGCTTCGTCACGTTTAAGACCGGCCAATCCATGTCGTTCGCCGTCTCTTGGGCCGAGATGAACCAACGCGAAGAAGTCTCCGTCACCTTCCAAGGCACGAAAGCCGGCGGTCTCGTGCGACGTCTCTTCGGCACCGATGGCCTCGACAACACCGCCATCGACAGTTGCCAACTCTACACACTTGAAAACGGCCGCCACGTGAACCGCGACATCATCGTACCCGCCGACGAGACGATGGGCCGCGTCCGTTCCGCCGCGAATTTCGTGCGCAGCATCGAGGGCACCGAAAAACCGCTCAACACCCCCGCCCAAGCCCTGTCGCTAATGAAACTCATCGACGGTGCCTACCAGTCCGCAGCCAAGGGTAAACCCGTCGCGCTCTAAACCCACTTGTTCTCCCTATGAAACTGAATCGCAAACTCCGCATGGGCATGATCGGCGGCGGCCGCGGCGCCTTCATTGGCGCCGTCCATCGCATGGCCGCTCGCCTTGACGGCGAGATCGACCTGGTCGCCGGCTGCTTCTCCTCCGATCCCGCCAAATCCAAAGCCTCCGGCGCTGATCTCTTTCTCGATCCGGCCCGCGTCTACGCCACGTACCAAGAAATGGCACGCGCCGAAGCCGCCCTGCCCGCCGATCAACGCATCGACTTCGTCTCGATCGTCACACGCAACAACACCCACGCGCCCATCGCTCGCACGTTCCTCGAGGCTGGTTTCCACGTCGTCTGCGACAAACCACTCTGCTTCACGCTCGCCGAGGGCCGCAAGCTCCGCGACACCGTGAAAAAGTCCGGTAAAGTTTTCGCGCTCACGCACAACTACACCGGCTACCCGATGGTCAAAGAAGCCCGCGACTGGGTCCGCAGCGGCAAACTAGGTAAACTCCTCAAAGTCGTCGTCGAGTACCCTCAGGGCTACGCCACCAGCGCCTTCGAAGACGCCAAACCCAGCAAGATCGCCAATTGGCGCATGGATCCCAACGTCTCCGGCGTTTCCAACTGCATGGGCGACATCGGCACACACGCTCACAACCTAGCCCGCTACATCACCGGCCTCGAAGTTGATTCCCTCTGCGCCGAACTTTCGACGTTCATCCCCGGGCGCCTCCTCGATGACGACGGCAACTGCCTCGTCCGTTTTACAGATGGCGTGAAGGGCATCCTCTTCGCCTCGCAAATTTCCAGCGGCGAGGAAAACAACCTCAATATCCGTGTCTTCGGCACCGCAGGCTCGCTGCAATGGTTCCAAGAAAACCCCAACGAGCTCATCTGGAAAAAAGCCGACGCGCCCCAGCAAATCCACCGTCGCGGTAACAGCTATCACTGCGAGGCCGCCAAAGGTGCAATGCGCACGCCCTTCGCGCATCCCGAAGGTTTCATTGAGGCCTTCGCCAACATCTACCGCGGCGCCGCAGTCGCTATTGCTGATTCCATCGCGGGCCGCAAAGCCCCGAAAGCTGGCTACGATTTCCCGACAATCGACGACGGCCTAGCAGGGATGGCGTTCATCGAGACCGCCGTGAAATCCGGTAAAGCCGGCGCGAAGTGGGTGAAATTCCCCAAGCTCTGATCACGCCGACTCCATCGATTCATCCTCACTCAGGTTGCGCCACAAGCGCGGCCTTTCTATTTTCCGGATTGCGTGGGCATATTCTTCGCCACCCACGCATCGTACTCTTTTCGCGGAACGAAGCGCAAAGAGGCGCTATTGATGCAATACCTCAGCCCGCCCTGCGCGCGCGGACCATCTTCAAAAACGTGTCCGAGGTGTGCGCCGTCGACGGTCACATGCACTTCAACGCGGCGCATGCCGTAGCTTGTATCCACCGTCTCGCCGACAAACGCTTTTTCAATCGGCTTGGTAAAACTGGGCCACCCTGTGCCACTTTCAAATTTATCACGACTATCAAAAAGCGGTGTGTCGCTGCACACGGAAAAATAAACACCGTCCGCGTGATGATCGAAATACTCGTTCTGAAACGGCGGCTCTGTACCTTGCTGCCGGGCAACGCGAAATTGTATCGGAGTGAGCTGTGAGCGCCACTCAGCGTCCGTGCGCTTAACTTTACTCTTACTCAGATCAATGACGACATTGGACGGCAAGCCACAGGCAGAGAGTTCACCGGGTTTGCAGTCGAGGGCGTCTTTTACGGGAGGAATCTTCATAGAGGTTTCAGCACAAGCCGAGAGAGAGAGCGCAACTATTAATAAAGATAATTTGGGGCACATCATTGGACGAAACTTAACCATATAGGCGTTTTTTCAAAGTACGGACTGAAAAAATATTTCAATCGGCCCGTAAGGTCGCAGCGCCATCAGCAAATTCCGCCGCCAAGACCTGACCCGATTTGACTCCCGTACGACGCACGACCGGCTGGCCTGAGGCATCGCGCATAATGACAAATCCGCGATTCAAAACCGAGGCCGGACTAGCCGCTTGAAGTCGTTTCCAGAGTGACAACAAACGATGCGACTCGGTCTGGACCCGGAATTCTGGCGACACGCGGGCGAATGCAGCCCGTGCTTCGCCGAGTTGTTGCTGACGCGCCTGCGTCGCATGGCGCAAGGCCGCAGCCAGTCGGTTGCTCAAGTCATCCAACTTTAAAAATCCCTGCTCGATCTGCGCTGCCGGCGCAAGTAACCGCAGCCGCGAACGCGCGTGATTCAGTCGCTGCGTCGCATCGGCCAAAGCGCGCTCGAGCGCATCGGCTATCGCAGAACCCGCGCGTTCCGCGCGCTCGGCAATTTCCACAAATTTACTCGATATTAACTCCGCCGCAGCGCTCGGCGTCTCTGCGCGAACATCTGCCGCAAAATCACAGAGCGTGAAATCAATTTCGTGCCCCACGGCCGAGATGATCGGTATAGGGCAAGACGCCACCGCGCGCACGAGCACCTCTTCGTTAAACGCCCATAGATCCTCTAGGCTCCCACCACCGCGCCCGATAACAAGTAAGTCAAAAATCTCTAATTTTCCAGCGAGCTCGAGCATCATCGCCATCTCTGCCGCCGCTCCTTCACCCTGGACTTTAGCTGGGATCACGATCACACGACCGCGCCATTCGCGCCGTGTCATGATCTGAATGAAATCTTGAACCGCCGCGCCCGTCGGGGAAGTGATAAAACCAACACATCGCGGCAACGACGGCAACGTCCGCTTCTTCTCGTTTGCAAATAATCCCTCGGCAGCAAGTCGCGCCTTCAACGCCTCAAACTCACGCTGCAAGCGCCCCACCCCGTCCTCCACCACAACTCGTACGATGAGCTGATATTGGCCGCGGGCCTCGTACACGCTCACGTCGCCGTAAACTACGACTTGCTGGCCGTCGCGCAATTTAACTGCCTGACGCAGAGCATCACCACGAAACAACACCGCGCTCACCTGCGCGCCGGCGTCCTTCAACGAAAAATAAACATGGCCGCTCCCCTGCGCCCTCACGTTGGAAACTTCGCCGCGCACCCACGAGGAACCGACCATAGACTCGAGCAACGTCTTCACGCGCCGGGTGAACGCGCTAACGCTCTCGACGCGTGGGTCGCCCTCTAACTCGGTATCAATCGGCGCGCTTGGCATATTTATTCCGCGCCAGTTGCACCAGCACGATGGCGACCACCAGCACCCCGACACCCGTGGCCGCGACCTTGAAATTACCGTTAAGAATACCTTTGCCCATCACGAGCGCGCCCACCGCCCAAGGCAGCACGCACAACCACGAAGCAATCATATAGAGTTTGAAGGGCACCTCCGCCAAACCGAGCAGATAACCTTGCAGAAAAAAAGGCGGCCCCGGCGCCAGCCGCACCACGAGCGTAGCCGAGAGCGCGTTTTTCGAAGTGATACTCGGGATTTTGTAACCGTAGCGCGTCACCAGATTCGTCAGCAACGGCCGGAGTGCATAGCGGGCCAGCCAATACGTGAGCGCGAGATTGAGCGCGATCATCGCGAGCGACAAGGCGATCACGCCTCCCATCGAAAGCTCAGCCCCGAACGCCTCACCCGCGCTCAAAGTAAACGCCATC
This sequence comes from Opitutaceae bacterium, assembly GCA_037142955.1. GTDB lineage: Bacteria > Verrucomicrobiota > Verrucomicrobiia > Opitutales > Opitutaceae > Tous-C4FEB. The sequence continues at coordinate 276,045 of JBAWZQ010000001.1, read as the reverse complement.
AACGGCGCGCCCGCCGCCGGCAAGACCGCCATCGCGGCGAAAAACGCCACCGGTCCGGCTAGGCGAACAAGGCTCATGCCTTGATCGATTAATTCCCGCGGATTGGCCCCGCGCAACAGCACGAAGGCACCACCCAAAAGCACGACGGCGAGCAAAGCGAGTTTAAGCCATGGCAGCGGTTTTTTCTTCGACAGGCTCTGGGAAGACATGGACATCAGCGTGCCTGCCGTCGCGCTAGACCGTCAAGAACTCGCAGTGACAGACCCAATGCCAATCGGGCCCCGGCGGTCTTACTAGCTCTCAATTAACGTCTTGAGATTATGCAGACACGTCCGACTGGCCGTTTCGCCGCCATGCGAAAACGCGTGTCCGGCCGGAAGGTGCAGCAACGACTCGTCTATCTTCTCCAGCCGCCAATGCGTCTCGAGCGAAAGCAGCCCCGCATAATCCAGTTCGCCCAACACGCCCAAATGAGCGCGCCAATCGACTTGGCCAATGCCCACCGGCGTACCGACGGCGATGAGTTCGCCCGGTTTTGGCGCGGTGAGACGGAGAGCGTCTTTCACGTGCAGATGCAGCAAGCGCGCCGCGAGCAAACGTAAATCCGCCGGCGATGGCGCAACAGCGCCGGGCACGTAGAGCACGTTGCACGGATCCCAAATCGCGCCGATGTGATCGGCCGGCAACGGCGCCAAGATCGCGGCGGTTTCCGCCGCGGTGGCCGCGAGACAAGAATGTTCGTTTTCCACGCCGACGCGCACACCCGAACCAGCGGCGAGTTCAATCAAGCCGCGCAGATGTTCGACGACGCGGGACTGTTTTTCGGGCGCGGCGGGATTTGGCGTGCGCAAAAATGTGAAGACGCGCAACAGGTCGCACTGCAATTCCCGAGCGACTTCGAGGCTGCGTTTAAAAATTTCACGGTGCGCTACGATCGCGGTGGCATCCTCCAAGTCGCATTTAAAAACTGGAGTCGCGCAGCCGACCACGCGCCAACCTTCCGCGCGCGAGGCAGCGGCGATCTCCGCGACATCGGCGCGCGTAAGGTCTTTAAACGCGCGGCCGTTGAAGCTGCGCAGCTCAAGGCCAGGCAATTTGAACTCGCGCAGGAAAGCCGAGATTATCGACAATTCTTGAGCGACCTCATCGGAGATGACGGTGACGGAGCGGGGGAAATTCATGGCGAAGAAAAAGAGTAAGCGAGACCGAGCTGATTACTTGGCGGAAGCTTGGTAGCCGGCTTTTTTCATCACTTCGGCGATCGTCACCGGAGCACCGCCGCGGCGTTTGCTCTCGTCGGCTGCTTCCATGAACGCGAGCAACTCAAGCGTCGTCTCAGCAGCGACAGGGGCAATCCCCGTTTGGAAAAATTTCATTATCTCCACCGTGAGGCCGGCATAGTTTTGCTTTTCGCCCACGACGGCGACACCCTTGGTGCCGACGACGGTAACGCCATAGCCTTTAAAACTATTCCGATTACCCTGGGCAGTACCGACGCGGCCGTCCGACCAGATGCCGGTGATAACATCGGTATTGGCCGTCTGCGTGCGCACGACCTGCGTGCAGCCCGGACCGAGCACGGTGTAAAGAGCCTCAACACAGTGGATGCCGTACCAGAAAAAATCCGGATGGGTCGGCTCGTAAACCGCAGGCCCGATGGAGTAAGCCGAGGTGATGTCCCCGATCGACGCGAGCTTGGGCGCGAAGGGTTCGGGCGAGTAACGCAGAGAGGATGAACTAAAAATCGGCACGCCTGCTTCACGCGCGAGACGCACCAACTCAACGGCATCTTTGAGCGAACCGGCGAAAGGCTTATCAAGGAACACCGGTTTCTTCGCGGCGAGTGTACGGCGAAATTGATCGAGGTGTGGACGGCCATCGACACTCTCAATTAGAATAGCGTCCACGTTGCGGGCTAGTTCCTCGATGGTATCATAGATTTTTACTCCGTAAGTGTCGACGAGTTGTTTCGTGTAACCTTCAACGCGGGAGGCACTCGAGTCGATGTCGGCGCTACCGCCTTTAAACACCGCGACCACGCGTCCGCCGGGGACGTAACCGGGAGCCTTGGGTTCGTTGTAGGTTTTGGCGAAGGCGGGGACGTGCGAGGTATCAAGGCCGATCATACCAAGGCGCAAAGACTCAGTGGCACGCGCCGAAACAACAGCCAACGTGGCGAGGAGAATAAGACGGAGATTCATAGGAAAGCGTAGAGATTAAGCGGAGAGTTGGATCGCGGCGGCGGTGTCGATGTAGAGCGTGGCGTCAGCATGAAGCCGGAGAATCGACGCAGGACAATCCGTCGAAACGGGTCCCTCAATGGTGGCACGCACAGCGGCAGCTTTGCGTGGGCCAGGCACGTGGATACTGAGGCGACGGGCTTGGCGAAAGACGGAAACTGTCAGCGTGAACGCATGGCGCGGCACGTCGGTGAGCGTAGGAAAACAACCGTCGTTAACTTGTTGTTGGCGGCACGCATGATCCAACTCGACGACTTTTACAAGTAGCGGGTCTTCGAAATTGGCGACGGGCGGATCATTGAATGCGATGTGACCATTTTCGCCGATTCCCATACAAATAAGATCAATCGGCTTTTCGCGCAGTAGTATCGTATAGCGCGCCGCGACGGCAGCTGCATCCGGCTCCTCAGCTGGGAGCGGATGAAAACGTCCCACGTCGACGTATTGGAGCAAATGTTGACGAAGATAATGTCGAAAACTCTGCGGATGCAGCCCGCTCAGGCCGACGTAATCGTCCATGTGGAATGCGGTGATACGTGCCCAATCTAGCGCAACGCCACATTGCACAGGATCAACGAGAGCGGCGAGAAATTCGTCTTGCGACGGCGCGCACGCGAAGATGACACGAGCCTCGCCTTGACGAGCAATCACGCCGTGCAAGTGAGCGGCCACGGCACGGGCCGCAGCGCGCCCCAGTGCGGCGCGGTCGGAGTGAACTTCAAGCGCCAAACGGCCGGCGGTGGAATAATGCGGAGCAATTACAGGCATGATGAAAATTAAAGTGGCGGCAGCGTGACGCCGAACGCGGCGGCCGGCGCCGAGGACCATAGTTTGCACGCGTCAGCGGGTGAAATTCCAAGCCAATCGGCGATGTGGCGCACCCCGACATCGGGTGTGAGCGTCGAGCCTGCGAAATTTTGCGCCCCGGGCTGCCGAGCGACGCCATCACTCCCGACATCAATCTCGTGAGGCCCAATTGTATAACGACCAGCAGGTGCACCGGCGCCGGCCATCGCGTCAGTCGTGAAAAGCACGCGGTCGGCGGGCTTGGCGCGGACGAAATTTTTGAGCACCGCCTTGGACATGTGAATACCGTCGGGAATGAAACAAGCGATTAATTCGTCGCGGGCGAGAAGCCGTTGGATGATGTTGTCATGGCGATGAAGTTGCAGCGGGCAACCATTGCCAAGGTGAGTACAAAAACGTGCACCAGCCTGAATGGCGGAATCTATATGCGCATCGTCGGCTTGGGTGTGACCGAGGGAAACGTGGACACCTTGACGCGTAACCGCCGCAATAAATTCAGCGCTACCCGGCCACTCGGGTGCGAGCGTGATCAAGCGCAGACGGCCGTTGGCAGCGGATTGTAGGCGATCAAAATCAGCCAAGGTAGGCGCGCGCATTGGGCCTGCCGGATGAGCCCCACGGTAGCCAGGTTCGGGACTAAGCCATGGACCTTCGAGATGATAACCCAAAATCGCCGTGCCCGCCGTGGGTGCAGCGGCGCATAATTTTTCAAACGCTTCAAAGCGCCGACAGAGCGTTTCAATTTCATCGGTGATGAGCGTGGCGAAAATCCCCGACGTGCCGTGAAGCCGAAGCGTGTCAATCGCGTGTTCAAACTGTGCGCGCGTGAGATCATCGCGCTGGAAATCAACGCCGCCAAAGCCGTTAACCTGAAAATCGAAAAGACCGGAAGCGCTCACTTGATGAGATTTAGTTCTTCGGGACTCCACGCTTCGGAGTGATTTTAGTCACCGCACGAATGACTGAAACGTGGGAGGGATCGAGGGCGGGAGGCAAAATGAGGTTATAGACGAACAATTTGGATTCGTCGTAGCGACTATCGCCATCGCGATCCATCAATACAAAGATTCGGCCAACGGAAGCGTCTTCGCCATTGCCGTCAAGGTCGGGTATGTAACCACGCATCTCTACGACCCACATACGAACGTCGGGCCCAAAGGTCATCGCGACCGGGTCCTGCTCGAGAGGCTCGGCCGCGGCAATTTTAAGTTTAAAGCCGGGCATGAGCGTGAAAGATTTGAGCGCCTGATCTGGTGTAAGCGCAGGCGCGGGCGGAATTTTATCCGCAGGCACCTGGGGAGGCTGAGCTGCTCCAGGCTTATCGGCGTTATCGCTGATTTGGGCGAAGGCAAGCGACACGCTGCAAAAAAGCGCGAACGAAAGCAAAACAAGCGAACGTTGCAGAGGAATCATGGAGCTGGCAAAAAAAGACGCGGGACTGAGTCGGATGCGAAGGGATTTAAGCCCGAGATCTAGAAACACTTTGGCCGCAAGAAACTGAGTCAAGGCTTAGGCAGACCATTATCGCGCCGATTTAAGAACATTCAGATAATCTTACGAGGTGATACACCTGAGTTTTACTCAACCCACTCCTGTCACAACGGGCACGATGAGCGTGAAAAAGACTTCCCCCCGTCTCGCCTCGGCCTAGCGTGATCTTATCGCCTAGCATGAAACTCTCTATCGTCATACCCTGTTACAACGAGACCAAGACCATACGCGCCATCGTGGACCGGGTCCGCGCAGCACCCGTGGCTGAAAAGGAAATCATCATCGTAGATGACTGCTCTCGCGACGGCACCCGCGACCTTCTTCGCACCGAGATAGCTCCCCTCGTCACCAAAATCATCTACCACGAAGTTAACCTGGGTAAAGGCGCTGCGCTACGCACCGGCATAGCAGCTGCCACCGGTGACGCGGTCATCATCCAAGACGCCGACCTCGAGTATGACCCGCAAGAATACCCTCGCCTCCTAAAACCCATCATTGAAGGCAAAGCCGACGTCGTTTTCGGCTCCCGTTTCTCTGGAGGAGACGCGCACCGAGTCGTTTATTTCTGGCACATGGTCGGCAACAAATTCCTAACATTGCTTTCGAACATGGCGACCAACCTAAACCTAACGGATATGGAGACCTGTTACAAAGTTTTTCGCCGTGAAATCATTCAGAAAATTACGATCGAGGAAAATCGCTTCGGCTTCGAACCGGAGATCACTGCCAAAATCTCGAAACTCGACATCGCCATATATGAGGTCGGCATTAGCTACTATGGCCGCACCTACGCCGAAGGTAAAAAAATCGGCTGGCGCGACGGTTTCCGCGCCCTCTGGGCGATTTTAAAATATAATTTTTTTCGATGAGGCGCCTTAGATGGGCTAGCCGCTGAAGGAACATCAGGGGGTAAAAGTGATTGTACGAGAACCCGCGATACCCGTCACAGTAATCGGTGTACCTTGGGTAAATACCTTCGGGTAGGTTTCATTAGCGATAATTTCCAGAGTCTTCATGTTAGCCGTGGGGCCGACAATTTTTTCAATGGAAACAGTAGAGACGCCGTGCTCTAAGTAGTATAGGTCCGCAGCCACAGCGAGTTGTTTGGCATTATTCAGAACCTTCTGATCCTGTGCGGTCTGTCGTAGCTTGTTGAAGGCGGGTAAAGCCATGGAGGCGAGTAAACTAATAATGACGATCACGATCATTATTTCAACGAGCGTGAAACCCTTGGATGAAGTAAATTTGGTTCTCATAATAATGTAACAAAGGGCCTAGTTTGAATATTTAAAAAAATGCAGCCCTAATTTACATCCAAAACGCCGCTTAATTAGAACGAAAATAGATTATTAGGGACTATCAGATGTAGTTAAATCGACAGATGCCACTAGGATTATTTTTTCTGTTTTTTTACGGATGAAGCTTTAGTAGAAACCGTTTTTTTGTTGGCGGTCTTTTCTTTTTTAAACGCACCTCGCTTCAGTAGTTTAGGTGCTGCTTTCTTGGTTGAATGAGATTTAGAAATTTTACGTTTGGTCCCTTTGGGCTTGGCAATTTTTTCGAGCTTTGGTGCTGCAAATAGGCTAGGTACCGAAATTTCAACTGCATCTTTCCAGAGATTTTCCAAAGCGTAATGTTCGCGTTGATCTGCGGTAAAGAGGTGAATCATCACGTCAAAGGCATCGATCACCATCCAACCTGTGTCCTGGGGAATTTCCATTCCAACGATTCGGGCTTTGGCTGCATCGAGAGCTTTTTCCACTTCAATGCGCAATGCGCGCAAGTGCGGGGTTGAATTGCCGGTCGCCAACACTAAAAAATCGGTGATCGAGGATTGTTCGCTCACGTCCATCACGCGTAAATCTTCGGCCTTTTTTTCATCTAGGGCCAGGCAGCACAGTTTAACCAACGCCAACGAATCCACTTTATTCAATTTCATCATTTATCGCAATACAGGGCGTTTTCGCGGATGTAAACAATCGCCTTGTGCGGTACAAAATAGTCCAGCGACAAATTGCGCCTTGTGCGCTCGCGCAATTCCGTCGAATTGATCGCCAGCAAATGCCCGTCACAACGCCGCAAGCGCAAGCCTGGGATATCCTCGCGTGGTTTCACAGGATAGCCTGGCCGCTCGAGAAAAATAAATTCCACCAGCTTCGCGAGCTCCTCGATGTCTTTCCAGAGATGCAGTTTAGGCAACTGATCACCGCCGATGACCCAAAAAAGTTCATCGTTAGGATAAAGCGCCCGAAAGTGTCGCGCCGAATCAATAGTGTAACTGATTCCGCCCTTGCGTAGCTCGTAGTCGGAGATCTCGAAACGCCGATCCCACTCCGTCGCTGCGCGCAGCATAGCTAGGCGATCCTCGGAGGAGGATTGCACGTCGTTGGGCTTGAGCGGGGCCTGCGCGGCTGGCACCAGGATTAACCGGTCCAGCCCGCATTGCTCATAGGCGTCTTGAGCCGCCATGAGATGACCAAAATGCACGGGGTCGAAGCTCCCGCCGAGAAATCCTATTTTCACGCGCCGCGAACGTGGGTTTGCACCCGAGGCCCCGCAAGGCTCAATTATTCATCACCATTATTTCGGTGCGCACTTTGCTCTACTTAAAACACATGTTTCGCTTCAACGCCGTGCTCCGCCTAGCCATCGTTTGCACCACTGCCGCCGTCACTGGCTGCTCGCGACGCGAAACCCTCGTCCAAACCGGCGACCGCCAAGGCATCCTCCATGTCGGCAACGGCGCCGAGGTCCAATACCTCGATCCGCACATCGCCGGCGGCTCAATCGATCACAACGTTCTAAGCGCACTTTACGAGGGACTCGTCACAATGGATGAGGAAACCCTCCAACCCCGCCCCGGCATGGCTACACACTGGGAAACCTCCCCCGACGGCGTCACCTACACGTTTCACCTGCGAGCCGAAGCCCGTTGGTCCAACGGCGAACCACTCACCGCCCGCGATTTCCTCTACAGCTTCCGCCGCGCACTCACGCCTACCCTCGCCTCCGAATACAAAGACGTTTTTTACCCAGTCAAAAACGCCGAAGCCTACGCCAAGGGTCAACTCACCGATTTCAACCAAGTCGGATTTCGAGCCCTGGACGACGCCACGCTCGAGATCACGCTCACGCAACCCACTGCCTACTTTCTCACCCTGCTGCGCACCAACGCTTGGTTTCCTGTCCATGCCGCTTCTGTGGAAAAATCAGGCTCCTTCGACGACCGCAGCGCCCGCTGGACGCGAACCGCTCCTTTTGTCAGTAACGGTCCGTTCCGCCTCCGGGAATGGCGTGAGAGCCAACACCTCGCCGTAGAAAAAAATCCCCATTACTGGGACGCGGGGCACGTACGGCTCAATGAAATCCGCTTCTACCCCAGCGAATCGCTACAAAGCCAAGAGCTCGCATTCCGCGCCGGCCAACTCCACACAACCTGGGACGTTCCCCTTAGCAAAATTGACGCCTACAAAACCGACGCCCCCGCGCTTCTTCGCGTCGAACCCATCTTCGATAGCTACTTCCTTCGCTTCAACGTTACCGCGCCCGCCTTCCGCGACCCTCGCATCCGCCGCGCCTTCGCCCTCACGATCGACCGCGAAGCGATCGTCAAAAACATTCTTCGCGGTGGCCAACTCCCAGCCTCATCTCTCACCCCTCCCCACATCGCCGGCTACCTCCCGCCTCCCGGCCTAGCCACCGACCCCGCTCTCGCCCGCCAACTCTTCGCTGACGCCGGCTACCCTGGTGGCGCTGGTTTCCCAAAAGTCGAGTTCCTCACCATCCCCCAAGAAACCAACCAACGCATTGCCGAAGCCCTCCAAGAACGCTGGCGCCGCGAACTCGGTGTCGAGGTCGTAATCCTTCAAAAAGAATTCAAAATGTTCCTCGCCGCCATCAACGATCAATCGCGCGACTACACCTTCGCGCGCGGTAAATGGACCGCCGAGTATCCCGACCCTCTATCCTACCTTGCGATCTTCACCACGGGCAACGGAGTCAACGGCACCGGCTGGACCGACCCCGCCTACGACGCGCTCATTCACGCCGCCAACGCAGAACTCGATCCGGCCCGCCGCCACACCGCGCTCCAAAAAGCCGAAAGCTACCTACTCGACCACACCCCCATCGCCCCCGTTTACTGGGGCACCCGCACAACTCTCGTCCAAAGCACCGTCCGCGGCTGGAAAAAATCTCCTCTCGCTTTCCATAACTACAAAGACGTTTGGCTAGAAAAGTAATTAACCGCTCATGCCCGCTCGCAAACTCATCATCGACCAAGACACGCTTGGACCCGCAACCTCTAACCTCCAGTCCGTTGCAATGCTACTCAACGCACCCGACGTCGAGGTGCTTGGTATCTGCGTTCCCACCGGCGACCACTGGCGCGACCCACAAGTACGCCACGCCCTCCGCCTCCTAGAAATCATGGAGCGCACTGAGGTGCCCGTCCTCCCCGGCGCCCTTACGCCTCTCGTGCGCACCCTAACCGATCACACCCTTTGGGAAAAACAACACGGACGCCTCTACTACAACGGTGCATGGGACTTCGCGCGCCCCGGCCGCACCGTCGACCCTCACGCCACACCCGATCTACCCGAAGGCAACCCCTCCACCGCGCATTCCTCCGAACACGCCGCCAATTTCATCATCCGCCAGGCTCGCGCCCATCCCGGCGAAATTTCACTCTGGTGCGCCGGTCCTCTCACCGACGTAGCTCTCGCCCTCCGTCTCGAGCCCCAGCTTCCTCAACTCCTGCGCGAGCTTCATTTCATGGGCGGCTCCTTCCACCCGATGACCGAGTCCCGCGAGTTCAAGCACTCACCGCGACGCGAGTTCAACCTACGCTTTGACCCCGAAGCCGCTCGCATCGTCTTCCACTCTCCGTGGCGTAAAATCACCTGCTCACCCATCGACATTTCCCAAGACGTCCGCTCCACACCTGAACATTTTTCTACCATTGCTGGCGCTGGCACGCCCCTCGCTGCGTACCTAGATAAATTTGGTCAACGCGGCCGACCACTCTGGGATGAAATCGCCGCCGCGTCTTGGATCGATCCTACCGTCGTAACGCACGCCGAAGATGTGTTTATCGACGTAAACCTCGACCGCGGAGCCAGCTACGGCGACACCCTCAGTTGGCCAATTGGCTTCGAACCCGGCCACGGCGAAGCCCGCGCGCGCCTTGAAAAGCAGCTCGATGTTGCCCGTTTCTCCGCGCTGTTCACCATGTTACTATCCCACTGATTACCTGCTCATGCGCCGCATTCTCTTTTTGCTCACTTTCTTTGCGCCTGCAATTTCTCCCGCTCAACCCGTGACCACGTCCCCCGCGCTCCAGCCCGCCGATCTCATCATCACACACGCGCACGTCGTCACCATGAACGCCACGCGCGAGGTAATCCTCGATGGCGCCGTGATCATCCGTGATGCCCGCATCGTCGCTGTCGGCCCGAGCGCGATTGCAGCCCATTACACAGCGAAAAAAACCATCGATGCCCGCGGCGACCTAGTTGCGCCCGGCATGATCAACACCCACACACACGCTTCGATGACCGTCTTTCGGGGCCTCGGCGACGACGTGCCCGACCGCCTCCGCCGCTTCATTTTTCCTTTAGAGAAAAACCTAATCGACCGCGAGCTCGTCTACTGGGGCGCGCTCCTCGGTTTGATCGAAATGGTAGAGGGCGGCACCACCACCGCCGTCGACATGTATTACTTTGAAGATGAAGTCGCCCGCGCCGCCAAACAGATCGGCATCCGCGGCATCCTTGGCGAAAGCATCCTTAATTTTCCTACACCCGACGCTCCTACACCCTACGGCGGCATCGACTACGCCAAAAAATTCGCCGCCGACTGGCGCAACGATCCGCTCATTACGCCAGCCCTCGCCCCGCACGCGCCCTACTCTCTGGACGCGGCCCACCTTGCCCTCGTGGCCAAATTATCCGCAGAACTAGATCTACCTGTCCTCATGCACGTCGCCGAGATGCCCGACGAAGTCGCCACCCTGCGCAAAGAGCGCAACCAAACCCCCGTCGAATACCTCGACTCCGTCGGCCTACTCACCCCGCGCCTCGTCGCCGGCCATTGTATCTTCGTCAACGACTCCGACATCGCCCTCCTGAAAGCCCGCGACGTCGGCATCGCCCACAATATCGTCGCCAACATCAAATCAGCTAAAGGCGTTGCCCCCGCCCTCAAGATGCACGACGAAGGCCTCCGTGTCGGCCTAGGCACCGACGGCCCCATGAGCGGCAACACCCTCGATGTCATCGGCCAGCTCGGCTACGTGGCCAAGCTTCACAAACTCGACCGCAGAGACCGTAACGTCATGCCTGCCTTGAAAGTGGTCGAGATGGCCACCCTCGGCGGCGCCCGCGCCCTGCACCGTGAAAAAGACCTCGGCTCCATCGAGCCTGGAAAACTCGCGGATATTATCATCCTCGATCACGAGGGCACGAACATGATCCCCCTTTACGATGTGTATTCCACGCTCGTTTACGCCGCCGGACCCAAAGATGTTCGTACGACAATCATCCACGGCCGTGTTATCATGGAAGACCGAAAAGTCCTCACTATCGACGTCGCCAAGGTGAAAACCCGCATGCGTGAGATCGCCCATCGCATCACCACCGCCCTCACCGTAGGCTTAAAATAACGAAAAAACGCCCGCGTCCAATTGGTGCCCCAAGTCTGAGTTGAACACTAACTCGAATGAGTTGAATCGCGCAGCCATTGCGCACTGAAGAGTGAACGTCACGCTGCCAAGGGTGGCCTATTCAGCGCGCAATCCAGCAGTAACCTACGATGCACCTCCAGATTCAACTCATTCACCTCACCTACCACGTCGCGGTGGAATACTTTTCCATCGTCCCGGAAGGGGTGCCGCCAAGATTGCCATGTTGGCAATGGCCGAACAGAGTAGCAAAAGAAAACGTCAGGATGACTTCGCCTTACCCAGCTCGCGACGGAAGGCCGCGAGTTGTTGGGTTCGCGGAAGCTTCAACAAGGAACGGAGATCCCGATACGAGAAACGCCCCAGAGTCTTCGCGGAAGGCTTTTGCGTGAGAACAGTTTGGATGTGCTCATCCAAGTCGAGCAGACGAAGATACTTTGAAATCAACCCGGGACACTTTCCAACTTGTCGCGCGAAACTAGACTGGGTCAAAGATGGATCGGCTCTCGATTGCTCCATCCATTTCCGGGCGACCATCAGCGGATGCGAATCGAATTCGGTGTCGTCTTCGTTTTCGGCGAGTTCCGGGCTTTCGGCTTTTTTGGGCGCGCACGATTCGACTTCGATACCTTCAAACGGCTCGATAAAGCGGTATTGCCATCCGCTGGAGGACGGGAGCTCGACGGTGAACTGCAGAGGCAACGCCGGTGTCCCTGTTCCAGATGACGACCCGTCGAGCCGAAGCCGGACCAAAAATCGCCACCTGGGCGACTTGCCCGGGCCGTTTTTCGCAGAGCGATCCATGGCGTTAAAGACTGTGACATCCTTGATCAGCAGTCAGACGAGTTCTTTCTGCTGCGGGCTGCTGAGGTATTCGACCTTGGTTACGAAATCGTTCAGCGTCGCCATCACGTCCGCCTCGTTCGGATAGCCGGCAAATTCTGCATTACATCGCGCGGCCAATTCCCAGTGCTTCTGAAGCAGGGCTTGCTCCCTTTCCTTCAGCTCGCTGGCCCGCTTGCGCAGGTCCGGCAGCAATGCCGGCACCAGCTGCTTCGTTACCGCGTCCACGCATTGAGAAATCTCACCGCGGATGCCGGCGAGTTGCCCATTCACTTCCTTCAGTTCGCGATGGTGCCGCCCTTTGTCGTCGCGCGTCTGCGACTTCACCCCCTCAAGAGTGGCAGCGATGATCTCAGGCTGCATGATCACACGTGTAAGAAAGCGCATGACTGTCCCATGCACCAAAGTAATCGGAAGGGCCCGCACCGAACACTTGGCTCGATCCCCATCCTCAATATGATGACGGCATTTGTAGTAGTAGAATTTCGCGCCAGAACGGCCGCGAGTGTGAGTCGTCGCCATTTGGCATTTGCAGCAGCCGCACTTGAATCGACCTTGGAGAAGAAAGCGTCCGGCAGGGTCAACGGGCCGTGAAGGCAGCTTTCGCTTGGTTCGCTTGTCGAGCGCATGGTTGGCCTGCCACCACAATTCATCCGATACGAGCGCTTTGAACTGGCCCTGATAGATGGCATATCCTTTCTCATACCGGTCCATTTCAAGCGGCTTTTGAATGCTGATGTTGGACGCGGCGTCGTCGTCATAGCGGCACCTAACTTTCCCACGATAGAGCGAATTGCGGATCATGCGCTCGAGCTGATCGGTGGTGAAGAGCATGTTGCCCACGGTGCGCTCGCCACCTTTACCTTTGAACACCCGGGGTTTCGTGCGGACCCCTCGAGCCCTAAAGTCGCTGACAACCTCGGACAAGTCTTCTCCCTCCGCGAGACGGCGGTAGGCCTCTTGCATAATCGGGGCCTGGACCGGATTCGGCACGACGCCGATTTTCGTATCCTCGATCCGGTCGTAACCGTATCCCGCCATCCCGCCAGACGAATATCCTTTGCTGGCTTTAGTTGTAACGCCTTTGCGCGTTGCCTTGACCATTTTCTGGTGCGCAGCCTGGGCGAATAACGCGCCGATACCCGCTCGAATAAGACCCTCAGGGGTGGTGATGTCGATGCGGAGACCGTCTGAGTCGTAAACCTCGATCCCCAGTTCCTGCAACCGTTCGAGCAATCTGAGCGTGTATGACGCGTGTCGGCTGAGGCGGTCGAGAAACTGAAAAATCACCACGTCAAATTCATGCCGCTCCGCGGCGGCCATCAACGCCGCGAGCCCTGGCCGGTTGTCGTCGGTCCCGGTGATCCCAGGGTCTCGAAATTCGCTCACTAGGTTCCAGTTTTTTTCCGCGTAGTGCGCGACCATCATCTTCGCGTTTTCAAGCTGCTTGTCCAACGACCCGAATTCCTTTTGCGTCTGACCGAATGATGACACCCGCAGATAGGTGGTGACGCGGACGGAGTTGCCGGCATGGGAGTTCATCGTCAAGAGCTGCGGCCGGTCTAAGCGGACTTGCGCTCATCCCACTCGAGCATGGCGGGAAGAGAGTATTTTCGACCTTTCGCTCAAGGCGGGCGGGCAGTTCGGCGGGAAAATTCACGAGCCGCGGGCGCACGGCGGGGAGGGCGAACGCGCCGCGCGGGAGACGAAGAAATGGTCTCGAGGTGGGAGTTTCCTCAAAAGCGAAAGGTCGAAGTCAGCGATACGCCGAGAGCGCTGGGGAGCAGGCGTTGTTCGACGAAGCGGCCGCCCGTGCCGTCGTCGAGCGCGGTCCACGGGGCTACGTTGCGGTCGTCCAAGACATTTTGGACGCGGATTTGGGATTCCCAGCGGACGCGTTTTTTGAAAATCACGCGGCTGTATTCCACCCAAGCATCGACATTGAAGGTCTTGGCACCGAAGAACGGCTGCGTGATGTCGAAGAGCGCGGTGCCGGGCCGGACTTTGTAGCCAATCACGGGTTCGTCGCGCCACGTGAATGCGCTGCCGAGCGCAAAGCCTTTGAGGCGGGACGTGGGATCGAACCGGTAACGGGCGACGCCGCTAAACTGCCACTCGCTTGAGCGTGTCTGCCGGATACCGATCGTGAGTTTGTCGTTGGCGGCTTCATTGGTCACCAGGGTGGCGAGATCGCCGACCGTCGCACCGAGGGTGGAGTTGACGGGAATGGCGGCCTTGGCCCGCCACTCGGGGAGATTGCGATCGATGTAGGCGAAGAGACGGGCACCGCGATCTGCTACCGTCGTGATATTTTTGCTGCCCGTGAGCATGAGACGGAGATTCGATGTCGGGTTGCCCACGAGTTGGAACTCATAGCCGGTCGTCCGGGTAGATTTGAACTCGCCCCACTGTGGGTTGGGCACGCGGTTCAGGTCGATGGCACCCCAGATGGCGTCTATCGCGCTCTTTTTCTGGCCCGTCAGCGTGTTGTCCGTGACGTTGTTCTGCGTCGTCGAAAAGCGGTCGATGGAGCCCTGCAGTTTCCCGCCCAGTAAAGCGAACTTCATTCCGACATCGTAACCTTCGCCCTCGATGGGCGCGGCCGGGATGCCGTCGATATTGACGACGGACTGATTGGAGGGAACGAAGTTGGTCGCCCGATTGGCGAAGACGCTGACGACCTTGGTGGCGTTGAGCACGGCGCCGTAGGAGTAGGTGCGGCCGCGGTCGTTGGTGGTGAGCGTGCCGGTCGAGCTTTGGAGGTCGGCGAAAACGCCGCGGGCGTCACGCTCGAAGACGCCCTGCTCCTGCAGCACCCGGTCGCGGCGCACCCCGACGGTGGCGACCAACAGATTCTCCAGCAAGTCGGCCTGGCCGGAGAACACCATCGCCTTCGTGTCGCTGATGTTGTCGCGGGGTGTGGCCCGCACGCGCTCGAAGCTGGAGCGGATGCCGCCGGCGTTAACCGGCGTCCACCCGGATGTGAAGTAATTGTTGGCCCCGGGCACGAGGTAGGTGCGGCGGTGGATGTTGTTTACCGCATTGTCGAGACGGCCGAACGTGCCAGTGGTAAGCAGCGGCGTGACGTTCACCTCGCGGGCATTGTCGAGAAGTTGGTGCAGCCGCTCGTAATTGAAAAGGGCGCCAAACGTGAGCAGGCCGAGGCGGCGGTTGAAAATGCTAAGCCGGTTTAGGTCGACCTCGTAAGAAGCGGTGACGCGGCCCTGCGCATTGTCGGTGGCGCGGCTGGTCCAGAAGGCGGCGCTGGTCTCCACGTAGGGTTTTCCGACCAGGGGGTTCGGCTGGCCGTTGGGCAGTTGCGCGTTGGCGTCGACGCGCACCGCGTTGTCCGTTCCGCTCATCCCTTCAAAGCTGTAGAGGAACTGGTGTTCAACTTTGCCCGCGACCTCGATGAAGAGTTTCTGCCCGATGGCCTGCTGGATGAAAAGCGATGCGTTGCTTGAATCGAGTTTGGTGGAATCGCCGTCGCCGCCAAGATTGACATTGAGAGGCACGACGGAGGCGCGCGCGAAGCTCACACGGTTGTTGAGCGCGCCGTTGACGCGGTAGCGGGTGCCGATCGCGGATGAGCGCCAGTTCAGCGGGGCGATCGCGGGCTGGCCCTCGACGACGACGACGAAGCCGTTGGCGTTGGTGAATTCAAGGCCGTTCGTGGCCGTGGTGTTGCCGTAGACGGGCTTGGTCGGCGATCCGGCGGCCAGCCACGGCGCGTATTGATCGTAGGCGACGACGGAGCGGCCAATCTGCTGGCGGACGCGCGTGCTTTCGCCGTTGACCGTGACGGTCGTGGCAGGGAAGGGCTGGTAGGTGGTGGCGAGGAAGATGGACCCACGCTCGCTTTTGGTCGGCGTGATATAGCGCCGACGATCTTCCTGAAGCAGGTCGACCCGCAGACCAAGTTTCTTGGGCACGAGGACGTGACTCGAATCGACCGCGACGCGGTAGCTGTCGAAACTGTCGAATCGGAGATTGAGAGAGTGTGAGTCTTTGTTGAGGGCAGGCCGATTGGTCACGATGTCGAGACCGCCGCCGGGATTGCCGACGCCGAAGAGAATCGAATTCGGTCCGCGGGTGAAGGTGAGGCGGGTGGTGTTGTAGGAATCGATCGGAGTTAGTGCGGTGAAGAAATTGGTGGTCAGGCTGTCCGAGCGAAATCCTCGGACCGTAAAGGGAGTGCCGGTGCGCTGGCCGTTGTTGTCGAGGTCGCCCTCGTTGCTTTGGTAGCGCGCCGTGCTTGGAAGGAAATCGAGCACATCGTTGAAATTCAGTGCGCCCAAGTCGCTCAACATGTCGGCCGAAATAATTGAAATGGCCGAGGGCACGTCTTTCGCCGCCGCCTTGAGTCGGGTGCCGGAAAGGGTCTCCGTCGGCGCGTAGCCGTCGTCGGTATCAACGCTGATGACGAACGGATTCAGTTGGGCCGGCGCCTCGTTGGCGGCGGGCGGGAGTTGTTGGGCCGAAAGCGATCCGGAGAGGATCACTGCGAGCAAATATGGACCGGGGATCTTGGGGTGCATGTTTTTTGGGGTTCGGGTTTGGGGTAAGCCGCTTGGGTGCGGAATCTATGGTTTGTTTTTGGTTCTTTGCTGCAAAAGGGGCGGGGCAAAGCTGTCGGTGCGAAACGGCGCAGCGGGCAGCCCGTCGCGGTTGAAGAGATTGCAGAGCGGAAAATTGGACCAGGCGTAGCGGACCGCGACCGGGGCCGGAACCGCTTCGCTCCACACCTCCACGTGATCGCCGACGATCGCGGCGCGCGCCTCGACGAACTTCCCGTCGGTGCCGCAAATCACGAAGCCGCGGACTTGGTCGGCTTCGACGACGAAAGCCTGGGAGTCTTGCCCGATCGGCTGGTTCTTTTGGCGGTTCATCACGACGCGGCGCGTTTCGAGCCCCGACTCGGCGTGGTCGAACCGGATTCGACAACGACCACCCTCAACGGTCATCGAATCGAAAAAAGGGCCGACCGGATTAACCGGCAGGCCGGCATCGCGTAGGGCGAAACGCGCGAGCCGGGCCGCCGCGGCCTCTTTGGCTTGGGGGTGAATGTCTTCAAATTCGCCGAGATCGGTGATCACTGCCATTCCGGTGCGGGGAACGGTGCGCAGCGTGCGCGTCTGGCTCTCGCGGAGCCACGCCCACGCCTCGCCGGAAATATCCCACTGCACGCCATGATACGGGGCGAGTTGCACAAAGTAGAAGGGCCGGTCTTCGGCGTGGAACCGCTCTCGCCAGCAATTGATCAGCGCGGGAAAAAGAATGCCGTGGTCCTGCGGCCAGCGGCTGTTGGACTCGCCCTGATACCAGAGAAAGCCTTTGAACGTGACGCCGAGAAAGGGGTGCACCAAGGCGTTGTAGCGTTCGCTGCGCGCGGTCTTCGAAGTGGGATCGGTAGCCGATGGGACCGAGCCGTCCGTCAGCCGCAATTTGCTCAACACGTCGCGGGGAATCCAGTCCTCGATCGCGGTGGCGCCCCAGCCACAGCTGAAGATTCCAATCGGAATTTTTAGGGTGTCGGATATGTTAGCGGCAAAATAGCACGCCAGCGGCGAGGCTTCCTGCAGGATTGCAGGGCTGGTCTCGTTCCAGCGGTTGAAGTCCGCTTCGGTTTTCTTGGTCGGAGGCAGGGGAACGTTGGAAGGGACCGGCGAGAGTTCGTGGGCGGCGGAGAAGATGCGAACCAACGGCCGGCTGACGGAAGCGACCGTGCCGGTGAGTTCGGAGAACGATTTGAACGGTCGGGCCATATTGGACTGGCCACTGCAGAACCAGACGTCGCCGACGAGAACGTCGCGGCACTCGATCCGGTCGTCTGCCGAGCGCACCGTGAGCACCGAAGGAGTTGTGGAAACCGGCAACGCGGAGAGTGTCACCTGCCAGCTGCCGTCGGGTTTAACCTTCGTGCTTTGGTTTTGGTCACCGAAAGCAACTGAAACCGAGGTGCCGACTTTGCCGCGGCCAAAGACCGCCACAGGCTTCTCCCGTTGCAAGACCATGTGATCTGAGAACGCCGGATGCAGCCTGAGGTCGCTGCCACGCAAGGTGGCAGCGCCAAGGAGGGCAATCGACAGCACGCTAAATAAAGAGGGTTTCACGAGTGTGGGTGTGACTGTAGGCCGCGCCTATTATCTGGTGAGCGTGGCGTGGTAGGCGCTTTTTTGACCGGCGGCTGAATGATGGGTCGCGGAAAAATCAAAGTCGCCGGATGGCAAGCTGAGTTGGTTCGCGACGACACGAGCCGTTGCGACAGGAACATCAAGTGTCCGCGTCTCCGATCCCGCCTTCACTTCGACCGAGCCCGCCGGGACGGGCTTCAGCCAGCGCAACTCGAGCGTGTAAGAGGCGGCACGGTCGCCCCGGAGCAGCCATTTTCCCTCGAGCACGGGGTTTCCGCTAATGCCAAGATCGCCGTAACCCTGATCGTCGGTCATGATCAGGACGACGTTGGGGCGGCTGTCGGCAACATGGCCAACGGCGACGAGGGCGAAGGCGAGGTAGCGAGCGTAGCGCATGGGTGGTTAGGTTGTCGGGCAGCGGTTCACGGGCGCGTTGGAACCTCGCCGAGCGGGACGCTGCGCACGCGGATATTTTTGAAGGCCGGTGAATCTTCGATGCTGCGGGCGCGAGTTTGGGTGTGGTCCACCCAGACCGATGCCTTGGAACCATCGGCGTGGCGGATGCGAAGGTTGTCGAGGTAGACCTTGTAGGTGCCCGGCGTGCCGCCGGAAAAGACGAGGGCGTGTTGACCGATCGGTCCAGGGGCGGTGCTGCTCAGGCCCACAACACGATGCTCCCATACTCCGGCGCCGCCGCGGATTTCCGGGCCGTCGGCCTGCGCCCGGCCAAACTGGTCTATACCGTCGCCGCGTTTGAAGAAGAGCTGAGTAGCCCGGTTGTCGTTACCCCGGTAGGGCGAGTAGAAAAAACCGCGTGGAATGCTACCCGGTGCGACGGCGAGATCAAACTCGATCCAATCCGTGGCTTGCTGAGATCCGTCCCACGAAGCGATGGGCACAATCAGTCGGTCCGTCGGTTTGGACTGGGCCGTGACAACGACCGTGACTTCGAGGACCTCGCTCTCGGGGGCAGGTTTTGCATCGAGGGTCATGGGCGCAGCCACGTGCGAGACGGCCGTGCCAATCGAGCTGGTCCACGCGTTCAGTTTTGCGACGAGGGACTGCACGACGTCGGGATTCGCGCCGGCGAGGTTAGTGGTTTCATACTCGTCTTTGCGGATGTCGTAGAGTTCGAAGCGGTCGTAGAAGCGGTGGAGTTTCCAATGCGCGGTGCGAAGCGCGTCCTGCCCGTGCCACGACCAATAGTAACTCTCGACGGGGCTCTCCGCGCGGGCGCGGAGGGCGGGCCAGATGTTTCGGCCGTCGAGTGGCCGGGTGGCGGGCATGGTCGAATCGGTCATAGCGATCAACGTGGGAAACATGTCGAGCGAACCGCAGAGCCCGTCCCATTTCGTGCCACCGGTGAGTCCGCCCTTGGGCCAGTGAAACACCGTGGGGAGGCGCACGCCGCCGTCGTAAATCGTGTGCTTGGCGCCGCGGAGCGGAAGGCTGCTGCCAGCCTCCATGGCGCCGTTGTCGCTGGTGAAGACGAGAATGGTGTTTTCGGTGAGACCCAGCCGATCGAGCTCGGCGAGGATGACCGCAACGTTCTTGTCGAGGGCGCGTAGCATTGCGGCGTGTGTGCGCTTTTCCTCGGGCGTCGCCTTCGAGCTCGCGGAGGGCAACGCGGCGCCAACCGTCGGTTCGATTTCGGCGAGGTCCTCGTCCTTCGCTTGGAGCGGAGCATGCACGCAATGGAACGGCACGTAGCAGAAGAACGGAGCGTCCTTGCTCTCGCGGATGAATTCGAGCGCGCGCCGCGTGATGAGATCGTCGGTGTAGCCCGTCTCATTGGGACGAAACTCCCGGTTGTGCCACCAACTCACAGGGCCGCGGCCTTGCACGGTGCGCCGGTTGAAATAGTCCGCGCCGCCGCCGTAATAAACCCACGCCTCATCGAAGCCGTGCGCATTCGCGCCGAGGCCGCCCTTGAGTTTTTTGTTCGGCATGGATTTCCACGCCTCGGCAAATGCGGCGCGATACTCGGGCGTGTCGGGATCGTCACCGTTGTGCCACTTGCCGAAGACGCCGGTGCGGTAGCCGTTCGACTTGAAACCTTCGGCGATGGTCGTCTCCTCGGCGGCAAGTTCGCCGCCGACCTCCGGGCCGGTGCCGACGCGGAACGGGTGACGCGCCGTTAGGAGCATGGCGCGCGTCGGCGAACATACGCACCAGCCCATGAAGTTGTTCAGCTCGACGCCGTGCGTGAAGAGTTTGTCGATGGCGGGAGTGGGAATCTTGCCGCCGTTGCGGCTGAGATCGCCCCATCCGAGATCATCGGCGAGGAGATAGACGATGTTGGGCTTCTGCGGTGTGGCCGCAAAGGCGACACCGCCGAAAAACGGGAGAGAAAACGTGGCGAGAAGGAATGTGCCTATTTTCATGGTTTTGTTGTATCAATGGTGCATCTGGGGACGTGATCACGGGCGAACTTCAGCGGCTGGCACGGCTCGCACCTTGATGTCTTTGAACAACTCCGTGTCTTCGATCTTCTTTGCATTCGTATCCTTGCCGCTCGTCCAAATCGGCGTGGTGCTGCCGTCGACGTGGCGGATGCGAAGGTTATCGAGATAGACTTTGTAAGTGCCGGGTTTGGCTCCTTTGAATACGAGCGCGTGTCCCGGCATGATTCCCGGCCCATAACTGGAGAGTCCGATTATCCGATGCTCCCACACGCCAGCGCCGCCCTTGGGTTCCGGGCCGGAGACCTGCTCGCGGCCGAACTGGTCGAAGCCTTCACCCCGATTGAAGTGGAGCCGGGCTCCCTTGCTGTCGTTGCCTTTGAAGGGCGAGTAGTAAAAGCCATTGAGTGGGCTGCCCGGCGCGACGGCCACGTCATATTCGATATAGTCGGTGGCGAATACATTGCCCTCCCATCGCGCGAACGGCACGACGAGCATGTCTTTCGGCTTCGGCTTGCCCGCGATCGTAACCGTGATTTCAACGACCTCTCCCTCCGGCGCGGGCTTGGCATTCAGTTTGGCCGGAGGCGGCTGGTGCGTCAGCGCTGCGCCGAGCGAGTCGGCCCACGCGTCCATTTTAGCGGTCAGCGATTTCACGACGACGGGATTCGTCGCGGCGAGGTCCTTTGTTTCACCGATGTCGGCGCGGATGTCGTAGAGTTCGCTGTGGTCGGCGAAGCGGTGCATGCGCCAATCCGCCGTGCGAATCGCGTCCTCGGTGTGCCACGACCAGTAGTAGCTCTCAACGGGGCTGGCGCCGTGGTCGCGCAGCGCGGGCCAGATGTTTTTGCCATCGAGCGGGCGCGTCTTCGGCATCTCCAAACCCGCCATCGCCATCAGCGTCGGAAACATCTCAAGCGAGCCGCACAAGCCATCCCACTTGCCGCTGACGACCTTGCCATTCGGCCAGTGGATGACCGTAGGCAAATGCGTGCCGCCTTCGAATAGCGAGTGCTTGCCTCCGCGGTAGGGAAGATTGGTGCCGTCGCGCGTCGCGCCGTTGTCACTGGTGAAAACAACGATCGTGTTGTCGCGCAGGCCGAGCCGGTCGAGTTCGGCGAGGATGCTCGCGACGTTCTTGTCCATCGCCTGCACCATTGCGGCATAGACGCGCTTGGTCTGATCCGTCACCTTCGCGTCCACGTCCGCGAGATCCGAGTCTTTCGCCTGCAACGGCGCGTGGACGATGTGAAACGGCACGTAGCAAAAGAAAGGGCGATCCTTGTTCTCACGAATGAACTCCAGGGCGTGACTGGTGATCAGGTCCTCCGCGTAGCCGACGTCTTGGGGCCGGTATTCCAAGTTGTGCCACCAACTCACCGGGCCTCGGTTGGCGCTGATGCGCAAAGTGAAGTAGTCCACGCTGCCGCCATAATAAACCCACGCCTCATCGAACCCGTGCGCGTTCACGCCAAGACCGCCTTTTCCATGTCGGGTCTGCCGGCCGTAGGTTTCCTCGCACGCCTTGCGAAACTCGGGCGTGTCCGGATCCTCGCCGTTGTGCCACTTGCCGAAGATACCGGTGCGGTAGCCATGCGCCTTGAAACCCTCCGCGATGGTGGTTTCCTCCCGCGCCAACTCTCCTCCGGTTTCCGGCCCGGTGCCGACGCGATATGGGTGGCGTGCGGTCATCAGCATGGCGCGTGTGGGAGAACATACGCACCAGCCCATGAAGTTGTTCAGCTCGACGCCGCGCGTGAAGAGCTTGTCGATCTCGGGCGTGGGAATCTTGCCGCCGTTGTGGCTGAGATCGCCCCAGCCGAGATCATCGGCGAGGAGATAGACGATGTTGGGTTTGGGCGCATCGGCCGCGAAGGCCGTGGCACCGACCAGCGCGCAGAGCAGCAAGACCAGCAGACAATCGGGACGTTTCATTTTAGGGAGGAGACCGGGATGGGAAGTTCGTCAGTGGCGGGGCGCGCGCCACGGATGACTTCGCCGGCGAGGCCGGCGAGCTTGAGGTAGTGGTCGGAACGCACGCCTTCGTAGGTGACGAATTGCACGCCGTCGCTGACGGGCGGAGAGTTGGTCACTTTGAAAATTGCCGTGCCCTCGTCGACCTCGTCGAACATCGCGACGTAGAGCATCTCGGCGCCAGCGCGTTTCGCGGCGATGACCTGCGACCAAAAGAAGCGGCCCTGCAAACGCGGGATCGCGTTGAGCGGCGCGCCCTTCATGTTGTGCCAGCTGAAGCCGGGAAACGCCACGGGAAGAAAATCAATGTGGCGCTCGCGACACCACGCTAGGTCGGGTTGCCATATCTGGGAACCTTGGGCGGTGGCAGCCTCTGGCGTGCGATAGCGGCCCGGCGTCCACGGCGAGATCACATCGGCGAGGGCGATGAGCTCGAGCAGCATCGGATCAGCGATCGAGTCACGGGTGAGGGTGCGCCAGCCGCTCGGCACACCAAGCATGATCGCGAGGCCCCCACTCTCTTTGTCGTCTTTGAGAAACGTGATGATCTTCCGCCAGTCATCGAGCGACGGGCGGGGCTTATCGTCGTCATGGAAACCACACCCCCAAAGCGCGAGCAGGGGCTTGCCGCGGTGACGCAGGTAAGCTGGATCGCTGGTGAGCCGGGTGTCGCGCAGCAGTTTTTTCCAGTCGTTGATCAGCACGTCGGCGTTGCCGGGCTTCAGGCTGCTGAGATCATACATGAGCGCATAAACGCGGCCGTGTTCCCGCGCGCCGGCGCGGATATTTTCGAGCACGGCGTTGTTGACGGCACGCGAGGTGCCGCGAGAGAGCGAATTGATGAAACGCTGCAGGAAGACGCCGTCGATGCCGTGCTCCTCCATCCAGGCGAAATGCCTGAGCACGGTCGGGCGGCGATACGAGCTGAACACTTCCGCGCGGGTGCCATCGACGAGAAGGAGATCGGTCGGGAAGCGCTCGTCGGCGGGGAACTCGCTCAGGTCGGGCCAGAGATCGATGCGCACGTTGTCCGCCGCCGGTCGGCCGCCGTTCTTGGTCCAGTGGTTGTAACCGCGCTTAGCGCCGTCGCCCTCCGCGTTGAACCAGCCCTGGTAGCCGACCATGACCTTGCCCGTGAGTGTGGCGGAGTTGACCGGTGCCGACGTCGGGCTAACGCAGCTCGTGAGAAGCACGCCGATGAGCGTGCCGGCGCCAACCGATCGCAGAATTGTCGTGAGCGTCATGGGTGGTGGTCAGAGCGCGAGGTGGATGGCGCGATTCACTGGGAAGCTGCCTTCGGCCCGTGCGATGCGTCTTTGGCGAGTTCGTCGTAAAGCTGGCGCATGCGCTCCACGATTGCGGGATTGGCGGCGGCGACGTCGTGCTGTTCGCCGGGGTCGGTTTGTAGATCGAAGAGCTGCATGGGCGCGGGCGTGTCGCCCGCGGTGAGTCCGGGATGATCTCGCGGCTGAAATTGTTCGAAGGGCGCGAGGATCGTCACGCCGTCGGGGGCGCGCGGATCGATCCACCCTTCGCCGGCATCGCGCAATCTTATCCGCGGGTCTTGCGGGGTGATGACGTGCAACTTCCACCGCGCGTCGCGCACGGCGGCGAGGCGCGGGCCGAGCTGACCGAGAATCACCGCGTGCGGACTGGGTGCGCCCGAGGTGAATTGCGGCATGAGATCACGGCCGTCGATCACGCGATCCGCGGGCAGCGCGATGTTTGCGGCTTTCAGGGCCGTCGCGAAAAGATCCATCATCACCGCGGGCGAGTGGTTGATGTGGCCGGCGGGAATTGTTCCGGGCCAGCGGGCGATGCATGGCACGCGGTAGCCACCCTCGTAGGAACTGGCCTTCATGCCGCGCAGTCCGCCGGTGCTGCCGCCGAAATAGGGGCCGTTGTCACTGGTGAAAATAACAAGCGTCTTCTCGTCGAGACCGAGTTCGTGGAGCGTCGCCAACACTTGACCGACGCTCCAATCGAGTTCGGACATCACGTCGGCATAGAGGCCCGCGCCGGATTTTTTGTAGAACGCCTCCGACGCCGCGAGTGGCTTGTGCGGCATCGCGTGGGCGAGATAGAGAAAAAAATTTCGCGACCGATTGCGGTGAAGAAAATTGATCGCGCGATCAGTGTAGCGCCGCGTGAGGTCGGCCTGCACGAGCGGATAGTCAATGCGCCGGTCGCCCTCGAGCAATTGCACGGGGCGCATGTCGTTCGAGTAGGGAATACCGAGGTATTCGTCGAAGCCCCGATGCGTCGGGAGCCACTCGGGCTTTGCGTGACCGAGGTGCCACTTGCCGATCATGCCGGTGGCATAGCCCGCACGCTGAAAAAGCTGGGCCAGCGTGATTTCGCTTTCCGGCAGGTGAAGCAGGTTCTCTTCGCTGCGCTGACCGTCGGGCGCGGGATTTTCCGTCAGCCCGCAGCGGAAGGGGTAGCGGCCCGTCATCAGGCTCGCACGCGTCGGCGCGCAAAACGGCGCCGGACAATCAAACTGGGTGAGCCGCGCGCCCGTCGCAGCGAGCCGATCAATATTCGGGGTCTGGAATTTCGGATGGCCGTAGCAGCCGAGATCGCCGTAACCGAGATCGTCGGCGAGGATGAGGACGACGTTGGGGCGGTCCGTGGTCGCGGCTGCGCCAGCGTCGGGCATCGCAGCGAACGCGAGCAGCACGAGGGAGAGACGGATGCGCCGTTTCATACTCGCGATTACGGGCCGGCGATGACCGGCCGGGCTTTGACAGTTTCGAGCAAGGGGGATTTGACCTGCGCGAGCCAGTCAATCAGCAGACCTTTCATCCGCAGGGCTTCGCTCCGGGATTTTTCGCGGTCGGGGTTGCTGCCGATGAGGTTGTTCAGCTCGTGTGGATCGGTCTGGAGATCGTAGAGGGCGTCGAGCGATTTGTTTGTGGCGTTGCGACCAAAGAGAAACTTCCAGCGGCCATCGGTCACCATGAAGCCGGGGAGATTCGCGGCGGGCCACTCGGAGATCGCAATGCGGCCGGCGCCACTTTCCTTGCCCTCGATCAGCGGTCGCAAGCTGTGGCCCTCGGTCGGCCGGGCAGGCTGGTTGAGGTAGTCCAGAATCGTTCCGAACAAATCGAGCTGCGAAGCGGGGGCGTTTACGACGGTCTTCGCGGGGACAACGCCGGGCAGGCGCAGGAGCAGGGGAACGTGAATCGAGCCTTCGTAGAAAACGAATTTCCCGTGCATGCCGTGTTCGCCAAGCTCCTCGCCGTGGTCGGCGGTGAAGATGACGAGGGTGTTCTCCGCGAGACCGAGTGCGTCGAGGCGGTGGAGAATCTTCCCGACCCACACGTCGATCTCCGCGACCATGCCGTAGTAGATCGACGTCATCTGACGGATGTTTTGCGGGTCGCGGTAGCGCGCATCGTCGGCGGATTTGTTGCGATCGGCGTACGGCGAATTCGTGCGTGGATCGTTGAGGCTCGCCGGCACGGGAATTTTCTCCGGCGGATAAAGGCTGTAGTATGGCTCCGGTGTGATCATCGGCGGATGTGGCGGATCGAGAGAGATCGTCAGCGTGAACGGCCCGCCTTTGAGACGTTCGAGGGCCTCGAGTCCTTCCCTGGCGGTGTAGGCGGTGCTGCTGTGCTCCGGCGGAATTTCAAGGCGGCCGTAGGCCTCGGCCTGCGAGGCCTTATCGGCCCCGGACTTGCCGAAATTTTCGTCGAGCGGAATCGGCGTGTAGGGCCACACGCCGCCTTTCTGGAGGAACTGGCCGGGCTTGGGCGCGAGCGACGGGACATTTTTTCGGACGTAGGTGCGGTAGGCGTCGGAGTCGGACATGTCGGCCTGGCTGTGCGGCGGCTTGTTCTTGCCGTTGAGCCAGCGGACGGGCCGCGTGTAGTCGAGGGCGAGCTGGTAGGGCACGTGCCACTTGCCGTGGTATTCGCCTTTGTAGCCGTTGCGCAGAAGAACCTGGTCGAACGAGAGAAATGCGGCGGGGAGATCGGAGGTGTCGACGTTGACGTTGCTCCAGACGTGATTGGATTCGAGGGCGTGGCCCGTCAGCATGACGGTTCGTGCCGGCGTGCAAACCGGACACGACGAATAGTATTTGGAGAAGCGTGCGCCCTGTGCGGCCAACTGGTCGAGGTTGGGTGTCATGAGAACCGTGTTCCCAGCGCAGCTCATGGCATCCCAGCGCAACTGGTCGGCCATGATGAAGAGGAGATTGGGCCGACTCTCGGCTGCACGCGCCGGCTCCGCGAGAGCGAAGGCTATGCCGAAGAGAAGGAAATATCTGATTTTGAGCATGGCCAAATCAGTGACGGGTGGGGATTGGGTGGGGTGCAGCAGTCGTCGGGGGGGCACGGCGCTAGGCCGCGACGACGATGCCCGAACGCTTACTGAGCGCGGCCGAGAACACCATGCGTCGAAAGAGTTTATCAGTTTGGCCGCGACCACGACATCCCCTTTTAAGGGGATACGGCCAACATCGGAGAGCTTTTTCAAGAAAAGGGGTGCTCATCGCGCCAGTAATCCAAACCGGACGTCTGCTCCCCTCTCACTTGGTCCGGAGATATTTCACGACCGCTTCCGTGCGACTCCGCACGTGAAGTTTTTGGTAGATGTGATTCACGTGCGTGCGCACCGTCTCACCGCCGATGCCGAGTTGGTCAGCAATTTCCTTAAAAAAACAACCGGCGACCAAGAGATCGAGAATCTGGCGTTCGCGAGGAGTGAGATTTTCCGAACCGTCTTCCGCAGGCCCGGCCTGGTGAAAGAATTGCACTACTTTGCGCGCGATCTGGCACGACATGGGCGCGCCGCCGTTGCACGCGTCTTCGATCGCTTCGAGCAACTTGTCACTCGCGAAGCGTTTCACCAAGTAGCCGCTGGCACCTGCTTTCAGCGCGCGGAAAATGCTGTCGCCGTCGTCATAGACCGTGAGCATCACCACGAGGAGATCGGGCATTTTGGTTTTCAAGCGGGCGACGCACTCGATCCCGGACATCTTGGGCAGGTTGATATCCATCAGGACCACATCGGGACGGTGATGGGGGATGTCGACCAGCGCGACTTCTCCCGATCCGCAAACGCACACGCAACGGTAGCCGGCGCTTCCGTTCAGCAGGGCCTGCAGATTTTCGCGGATACCCGCGTCGTCTTCGACAATAGCGACGATGCGTGTCATGTTTGTTCAGCGATTGCGGTCAGCGACAGGGTGAAAGTGATGGTGGTGCCGGCGGCAAGCACACTCCTGACCTCACAGGTGCCGCCGATTGCTTCCAAGCGCGTTCGCATGTTCGCCAGCCCGTTACCGGAACCATGCGCGCTCAAGTCGAATCCTCGCCCATCGTCCGAGACGGAAAATATGAGATTGGAATCAACAATCGCCAAGCTGACGCGCATCTCATTACCGCCGGAATGCTTGAGCGAATTGGAGAGCGCCTCTTTCACGGCCATGAGCAGATGGTGCCGGGTCCTGCTCGATACGAAACGCGCCGGCAGCAGCGCGGGAATATCGAGGCGGCAGCGCATGCTGGTGCCGCTCGCAAAATCCGTGACGTATTGACTGATGTAGCCTCCGAGCCCCTCCAGCGTGTCTTCTGCCGGATTAACCGCCCATACAATTTCGTTCAAGGCGCCCGCCACCTCTCGGGCGATTCGATCCACTCTTACCATCTCGCCATGACTGGCCGCCTCCGGTGGCGTGTTGCGCAACGCCAGCCTGCTGATGAGTGAAATCTGGGTCAGTCGAGCGCCAATGTCGTCGTGGATATCTTGTGCGATTCGCATGCGTTCGAGTTCGACCAACCGCCGGCGCTCGGAGCGCTCAAGCTCGTGCTGCATGCGCTTCCCGGTAACGTAGCGGACGGTGACGGTGAGCACGCCAACTGCAATGATCGTTACCAGCGTCCAAAACCACCAACTCGCATAGTACGGGGGAACCAAAATGATCGGTAACTGCACCCCGACACCCGATTGGGCGCCAACCTCGTCAACCGGAATTACGCGAAAATCATAGTGGCCCGCTGGGAGCCGATGATAAGACGACGCGTAGGCTCCGCCACCACCGATTGAAAAAGCTTCCTCGGTCTCTACGCGGACGGGAATCCCTGGCACGACGTCGACCAAATTACTTCCGAAACTTACCCACCGCCCACTGCTGCTCACATCCGTGTCAATCAGGGCGAGCGCATGAGTTCGCGGGGAAGTGTTGAACGTTAACACCTGAGGCGCGCCCATATTGGAACCCTCCCGACGCCAGTCGCGAGGCGCACCTTGGCGTTGCTGGAGTTCGTCGCCACGATCGATGCGCGTCTCAAGCAGAATCTTTGATTGATTCGTGTCGGAAATTGCAGAGACGCGAAGACCTTTGATCAGCCAGATACCGGTTGCATGGGGCGGGCCACTGGAAAGCATAAACTGCATCTGCCGTGATCGAGGAGGCGGCGTTACCGTTTCATCGGCGAGGCGAAAGGGCGCCGAATTGGGATCGCCCGTCCAGCCTGGGCTCTGGCCGGCGCGCGGCAACGACACGCCGCTGATGAGCGCGCCCTTGTCGTCGAGAAATCGAAGCGACAGCCACATCCGTCCATCGACCTCCTGCCAGTCGTCGTCCCAACCCTCCAATCGAAACTGGATCCGCGTCACGCTGCGCGCGTTTTCGGAGCTCGGTGCAATTCGAAAATCCAAACCCTGAGCAGTGACGGGCAGTTGGACACTTTCATACAAACGAAAAAGGCCCGCTCCCTCGCTGGGGACGAAAGCCTTCTCGGGTGAGAGCACGAGCAATTGCTCCTGCCCGCCCGCCGTGAACGATTCAATGACGACAGCCGGATTCAGAGACGCGGGACGTTGCTTCGGTTCGGCGGCCATCACCGCCGCCGTCATTGCGAACGCGTAGATCAAGGGGGAGACGCGCAGCATTACGGAATCAAAACTCAAGAATTGCGGGCAGGGGCGCAAGCGCGAAACACCGCGCGGGCGTGGCTCATTTCCCGGGGACGCAGACCGCAGAGATCGAAAATAGAGCCGCAACCTCCAGCGCGGATCATATCATCTGTCCGTCTCGTCCGTCCGATTTTTACTCTGCGGTGCGTTCTTCTTCAGTTCCCAATGGAATTTTTCGCCCTCCGTCACCAGTTGCAGTTGTCGGGCCTCCGGCCCTGCGGGCGCGAAGTTTTTGGGCGCGCTCTTGCTCAAGTCGTCCATCAACGCGCGGTACTGCGGCTGACCAGCGAGGTTAGTCCACTCGTTATAATCTTTGCCCTCGTCGTAGAGTTCTTCGGTATTGTCCGCGTAATGAATGTACCGCCACTGCTGATTGGTAACCGAGTAACCTCCGCGGACAACTTGGCACGTGAGGACGTTGCGGTCTTTCGCTGAGGAGGGTTCGCGCAGGCTGGCGGCGAGCGACGCGCCCTCTAGTCCACTGTCTGGCGAAAGATGGCAGAGGTCCACCAGCGTCGAATAGAGGTCGATCGCACTCACTGTTGCCGCGACCTTGGCGTGGCGTGCGATGCCAGGGCCGGCCCAGATGAAAGGAATGTGCTCGGTGCGCTGCCACAGCGTCTCCTTGCCCCAATGGCCTTTCTCGCCGTGGTGGAAACCTTGATCGCTCCAGAAAATCACGACCGTGTTGTCTCGATTAGGGCTTGCATCCAGCGCGTCGAGCACGCGTCCGAGTTGCGCGTCGGCATAACTCGTGCATGCAAGATACGCGCGGATATATTCCTTATACAAACCCATTTCGACGATTTTGTCCTGAATGGTCGCCTTCCGACGATCCATGAATTTTTTTACGGCAGGCGGCAGATCATCCGTGTCGTCTTCTTTAATCTCTGGAAGCTTTATCTCATCCAGGGGATACATATCGTAATATTTCTGCGGCGCGTAATTCGGTTGGTGGGGTGAATATAGCCCCAATCCGATGAAAAAGGGGTGATCGTGCTTCTGCTCCAGCACGCTAATGGCCCAGTCCGTATGCAGGGTATCTGACATGCTCTTTTCGGTTTCGTTGGGCAACGAGGCATACTCCATGAAGCCGGGATTCGGTGCGACAATCCCACGCTCTCGGGCGTAGGGGCTAGTGGGCAAAGCCGCAGGCAATGGCGCGCCGCGCCGCCAGACGTCGACCGGCCAGCCGGTTTCCTTTTGCCCCTGCGTCCTAACGTGGAATTCAGTCCATCCCCGCAGATCGACATAGCCCGCGGGATGATGATAAAGCTTGCCCGCTCCGTAAGTCTCGTAGCCAGCCTGCTGCAGTGCCACTTGAAGGGGCCGCAGCTCGGGATGATCGCGGAAATAAACTTGCGTCGTATATGCACCGGTCGTCGCAGGGTGCCGCCCCGTGAACACCGCGGTCCGCGATGGGGCGCAGAATGTGCCGCTGCATTGTGCGTTCATAAACGTCACACCCCTGGCCGCCAGCCGATCCATGTTGGGGGTCTTAGCACGAATTGGACTATCCAACGGGCCGACCCAATCGCATAGATCATCGGTGGCGAAAAAAATGACGTTTGGCGCGGGCGTTGGGGCCCCTTGAACTAACGGGAGAAGCGATAACACGACCGCAATGGCGAAAACCGAGTGCGACGGGATAGCAGTGTGCTCACCGCGAATGAATCGCATCATTATGGGTCGGATATTCATGGGATCGGCGGGAAGAGCATATCAGTTGGCGAGCTTCTGGCGGCATCCCCATTTAAGGGGATGAGCCAGTGCAATCACGGCTACACAGCGTTGCCGTCTGATCGCATCGAAACCTTTGCGAAGGCGGTTGTGCTTCTGCGCTGAAGTTCGCTCCGAACGGAACGGGAAACGAATCTAACGCGAGTGAAGGGTTAACAAATAAAATCAGGGGGACGATTTTGCCGGTTTCGCTGCGGCTATTTGCCGGGAGCCGGATTGATTACGCGATTCGTTCAGTAACTTCGCCAATTCAGCGACCAGCTCCGGGTGTTCGGCACTCACATCCTTGGTCTCACCCGGATCCGAGCGTAAATCATAGAGCTGCGGATGGTATTCGTCCGCCGTTCGCTTCAATTGCGCGGGAGGCACGTCAGGATGCGCGCTGCCCTCAATATACTTCCAACCCTCTTTGCGAATCGCGAAGTTTCCCTTGGCGCTATGCAGGATCATAGAGCTGCGGCTCGCCTCTGCAGTCCGCCCCAACAGCAACGGCAGAAAGCTGACGCTGTCATCCCCACCACGGGTGCCTTCGTCCGCATTCCGGCCCGTGAGCTCTGAAAGCGTGGCGAAGAGATCGACCAAGCTAATCATTTGGGAGCACTCGGCCCCGGCCTTGATGCGGGAGGGCCATCGCGCGATGAAAGGGACTTTGAAGCCCCCTTCATAAACGCTGTGTTTTCCGCCGCGCCAGTCGCCGTTCATTTTCAGGCCTGCACCGATCGCTTTTCTGATCGATGGATTCTTATCTCCGCTCCCGAACGGAAGCACGCCGCCGTTATCACTGGTAAAAATCACAATCGTGTTTTGCCCGAGTTTATTGGCATCGAGAAATTGCAGCACACGGCCCACAAGTCCGTCGAGATCGTGGATGAAATCGCCGAACGGGCCGGCTTGGCTCGTGCCGATCATAGTCTTTGAGGGCCAGATCGGCTCATGCACCGCAGTGGGCGCCAGATAGAGGAAGAACGGCTGTTGAGGCGTTGTCGTTTTTAGCCAATCGAGCGCTCGGTCCCCCAGCACCACCATGTTCTCGCTTTCGACTCTTCGTGGAGCATCGAATCCCGCATACGGAGGACCGTAATGAGTTTTCTCTTCACTCGGTGTGACTTTGGACGAGCGGAGGCCAACCACGCTGTGATTCTCAACATAAACTCCCGTCGCGTCACCGTTGTTTTGAGGAAGACCAAAGAAATAATCGAAACCCACCTCAAGTGGACCGGGGTCGAGTGGTTTGGTAAAGTCGGCGTGTTTGGCGGTGCCATACCCGAGATGCCATTTGCCGATGGCACCCGTCAGGTAGCCTTGCTGATGGAGTATGCTGGCAATGGTTGGTCGAGTGGGCTCGATCAGTAACGGAGCATACACGGGCAATGTTTCGTATTTCAGGGAGCTACGCCAGCAGTACCGTCCGGTGAGTATTCCATAGCGCGTGGGCGTGCAGACCGATGCAGGAGTGCTCGCATCCGTGAATCTCGTTCCCTCCCTCGCCAGGCGATCGATGTTAGGCGTCCTGACCAGCGACGAATTCGCGCCGAAACATCCTACGCTGCTGTAGCCGAGGTCATCGGCGAGGATTAGCACGATGTTGGGGTGTTCCGCTTTGGTGACCGCGGCTTGCGCAAGGGAAAGGCAGCCGAAATAAAATCCGGTCAGGAAGAGGAGAATGCGAGGAATGCCACGCTTAGCTTCTGTGGTTAGTTTCAGTTTCATGGGCGAGAGTGGAAGTGGTGTCCGTAGACGTTGCAAAGCGGGACCTTTCCTCGAGGACATATCCTCACACGACGCTGGAGGGAATTATATCCCCTTTAATGGGGATGCCCTTGATGGGATGCTTAGACTACTCTGTCGCAGTCGCGCGTCCTGACAGCGTGCGGCAACTTCACCCCGATTTCGAATCACCTGCCGTCGCGTCCCAGCGCTGGCGGTTCGATTTTTACCCCAACGACAGCCGGACCCACCCACATGAGTCGACGCATACCCTTCCGCGGAATATTGCTTGTTCTACTTTCAACTATTGGCGTTCTTGCACAAAACCTACCGGCCCCTGCCGCTCCACAGCCCAAATCAGACGATGTGGTCCAACTGAGTCCGTTCACGATCGACGCGAGCTCGGACAAAGGTTACCGCGCGGAGAACACCCTAGCCGGCAGTCGCCTCAACACGAGCCTACGCGATACGCCAGCCTCGGTGACCGTCTACACCAAGGAACTCCTGGAGGATCTGGGCCTCAATCAAATCGAAAAGCTCACCGACTACTCGCCAAGCGCGCAAATGAACTTGCAGGACACGTCTGCAGCACCGAATGCCAACAACTATCTGGGTGGGCCGAACCTCGTAAAGCGGATCGACGTGCGCGGCATCGGTGCCTCACAGGGCCTTGATTACTTCAAAAGCATCACGGTCGACGACAGCTACCGAATTGATCGCTACGATGAGAGCCGCGGGCCCAACAGCATTCTCTTCGGCGTCGGCGGTGCCGGCGGTATGATTAACCAAACTTCGATGCAGGCATCTGCCTACCGCAATAGCGGCCGTATTTCCTACCAATTTGGAAACAACAACAGCGCGGCCAATCGGACGGAATTTCGCCTTAATCGGGTGATCCTACCCAAGAAGCTCGGTCTCGCGGTCGCTGGGGTGCACCAAGAAAATACCGGTTGGCGTAAACCCAGTTTTCAAGACAAGGACCGGGTTTTTGCCGCGCTCACGTTTTCGCCGACGGAGAAAATTACGATCCGCGCGATGGGTGAACGCGGCCATGAAAATAATTCGATTGTCGCGCCGTTCGGTGCGTTCGACGGAGGCCTCGCGTGGCTCGACAACCGCAACGCTATCGGTGTTAGCGCGGTCACTTTTACTCCGACTGCGGCTGCTCCCACGGCGGCTCAAATCGCACTCGGCGTGGCTACGCGTAACGGGACAGCCAGTGCCACGACGCAACGCTTCATTTTCATCCCGAGCAGCGGCACGCTTTTCGATTCCGCCGGCACCTATCTCACCGGATCATACAACAACCCAGCAGTGCGCGGGCCAAACGGCGCGGCCGGCGTGACTGGCGCTACTCTTGCCATCAATGATCCGAAATTCCTTCCCTTTAACGTCAATTCCGGTGGTCCGGGCATGTTTCGCGACCAGTGGCTCACGAATTACACGCTGACGGCAGACTGGCAGGTGACTCCGCGCCTAAACGTAAACGTCGGCTATAATTTCCAAGATACACACTTTTTCAATCCCGTCATCAAGAACACCCAGCCGATGATCTCGGGCGATCCCAATCGGACCCTGGGACTTAATGGGCCGACCAATCCCTACGTCGGTCAGCTTTACATCGAGTCGTCATGGTTCGGCGATCTGCACAGCGCGAGCTCCAAAGAGCAACGCATCAGCCTTTCGTATGACTTGGACTCAAAAAAGTGGGAATGGATCGGGCGCCACCGATTTGCTGGCCTCTATTCGCGCACCAATGAATTTGATCGCTACTACCAGCGCCAACTCGGCTTTCTGGGCGCGCCATTCAATGCGACTCCGACCAACGCCAACAACCTATTGACCGAGCGTGTGTATCTCAACGAAGCCAACTCGGGTTCGTTCATCGCTCCAGATTGGCGTTCTGTCCCGTCGACACTAAACATCGGCGGCACGAACCGCAACGTTGGCTGGATCGATTCTGCTGTGGGCTCTGGGAACTCCGATGCCGCGCAGAAAATGAACACCAAGCTGATTGTCGCCCAAAGCCGGTTCCTCCGGGATCGCCTGATCACGACCATTGGCTACCGCACTGACCAGGGCAACATCACTTCATTCGGTTTCACCACGGATCCGATTCTGAAGACGCCAGTGAGCACGCATGACCCGGCGTTCGCCACGGTCAATTCCATCAAAGGCATTACGCGCACCCAAGGCGTCGTGCTGCACGCCACAAACTGGCTCTCTTTGATCGCGAACAGTTCTACGAACATCGGCATCCCAACTTTTACCGACAAAGTGTTTCCCAATGGCACCATTGCTGATCCGTCGAAGGGCAAGGGCCGTGACTACGGGCTATCGTTCGATCTCTTCTCGGGCAGGCTGTCGCTCAAGGTCGTCCAGTATACCACGAACCAACAAGGACAGACAAAAAGCGGTGGCATCAACGCACGCTACAATCTGCGCAACATCGCAATTGGGCAGGCGCTGCAATCTGCGCTCGTTGGGCCGGGCCTGCCCTATACGTCCAGCAACTGGGCACCGCTTTACACAGCGCTGACGCCACCCGTAGGAGCCGACTTGTTCGACCTGAATTCGAAAGGCTACGAAATTAGTGCCGTCGCGAACATCACGCCTCACTGGAGGTTAATTACCAATTATTCCTACACTAATGCACTTCGCGAGAACACTTCGGCTGATGCGATTTCGTGGTATGGGTTCACTTACGATGGCAAGCTGGTGAAACAGGGCGTTTCTCAAAATTCAAACGGAAGCTTCACAATCAACCCCTCGGCATTCACGCCAACCGGAACGGTGGCGCAGTGGATTGCGCTCGGGAGCAAAGTCCCCGGGGCCAACCTGACGAATCTTGTTACCAGCAACCAGATCACAGTCGCGGAGGAAATTATGGGGATAATCAACGATATTAACAACGACAAGCTTACCAATGAGCAGGGCTGGGGCCTGCGCCCCCGCAAGGTGAGCCTCTTTACCGCGTATGATTTCACGACGGGGCGACTCAACGGCTTTAGTGTTGGCGGTGGTTACCGATGGCGCAGTGCAAGCCTAATCGGTTTCGACTCGTCCGGAAATAAAATTATCGGCCGAACTCTGTCTGGCGTCGATATGATGCTTCGATATCGGATTCGTGTGCCGCACGGTTGGCTGCACAATCCGGTCACACTACAATTCAACGCCACGAATCTGTTCAATCAGGATGGCATCATCCCGCAGCGACTCTCGGCCACACCGGTCACGGCTTCGCCAACCTTCATTGTGCCAGGCGGCCGTGGAGTAGGCTACAGTCGATTCGATCTGATGGAGCCGCGATCAATCCGCTTCACGACCACTTACTCGTTCTAAGCTCAAGCGCCCGGGCGAAGTCCGGAGATACCCGAAAAACGTTTTACCGCTATATGCCTTTCATTCCTCCAGTCCAAATGCAGTCTCAATACGATGTCATCATCGTCGGCTCTGG
Source organism: Opitutaceae bacterium (assembly GCA_037142955.1). Classification (GTDB taxonomy): domain Bacteria; phylum Verrucomicrobiota; class Verrucomicrobiia; order Opitutales; family Opitutaceae; genus Tous-C4FEB. The sequence goes on along the minus strand of JBAWZQ010000001.1, from coordinate 239,641 downwards.
CGCCGGCGGCGGACAGTCGGCCTACACGCTTACAATGGCTGGTGCGAAAGTGCTAATGCTGGAGTCAGGCCGCAATTACGATCCGGTTAAAGAGACGCCGATGTTTCAGATCGACGCCAACGCCCCACTCCGCGCCACCAGCACGCCGGACAAACCAATGGGTTTTTACGATTCTACGATCGATGGCGGCTGGGCCGTTCCTGGAGAGCCCTACACCAACGCGTCCGAAGATCCGGATCGTCGTTTCACTTGGTGGCGGGCACGAATGCTTGGTGGCCGAACGAACCACTGGGGACGAATCTCGCTCCGCCTCGGGCCCTACGATTTCAAACCGCATCAACGCGACGGCCTCGGCTTCGACTGGCCGATCGCGTATGAGGATCTCGCTCCATATTACGACAAAGTGGAGATGCTGGTCGGTGTCTTCGGCTCGAACGAAGGGCTGGAGAACGCTCCCGACTCGTCGCCCGGCGTGCTGCTGCCGCCACCCAAGGCCCGCGCCGCCGAGTTGCTCGCGCAACAGCGCGCGAAAAAACTTGGGATGCCGGTCGTCCCTATTCACCGCGCCGTTTTGAGCGTGCGGCAAGATGCGGAGCGGTTACCAGCGCTGTTGCACCCGGGTAATCCCAAGGCGCAGCGAATTCTCGCCGACGCGATGCGCAGCCGCGCTGCGTGCTTTTGGGCGACCTCGTGCGGGCGCGGTTGCGCGATCAAGGCGAACTATCAGTCGCCTACCGTGCACTTGCCGCCGGCGCTTGCCACTGGAAATCTCGATATTGTAACCGGCGCGATGGTGCGTGAGGTGGCGGTCAACGACGAAGGCAAGGCCACCGGAGTCATCTTTATCGACAAGGCTACGGGCCTGGAGCACCGCGCAAAGGGCCGGGCGGTGGTGCTCGCAGCAAGTTCGTGCGACACCGTGCGAATCCTGCTGAATTCAAAATCGGCGCAGTTCCCGAACGGCCTCGCGAATTCCAGCGGGCTGGTCGGAAAATACATCATGGACACCGTGGGCACGGATTTGGCCGGCCAAATTCCGCTGCTGGAGTCGCTGCCGTTGCACAACGAAGACGGCGCGGGCGGCTCGCACGTTTATGTGCCGTGGTGGCTGTATAGCGAGCAACTGGCCGGCAAGCTCGGTTTCGCGCGCGGCTATCACATCGAATTCCATCCGGGCCGGCAAATGCCCGGACTTGGCGTAACGGCGAACCTCGACGATCTCACCGGCGGGAGTTTCGGGCGCAAACTCAAGGAGGACGCGAGGCGATACTACGGGTCGTTCGTGAATTTTGGCAGCCGCGGGGAAATGATCCCGAATGAAGACTCGTTTTGTGAACTCGATCCTGTCATCAAGGATAAGTGGGGCGTGCCCGTTCTACGTTTTCACTGGAAGTGGTCGGACCATGAACTGCGGCAGGTCACGCACGCGCAGCAAACATTTGCACAGTTAATCGAGGCGATGGGCGGAAAGGTGCGCAAGCCGCCGGCGGAAAATCCGCTGAAGGCCATCCGGCCTGGCGGTAACGTCAAACACGAGGTCGGCGGCGCCCGAATGGGCGACTCGTCAAAAACATCCGTGACCAATCGCTGGGGCCAGACGTGGGACGTCAAAAACCTATTCCTGGGCGATGCGGCCTCGTTCTGCTCAAACGCCGACAAAAACCCCACGCTCACCATCATGGCTCTCGCGTGGCGCATGAGCGACCACCTGCTCGACGAACTACAACGCGGAAACCTGACATGAACATAGAACCAAAATCGCTCATGGATCGTCGCGCGGCGATCAAATGGATGCTCACGGTTGCGGCCTCAGCGGCCTTGGCCGACGAACAACTTTTTAGTGCCGCCGTGGACACGCCGGCGCATCGGGCCATCGGCTACGGCACCGATCCCGATTTGCTCAAGTCTTACAAGCCCGGTGATTTATGGCCGCTTACGCTGACGGATGAGCAGCGGCGCACAGCGGTCGCCCTGTGCGATACGATCCTGCCCGCGGACGGAACCTCGCCTGCTGCTTCAGCCGTCGGAGTTCCCGAGTTTATCGACGAATGGATCAGCGCACCCTATCCCAATCATGATCGCGATCGCGGCGTAATCCTTGAAGGTCTGGCTTGGCTTGAGGCAGAGTCACAACGCAGGTTCGGAAGTGATTTCGCTAGCTTGATTTTGCGGCAGAAAAACAGTCTGTGCGAGGACATAGCGCACGTCGCCACCGCCGCGCCCGAGAGGAAAAAGGCTGCGCAGTTTTTCAAACGCTACCGCGACCTCACCGCGGGCGGCTACTACACGACGCCCGAGGGCATGAAGGACATCGGCTACGTCGGCAACGTGCCGCTCGCGTCGTTCGACGGCCCGCCGCCCGAAGTCCTGCGCAAGCTCGGACTCGCGTAACCCTCGGCGGAGGAGGCGAACGTCATTGTAGCGTGGTTATCCCATGTGAAAATGATGCTATGAAACTACTGATCGTTTGATGGCCGTGAAGCGCACCCTACCTCTTTTTATCATCGCGTTCTTGGGGGCGTGCTTGCTCCGCGGTTCCGCCGCCGAAGAGTCACGGCCCAATATTGTCTTCATTCTGACCGACGACCTGGGCTACGGCGATGTCCATTGCCTGAATCCTGACCGGGGCAAAATCGCCACTCCTTGCCTAGATCGCCTGGCTTCGCAGGGCATGACATTGACCGACATCCATTCGACTTCCGCGGTTTGCACGCCCAGTCGCTATAGTATTCTAACCGGCCGATACAATTGGAGATCGCGCGAACAGAGTGGCGTGCTCAACGGCTACAGCCCACCGCTGATCGCCGCCGACCGGTTGACCGTGGCCGGCTTGCTGAAGCAACATGGCTACTCCACCCACTGCCTGGGCAAGTGGCATTTGGGCATGGATCTTCCCAAAGACTCGCATGAGCTAAGGGTGTTTAACGGACCGACCACGCGCGGCTTTGATTATTTCTTCGGTATCAGCGCTTCGCTGGACATGCCGCCGTATGTTTTCATCGAGAATGATCAACTCACCGAGGCGGTCACGGTGATTCAAAGGAAATGGTCCCGCGAGGGAGCGGCTGCGCCGAGTTTTGAGGCAATGGACGTTCTGCCGACCCTGACGCGCAAAGCGTGTGAAATAATATCCAAAACGAAATCTCCCTACTTCCTATATCTGGCGTTGCCTTCGCCCCATACGCCGTTGGTTCCCACGAAAGAATGGCAAGGCACGAGTGGTTTGGGCGATTACGGAGACTTTGTGATGGAAACCGACTGGGCGATTGGTCAGGTGCTCGACGCCATAGACAAAAGCGGTGCGGTCAACAACACGCTGGTCATTGTGACGAGTGACAACGGCGTCGCTCCTTATGTCGGCGTCGGTCCCGAACAACTGCGGCAGCTGGAGTCCAGAGGCTTCTCCAAGAAGGAGGCCGAAAAAGGCAATCAGCAGCGCTACAAGGAACTGGAAGCGATGGGCCATTTTTCCAGCGCCGATCTCCGAGGCCACAAGTCGGACATCTGGGACGGCGGCCACCGCGTGCCCGCCTTTGTGCGTTGGCCCGGAAAAATCCAGCCCGGCTCGACCAACGGTCAGTTGTCCAGTCTCGTCGATTTCATGGCGACCTGCGCAGAGATCTTGCAGGTAAAGCTGCCAGCCGATGCCGGTGAGGATAGTGTCAGCATGCTGCCAACGTGGCTCGGTCAGGCGACCGCCTCCGCCCAAGAGGCGGTGGTGTTTCATTCCATCAACGGATCGTTCGCCATCCAGCAGGGAGACTGGAAATTGGAACTGTGCTCCGGCTCCGGCGGCTGGGGCTTGCCCAAGCCCCGCAGCGCGGAGGCAAAAGCACTGCCTCTCGTGCAATTGTATAACATGAGCGCCGATCTGGGTGAACGCACCAATGAATATGCGAACCACCCCGAGATCGTAGCACGGCTCACAAATCTGCTAGAAAAATACGTCGCCGATGGCCGCAGCACACCCGGCCTACCGCAGAAAAACGACGTGCCGATTATCCTTTGGAAGGACACAAAACCTGCAGAAGATAATTCCGAGAAAAACAATTGAGGTGGCTGAAGCCGGATTCCGCAATCACGGCCCGCGCGACTGGCCCTGCCGCACGAGCTTCACGTGGTAAGCGCCATCGAGCCCATTGGCGCGGCGAACCATCGCGGAAAAACTGAAATCACCTTCCGGGATCTGCACGCTATCGACGGAAACGCGATCCGTGGCGGCAGAAATCTCGACGGTGCGCGTCGTCGCGCCGATGTGGAGTTCGAGGGTGCCAGCCGCCACGGGCTCTGGCCAGCGCAGTTCCAGCGAGTAGCTGGCGTCGCGCACCGCACGTAGCAGCCACACTCCAATCGAGGCATGACCTTTGTTCGCGCCTTCCGGCTCCCGCAGATCCTGACGCGTGAGCACTGTCGTTGTCTCGCGATCCGATCCGATGATGATGCGTGGCGGCGCATAGTTGTCAGGCCGGGTTGAGCTCACGTCCGCAAACCACTGTTGGTAGGTCTGCCGCATTTGTTCGACGATTGCGGGCTGGCTCGCGGCGAGATCTTGGCGCTCGCCCGGATCCGCCTCGAGGTCGAAGAGCTGGAAGGGCGCCTCGGCCGGCTGAGCTTCGCGCCCGGTGAAGTGATCGAGCTTCCACCGCTGCGTGCGGACGGCCGCATTGTGCCATAAGATCGGTTGTTCGCCGCGGTGATATTGGAAGACCAAGGAGCGCTCCGGCCAATCCGTCGGGCGGCTCTCCAGCAACGGGAGAAGGCTCCGACCATCGAATTTCAAGCCGGCCGGCGCAGCCACTCCGGCTGCCTCGAGGAGTGTGGGCATCAGGTCGATGTGCGCGGCGATCTCCGAGCGGGCCGTGCCGGGTTTAAAGCGGCTCGGCCAGTAAGCAAAGAAAGGCGTGCGAATGCCACCCTCGTAAATCTGGCCCTTGTGCCCGCGCAGACCACCCACGTAGCGAACACCGTCCGGACCGTTGTCAAAAAAGATCATCACGAGGGTGTTCGCCAGCGCCGGGTCGGACCTTAGCCGCGTCATCAATCGGCCGACGTTTTGGTCGATATTTTCCTCCATCGCATAAACGCGCGCGACGGTGTCCGCGTCCTGACCACCTTTTACCAGGACGGAAGAAAGATCCTTTGCTTTGTATTTCGCGAGGAGAGCGGGCGGCACATCGTGCAGCGGCACGTGCGGGGCGTTGGGAGTGAGATAAACGAAGAAAGGCCGGCCCGCTTGTTGCGACTTGCCAATGAAATCCAAGGCACCGTCGAAAAACACGTCGGTGCAAAATCCCTTCGCCTCCTCCTGCTGGTTGTTGCGAAACACGATCGGGTTCGTGTAGCGCCGGTTGTTTTCGATCGGATCGGAGGGCTGGGCGAGCCCGCCGCCGCGAATGACCAGCGCTTCGTCGAACCCTTGGTCGGTGGGGCGAAACGGATAATTGTCGCCCAGATGCCACTTGCCGAAGATTCCCGTCGCATAGCCCGCGGCGCGCAGCAACTCCGGGAGCGTCACCTCTGCAGGTTCTTTCATGGCCCGGCCTTTGAAGGTGTCCACCACGCGAGTCCGAAAATTGTAGCGTCCCGTCATCACGCTCGCGCGCGTCGGCGCGCAAACCGGACTCACGTAAAAATTCTTCATCGACGTGCCCGCCCGCGCGAGTGCGTCGATGTTCGGCGTTTCCAGCACAGGATTTCCCTGAATGCCGAGGTCGCCAAATCCTTGGTCGTCGGTCAGGATGACCACGATGTTGGGCCGGGCCTCGTTGGGTTGGACGGCGCTCGCTTCAGCCGCGAGCCAGAGGCTCGCGAGCAACAGCGCAGGGTTAAAAAAATGCGGGATTTTCATCGTTCAAAATGGGGTGATCGTGGAGTCGCTGGCGTGCGGAGTCAGGCGTTTCGCCCCACACCTTGGCGGCGCATCGCGGCAATGCTTCGCTCCAAGTCCGCACGTTGCAGCTGCTGGTCGAACTCTTTCGCGCTCATGCCCGCGGGAGGCGTTTCAACTTTGAGCGCGTGACCGCGCCGACACAACGTCAGGAACGGAACGAGGTCCGCAGCGCGCAGGCGAGGATACACCGCCCAGTGCTCCGGCTTGAGAAATGGGATTGGCCGCGGCGAATTCGAGATGATCTCCAGGTTGATCGGCGCGGCCGGGCACAGCTTTGCCATCTGCGAGACGAAGCGCGGCAAGTCCATGAGCCCCTCGCCAATCGGTGTCCATTGGAAGGTCGCACCATCCGGCGTCTCCCATACCATCCAATCCCGGACGCTGGAGCAGAGCACGTGGGGGCCGAGCAAATCTAGCTGCCGCATCGGGTCTTCCATCGCCCACACGGCGTTACCCGGGTCCAGCATCACGCCCGTCACGTCGTTGCCGGCGGCCTGAATCAGGCCCAGCAACTCCTCAGACCGCATGTCACCTGCATGATCCTCGACGGCGATTTTGATCCCGGCATCCACCGCACGATTCCGAACCGCTTTAATCACTTTCACGACTTCGTCGATGCGCGCTTCGATGCCGCCTGGCGTGCTGCGGTCCGGAAACCCGCCAATGCGGCAAGTAATGACCGGCGATCCTAGATCCGCGGCCACGCGCACGCCGAGTGCGAGCAGCTCCTCGGGACTACCGAATTCGGCGGAGAACAGCGTCCCATGCTGCGCCACGCTGCCGACCCCGATGTAGAAACGGATACCTTGGCGCTCGGCCGACTCTTTTAGCTTTCGTAGAGAAGCCGACTCAAGGCTCTCGAACTGCTTAAGCGTATTGAAGAGGACTGCATCGAGCTTTTGCTGCGCGGCGTATTCGACAAAACGCGGGGCCTTCCAGCCCATCGCGCGGAGGGAATGCGTGTCCATACCGAGCGCGAGAGGTTTCTCGGTCGGGGATTGGCCGCGCAGCGCTGGGCTGGCGACCGCCGCCGCCGCCGCGATGCCGAGGGTTTCGACGAAGCGCCGACGCGTCAGGTCACCGCGGGTAACTGGAGCAAAGCTAGGTCGGGATACTTGGTTCATCGGATTTATTGCGGTTGTGCCCGCATCACAAGTTGCATCGACGGGAAAGCCGACGGCGCCAGGCAAGGGTTTGAGCGCAGACGATATACTCGGGCTATCAAAACTACTATCCCCTTTAAATGGGATACCAACAGCCCGGAGTTTATCGCCAATGAGCTCCAGCGGTGGCTGGCAGCTCAGAAAATTAAACCATCTACATCACCCCGTTGAGTCCTCGGGAGAATGCGTTCGTCGAATCGTTACGCTTCCGCTTCCGCGATGAATGCCCTAAGCGAATTAGAACACCACCAAGCTCATCGACTCCGTCGCCGGCTATCTGGCGGTGGTGGATCAGGCTCACGATCTTACGAAGCGGTTGGCATAGACGAGGCCAGGTTGGGTGACCACGCTCGAGCATGCGTAGAAAACTGGCGCGGAGCGGTTGTTAGAATGAGCAGAGCTTCTTTTGAAGAAATAGTTTCGCTGACGGCATCCAGATGAAACTTGGAAGGTAAGAAAGGTGCAGCGCCGATTGCGGGCTTTAGAGACAAAGGCGGAAAGACTCTAGAAAACCCATATCGACGCAGAAGGCGAAATTCCCCGTTTCAAAACCCACCGGTTTAGCAACGCGTGACGGGACGCCGGGAATATGGCGTGGGGGTATTATCCCGAAAAGCCCCCCGTTTGTGAAACATCCGATTTCGATGCCTTTTCGGCCGATCCAGTCAGCCAGTGAGCAAGAATCTACTACCTTGGGATGTTGAACACCCGAATGCAGTCCTATCGAGAACCGGTTCTCGGAGTCCGAAAAAAACACTCAATTTCTAACCCCTGTTCAACTGTTCAACAGTCACCCCCGGGAAACTCCGAGGGAAACCGGAGAATTGTTGAACACCCTCCCTTGGGTTAGAAGTATGCTAAATATGGTGCCCGGGGCCGGACTCGAACCGGCACGACCTTACGATCAGGGGATTTTAAGTCCCATGCGTCTACCATTTCGCCACCCGGGCGGGTGAACATCTCAGATAGACAAGCGTCCTAAGTGCCCGCGCGCCAGAAAATCCTTTAACTGTTTCGCAAACTCTAGAATCAGCCTAGGTGCCGTCGGATTGACCGAGATTTAATCCTATATTCAATCTCATCGTATGAAACCCCGCCCCTTGGTTACTTGGTTCGTGCTCTCCGCGGCTCTGCTCCGCGCAACCCCGGCGCCCACTCCCTTGGAAACCGCCATCTGTGTCTACGGCGGCACCGCCGGCGCCGTCATTGCCGCCGTCCAAGCCACCCACCTCGGCCACTCCGTCATACTCATCAACCCCGACGCCCACTTGGGCGGCCTCAGCAGCGGCGGCCTCGGCCAAACCGACATCGGTAACAAGCGCGCCATTGGCGGCCTTGCTCGCCAATTCTACGTACGCGTCGCCCAACACTACGCCCAACCCAGCGCCTGGACCCAGCAACCCTTCGGCTCTTACCGCAGTATCGGACAATCCGCGACCGAACCCGGCGAGCCTGCCATGTGGACTTTTGAGCCCCACGTTGCCGAAAAAATTTTTGAGGACCTTGTCCGCGAAAATAAGATCACAGTACTCCGCCGCGAGCGTCTCGACCTAGCCCGCTCCGTCGAGAAAACCGGCGCCCGTCTCAATACTATCTACCTCGAATCCGGTCGCAGTGTCCGGGCCCAGATGTTTATCGACGCGACCTACGAAGGCGACCTTATGGCCAAAGCCGGGGTCGGCTACCGAGTCGGCCGCGAAGCTAACACAGAGCATGGCGAAACCCTAAACGGTGTCCAAACCCGCCAAGCCACTGCCCACCAATTTTTCCCCCGTGTCTCAGCCTATGTAATTGCAGGCGACGCCACCAGCGGCCTGCTCCCCGGCATCGCCGCAAATGGCCCTGGAGTTGAAGGCTCCGCTGATGCCCGCGTCCAAGCCTACAACTTCCGCCTATGTTTCACCGACGCTCCAGGCAACCGCATCCCTTTTCCGAAGCCCGCGGCGTATGACGAAAGTCATTACGAGTTACTACTGCGTAATTTTGAAGCCGGCCTAAAAATTCTCCCCCTCCACCCGGCAGATATGCCCAACCGTAAGACCGACACGAATAACAACACAGGTTTTTCCACGGATTTCATCGGAGAGAATTACGCCTACGCTGACGCCGATTACGCCACCCGCGACCGGATCCGCGCCGCCCACCTCGCTTACACCCAAGGCCTGCTATGGACGCTTACAAACCATCCGCGCGTCCCTGAAAAAATCCGGGGTGAAGCCGCCCGCTGGGGTCTATCTGGTGACGAATTCACAGATAATGCCGGCTGGCCCACCCAACTCTACGTGCGCGAAGCCCGCCGTATGATTGGGGGCTACATTATGACTGAGCACAACTGCACTGGCCGAGCGGTCGCTCCCGATCCCGTCGGCCTAGGCGCCTACAACATGGATTCGCATAACACCCAGCGTTACGTCGATGCTAACGGTTACGTCGTCAACGAAGGTGACGTTCAAGTCAAAGTACCTTCGCCCTATCCAATCGCCTACGGTGCGATTACCCCACGTGAGACCGAATGCGAAAACCTGCTCGTGCCCGTCGCCCTCTCCGCCACGCACATTTCCTACGGTTCAATTCGCATGGAACCCGTTTTCATGGTCCTAGGCCAAAGCGCTGCCACCGCCGCCGCCCAAGCAATCACGGAAAAAACCTCCGTGCAAAACATCGACCGCGCGCGCTTCCGCGCTCAGCTCCTCGCCGACAAACAAGTCCTCGCTTGGACCCCACCACCACCCGCGGCGAAGAAAAAATAGACGGGCGCAAAAAAAAATCTTTTCCTTCCTTCGGCCAAACAAGGGCCGCGCCCAGTGAAAATTACGGCAGGAAATTGCTTGTGATCGGGATCTCACTTAAGCCCAGAATTCAGCTCGCGGCGGACGCCTTTGTGTAAAACTTTTCGTGAGCCAGCAAATTGAACTGGTGAACAGCCAAACCCAATTTCGCAAATTTCGCCTCCGCAGCCGGATCGCCCCCGCCCGCCTCCATCCGTCGTTGCGTCCGGCGAAAACGATCACCTAAGGAACGCGTTTCATCGGCCTCACCCAATTCGCGCAAAAGCCGACGAATATGGTCTGCTTTTCGCCGCGCCTTAGTTACTAAATTAAGGGCTGAAGTCTCCTCGATTCGCTTTGCTTGGACATCTTTGTAAACTCCGCACTCAAACGCGCGGCATTGTCCCGGACGATCCGCGTAAACCCGACACGCACGATCCGCGCACAACGCCGTACATGGTTGCCGAAAATAAAAGACTGCCACCCGACCACGTGTCATAGCCACTGGCAAACCTAACGCCTTTAATTTTTTTGCATTCTCGCCCGCACCCAACTGGACGTTGTCAAAAAGCGTCCCGTCGCAGCACAGGCCACATGCTAAGCACAATTTTTCCCCAGAGTTCACACCTTAACATCCCGCGACCAACTTACAAAGCGCAAGCCGAGGTTAAAGCGCCCCTAAACGAGCCGTCTGCCCTTTTTTTTCTTAAATCTTGCCCCGGGGCCCCACCTCGACGAAATTGATGACCGAGTCCGCGGCTATAGTTTAGTGGTAAAACTCCACTCTTCCAAAGTGGTCTCGTCAGTTCGATTCTGACTAGCCGCTCCACTCGATTTTTTACCATCGCGCGCGCCCGTAATTGGGGCGCGTTTTGTATTTCTGATCCGTTCAACATGGCTAATCCCTATCTTCCCGCTGCCGACCGCTATGAGAGAGCCGCTCTTTATCGCCGCTGCGGCCGCAGTGGCGTCAAACTCCCGCTCATTTCGCTAGGGCTCTGGCACAATTTTGGTGACGTCGATGTATTTGCCAATGGCCGCGCTATCGTGCGCCGCGCCTTCGATCTTGGCATCACCCATTTCGATCTAGCCAACAACTACGGTCCACCGCCCGGTTCTGCCGAAGAAAATTTTGGCAAACTCCTCCATCTCGATCTCGCCGCCTACCGCGATGAACTCATCATCTCCACCAAAGCCGGCTACTCCATGTGGCAAGGCCCCTACGGTGATTGGGGTTCACGCAAATACCTCCTCGCCTCCCTAGACCAATCGCTCCGCCGCATGGGACTCGACTACGTAGACATTTTCTACTCCCACCGACCCGACCCCGAAACGCCTCTTGAAGAAACCATGGGCGCCCTAGCTCATGCTGTGCGCAGCGGCAAAGCACTTTACGTCGGCCTCTCCAACTACCGCCCCGCCGACACCGCTCGCGCGGCCCAGATGCTCCGCGAACTTGGCACCCCCTGCCTTATTCACCAACCTCGTTACAGCATGCTCGACCGCTGGATCGAACCCCAGCTACTCGATGTACTAGCTCAGGAAGGAATTGGCTGCATACCCTTCAGCCCGCTCGCGCAAGGCCTGCTCACCGACCGCTACCTCGCTGGCATTCCAGCCGATGCCCGCGCCGGCAAACCCCACGGTTTCCTCAAAGCCGCCGGTATTACCCCCGCTGTCCTCACCAAAATTGAGAGGCTTAACACCCTAGCTCAAGCCCGCGGCCAAAGCCTCGCGCAAATGGCACTAGCCTGGGTCCTGCGTGATCCGCGCGTCACCACCGCCCTCATCGGTGCGAGCAAAGTCTACCAGCTTGAAAACAACCTCGTCGCCCTCTCGAATCTCAATTTTGTCCCAGCCGAACTTGCGCAGATCGACGCGATTCTCGCTTAATCAACGCTAGACCAATCCTAAGTAAGCTGCGCGTGAACCTCATTCTCTTCGAGCCCGCCGAGCTCTCCTCACCGCTTCCGCGCTCTGACCCTCGGGCCGAGCACATCCTTAAAATCCTCCGCCGTCAGATAGGCGACGCCTTCGATGTTGGCCTCGTAGACGGCCCGCTTGGCAAAGCCACCCTCTGCAACATCTCCGACGGAGCCCTCTTCTTAGCATTCACCTGGGGTCCAATACCTGCACCCGCCGCACCCATCTCACTTTTAATTGGTCTACCACGCCCACAAACCGCCCGCGACATCCTGCGCGATGCCACTACTCTTGGGGTGAGCGCCATCCACTTTATCGCCACCGAGCGCAGCGATCCCAACTACGCTACCGCTAGGCTTTGGACTGCGGGCGAATGGCGCCGATACTGTCTCGCCGGCGCCGCCCAAGCTTTTGCAACCCGACTGCCCGTCGTCACGCACGACCGCAGCCTAGCAACTGCGCTCGCCGAGCGTCCTGGCGCAACCGGATTTACTCCCTTGCAAGGCCATACGCACCCACCCGCATCAACCACCTTTGCTCGCCTCGCTCTCGACAACTACGAAGCTACCACCTCGCTGAGCAAGTATGACCTTTCAGAACAGACTTCCATCGTGCTCGCGTTAGGGCCCGAACGCGGTTGGGGGCCGACGGATCGAGCGGCGTTGTGTACGCACGGCTTCACGCTTGTCGACCTCGGATCGCGCGTGCTCCGCAGCGAGACTGCCGTTATCGCTGCCCTTACTCTCGTACGCGCAAGACTCAGCTTGATATAGTGACGCTCCGTTGAGCGCGAGCCTCTGCCGAGGCTCGCTATGATGACCTCGCCAAGTCCCACAGTGTTAGTCCGCGCAAATCACGTTTCTCCGCTTTAGCCGCGAAGAAGAAACTGGCGATATAGCCTATTAGCATACACGAGCCAATGGCTACAAAGGTGTGAAGAAACGAAATCATCTTCGTATTATATTGGACCCAGGCGGTGATGGCAATACTCGCTAAGGTGCCAACGATGACACCTGAGGCGTTAGCCCGCCGAGACAACAGCCCGAGCGCAAATACGCCCGGAAAGCCACCACCGATGAGCGCAATCAAACGCAGGAATTGATCCCACAGCGACGTAACGTTGAGCGACGCCAAATAAGCCGCCATCCCCGTGGCCACCAGCCCGCAGGTCATCGTGGAAACGCGCGCCAAACGCAACCGTTGCTGCTCGGTCGCCTGCGGTTTCAAAGTTCCTTGAAAATCACTTACCAAAATTGCCGCCGTCGCATTCATCGCGCTGCTGAGGGCCCCCATCGCCGCCGCCAGCAAGCCTGCGATGATCAAACCGACGATCCCATGTGGTAGCTCGTTCGCGATGAAGTACGGGAAAATTTTATCGTTGGGCAGATCTGCCGTGAGCCGGTCAGGATGCGCTCGATAAAAAACAAACAGCGCTGTCCCCACGAAGAAAAACAACACCGAGCCCGCAAGCCCGATCACGTTACCCATGACGACCGTGCGCTTTGCCTCGCGCACATCAGCAGTCGCCAGCATGCGCTGCATGAGCGGTTGATCGCCGACCTGCGTCGGAATTGTCGCGAAAAACATTCCCACAAACACCCACACCGTGGGCTTCGTAAAATCCCAATCCCATGATATCATTTTAAATTTACCCGTCTCTTGTCCTGTCTGAATGAGCCCAAAGAGCCCGCCGTCCACGCCGCTCGAAATAAAATAAATGGCTACACCGACGCCACCTATCATCACCGCCGATTGCAATACATCAGTCCAGACTACCGCCTCGAAACCACCCTCCATCGCGTAGATCGTGGTCACAATACCCATCACCAAAATACTCAAATACACGTTAAGACCCGTCACCGTGGAAAGCGCCAACGACGGTAACAGCATCACCACGCTCATGCGTCCACACACTTTCAATAAGACCGCCAAACCTGCGCCCAGCAGTCGCACGCGATAATCGAAACGTTGATCGAGATAACCAAACACCGTCGTAAGATTAAGTTTACGCAGGAGCCCAACGAAAACGAAGCCCACCAAAATACCGGCAAAGGCCTGCGCCGGCGACGACCCATAAGCCATCCAGTCAGTCGAATAACTCATGGCAGGCAAAGCCATGAAACTGATACTGCTTGTGCTCGTTGCGAAGAAACTCACCGCCATCGCCCACGGCGCCACGCGCCCGCCGCCGAGAAAAAATGAACCGCTCGACTGCTTGCGGCGCGAGCACCACCAGCCGATTCCAAGATTCACCACAAAATAAGCAGCCAGCAAAATGTAATCAACGACGTCGAGGGTGCGCGGAATAATCGCCGCAAGGGGTAGGGGCATGCGTATAAAACCAAACGAAAATCGCTCGTTGGCAAGAGTCCGAAAATTAAACTGACGAGGCCCGACCCACCACCGCGGCCGCCCGCTGCCCGCGTCTAATCAAATTCAACGCAAAGGACTTACCTCGCGCCCGTTCACGCTCAATAGAGCCGCCGGTTCGCCCCCCGCGAGCACTCGACGATCTCCCTTCAAGATATTGGCCTCAATCCGCAAAGGACCTGATGCGCCTGCGACCTCGGCCACGATAACATCGCCAGAAATATTCGCCTGTGCAGGTGCCGTTGAAAATGCCTTCCGCCATACAGCAAAATCCGACGCATTAAGCCCTTCAGCCGCCCGCAACCAGACCGCGAGCGTCGCCCGCCCCTGCGGCTCCGTCGCACTATGAGTCAGCGTCAACCGCCGGACCACCCCGTCCACCGCATCCTCGATGTATTCTAGCGCAGCTGACTCACCCGTCGTGGTCGTCGCCAAAAGCCAACGTAAGCCGATCACCGCGTCGCCGAGCCGCACATAAACCGGCACACCGGTCGATAAACGCAGCGGCCGAGCCGCCGAGCCAGGTTCTACGCGCACATCACCCGACCACACCTCCGCTACTGCCGGTACCGTGAAATGGGTCACGAAATTTACGAGATCACCCGGTTTGTTTCGGCTGTCTGTCTTCAAGGGATCATCAGACAGTACCTGCAACACCTCTGGCCCGCGCTGTGCTGTCGCGATGAAAGGCATCAAATGCAGCGCCTTACCGCCAACTTGTTTTTTATAGCCGTAAGGGTCGCGCCGGCCTTCCATGAACATGGTCAACTGAGGCACCGCCGGCGAATCACCGAGATTAGCCACAAGCGTACGTTCATCGCGACTACGGGCCATGCCCGACGATGCGAGGCTCACTTGCCGTCCAATCCAATTCACCGCGCGCTGCTCGGGTTGGTCACCCCAGCTCTGCACGACCGTGCGCGGCACCTGAGCACGGATCGCTTCCGTCCATTCCGTCGAAGGCCTCCACATCACGGCATCACGAAACGTGGACAGATTATAACGGACGCCTGTCACCCAACCGGCGCCTTCCAGATCAGGACGTTGGCGCAACCAACCCGCCGTCCACGTGTGTGCCTCCGTATAACCATGACCATAAATATAATCGTAAGTCCTAGCATTCGTCCCGCCCATGCGATCGCCCGGGGCCCACCAATTTGCCGCGAGATCGGTCCACACATGCTGGATCGCCTTTTCTGCCTTAGCTCGAGTGTCGGCCCGCCCCGCAAATCGCGCCAGCAGTGCTAAGGAATCTAGGTCGATTCCATAGTACACCACCGCGCCGTACTCGCCGATGCCGTGTCGTGTCGTAAACTCCAACCACGCATCGAACCGCCTGTAGCCATCCTCTGCCACGTCTACTCGCCCCAAAGTCTCGCCGATCGCGATCAAACCCCACGCCTTCATCACAAAAATATTTGTGTAGTCGATTTTTACAACGTGGCTGCGCAACCCATCGATTGCATCCGTCATCATTTCATCCAGTTGCGCGCGCGCCTTCACTGACAACTGAGTCGATTGCACGCGGCGCAGGTAGCCCATGAGCTGCGACGCAAATTCCACGGCGTTGAGATCGACGACACCGTTCTGGCTGCTGTTCCACTTGAAATTACCGCGTGTCTTACTCGCCGGATCGAGATCTTGCATAGCGCGCGCCCGAGACAACGCAACCTCTACGCGCTCCGGATGCCAACTAAGTCCCGTCGCTTCGACCGCAAAACGAAACAATCCACGGATGCCCATCGTGCGACTGGGATCGCCGACTTCTATCCACATATCCTCCAAATCTTTTGCCCCTACAGCTCGATCCGCCGTCCACGACTGCGGCGCCGCCGCTCCAATCGTCGACGCACAAACCAGAATCAACGCCAGCCGCCACAGGGTAAGTTTCATTCCGCCGAAACTAATCTGAATCTCGGCGTCCAATCAAGAATTGGCCCACACGTCTCAAACGCTCCGCCGAAAAAACATCACAGTCGGCTGTCCACGCCCCTTGCCCAAACGCTTGTGTAAGGCCCAACCGGTCGGGGCTAGCTCGATTTCACCCGGCGCCTCAAACACAACCAACGCCTCCGGCTTCGCCGCCAACGCCTCAGCCAGCCGCGCAAATAATTTTGGCGCAACCTCCGGTATGATTTCGTAAGGAGGATCAATAAAAACCAGATCCGGTGTTACCTCGCTGCCGACTGGCACCGACAGCGCATCCGCCTCAAGTAACGTAAGATTATCGGAAGGATCTCGCCCGAGACACTTGCACACTGCGGCGATATTTTGCCGCACACACGCGGCGGCCTTGCCGTTTTTCTCCACAAAAATCCCGCCCGCCGCTCCCCGACTTAAAGCCTCGAGCCCGTAAGAGCCGCTTCCCGCAAATAAATCTAAAAATAGCGCCCCCGGCACGCGTGCGCCAAGACTTGAAAACACAGCCTGTCGCATCCCGTCAGTCGCCGGACGCACCGCATCGCCCCTCGGCACGACAAGGGGAATCCCGCGGGCGACACCACCGGAAATACGCATCCGCGCAGCCAAAACACCTAACTGTTCATGGCAAACGCGAAACACCCCAACGCGGTTCAAGCAATCCATCCGCCCTTTTTTAAATACCCCAATTTACGAGCTAATAATTTATTACAAATATGTAGCAATAAAATATGATGCAAATTTTATGCTATAAACTAGTTTAAATAGTTTCACCCAATTTAGAAAGCATTCGGAACCAATGACTCCATATCAGTTCATCAGAGAATATAAAATTCATACATAACGTTTGCGGTCCCGTGAATTTCGTCCATCTAGTTAGGAGCCTAACCATCCAGCATGTCAGCGATTCCGACTTATCGCTGATCTCGTTGCAGGGCATTGCGTAAACAATTAAGACTATGAAGGCACACTGCATCCTCCTTGCCTACCTCGGCTTTGCCGCGGGCGGGTTCGAGCTCATCCGGGCCGAGGAGCGCAACGCGTGGCCCTTTATGGTCCAGCAACTCGACTCATCAGGAAACAACATCTCGGCCAGCATACTCGGTCCACTTTTTTTCCAAAAAAGCGAACCCGAGGGTGGGCAAATTTCTGGATTTCGCCCTTTCTATCTCGAGCGCACTCAGTCTGTTGGCCGTGTCACAAGCGCCTCGGCACTATATCCCCTTTTTTTTTATCGCAGCGATGACGAGTCTTATACGTGGTCAATTTTCAATGTTGTAAACCGCTCCGGACTTCAACCTGAAGCGTCACCGAAATTACGAACTACCTACGCAGAAAAATTTGCTGTTTGGCCGTTTTATTTTTCCCGACAAACTGGAGAGGCGGCGACGTCTTACCGTGGGCTGATGCCCGTTGCCGGCACAATTAAGAATTTTTTTGGTTATGATCGTATCGGGTGGACTCTGTTTCCGCTCTACACGGAAGTGGATAAGCACGATGCACACACCGTCTTGGCGCCCTGGCCATTCTTGCGTTTCACGAGCGGCGCGGAGCGAGGCTTCGCTATTTGGCCGCTTTTCGGCTGGCGCGACCGCCCCGGCGAATTCCAAAGTCGTTATGCGCTCTGGCCGCTCATCTGGAACCACACCCAATCTCCCGCCGCCGATGCCCCCGCTGGCACCGCACCCAGCCGACAATTTGGTGCTCTGCCCTTTTACGCACGCGAACAAGGCCCCGGTATAATCAACGAAAATTTCCTCTGGCCCTTCTTTGGTTACACCGACCGGACAGCTCCGTATCGCTACCAAGAGACACGCTACCTCTGGCCATTCCTTGTGCAAGGCTACGGCAAGGATCGTCGTGTCAATCGCTGGGGACCCTTATACACTCATTCCATTATCAATGGCACCGACAAAACTTGGATCGCATGGCCATTATGGCGCCAATTAAAATGGCAAGCTGACGGCCTCGCGCAGACGCAGACTCAACTCCTGTTTTTTGTATACTCGTCCCTCGAACAACGCGGCTTGAACAACTCAGCCGCAGCACCCGCCGAAAAGGTCCACGTCTGGCCGTTCCTGAGCGCTTGGGACAACGGCGCTGGCCGCCGCCAGTATCAATTTCCAAGTCCACTAGAAGCCCTCTTTCCCAATAACGAAACGATACGCCAAAACTGGACTCCGCTTTTCGCGCTCTATCGCTACGACCAACGCGCACCAGGCGAGATCCGCGCCTCCCTTTTTTGGGACGCCATCACTTGGACCCGGGAAGACGCCCATAACCGTAGCGCATTTCACCTCGGCCCACTGTTGAGCGTGCAAACCGACTCCCAGCAACAACGCATCGTGATCGGCCACGGCCTCGTTGGCGTCTCGCGCACGAGCGGTAGTCACTCTTGGAAAATCTCCTGGTTAGATTTCAATTCTATCTCTAACGAGCACAACCCGGCAGCGGCCCGCTGATATGAAACAACTCACCCATTTTCTCGAAGGCTTCGGCAGCGCCGTGCAACTACTCTTCCAGTCCGCCCGCTTCGCCGGCACCCTTCCCCGCCAACGCGCTCGCTTCATCGATCAGTGCTACCTTATCGGCTACACGACGCTCCCGATTGTAGCCATTTTGTGCTTTTTCATGGGTAGCGTGCTCGCACTGCAGTCTGGCTACTCCATGGAAAATTTCGGCGCAAAGCAGTTCATCGGCTCGCTCGTCGGCCTATCCTTCGCTCGTGAACTCGGTCCGGTCATTGTCGCCATACTCGTCGCCGGTCGCGTCGGTTCCGCAATCACCGCGGAGCTCGCGTCGATGAAAGTTTACCAAGAGGTCGACGCTCTCGTAACGATGAACATTCCCCCAGCGCGCATTCTCGTACTCCCGCGTCTCGCTGCTGTGCTTGTGATGATGCCCGTGCTCGCGATCGTAGGAAATCTCATCGGCTGGTTCGGCGGCGCTGTCATTTGTAAATACGTTAGATCCATCGCCATCGAGCCTGAAGCCTATTTCTCTGCGCTGCGTCGTTACATGAAATTCAAAGACGTAGGCACCGGCCTCATGAAAGCCGAAATCTTCGGATTCGTCGTCGTGCTCATTTGCTGCAGTATAGGACTGGGTACTCGCGGCGGCCCGCGCGAAATCGGCGCCTCGGTCACCAAAGCGGTCGTCGTATCCCTCATCTCCATCCTCGTGCTCGATTACTTCGTCACGAAAGCCCTCATGTGACGCCCGCCATGACTCATCCGATCCATCGCAATCCTATCACAGCCATCAAAAGCCCGGCCGTACGCGTCACTATCGACGGCCTAACGAAGAATTTTGGCACATTCCTAGCCTTGAAAAATGTCTCGTTTACCGTAGAGTCTGGAGAGATTTTTGTGCTCATGGGCCCCAGCGGCTCGGGCAAAAGCGTGCTACTCAAACACATCGTCGGCCTCGAGGAGGCCACCGCCGGCCGCGTGTTGATTAACGGTCAAGACGCCACCGCCGAGCACACGCTTGAGCGTATTCGCATCGCCCTGGTCTTTCAGGCCGGCGCGCTCTTTAACTCGCTGAGCGTCTACGACAATCTTGCCCTTTATCCGCGCGAACACCGCTTCGGTGACGAAGCGACCATCCGCGACAAAGTCATGCGAGCGCTCCAAATTCTATCATTGGAAAATTCCGCGCAAAAATTTCCCTCTGAACTTTCGGGCGGCATGCGCAAACGCGTCGCCATCGCCCGCGCGCTCGTCATGGAGCCGCAACTCATGCTCTATGATGAGCCCACGAGCGAGCTCGACCCCGTCATGAGCGCCACGATCAGCGAAATTATCGCTACGCTTAAAATCGAATATCACGTCACTACTATGGTTGTCTCCCACGACCGGGAACTCGCTCTCGGCATAGCCGACCGTGTTGGCATTCTCATGGGCGGCGAACTCGTTTTCCTCGGTGCTCCAGCCGACTTGCGCCAGCCTACCGACCCCCGTATAGCCGATTTTTTCTATCCGCGCATCGACCTTAAAAATCCACGGTTCAAAAATCTCGAAACTTGAACCGCCCTTTCCTGTTTAAAACGCAACGGACCCACCACCATGAACACCACTCAACAAACCGCCCGAGTCGGTCTCTTCTTTCTCCTAGGCCTCGCCTTGACTTGGGTAACATGGGAGACGCTCAGCGACGGTAAATTGTTCAAGCAAACCGGCTACAGCCTGATTGCCGGCTTTGATAACCTCAAAGAACTCAAACAGGGTGACGAAGTCCGCATGGCCGGCGTTAAAATAGGTTCCGTGGAACGCACCCGCCTTGCCGGTCGCCGTGCCGAAGCGGTCCTTCGCATCGACCCCGGCGTCAAAATTGCCTCCGATGCCACAGCCACCATCGTCATGGCAGGCTTGATCGGCACTAACTACATTGGCCTCGACCTGGGCAGCCCCGGCGCGCCCGTACTCTCCGACGGAGCCGAACTCCGTACTAAAATCACCCCCGACATTAACGCCATCATGACCGAAATCGGTAGCCTTGGCCAAAAACTAGAAGGTGCGCTCGGCTCCATCACCAACACAGTGAATGGTGACGGAAAAAACCCCGGTCTCTTTCAAAAGCTCGACCGCCTTGTGACCGACAACTCCGTAAGAATCGACACCACCATGACCAACCTCGCCTCCGCTACCGATAAAATTAACAAAAGCGAAGGTACCCTTGGCAAACTCCTCAACGATTCCAAACTCCACGATGAACTCGTAGCTACGGTGGGTGAGATAAAAGTCGCCGCTACCAATGCAAAATCCTTCGTCGCTGACGCGCAGACGCTTGTGAACCAAGTCAAATCCGGCAAGGGTACCCTCGGGGCGCTCATCTTCGATGAGACCGCCGGTAACGACCTAAAGGTAGTCACGCGCAACCTACGGGATATATCCGAAAAAATCGCCAAAGGCGAAGGCACGCTCGGCAAACTCCTCACCGACGACAGCCTTTACCTCAGCGCCCAAAGCACACTCAAAAAAGCTGACCGCGCCATCGACGGTCTGGGCGATAGCGGACCCATCACCGCAGTAGGCGCCGCCGCCAACGTTTTGTTCTGATTTAGCCAGAGGTGAAAAAGTGTAAAAAAGGACGCAGGGTTATTACCTTGGCGCCCTTTTTCGTACTTCAACCCCGACCACGATTCGCTCGCTGAGTCGGGGTTAAAAGCCTCAGATCTTCGGGCCGCCTTGCGCCAGATTACGCGCCCGGAGACGAAGACCGTTGAGGCGGATAAAACCAGTGGCGTCGCTTTGATTGTACCAGCTCTTCACGCCTTCCATCGAAGCAATCTTGTCGTCGTAAAGGGAGTATTTGGACTTACGGCCGCAAGTGATGATGTTACCCTTGTAGAGCTTAAGACGGACGGTACCCGTGACATAGCGTTGGCTCTCATCGACCATTGCTTGGAGCATCTCGCGCTCCGGAGCGAACCAGAAGCCGTTATATACGAGCTCGGCGTATTTAGGAATAAAGCTGTCGCGTAAGTGCAGCACCTCGCGATCGAGCGTGAGTGATTCGACCTGACGATGCGCCTGCATGAGAATGGTGCCGCCGGGCGTCTCGTATACGCCGCGCGATTTCATGCCGACGAAACGATTCTCAACCAAATCAACGCGACCGATGCCGTGCTTGCCACCGAGTTTATTGAGTGTCTTTAACACACCACCTGGCGTGAGTTTTTTTCCATTCACGGCGACGCAATCGCCCTTCACGAAATCGAGTTCGACGTATTCCGCCTTGTTTGGCGCATCCTCCGGTGAGACCGAAAGTTTAAACATGCCTTTATTGGCATTGGTCGTAGGATCAAACCACGGGTCTTCCAAAATACCGGCTTCGTAAGAAATATGAAGTAAATTACGGTCCATCGAATACGGTTTCTTCAGCGAAGCCTCAACGGGGATTTTGTGCTGAGCACAGTACGCAATCATCTCGGCGCGACCAGGGAACAGCTCGCGGTAAGCCTCAATTTTCCAAGGGGCGATGATTTGGAGCTGCGGCGCGAGTGCCATATAGGTGAGTTCGAAACGGCATTGATCATTGCCCTTACCGGTAGCGCCATGCGCGACGGTGTCGGCTTTTTCCTTCTTCGCGATTTCTACTTGGGCCTTGGCGATGAGCGGGCGAGCAATGGAGGTTCCGAGGTAATATTGTCCCTCATAGATCGCGTTGGCACGGATCATCGGGTAAATGAAATCGCTCGCGAATTCCTCTACGAGATCGAGCGTGTAGTGTTTCGAAGCGCCGGTCTTAAGCGCTTTTTTATCGAGGCCTTTGAGCTCCTCTTCTTGACCGACATCAGCGGCAAAGGTGACGATCTCAGCGTCGTACGTTTCTTTGAGCCATTTGACGATGACGGACGTGTCGAGGCCGCCGGAGTATGCGAGAACGATTTTCATGGATAGATTTTTTAAAACTTAGGGTGGATTTACTTGCGCGCAGTCTTAGCCAACACAGCCATGATGGCTTTCTGCGTGTGGAGGCGATTTTCAGCCTGATCGAAAATGATTGAGCGCGGATTATCGAGGACAGCTTGTTCAACCTCCTCGCCGGGATGCGCCGGTAGACAATGCATGAAAAGAGCATCAGGCTTGGCCGAGGCAAAAAGTTTAGCGGTGACGGCGTAGGGCAACATCTGGCGAATGCGTTCAGCTTTTTCGTCTTCCTTGCCCATGCTTACCCAGACGTCAGTGTAAACAATATCAGCGTCCTTCACGGCTTGATACGGATCCGTTGTGAATTGATAAGAATCGGCCGGAAAGCCCTCGCGCTGCAATTGGGCCTTCAATTCTGCGCCAGGCGCGAATTCTGCCGGGCCAGAAAGCGAGATTTTCATGCCGAAGAGATTAGCGCCGAGAATCCACGAATTTGCCATATTACAGGCCGTATCGCCGAGAAACGCGATCTTACGACCGCGCAGCGAACCGACGAGGTCGTCGTTTTTTGCCCAGCGCTCGGTCATAGTGAACGCATCCGTATAAATCTGGCAGGGATGTAGGAAATCGGTTAGAGCATTAATAACCGGAATACTGCCCGCCGCCGCGAGCCGCTCGACTTCGCTATGATCGAAGGTGCGAACGATCAGGCCATGAACGAAACGTGAAAGGACTTTTGCCGTATCTTCTACAGATTCGCCGCGGCCGAGCTGGATGTCGTTTTTGTTGAGGAAGAGGGGATTACCGCCGAGCTCGTGGATGCCGACCTCGAAGGACACACGCGTACGCGTCGAGGATTTGGAAAATATCATCGCCCATGTCTGACCAGCGAGTGAGGGCGTAGGATTGCGACCGCGGTTGGCTTTGAATTCTCGAGCCAGCGCAAAAACTTCACCCAGTTCATGGGACTTGAAGTCGGTCTCTTTCAGGAAGTGTTTCATCGCTTAAAAAGAAAAATCTAGGACAACGCCCCCGTGGCGGACGAGAGCAAAAACAACTCGGGTACGAGAACCTAAAAGCGGGAAAAAATTTCGCTTTTTCTTGATGGCCCGAGAACCCGTGCAAAAAGGACTCACCCGTGGACGATTTCCGTACCGATGCCCTTATCGGTGAAAATTTCCAGCAGCAAGGAGTGCGGCAGACGACCGTCGATGAAATGAACCCGTTGGACGCCTTCTTCGAGGGCCCGCACGGCACTACCGACTTTGGGGCGCATGCCTTTATCGATGACCCCCTTCGCTTTTAGTCCTTCGACTTGGCTAATCTTAAGTGTCGAAATCAGCGTTGAGGTATCGGGCGGCGCTGACAACAAGCCAGGGACATCGCTCATATAAACCAAACGCCGCGCCCGCAACGCACTCGCGACACGACCCGCAACGAGATCAGCATTCACGTTGTAAGGCTTCCCATCGTAGCCCTCGGCAACTGGCGAAATCACCGGAATGAAACCTTCGGCGATTTCTTTTTTGATGAGCTTCACTTTTACTTCAGTGACATCACCGACGTAACCGAGATCCACGGTATTGCCGTCGTCGTCTTGGGTAAGTTTTTGACAAACCAGCACGCTGTCACCTGCGAGGCCCTTAGGTTTTCCGTTCGCGGTGATGATCGCGTTGCAGACATCTTTATTCACGATCTCGTCCAGCGTGCGCTTAACGATTGCGACCGTAGCTTCGTCGGTCACACGGAGGCCATTGATGAAATTAGCTTTGAGGCCGGAAGATTCCATAGCCTTGGTGATGGCCTTACCGCCGCCGTGGACGACCACAACGTTGATACCGACGGCCGCGAGAAACGCGATGTCAAAGGCCACACGCGTGCGGGCGACTGGATCGGGGTCATCCATGAAGCTCCCACCATACTTCACCACAAAAGTGGATCCGCGAAAATCTTGGATGTAAGGCAGTGCCTCGAGGAGCACCTTCGCCTTGGCGGTGA
The DNA here is from genome assembly GCA_037142955.1 of Opitutaceae bacterium. Lineage (GTDB taxonomy): Bacteria > Verrucomicrobiota > Verrucomicrobiia > Opitutales > Opitutaceae > Tous-C4FEB. Next base: position 215,235 of record JBAWZQ010000001.1, on the reverse strand, counting down.
GTTCAGCAACATTCACATTCATAACAGATCAAAGAGCGCGGCCTAGGGCCACAGAGAGCGAGAGGAAACTGGAAGCAGCGTACACGTTTAAAATTCGAAGTAAAAATTACTAGCGCACTCCGGCGGCGTATTTCCATAACATTCGCAGGGGTCGGGAAAAAATTATCTGAACACCATCGCGAAAATTCGGCTTCACTCCACGCCCGCACCGGCCCACTTCTCCTCAGTGGCCAGTACAGCACTTACTTTCTCTAACCGTGCAGCTCATCGCGCTTGGCTCATCAGCCAAGCCCAACTTCCACTCGGTTTTCGCGTGGGCACCTCGCGTTTCGAGTTTATGCCACGCGAGGCACCGAAGCCCGCGAAGATGACGCTCACGTTAATCGCTCTCGATCAACCCACGCCAGATTTCGCCGCGATGTTCACCCGTAATGCGCTCCCCGGAGCGCCCATCATCGTCGGTCGCCAACGCCTCAACGAGCCCACGCTCGGGGCGGTGATTGTAAACAACAAGGTCTCCAATGTCTGCGCGCCTGGAGGCGTGGAAGCATCAGAAAAAATCTGCGCGCGACTAGCGAACTTACTTAAGCTCAAGCCCGGGCAAATCCTACCGAGTTCGACCGGTGTGATCGGGTGGGGCCTGCCTGTTGAGGCCATCATGGGGGCGTTGCCGCAAACCTCTGCGACCCTGACCAGCGAATCTATTTTGCCTGCGGCCGAGGGTATCGTCACCACCGACCTTTATCCAAAGATCCGTCGAGCAAACGTCGGCTCGGGCAGCATCGTAGGTATCGCCAAAGGCGCGGGCATGATCGAACCTAACCTGGCCACGATGTTGGTTTATGTGCTGACAGATTTAAAAGTCCCACGCGCAGCATTGCGTGAGGCGCTCCATCGCGCCGTTGAGACCAGTTTCAACACGATTAGCGTCGATAGCGACACCAGCACTTCAGACACGGTAGCGCTCATTTCCTCGGGCCGCGTCCCCTGCCCCGATCTCTGCGCCTTCGAAGCGGCGCTCACTCAGGTGTGCCGCGATCTCGCAGAAGACGTCGTGCGCAACGGAGAGGGCGTGCGCCATGTTATTCGCGTCGCAGTGAGCGCAGCGGCGACGACTGAGTTAGCGCGTGCGATCGGCAAAGCCATTGTCAACGCCCCGCTATTTAAATGCGCCGTGGCAGGCAACGATCCCAACGTCGGCCGACTCGTGCAGGCCATAGGAAAATACATCGGAGCCCAAGCGCCCGAGACGGATCTGGCGCGTTTGCGGCTCCGGCTGGGCGGAATCGAAATTTTTTCAGGCGGAGTTTTCCAACTTAATCCCGAGAAAGAGACGGCTCTTGTCGCCCACCTCCGTGGCGCAGAACTCTACGTAAGTGCACCGCCCAAGGATGGCGTCTTCTCCGCGGCGATCGATTATCCACCGCATGAACGCTGCGTTGAAATCGAAGTGGAGATTGGCAACGGCACAGCCGACGCGATCGTGATCGGGGGTGATCTCACCCACGAATACGTGAGCGAGAATGCCGATTATAGAAGCTAATCAAAACCAACGAAACGCCGCGTCAAATACACCAAGGGCAACAATCCTTTACGGGGCGTTTTTTGAATAGTAGTCGTGATTAAATCAATCCGGCCGTTTCTGGGAAACGGCTCCAAAGATTCATGATTTGCACAGCCTGACCACTTGCTCCCTTCATAAGATTATCCTCCGCGGAAGTCAGAATAAAATTACCGGTGCGCGTATCGTGCACTGCGGAAATATCGATACGATTGGTGCCAACGACGTGCGCCGTATCTGGTGTTTCGCCCGCTGCGAGCACCTGCACAAACGGAGCGGCGGTGTAGGCTTCGCGCCAAGCACCATAGAGCGCGTCAATCGTAGCGCCAGCAGCAGCCGGGACGGTGATTGTAGTCGCGATACCACGCCGCATGGGTGCGAGATGAGGATTGAATTGGATAATGGTGGCGGTGCCGGTACGCAGCGCGAGTTGTTCCTCGATTTCGGCGAGATGCCGATGCTTTACCAAGCCGTAAGCCTTGGCGCTCTCTGCGCGTTCGCAATAAAGATAAGCTTCTTCGGCTTTCTTGCCGGCACCACTCACACCACTGAAAGAATTGACCACGATATGCTGGCGAGAAACGAGGCCTGCTTGCAGCAAAGGAACCAGCGGCACCAAAACACTGGTCGGATAACAACCGGGCGCAGCGATGAGTTTCGCTTCGCTCTTCCATGCCGGCGGGGTCAGCTCGGGCAGGACAAACCGCGCCGCGGCCAATAATTCTGGCGCATGATGCTCGCCGTAATATTTTTGATAGGTCGCCAAATCGGCGATGCGGAAGTCGGCGCTGAGATCGATCACGCGTTTGCCCGCAGGAACCAGTGCTTTAGCGTAGGTAGCCGCGGCTCCATGGGGCAGAGCGAGGAAAAAAAGGTCGATGTTACTGGCCGCGAGAACCGCGGGGTCAGAATCGACAAAACGCAGACCGGCATCGCGGCCACGCAGCCCCGGCATAATTGCAGCCAAGGCCTTGCCGGCATGGGTCCGCGAGGTCACCGCCGCGAGTTCCACGTGCGGATGACTGAGTAAAAGTTTAACCAAGACCTCGCCCGAATATCCGGACGCACCGACAACACCGACTTTCATAGTGGGCGCAGCATTTGAAACGGCGGGGAAATAATCGAGACGGAATTTCTATTTTTGCTTGGGTTATAAAAGAAAAAGCCCGCGCCTAGTGAGGCGCGGGCCGTATTCACAATCACGCGCAAGCGCGTGCTAGCTTTAGAAAGCGTAGGAGTAGCTAATCGTTACAACGCCACGGCCGACAGCCGAGGTGTTGGTAGACTTCGGAGCGCTGCCGGTTTTTAAGTATGCGCTATCGCCCTTGGTGTAAGCGAAACCAACCGTAAGCTTGGATTCCTTAGTGAGCTGGAAAGGCGTAGCCACGCCTAGCAGCCAGTAGTTACCCCAAGCCTTCGTCTGTGGGACCGAGCCTTTGACGAAGTCATTAGCGAGGTAGGAACCATAAGAAGCGGTGAAATCTAGCTCGGTGCCGAGATCTTTGAGGGGCAAGGCGTACGCCGAGGCAATCTCGAGCGTAGGACCATCGAGGACGAAGTCGTAGTAGATCTTGGGCGTGAGTTTCACCCCTGAGATCGTGTAATTGACCGCCAAGCTGGGTTCAAATGTCAGTTTGTAGAAACCGTTGGCTTCGTTGGCCGAAGGAAAGGTATAGAAAGTGAAGCCGGGTACGAAGCTCAATGTATCTGAGGCAACGGAGGTGTAGGAGGCGTAGAAATCGAATTCAGGATCCGATTGACCCACAACCTTGTTCTTAATCGGAGAGTTAGCCCAAACACCAGCGGTCAAGTTGCCGTAACCCAGCTCAACGGTGGGTTGGAAAGAGGCCCCGCCGAGGCGTTGGCCACGGAACATGTACTGCGAGGCGAACGACGGGGTTACCGTGACGGCGACACTAGGAGCGGCCGGTGCAGGCGCAGGCGCAGTCTGAGCGCTCAGAGAGAGCGAGCCCAAGGTGAGAGCACTAAGGAGTGCGAAGGATAGTTTATTCATACTTTAGTTTGGTGGTTATGGTGTAGCGTAACAGCCCGAAGGAACCGAGCACAAGAGTGAGTAAGCAAGCGGCTTGCCAAGTTCCCTCGTGCCGGAAAAACCGGGAAATAGGTGACGAAAAAGCCGACGTGCTTTAAGAGCAACGTCGGCCCAAATAAGCCGTAAATACCGCGAATGAATCGCGGTAAAACCGAATTAACGTTTTGAGAACTGGAAGCGCTTACGAGCGCCGGGTTGACCAGCTTTCTTGCGTTCCTTGGCGCGAGGATCGCGCTTCATATGGCCGGCCTTCTTTAGGGCAGGACGCAGTTCAGCGTTAAACTTTTGGAGCGCACGGGCGATGCCGTGAGCGACCGCACCAGCTTGGCCGGCGAGACCGCCGCCGGAAACATTGGCGCTAACGTCAAATTTGTCGCTCAGAGTAACAGTGATGAGGGGCATTGCCGCTTGTTTGGCAAAGCTCTCTGGCACAAAGTAGTTCTCAAAGCTGCGGCCGTTAACGGTCAGCTTGCCCTTGCCTTCCGTGATACGGATGCGGGCGGTGGAGGTCTTGCGGCGGCCGGTGGCGGTGAAAACGTTCGCGGGTGTGCTCATGGGCGTAATCAGACAGAAATTTTGGCGGGATTGTTCATCTCATGCGTGTGCTTCGAGCCGGCGAAGACACGGAGTTTGGTCAACATCTTGGCTGCGATACGGTTCTTTGGGAGCATGCCCTTAACCGCGTGTTCGATGATAAACTCGGGATGACGCTCTCGCATCAGCTTGAGACTGCGATAGCTTTCGCCACCGACGAAGCCGGAGAAAAACATGTACTCGTTCTGGGTCTCCTTTTTGCCGGTGAGAACGACCTTCTCGGCGTTGATGACCACAACGAAGTCGCCGTTGTCGACGCTCGGGGTGTAGGAGGCTTTGTGGCGGCCACGGATGATGTTGGCGGCTTTTACAGCGAGGCGACCGAGTGGCACGCCTTCGGCATCGATCAGATGCCACTTGGGCTGCACAGTCTCCTTCTTGGCGAGAAACGTTTTCATGGGAAAAGGGGTTAATAACTAGGTTTCGCAAAGACCGTGTCAATGCCTCATTTCACGCTCTTTTGATGTCTCATTGACCCTTTCCCAGTTAAATCAAATCAGGCACGTATCGTGAACTTGTTTCTCAGCCTATTTCTGAAAGTTTGACGAACATGAAACCTTCCCGCGCGCTAATGATAGCTGGCTTTTTGGGTCTTAGCGGGGTCGCGCTCGGCGCTTTCGGAGCGCATGCGTTGCGCGCCCAACTTACCGAAATTGGAACGCGCGATCGTTGGGAAACGGCCGTGCATTATCATTTGCTTCATGCGGTGGCTATTTTTGCAGCGGGGATATACTTAGAGATTCGAACAAGGGGAAGCGTGGCGGTGAGGCGCATTGGCTGGGGGGTGCGGTGGTGGTTGACCGGAGTGGTTCTTTTTTCGGGGTCGCTTTATTGCTTAGCGTTAAAGGCGCCAACTTGGCTCGGGGCTTCGACAGCGCCATTGGGCGGAATCTCGTTTTTGATTGGCTGGAGTTGCGTGATCGCGGCGGCGCTTGATATTGATGTGGAGAAAAAATGATGCGGTTTGCGCCACAGATTCCCGAGGAACTCAGGGCGATGCTCGATGCCGTACGACGCGTTGGTCGGCCACGATTGGTGGGAGGGGGAGTGCGCGATGGGTTACTGGGACTAACGCCAAAAGATTTCGACATCGAAGTCGGACAAGTAGATTTCGAGACGTTGCATCGAGCACTCGCCTCTTTTGGGGCAACGGATGTGGTGGGGCGGAGCTTCGGAGTGATCAAAGTGCGTGGTAAATCCAGCGGCACCGAGTATGATTTCAGCTTGCCGCGAAGGGAATCGAAGACCGGCGCAGGGCATCGGGGCTTCGCAATTGAACCCGACCCAAAATTGAGCGACGCGGATGCAGCGGCGCGACGCGATTTCACAGTAAACGCGATCGCGTACGATCCGTTTACGGACACGTTGATGGATCCGCACGGTGGCGCGGTGGATTTGCAAGCGCGGGTATTACGCCACACAAGCGCGGCGTTCGGGGAAGATCCGCTACGGGTGTTACGGGCGATGCAATTTGCCGCACGTTTTGATTTTACGCTCGCACCGGAGACTGCGAGGTTAAGTCGACAGATCACAGGTGCTTTTAGGGAATTACCGGTGGAGCGCGTTTGGGGCGAGTGGGAGAAATGGGCGAACCAAGCCGTCAAGCCAGCACGTGGGCTCGAGGTGCTTGAAGCAACCGGATGGCTGGCGCATTTTCCGGAAATAGCTATGCTGCGCGGCACCTTGCAAGAAGCGGCGTGGCATCCGGAAGGCGATGTGTTTACGCACACGCAACTTTGCCTCGAAGCGCAGGTCGCGCACGAGCGTGCCAATGGGGCGGAGCGCAATCCGAGGCTGATGTGGGCCGTGTTGGCCCATGATTTTGGAAAAGCGAAGACCACGGTCCGCGCCGAGAAGGACGGGGTGTTACGCTGGTTGAGTCCAGGACACGCAGCAGCAGGCGGACCGCTAGCGGAGCAATTTTTACGGCGAATTGGGGCTCCGCTACGCTTCAATGCGCCTGTGCGTGCGCTCGTGGAAAATCATCACGCGCACGATCGTAACAGCGCGCCGCTTTCCGACAACGCCGTGAGGCGTCTCGCGCGTCGCCTGCAACCGGCGACAATCGATGAGCTCGCAAGCGTCATGCTCGCTGATAGTCGCGGCCGACCGCCGCTGGAGTCGCCCGAGACGATTATACGCATTGTTGCACTCACCGCGCACGCGCAGCGCCTACAATTAGCTCAACTCGCGCCGCAACCGATCCTGCTTGGCCGGCACTTGATGACACTTGGCCATAAGCCAGGCCCAGAATTTAAACGGGCGCTAGATACCGCCTTCGAAGCCCAGCTCGACGGTGCGTTCACCGACGAGGCAGGCGGAGTGATCTGGTTGCGAAACTTTCTCGGCTAACACCAGCTCGCTTGAGCCGAGCGCGAGTTCGCCATCGCTGAGGATCCGCGCACGCAGGCCCCCCCTGCCCTTTAACCATTCCTCAGCACCCGGGGCGACGGCGTGATTCATCCAGTGGCAGGGCCGTGCCTCACTCGTGCCCACAAAGCCTATTCCGCCGATTGTAAACGTGCGACCGATGAGCGTCACCACGTCGATCCCTTCGAGGAGTACGTTGCGTCGCAACACGCCCGCTGAGATCCTCGGCAGCGCAAAATGCGTACGCATCGCGGAGAGCGTTTCGTCCGAGAAAAAAGTGATCTGTCCGTTGTAATCCGGGCGATATCCGTAGAAGCGATCGCCTTGGATGCCCCAGCCGGCACGGCAACGAATCGTCGCGGGCTCGGAGGTGGGATGAGTACCAGCTGGAAGGCTACGCCGGCCAAAAAAATTGTGGCCGGAAGAAATAAAGAAACGTTCAACCGAGACGTGCATCCGCAAGTGATAGCAAGGCGGCGCAAGGTACCCATGACAAGACCGAGAATCCAGCTAACGGGCACAAAAAAGGCGGCCGGAAATCCGGCCGCCTTGCTAAGTTGATTAAAGCGAGGCGCTAGGGCGCCACTCATTAATAATCGTAGGAAACGCTGATACGAACGTAGCGCGACGCTTGGAAGGACGTGGGCAGGTTGTAAGTGGGGTTCGAGACGTTGAGACCGGTCTCGGCGACATTGTTATATTCGGTGGCAGTATGCAGATTGAAGACGTTGAACACATCCAAGCCGAACCCGAGTTTGTCGGCGGCCCAGCGGGGACGATACTTCAAGGTCAAATCGATCTGGTTGTTCCAAGGGGTGCGACCAGCCGAGCCACGTGGGGTGGGTTTGCTGTTGGAGTAGAAGGAAGCGGCCCCGTATTGAGCGGCGAACGGATCGGTGGGGTGAAAACCGAGGGCATTCTTGGGTGTGCCGGACTCGAGGCGGAAGTTGCCACCAAGTTGTACTTCCTTAGTGAGGTTGTAAGCACCGAAGAGCTTAAACTTGTGGCGACGGTCGTTAGCGAGGTAGCCGGTGCTGTGATCCATCAGGCCGGGATGGTCAAAGAGGACGGTGAGGCCGGCGTCGGTCTGACCGTTGTCGGAAAGCACCGAACCTTCATCGTTACCCCAGCTGTAGGAGTGAGTGTAGGAGCCTTGGAGCATCCATTTGCCATTATAGGCTTTTTCAAAAAAGAGTTCAGCACCAACATATTCGCGCTTAGCCTTAGGGAATTTGAGCTCAGCGGGGGTGAAGCTGACCGCACGCAGACCTTTGCCATCACCAAAGTCAACATAGGTAGTCATGGGCTGGCCGGGATTGGTGAGGACGTAGTAATCGTTACCACCAGCAGCAAAGCCCTTGATGTTGTTTTTGGCGGCGTAGGCATTGAGGGTCTCATCGATGGCTTCGTCTTCAATGAAACGAGCGACGTTGCGATAGGTGCCGCGGATGCCGACGGTCCAATCCTTATTTACCTGCTTTTGATAGCCTAAAATGTATTCATCTTGGTACATCGGCTTGAGGTTACGGTCCACGATCTCGAGCGGGTTGTGGATTTCGCCGCTAGAGAAAACGTTGCGGCCACCGATTTGAGCGCCGAGGGTTGGCGTGGAATCGGCTTTAACGCCATTGAGAGCATAATACTCTTCGTAATAGGTTTCGCCACCGGCAAGACGGATGTTGGTATTGGTGGCGATGGGCAGGTAATAGCGACCGTAGTTGGCGAAGATCTTAGATTTACCGTTCTTCTCGACGTCGAAGGAGGCACCTAAACGAGGGGCGAGTTGGTTGTTGATCTTAACAAAGGTCGCACCTTGAGAGTTTCGGTTGTCAAAGCCTTCGTTACGGAGACCTAGGCTGAGAAGTAGTTGGTCATCAAGGAGCTTCCAATTATCTTCGGCGTAGTAGGCATTGGTTAGGGTTTGGAAGGAACCGCCGTTTGAGTAAATGCGCTTGCGAGCATACTCGGTCACGCCGGCAGGAACGATAGCGCCGTTGGCGAGAGTTTTACCTGGTGCCGTGACAACATAACGCCAGTAAACGCCGCCGGAGTAAGCTTGAAGGCTATTGGAAATATTGTCTTCGCGATCGAGACCGAAGCGGAGCTGATGGGCGCCGACCAATTTGAAACTGTAGTCGCCGTCGATGCGCATCGCTTTACGCAAGTCTTCGAGGGTAGTGGGCTGAGCGGTGGTCGCCTTGCTTATGAGGATCGCAGTGCCGGAGCGGGCATCGAGAACATAAGGAATGCTATCACCGGCGCCGGCGTCGGTGAAGTTAGCGGTGCTCTTACCGTACAGTGCAGAGAGATTGAAATCTTCAGTAAGCTTGCCCGAGTAGCGGAAAATGTAGTCTTTACCGCCGCGCTTGGCTTCAGAGATACCGTTGGAAGCACCAATTACACCCGTAGCGTAAGTGTAGCCGAGGGTTTCAGTTTCGGTCTTACGTTTGTCGGAGATGGCCGTGAATTCAAAGCTGTGGTTATCGCTCACGTTCCAATCGAGCTTGGTGCCGTAGAAGGGATCCTTGCTACGAGAACGGCTGTAGGTTGAAATACCCGCGCCTTCGGACTTGTTGTCACGTGCGTTGTAAAGGCCATAGAAGAACAGCTTGTTTTTGATCAGTGCCCCGCTGGCGTAAACGTTTGCATTGAGCGAGCTGGAGTCGCTGCGCGAGCGGTTGATGTAGGGGGAGCCGTTGGGCTGATTGACACTGGGGGAACGAGAAGCGAGCTGTTCGGGCTCGAAGTAGATGTTCGCACCTGCTTTAAAGGTATTACCACCGCGTTTGGTGGTGGTATTGATCACACCGCCGGTCGAACGACCGAATTCCGCGCCATAGCCGCCGGTTTTAACTTGGAATTGGTCGTAAAACTCAAAGGGCACGCTACCGCCACCGAGGCCGTTACGAGCATTCGTAAGATTGAAGCCGTTTACATAGTAGGCGTTTTCGCCGACGGAGGAACCACCGAAGGAGGCGAGATTACCAAAGGCGGCGACACCTTGAGTTGTGCCGGGCGCGAGCAGCGCGACAGCCGTGGTGTTACGCGCGACGGGGAGCTGTTTGATAACCTGTTGGTTGAACACCGTAACGGATTCAACTGAGGAGACGTCGATCGGGGAAACTGAGCCAGCGCTAACGCTAAATTTCTCGAGCGAGATCACATCGGTCTTGGCACCAAAGCGAACCGAAGAACCGGTGCCGAGATTGACGCTAACGTTATCCACGACCTGGTCGGGCTGACCCTTGACCTTGAGGGTGACTTTGTAATCACCGACTGGGAGGGAGGAGATGCGGTAGTTGCCGGAGGCGTCGACCAACGCGTCGCGCTTTTGGCCTGTCGTGAGACTGACCGCCGAAACCGTGGAACCGGCAGGAGCGCCCGCGCCATAAATGTAGCCTTCGGTGTTACTTTGAGCGTAACCGATCGAGGAGCCAAGGGTGAGAAGTGCCACAGTCAGCGCCGCAGTAGCGACAGAGGCCGTGAGACTCGTGGATGCCATCAGAGCGCGAAGCAGCGCACGCAAGCTATCGAATCGTTTGTTGTTCATTTGTTTGCTAGGTTTGTGGTGAAAAAATAATCTGGCGCTTAACAGCGACAGCGTAATTTTTCGACAGAACGAAGGAGTAATTTGCTTATCCGCAACGCTATTTTACATTTTGGTGACAAATTAACGCTCATAAATTGCTATTAACTCGAGCCGCATGTGTTTATAAGAACAGCATCAGAGGGACCCTTAGTAATTGGGCGCCAGCTGCTGAAATTCGAAAACTATCCGAATGAAAAAACACTCATCACTTTTGTGCTCTGCACTTTTATTAGGTATTTTTCACCAACAGCTTTCATCACAATCCGTGAGTGAAATTAGGGGATTCGCCCCCGTGTCCGTATCCTCAGCCAATTACCGGGAAACCCCTTGGGATGTAGTTTCCCAAAGCGTTCACGCCTCGAATTCACTCAACCCACCTCCGCGTGATCTAAAGCCCTTACCTGCAACAAAATATTTTATCTTTATTCCGGGTGAAATATTTCCAGCCGATCTTAACTACGAACAAGTCTGTGGATTCCTAACGTCCGCTCTTGCCAAAAAAAACTACCTTAACGCTGCCGACGCTCAAGGAATCGTCCGCGAGCCCACCAAAGTCTCGCTCATGCTGCGCGTAAACTACGGGGTATCACTCTGGCGGCTGCCAGTCGTGCGCACCGAACATATAACCTGGGAAGAGGGCCTGGTCGGTAAACCGCATGATTCACGTAGCCTCACCCATCTGGGCGGGGACATCGTTTGGAACAATCGAGCAGGAGGAAACGACGATGCCCTCGATGTGGGCGCCAAAAACGAATCCGCGAAAGGCCTTTTCGGCAGTTCCGGGGGCTCAAGCAGTGGAGCCCCTTCCCCACCGTCCATCAATTACTCGGACGGTGCGCCAACGGCGTATGAAAGCACCCGCGAGTTCAACTTAATCGTGGTAGATGCGTTTGATTATGCGGAGCTGAAAACCAAGGGTAAATTAGCCAAGGCAATTTGGACCACGTTTGTTGCGGCACCGGTCGAACGAGGCCAAAAGTTTTCCGAGGTGCTCAGCACGATGTTACGCAGTGCAGCACCCTACTGGGGCGAAACGACCACCGGCATACAGGTGTTCAACGACGCTCGCGCAGAGGTGCACATCGGCGAGGCCGTTGAAATAAAAGAATCCCCAACGGCACCCAAATAAAAGGGGGTTCGTAAAAAAATAGAGCACTCGCCCGCTATCAGATTTAAGGTTTCACCGGATCGGCGATGACTTGCGTTGGACCAATTTTCACTGTGCCCACACGCGGGAGATTCTTCTTTAAGAAAGCATCCACTAGCGCAAAATAGGCGATACGTTTCTCTTCCTTGCGGAAGCCGTGGCCTTCGTCGGCCTCGATGATTAATTCGTAGTTGGTCTTACCAGCTTTTTTCAGCGCGCGCTCCATGTCGAAGCCGTGATCAATATTCACTCGAGGATCGTTTTTACCATAAGCCATGAGCAGGGGGACGGTAATTTTATCAGCAAAATTTACGGGAGACGTGTCATGGATACGTTTACGATCGGCTGCATCGCTCAATTTACCTAGGCGGGTATTGCGCCAATACATCCGATCAGGTGGAGCATCACGAGGTATGAGCAGGTTAATATCCGTCACGCCGACGTAGTTGATACCCGCGCAATAGAGTTCGGGGGTGAAGGTCAGTCCAGCCATGGTGGCGTAGCCGCCGTAACTGGCGCCACTGATCACGACACGCGCAGGATCGGCGATGCCTTCATTGATGGCCCACTTCACACCGTCACTTAGGTCGTCTTGCATTTCGAGGCCCCATTTTTTGAAACCGGCGGCTTCAAAAGTAATTCCGTAGCCGCCAGAGCCACGATAATCGACTTGGAGCACGGCGAAGCCGCGACTGGCGTAAAATTGGACTTCGTCATTATATCCCCATTCGTCACGAATTCCATAAGGGCCACCATGTGGATGTAGGATCAGGGGCAAATTTTTAGCGGGCAGTCCTAGCGGAAGCGTGAGATAGCCGTAGAGTTTCAAACCGTCGCGCGCGGTGTAACTGATGGGGCGCATCGTGGCCATTTTATCCGGGTCGATTCCCGGTTTGATGACAGCAATTTCATTGAGTCGGTTAGTTTTACGATCGAACATGTAATAGACGCCAGGATCACGATCACTGGTAGAAAGGTAGATAATTTTGGATCCGTCGGATGCAAATTGGCGAGGGCGATGGACGGTGTCGGGAAGAGAGGCTTCAACTTTCTGCTGAATTTTACGCATGTCCTCGTCGAGCCAATGAAAGCGAGTGCGGTCAGCGGAATAGGACAGACCGACGATTTTCTTTTTTACCGGATCGAAGATAGTGTTGCCCGAAAAACTAGTGGCCGCCGCGCCGTTGGCATCGACGGCGTCGTAGGTTTCATCGGCGAAGACGAGGTCGAGTTGCTTACGCTCAAGCACGTCGTAGCGGTAAATGGCTTTAGTTTTGCGGCCAATGTTGGACCAGATAAAAAGCGTGCGATTGTCGCCGTCGAAGGCGATCGGTTCCCAGCCCTCTGCATCCATATGGTGTTCGCTTAGGGCAGTCCAGGTTTTGGCAGTGGGATCGCGGTAGAGGACGCGGCGAAGTTGTTCTTTTTGAATTACAGCAAGGCGAACTTGGCCGACGGTATCACGCAGGTAGTAATCTACATCACCGGGGGCTTCGACGACGGTGGTCATGGCACCCGTTTTAAGATTAAGTTTGGCGACGTCGGACCAAGAGGCGTAGGTGAGGTTAGCGAGGACTAGGATGTTTTTGGGGTCGTCTTCGATCCGGCCAAGGACGCTGCGAAAGCGGACGTTAATCTCATCGTTGGAATCGGCCTTTGAGTAGCCGGAGGCAAGTACGACAGGATCTTGGCCGTCGCGATTTACTGCGTAGAGAGCAAAAGATTCTTTGCCGTCGTCGTCTACCCGGAAGAGGAGGCGGTCGTTGTTGGCCCAACTGGGCTGACTGGCTTGGCGATCCTTAAAATTGGTCAGAAGGTTTTTGGTGCCTTTCTCGAGATCGATGACGGCGAGATTCATCCGATGTTCGAACGGAACGAGGCAGGCGATGTATTTGCCGTTGGGGGAAAAGACGAGTGATGAGATATTGGAAGCTTGAAAGAAGGTCGCAACGGGCGCCTCGGGAGCTTGCGCAGGGACAGGCGCAGCAGAGGCACCAAGAGTGAGCGCAATGAGAAACAAGGTAATACGAGCCATAAATGAGAATGCGTTAACGCATATAATAAAAAGGCGTGCCCCCGAAAGGGCACGCCTGAAGTGAGCGCCGGTAATGGCGATGTCCGCTTAGAAGGTCTTGCGGATACGGACGTAGACGAAACGACCTAAAGCGCCGGCGCCATAGATGTTTTGGTCATAGCCAGCAGAGCTGGCACGGCCGTTTGGCGGCGGCTGATTATTAAGTAGATTGCTAGCACCGAGAGTGATCGTGCTGTTCCAAAAGCCGCTGTAGCGCAGAGAACCGCCTAGAACGGTGAAGGGATTTTCTCCCCAACCAGCGACTGTATAGCCATCGTTGTACCAGTGTCCCGTCCAGTCTGCCGTGACGGATGCGCCATAGTCCTTATAGGACCAGCTGGTGCCAGCTTGGCCTTTCCAGCGTGGATTGTAATAGTGGCCGTTGTTATTGAAGAAGCCCGAGCCTAGACCGGAATCGCTACCGACCTTGATCAGCCCAGTGGCGTCGCCCGAGAAGGTGAAGCTACCGTAGCGCGTGTTGCGCAGAGAATACTTCAAGCCATAATCCATACCGCGGTAAAGCTGGTAGGCGAGCGGGTTGTTGGAGGGAACCGAGGAGGTGTAGAGAATTGGACCCGGATTTCCTAGACTATTGTCGCGAACGATACCGTTCGGGAACTGAGCCAAACCGCTAGCAGACAACAGGAATGCTTGGCTGGGCGTCACGATTACTTGATTAATACGGAAATTAAAGAAATCGACGTTGAAGGAGAGATTCTTGAGCTTCGGCGATTCGAAGACCGCTCCAACGTACTGAACCTTGGCCGTTTCGGGCAAAAGGTCAGGGTTACCGCCGGTAACGTTCTTAATCTGCACCGCCACATCTTGAGGACGGAGTGGATCGGTCAGCAAGCTGGAGGAATAACCGGTCGTACGGGATGCGTAGAGAAGACCAAGGGCCGGCGCTTGGAAAGACTCAGAATAAGAGGCACGTACAATCGTGTTGAGCCAAGCAGTGTCTGGGAGGCGCACTTTCACGCCAACCTTGGGCTTGGTGGTGTTACCAAAGTCACTGTAATTTTCGTGACGACCAGCGACTTGAATTTCCGAAGAACCCCAAGTCTTGGAACGGTAAATTGGTGCGGTGATTTCAACGTAGCCAGACTGAACGGAGCGTTTACCCATCAGAGGCAAACCGCCGCCAGAGCCGATATAGGCCGCGGTGTCAGGGTTAGTGGTAAGTTGCTCATTACGGGCTTCAATACCGGCAGCGATGCCGACTTCGCCAGCAGGCAACTCGAAGAGTTTACCCGAAACGCTAGCATCGAAGGTAAGGCCTTCAGCTTTGTTGGAAGCGGTGGAGCTGGTGTAAAGCGCCTTAGTCAGACCGGAATCGGAAGGACCGAAGGGATTCAAGAAAACACCGGAGAACCCCGAGAGCGTACCATTGAGGGCGGCTTGGTAAGTGGTAGCACGGATCGCGTTGCGAGAGATCGAGGTGACGGTGTTGGCGCCGTAGCTTACAGCCGTTTCCCAATCCCATCGGCTGAGCACAGTGCCGCGCAGGCCAATAAGGCTGTTGGAACCCGTAGACTCAGTATCGAACTTACGCACCGGACCAAACAAGGCGCGGGCCGACAGCGAGCTTAGAGCTTGGCCGAAAGGATTGAACGGATTGTTGGCCGGGAGCACGAGGCCTTCCGTAGAGTAACCGATAACCACCGGCGTGAACGCGTAGTAGGTGCTATTATTAGAGTAAGTGAACTCAGCGAACAGTTTTAGGTTCTCGCTGAAGGTGTGCTCCAACGACGTGAAATTGCTCAGGTAGTTGTAGGCCGGATAAATAGCGGTGGTGTTGGCAAAATTGTAACGGTTTTCGTTACCGATATCGACGGCGTTCGGGTTAGCGGCGCTGGCTGGGGCAGCGACAAACTTGGAGAGGGTCGGGTTTGCCGTAGGGGCGCCACCTTGGACCACGAAGCTCCAGCTAGCAGCCGTGACGTTCGGGAACGCGATACCTGCAGTCGCAGCCTGTGCCTTGGTGAGCGTCAAGTTGGCAGGGAAATTCGAGGTCGAATTGTTATTCAGACCTTTGTTCGCCCCGAGATAGGTGTAATCGGTGTTTTTAACGCCATAGTCGGATAGGAAGTTAGAATTACCCGACTTCATATCAAAGGCCGTGAGAATCTTGGTTTTGCCGGACTCCGCACCGAATACGAGACTGAGTTGCTTGGTCGCAGTGTCACCGCCTTGATCCTTGAGGGTGTTACCGTAGTAAAGGCTGCTGGAGAGACCAACGAAGTTTTTCTTTAATTTGATGTTGAGCACGCCGGTGATGGCATCAGCGCCGTAAATAGCCGAGGCGCCGTCCTTCAGAAGCTCGATGCTTTCGATCGCGGCAGCAGGTAAGCTATTGAAATCGAAAACCGAGCGACCACCGCTATTGGTCAAGGCGTAGGGCACGGCGCGGCGACCGTTCACGAGGGTCAAGAAACGCTGGGAGCCGAGACCGCGAAGATTGGCCGTGGAAGCGCCGCGGGTGAAGCTCGCCGTTTGGTAGATCGAATTGGCTGAGCCAGAGTTAAAGGGAAGGCTTTGGACGAAATCGCCGATATTGGCGTAGCCTTTGGCTTCGATTTCAACTGAGGTGAATGCCGCAACGGGAGCGGGAGTCTCCATGTCGAGGCGCTTCACGCGAGATCCCGTCACTTCGAATTTCTCGAGTACTTGAGTATCAGGCGTATCCTTCTTGGTTGTGTTGGTGGTAGTAGTCGTGGTGGATGTGGGGTTCGATTGCGCAGCGAGAACGCCGGCGCTCAAACCCATGACCAGCGCGAGACGCAAAGCGTCCGACGCGGCTTTTGATAGCTGTTTATTCATAACTAGCAGTGTGGTTTTGGTTGGTGTTTAGGTCGAATGGGTACGACCGCTTACGGTTGAACCACTCAAACATGTCATAATTAGGTGACAATTCGCAAGGAGTGATTACGCAATATAGTTGCGTAAAAAACAGTGCGACCCTCTTTTGCGACAGATTTTTTAACAGAGTCTCGCATGGTATTTAGCGAATTTAAACCCGCTTGCCGTCCTTGCAGCACCGGACTTCATCAAAGACGAACGATGAGTGACTTCCCCGGCATCATCCAAGCGTTGCTCTCCACCTCCTCCGGAGAGGGTACCGCCGTGCTTGCAACCCTCGTCGCGGTGACCGGCTCTTCATACCGCCGCCCCGGCGCGCGACTGCTCATCACCGCAGCCGGCAAACGCATCGGTTCCATTAGCGGAGGCTGCCTTGAAGAGGACATCATACTACGCGCCCGCGCCGTCGCCACCTCCGGCCATCCCGAACTCGTCACCTACGACACGTCTTCAGAAAACGACTTGGTCTGGGGTATCGGCCTTGGTTGCCACGGCATCGTTCACGTCCTACTAGAGCCCATCCCAACGCCCTGGCCCACATGGGTTCACTCACTCGCCACGCAACTCGCCGCGCGCCTCCCCACCCCGCTCGCCGTCACCTGGCGCAGCACCGATCCCAGCCAACCCCTCGGCACTCAACTCGCTCCCGCCGAGCCATCGTCTCAGCAGGCGCTCGCATCTCAGGCTTCGCCGACTTCTAACGTTTTTTTTGAAACGATCGCTCCGGCACCATCGTTGATCCTTTTTGGTGCCGGCGACGACGCCCAACCTCTCGCCCAACTAGCGCAGCTTTTATCATGGCACGTCACCATCGCCGATCCACGTGCCTCCTTTGCCACCGCCGCTCGTTTTCCCACCGCAAGCCGTCTCATCGTGGCTCCAGCCCATGAGCTCGTCGCTCGTGTAGCCCCGGAGTCGGAAGCCAGCGTGGTCGTGATGACGCATCATTACGTCCACGACGTGCCGATCTTGAGCAATTTATTTTCCTACGATTTCCCCTACATCGGTCTCCTCGGGCCTAAGAAACGCGCCGCCCGAATCCTAGCAGATCTTGCCCGTGAAGGTATTATACCCAGCCCGGAGCAACTCGCTCGTTTTCATGCACCCATCGGGCTTGATCTCGGCGCCGATGCTCCAGGCGACGTCGCTCTGAGTATCCTCGCTGAAATCCGCGCCCAACGCTCAGGTCGCGACGCGCGGCCGCTCCGATACCGCGCCAATCCGATCCATGACTGAGCCCGCACCAAAGAGCCTGCGCTTCGGTGCCATCATCCTCGCCGCCGGCGCCTCCACCCGCCTAGGTTCTCCGAAACAACTCCTTTTTATCGACGGCCAACCCCTCGTCGTCCGCGCCGCCCAAGCCGCGCTCAGCGCCGGCGCGTGGCCGGTCATCATAGTCCTGGGCGCCCACGCCGAAAAAATCCGCCCCGCAATCGCGCGACTACCCGTGCTCGCCGTCGAAAACTCCGCATGGCCCGAGGGCATGGCCGCGTCCATCCGAACGGGCATCACCACCCTCGGGCAATTTTCCCGAACCCTTGAAGCCACAATCATAGCACTTTGCGATCAACCAGCCTTTGATGCCGCGGTCATCGCACAGCTCCTAACCGCTCAAAGGTCAACCGGCTGTAGCATCGTCGCCTCTAAATATGCCGGACGACACGGCGCACCGGCGTTACTCTTGCGCCCTCATTTTTCCGCCCTCGCCGCACTCACGGGTGAAACAGGCGCACGCGATCTGCTGAACGACGACCTCGCTCACATCGCTGCTGTTCATTTACCCGCACTAGCCCAAGACCTTGATACCCCGGCCGACGTCGCCGCGCTTCGCGCAGGAAGTTCTTGAGCGAGCCTACTTCTTTTTTGCATCCGAAGAAGGAGCATCGCCTTCCCATTTTCTGACCTCATCGTACGCGGGATTGAGCGTAGGCAATTGCGCATCAACATCTTTCCGCCATGCATCTAGTTGTGCACGCAAGGCGACAACGCGCTGCGGTTCCGCCGAGGCTAGATCATTTTTTTCCCCGAGATCGTTTTTCAAATCATAGAGCTCCAAGCGATCGTCCTCAAAAAAGTGAATGAGCTTCCAATCGCCGGCACGCACCGCGCTGTAAGGCGTCGCGCCGCCCGGATGATAATGCGGATAATGCCAGAAGATCGCCGAGCGTTTTAATTTTTCCGCTCCCTTTAGCAGTGGCACGATCGACTCGCCGTCCACACCGGCCGCGGGTGCGCCCGTCGCCATCTCAAGCAACGTCGGAAAATAATCCACGCTCGTCACCGGCGCCGCGTGCACCGCGCCGGACTTGATCACGCCGGGCCATTTTACGACCAAAGGCACCCGCACACCGCCTTCATAAGCCGAGCCTTTGCCGAGGCGCAGCGGATCGTTGCGCGTAGGACCGGGCCGCCAACCTTGCGCTCCCACGGTACCACTCAACCCGCCATTATCACCCGTGAGTAAGATGATGGTGTTTTCATCGAGTTTTAACTCAGCGAGTTTCCGCATAACTTCGCCCACACTTTCGTCGATACTTTCGACTAACGCGGCGTAAACAGCGTTGGTATGGATAAATTTTCCTGCGACGATTTTTTGTTTATATTTTGCGATGACTGCCGTCTTACCCGCCAGCGGCGTGTGCACGGCGTAGTGTGGTATGTAGAGAAAAAAAGGTCTGTCGCGATTAGCCTCCATGAAGGCACAAGCGTCGCGCGTCAGTCGATCGGTGAGAAACTCGCCCGGCCTCTCATCCTTAATGTTAACGACGCCATATGGCGGAAAATACGCACCGGGCTGGCCGCGATCACAACCACCTACGTTGACGTCGAAGCCCTGATATTCTGGATAAAATTTAGGGCCACCCAGATGCCATTTTCCAAAAATTCCCGTCGCATAGCCAAGCGACTTCAATTCTTCGGCGACCGTTTTTTCTTCAAGCGGAAGCTGCGGTGTCCAATCCGGAATTTTTAGTTTCGCATACGGCCGGTTGTGGCCTGCAATCCAATCCGTGATATGTAAACGCGCGGGATATTTTCCCGTGAGTAACGCCGCCCGCGTTGGGGAACACACCGTGCAGGCCGCGTAAGCTTGAGTAAATTTCATGCCTTGCGACGCGAGTCGGTCGATATGCGGCGTCTCGTAAAGCGCACTGCCAAAGCCCGCACCATCCGTCCAACCCCAGTCATCAATCAGAAAGAAAACGATATTCGGCGCCCGATTTGCCGCCGCGTGCAGTTGCCAATTTAGGCTAATCCCAAAAAGCAAAATCAAACCCAACAGTCGAGCGAAGCGAAATAAGTTTAAACTCATGAGATCAGATTTTGAGAAAAAAACCAAGGAGAGACCCTAGCATGGGCGCACACGCATCCAAGCAGTCGCAACGCAAAACTCCATCACTGCCCAAAACGAAGCGAGTTAAAGTTGAGCCTTCAACGCCTGCGCTTGAACCAACGCCGTGGTGACATCCACTGCGCGCACCGTGAAATGACCCATCTTGCGGCCAGACCGGGGTTCGGCTTTGCCGTAAAGGTGCAACTTGGCGCGGGGTGCCTCGAGGATCACCGCCCAGCGTGGTGAGCCAACGAGTTTACCGTCGGCCCACTTCCACGCGTCACCCAAAATATTTACCATCACGGTTGGCTCGCGTACAGCCACAGCGCCCAAAGGCAACCCGCACACGGCGCGAACGTGTTGCTCAAACTGGCTGGTCTCACAGCCATCGATCGACCAATGCCCGCTGTTGTGAGGGCGCGGAGCGAGTTCGTTCACCACGAGTTCGCCGGCGGTGGTGAGAAACATCTCAACGGCGAGCAGTCCGACGACGCCTATTTTTTCCGCGATCCGCGCCGCCAACGCTTCCGCCGCTTGCGAGATAAAAGGAGACACCCGCGCGGGTACGATGGAAATATCTAAGATGTGATGCGTGTGGATGTTTTCCGAAATGGGAAACGCACGCGTCTGGCCGGTCGTGCTGCGAGCTACAATCACAGACAGTTCGCAGGAAAATTCGCACCAAGCTTCGACTACGCAGCGTCGACCGCGGAAAATTGCCACCGCTTTTTCTAGATCAGCCGATGTCGAGAGTTTCATCTGGCCTTTACCATCGTAGCCGAAGTCCGCAGTTTTAACGACGCAAGGCAAACCGACTTGTGCAACAGCCGGCGCGATATCTCCGTCGAGCGCTTCAGCGTAGGCAACGTGCGGAAAATTGTTCGCCTTGAGCCAAGCTTTCTCTCGCTGGCGATTTTGCGTCGTATGCAACACCTCGGCACTCGGGTGCAATGGCACCACAGGTGCGATTACGGCCAGCGCCGCCGCCGGAATGTTTTCAAATTCATAGGTCACTACATCCACGCCGCGTGCAAAATCCAACAAAGCTTCCGCGTCCTGGTAGCTGGCGTTGACTTCGTGGTTTGCCACCGCACCGGCCGGGCAGTGGATCTGCGGCTCATAAACGTGAACGCGATATCCGAGCGTCTGCGCGGCTTGGGCCAGCATCCGGCCGAGTTGGCCGCCACCAAGCACACCGATAGTTTTTCCAAGGGCGATCATGGCAGCTTGACGCGCAACACGTTCGCAGTCTGAGCAGCGCGGAACTTCTTCCACGCCTTACGCGTCGCTGCATCACTTTGCGCGAGCAGCGAGGCGGCAAAGAGCGCAGCGTTGATAGCTCCCGCTTTACCTATAGCAAACGTCGCGACTGGAACGCCACCGGGCATCTGCACAATCGACAGCAGCGAATCCATTCCCTTCAACGCATGTGATTCCACTGGAACACCAAGCACCGGTAAGGTCGTTAGTGAGGCTGTCATCCCGGGCAGATGCGCCGCGCCGCCCGCGCCGGCGATAATGATTTTAAGACCACGCTTTTCGGCGTTCTCCGCATAAGTAACCATTAATTTTGGCGTGCGGTGCGCTGAGACGACACGTTTCTCGTACGGTATGCCGAGCGACTCAAGTTGAGCGGCCGCGTGCTGCATCGTCTCCCAATCCGACGTACTGCCCATAATCATTCCGACGAGAGGTTTAAACATGGCACCCAGCAAAGCGCTCGACGCGCCCGCTTCAACGGCGAAAACCTTCGAGTTTTTAGACAAACAAGTTCGACGTCCAGTCCTGCGCCGGACTAGACTAGGGCACCCTTTTTTGATCCGCAACCTAGGTCATACTTCATTTATGTCACCCGTCCGCTCCATACTACTGCTTTCACGCACCAGTGCGCTGTTTTTTTTGCTTGGCCAGGTTATTTTTGCCGCCACGGCTGCAACGCGACCCAACATCGTTTTCATTCTAACCGATGATCAGGGCTACGGCGACCTATCTGCCCACGGCAACCCGATTCTTAAAACGCCGCACCTCGACCTCCTGCGCGCCCAGAGCGTGAGGTTCAACGATTTTCACGTGAGCCCGACCTGCGCCCCCACCCGCAGCGCACTCTACACCGGCCGCCACGAATTTAAAAACGGCGTCACCCATACCATCCTCGAGCGCGAACGCCTTACGCTCGACGCTATAACTATTGCGCAAGTCTTAAAAAAAGCGGGCTATGCCACCGGTATTTTTGGCAAATGGCATCTCGGCGACGAGTCCGCCTATCAACCAGCCGCGCGTGGGTACGACGAAACCTACATCCACGGTGGAGGTGGCATCGGTCAAAGTTACCCCGGTTCCTGCGGTGACGCTCCCGGAAATACCTATTTCAACCCCACCCTGCTCCACAACGGTACCTTCGAAAAAACCAATGGTTACTGTACTGATCTTTTTTTCGCCCAAGCCACACGCTGGATCGAATCACTTAAAGACTCCGGCCAACCGTTCTTTGTCACTCTCACCACTAACGCCCCACATTCTCCTTACACCGCGCGCCCCACCGATGCCGCGCTCTATCGCGATAAAGTAGGCGATGGCCCCGATGCCGCTGCCGTAGCCAACTTCTACGGCATGCTGCACAACATCGATGAAAACGTCGGTCGCCTCCTGGCCCAGCTCGAAGCTTGGGGTCTATCCCGCAACACACTCGTGATTTTTATGAACGACAATGGCGGCACTGCGGGCACCAAGGTTTTTAACGCCGGAATGCGCGGGCCCAAAGGCACACCTTGGCTCGGCGGCACCCGAGCGATGGCATTTTGGCGATGGCCTGAGCACTTCGCACCCGCGGACGTCGAGGCCCTCACCGCCCACATTGATTTTTTCCCAACACTCGCTGAGATCGCAGGCGCGAAGTTGGATGAACGCACACGTGCCCAAGTTGAGGGCCGTAGTCTACTTCCCCTTCTTCAAAATCCAAAAACACCTTGGGACGAGCGAACACTTTTCACCCACGTTGGTCGCTGGCCGAAGCTCTCAGACCCCGGCCTAGCCAAATTCAAAAATTGCTCTGTGCGTGAACCACGTTGGCACCTCGTTTCAATCGAGGGCGGCCGCGCGCCCGCTTGGCAACTATTCGATCTTAGCACCGATCGCGGCGAACTCCACAACATTGCAGCGCAAAATCCTGATGTCGTCCAACGTCTCGCTCGCAGCTACGATGTATGGTGGGACTCGGTTCAACCTCAGCTCGTCAATGAAAACGTCATCGGCCCGCGTCTCAATCCGTTCGCTGAGCTTTACTGGAAACAATTTGGTGGCGGCCCCACGCCCGGGCAAATTCACACCATGGATCCACATCGTAAAATGGAAGAGGGTGCGGCCAAAAAAAGCTAATCTTACTGGATAATTGTCGCGCCGATCTCGGCGACTCACTCACTCACTCACTCACTCAAGGCACTGGCGCCGGCGCTCCCGGACGGTTCACGCCTTACTATAACTTGCAGCACTCGTCTCGTCACCCCCTCAAGCTTTCCTGATGAATTTCCCGCGCGTTACCCCTCGCTTGCTCTTCACGCTCTTGTGTGCCGTACCTGCTCTGACAGCCGCGCCGGCAGTGCGCCCCAACATCATCGTGCTGCTCTGCGACGACCTAGGCTACGGTGACCTTAGTTGCTTCGCCCATCCCGAGATACGCACGCCGCATATCGATAAACTCGCCCGCGAAGGTACCCGCTTCACCGATTGTTATTCCGCCTCACCCGTGTGTTCGCCTTCTCGCGCCGGCCTCATGACTGGCCGCACGCCAAACCGCCTAGGAATCCGCGATTGGATTCCCCCGCATAGCGGCATCTTTCTGCGCTCCACCGAAATCACCGTCGCGCAGCTCTTGCAAAAAGGCGGCTACCACACGTTCCACGCCGGCAAGTGGCACCTCAATAGCCGCACGGACGGTTCCGAACCCACGCCCGGCGACGCCGGCTTCGACCACTGGCTCTACACTCAAAACAACGCCGCTCCCAGCCACCTCAACCCCCGTAATTTCATTCGCAACGGCCAACCTGCCGGCCAGCTTAACGGTCCTTCCTCGCATATTGTCGTCGCCGAAGCCACGCGCTGGCTTGACGCAATCCAGCGCGCTGACGCCGCGCCGTTTTTCTTAAACCTTTGGTTTCACGAAACCCATGAGCCCGTCGCAGCCACTGAAGAATTTCTCGCCCTTTATCCGGACGAGAAAAACCCCGACCGCCGCCACTACCTCGGCGCCGCTTCGCAGATGGACGCCGCCGTCGGCAAGCTCCTAGGCTACCTCGATGATCACGGTCTGCGTGACAACACCTTCATCTATTTTTCCAGCGACAACGGACCTGAAACGCTCAAGCGCTACCAAGGAGCTGAGCGCAGCTACGGTTCTCCAGGCCCGCTGCGTGGCATGAAACTCCATGTCACCGAAGCCGGCTACCGCGTCCCAGGCATCATCCGTTGGCCCGGTCACGTCGCCGCCGGCGCCATCAGCGCCGAACCGATCTGCAACCTCGATTTCCTCCCTACAGCCTGCGCGCTCGCCGGCATTGCTCCCCCGCATGACCGCGCTCTTGACGGCACGAACCTACTCCCGCTGTTCGTTGGCCAACCGCTCAGGCGTCCTCACCCGCTTTATTGGCAATACGATTTCTCGATCGGTAGACCGTGGACCCTCGCCCTTCGCGACGGCCCATGGAAACTGCTCGCCGACGCCACGCTCGGGTATGTCGAACTCTACGACCTCACGGCCGACCTAGGCGAAAAACAAAACCTCGCCGCGCGTCACCCTGAGCGCGTCCGCGACATGACGGCCACGCTCCGCCAACTCCGCGCCGAGATCGCGGCAGAAGGCGCCCAATCCGGCAACCCCACCGCCCGCGCCCTCGCGACGAAAAAAGGCGACTGAGCCCGCCTAATCCCTTTTAAAAATGCCCCGACGCACTACGTCTTTTCAGCGCATCCTCACGTTACTGATTTTTTCTTGGGCTTTTAAGCTTACCAACGCGGCGGCAACCCCAGCCAACGTGCTGTTCATTTTCACTGATGACCAACGCGCCGATACCATCGCCGCTCTTGGCAATCCTCATATTCAGACACCCAACCTCGACCGTCTTGCGCGTCGAGGCGTAGCCTTCACCCGAGCCTACATGCAAGGCGGCATGAACGGCGCGACCTGCGTCCCGTCGCGTGCGATGCTGCTCTCTGGGCGCTCCTTGTTTCACATCGACGAAAAACTCACCCGCGACGAAACGTGGCCCACCGCCTTCGGCCGCGCGGGTTATACGACCTTTATCAGCGGTAAATGGCACAACAGTGCCGCGTCTGTCCCGCTCAGTTTCCAACGTGCCCGCCAATTGTTCACTGGCGGCATGACGGATCCACTCCAGGCCCCACTCAGCAATCTCGAAAACGGCAAAATGGGCCCCGCCAAAATTTCATCCCAGCACGCTTGCGCCACCTTCGCGGATGAAACGATCGCGTTCCTCCAAGAACCCCACCCCAAACCGTTCTTCGCTTACCTCGCATTCGACGGTCCGCACGATCCACACGTCGTACCCGCGGACTTTCCCGTTCAGTACGACCCAGAAAAAATCCCGCTCCCCGCCAATTTTATTGCCCAACATCCGTTCAACAACGGCGAGATGACAATCCGTGACGAGCAACTGCTACCCTGGCCGCGCACAGCCAAAGACATCCGCGCTATGCTTGCCGATTACTACCGCTACATTTCGTACCTCGATCAACTCATCGGCCGCATCCTTGATGCGCTCGACGCCTCCCCTGCGGCGCACAACACGTTCGTCGTTTTCGCCTCTGACTCAGGTGTCGCTCGCGGCAGTCACGGACTCATCGGCAAACAAAACCTCTACGAACATTCCCTGCGCGTCCCGCTCATCATCGCCGGCCCCGGTGTTCCCGCAAACACGACGACCGAGGCCCTGTGTTACCTCTACGACGTCCTCCCCACCCTCGGCGCCTTGACTCAGGTTCCTGGCCCCAAGACCAACGAAGGCATCGACCTCAGCCCCGTACTGCGCGATCCGCGCAAACCCGCCCGCTCCTCGCTCACCTTCGCTTATCAAAAAGTCCAACGCGCCCTCCGCGACGAGCGTTTCAAACTCATCCGTTACCCGCAGATCGACCGCACCCAACTCTTCGATCTCGCCAACGACCCCGACGAAATCCACGACCTCGCCGCGTTGCCCGAACACGCCGCGCGCGTCACCGCGATGACCATGACGCTCGCCGCCGAATTAAATCAACTCGACGATCCTGCGCCGTTCACCGTGACGACACCCCGCCCCGCCGCTTGGACTCCACCCCAGCGCTGAGTCCGCTTACACGAGCGACACTCCCTTAGGCTCGCGCACGACGACGGTGCCCGCGATTTTATCGTGCCACGACTGCCGATCCGTTGCGAAGGCCACGCGCAGGAAACCCAGCGCGAGGACGACCAAAGATAGAAAGCATCCCAGCGCACGCGCGACCACCGTCGGCCAATCCAGTGACCGATCATCAAGCCGCACCACGCGCAGCCCGCACACAATTCCACCGATCGTCGTGCCTTTGATTTTCCACATCAGCGCGCCGTAAGCCGCAAGCGTCGGCAAAATAAACGCTCGGGCGCCCGTTGGCCCGCAGATCATTGAGACCAAAATCAGATCGAGGAACATCGCCGCCATGCGTATCCAAAAACCCGCCCGAGGTAAGGCACTCGCCGGCGAAATCGAACCGATTAACGGCGGCACAAAAGAAACCTCGGACAAGGATGCCGAAGAGGTAGCCATAGTTTCGGCCATTACACTTCCTGTGGCTACCAACGGCGGCGCGACCGGAGAGACTGATGCAGCAATCGATTCTGTTTTCTTTTTAACCGATAACAATGTCGCTACAGAGCACCCCAAGCCCAGCACACTCATAATCGTGGCGGCGAGCAACCCGATCACAGGCACGTGATAAATCACCCCGAAAATCAAACTGCCGACCAAAACAGCGACGACCAGCGAACCCCGCTCACGCAACACCCGACGACCGATAAGCCCATGAATCGCTGCTTGCCCAAACAGCGCAGCAAAAATGATCGTCAAAGGCAAAACCAGCAGCGCCACCGGAATACCGATGATCGTGACGCAAAGTAGCAGAAAGAAAAAAGGTAGCGCCAATAGAGTTAGAAACGCCGAAAGCAGAACAACAGCGGGACGTTCCACCAACACTGCCCCCGTACGCCGCACGCCACTAGGAAAGACGAGCGAGAGCAGCGCATAAAACCCGAGGGCAGCGAACGAGAGTTTAAGCAACCAACCCAATCCACGACCCACGCCAAGCAATGCGCCATGACTAAGCGCATGCGTCCACCACGATTGCAACGATTCCGACGGGTGGAGCTTACTACCGAAATCTTCCTTCGTGATTTTGCCGAGTACGATCGCACCAGGATCGCGCTGCAGTTCGCCAGCCAACAAATTTATCTTACCTTCCACGACTGCTTTTGGGCCGAGTATAATATTACCCAAGCCGGCAGTGACATCGCCTAGCACGATGCCGTCGATCATGACATCACCCATCACTGCGACGAGGTTACCTTCGATTTTTTCGCCCACAGCGACACGGATGTCTTCGGCGGCTTTAACTATATCTCCCGATTTATTTTGGGTGATGCTAACCGCAAAGCTCGCAGACTCGGGCGGCGTACCGATCGCCCGTAAGGTGGATTTTTCACCCGCGGGTACGGCTGATTCCTGAGCTCGCAGCGCCAGCGAGCAGAGTAAAAACGAAACGCAAAATAGACTGGCTTTCAGGAGCCGAGAAAAAATTTTCATAAAAATCGATGGAGTTTTTAAATTAAAAATTAGAAGCGCGGCGCGTTGGAGGTGCGATAAGCCGCGGCGCCCACGCCAATTAGCAACCCGTAAGCCGCACCCAGCATCGCCAGACTTCCGTAAATCCAGAGAGGAGGAACGGCGCGCCAAAGCGCGAGACCGGTGTCAAAACCAACTACCATCCCATCGGCAGCGCGAGCGACGCCAGTAAACTGCGCGGCGAAACGGGCCGCGAAGTGGTGCGCGGGGCCTTGGAAAAAAATACTTACCCCAACCACAAGCGCCGCTGCCACAACGGCCGAGGCGACTAGGAACGCGATAAGGATCGGCGCTGGCCAAAACGCATACGATTGCTGCCACCAAGGAAGTACGGCGCGACGTGCGAGCTCCGCGCACACGCGGGATTCTAGAGCAATCGGGGCGGGACGCGGCGGTTGTTCACGCAACACGCGGGAGACGAAAAGTTCATGCGGATCAATCGGAGAATTTGCAGGAGTGTTCATGACATAATGCAGCAATTAAGAACGCAGGGTTTCAGCGGCGGGACCGTCGGCGCGGAGTAGAATTTTGGCGAGCGCGGCGCGGGCGCGGAGAATATCGGTTTTTATTTTAGACAATGAAACGCCGAGTTTTTGTGCGATCTCGTCGTAAGGCATCGCTTCGAAATGATAGAGAACCAGGGGGACGCGTTGATGAGCGGGGAGTTCATCGAGGGCGCTTTCGACGAGGGCGCGGCGTTCCTCTGCGTCCATGGCCTTGAAAAAAGCATCCGGCGCGGCGAAGTCGATTTCGGGGGCCGCGGAAGCATCGTCTGTAGCATCCCGACGGAGCTCAGAGAAAAAACGCCAACGGTTGCGATAACGCGTCAGATGATTGAGTGAAAGGTTGGTCGCGACCGTCTTCAACCAACCACCCGCCTTGGGGCTGGCGCTCAACATATCAAAGTGCTGGTAGGCCTTAAGAAAAACCTCCTGCGCAATATCTTCGGCCTGCGTCGCGTTACCGGTAATGCGGGCCGCCGTGCTGAAGACCATATCTTGGTAATCGCGCATGAACGTGGTGAATTCGATCGGGGGGATTAGTCCCGGGGGTGAGGTTGGCACGGGTGGTTCATCGTTCATGTGCACAACACAGTGGCGCGACGGAAAGTCGCAGAAATCTAACTAGGGCTGCTAGGGCTGAAGCGCGAGCGCCAAGGCGCCGCACCATGGGAGGCGTGAAAGTGGGCGAAACCGACGCGCTTAAAAATCAATGGTCTTCATCGTCCCGATCTGAACACCAAAGCGGTCCCCGTAGGGCTTCACCCGCTTAAACTCAGAGTGCGTGGCCTCGTAGCTGCGTCCACCAGGTATAAAAAGAATCGAATACAAGCCCGTACCACGCAGGGCGACCGGGGCAGGTGGAAATTTCGGGTCGACGCGGGCGAAATCGATCGAGCCTTCACCTGATTTAATTTTTACAACGAGCGCGGCACGCATGGGTTCGCGCAAGGTCGCTTCTATACGCTCAAAACTGCGCGTAGTTTTATCGACGCGGGCGAGAACGCGAAATTTCTCGGGCGGCAAGCGCTTGTTACCTTCTTTTTTGAGCGGGACTTCGAAGGTGATCGTTTTCTCGTCTTCGCTGGCTAAGGTGGCGCGCTCGAGGTCCATGAGTTCACCGAGCGATTGGCGATTGCCTTCGGTGCTGTCGGAGCCTTCGCGTTCGGCCTTTTCAATGCGTTCGCCGCGTTTTTCGCCGCGACGACGATATTTTCTGAGATCGCCGGCATCGGGCTCACGCCCGTCGATCATTAGCGGGGTATATTGTTCAGCGTAGGGTTTAGAGGGATCGAAACGCACGACCGAGCGCTTAATCACTTTACCTTTTCCGTCCTGCTCGATGGAAGTCTGCGTGTAAGCCCAACGATCAGTATCGCGTAGGGTATGCTGCAAGGCGTCACCTAGCAACGCGGGGACTTCGGATCGGCTGACAAGGGCCGAGCAGACAAAAATTAAAATGTAAAAGGCACGAGGCATAAACTTATCAAACCATGCGTGTTCGATCGATTTCGGCAAGTGTGGTTCGGAGAAGCGGTGTTGATATCATGCAACCGTTACATTTTCACGACTAGGGTTAGCTTTGCTACGTGCCGCAGCCATACCCCTACCTCATGTCTTTCCGTATTTGACATGTCGCACTGAAAACGGGCCTTTCCAGCGCCACGGTCTCGCGGGCCCTGCGTGGGCTAGAAACGGTCCACCCAGAAACGCGACTTATTGTAGAAAAAGCGGCCAAGATGGTGGGTTGTAGGCGTGAACCGCAAGTTGGAGGGATACTCTCAAACGTCCGGTGCGCGAACCAAAATCACTTCGTCGGTGATCTCGCGGTGCTGGATGTGCATCCGCCGGGACGACCACAGCGGCTGAGTTTTCACCAAGCGATTTTGGATGGAGCCAAGCGACGTGCGCGCGAACTAGGTTTTGCAGTGGATGTGTTCGATCTCGGAACGCAGGGACAACGTCTAGCGGCGGTACTGCAAATGTTACGAGCCCGCGGTGTGCTGGGACTCGTTGTTTTTCACGAAGGGCGGGCGATAACGCTAGAGTGTTTTCCGTGAGATGAATTTTAAGTCGTGAAGCGCGACCATGGAGCGGTACGTCAGGCGCTCCAATGCGTGTGTTCAGATAACCACAACACCTTGACGCCAGCAATCGAGCGATTGGAGCAACTCGGCTATTAACGCCTAGAGCTTTATATCGAGTAGCACAAAGATGCCCAACTAAAATTTAAATAGTTGGGCACATTTCTCGGTCACCAAGCGACTCATCCTGCGTTGAGTCGCGTGCCGGTCATCAGCAAGAAAATCATCATGGCTAAAGATCTACGCTCCTGGAATGAGCGCTACCAACCGGACGTGCTGATCGGCCACAAAGACACCATCGTGCCGTGGTTAAATACTCCACGCTTGGGGAAAACACCTGTACAGGGATTTTTAATCTCAATTGGAACGAGCGGAGCGTTCCCTGCGCCAGCATCAATCACCACCCGGACCTGCTGGGGTCGATGACCTTCGAATCCGTCGTCGCTCTCATCCATCGGGATGAACGCAGGACACCGAGCGTGCCAAAGACGATCATGATCAACGGAGAATGGTGCGATGGACCTTCGCTACGGCGGGTTAGCTAAAAATAAACAAGCCGCCCTTGAAGTGAGGAGCGGCTTTAACTTTCGGCCGGATCACATGCGGCAGATCAGTAACTCGCGCTCGTAGATCATTTCCTTCGGTAGATGCGAGTGGAGATCGAGGAAGAGTTCTTCGTGACCCAGCACTTCGGCGCGCCAAGCGGCACGATCGAAGGCCTGGAGTTCTTCGAATTTTTCCTCAGAAAAATTTAGGCCCGTCCAATCGATATCTTTATAACGGGGCACCCAGCCGATGGGCGTTTCCTTGGCGCGGCCACCGGCGCGGACGCGATCGCAGATCCATTTGAGGACGCGCATGTTTTCGGAAAAACCGGGCCAGATAAATTTGCCTTCTTTGTCTTTGCGGAACCAATTCACATGGAAGATGCGCGGGGTCTCAGTGAGATTGCGCTGCATGTTCATCCAATGGCGGAAATAATCAGCCATGTTGTAGCCGCAGAACGGTAACATTGCCATCGGATCGCGGCGGACTTTACCAATCGTGCCCGCGGCTGCGGCGGTCATTTCGGAGCCCATGGTGGCGCCGACATAGACGCCGCTCGACCAGTTAAACGCCTGATAGACCAACGGCATAGTCGTGGCGCGGCGTCCCCCGAAGATGAAGGCGCTGATCGGCACGCCTTCGGGTTTTTCCCAGTCGGGGTCGATCGTGGGGCATTGTTTAGCGGGCGCGGTGAAACGGGAATTAGGATGTGCGGCTTTGACGCCCTTTTCTTTGGCTAGCGAGGGCGTCCAGTCGTTACCCTGCCAGTCGATCGCGTGCGCCGGTGGTTGTTCGGTCATGCCTTCCCACCAAACGCCGCCGTCGTCGGTGAGCGCGACGTTGGTGAAGATGGTATTTTTCGCGAGCGCCTTCATGGCGTTCGGATTGGTGTTTTCGCCGGTGCCGGGGGCGACGCCGAAGAAACCAGCTTCGGGGTTAATAGCGCGGAGGCGACCCTCGGCGTCAGGCTTGATCCAAGCGATATCGTCTCCAACGGTCCAGATTTTCCAACCCTGCTTTTGGAAATGCGGCGGAGGGATGAGCATCGCAAAGTTGGTCTTGCCGCAAGCGCTGGGGAAGGCAGCAGCGACGTAGGTTTTTTTGCCCTGCGGATTTTCGACACCGAGGATGAGCATATGCTCAGCCATCCAACCTTCGTCGCGGGCCATGGCCGAGGCGATGCGGAGCGCGAAGCATTTTTTACCGAGAAGCGCGTTGCCGCCGTAGCCGGAACCGTAGCTCCAGATCTCGCGCGTCTCGGGGAAGTGAACGATGTACTTTTCTTTGTTGGAAGGCCACGGCACGTCTTTCTGCCCCTTGGCGAGAGGCGCGCCGACGGAGTGAACGCAGGGGACGACGCGTTTGAAATCGCGGTCGATGAGTTCGAAAACTTTTTTGCCGATGCGCGCCATGATGCGCATATTGACGACAGCGTAAGGCGAGTCGGTGAGTTGCACCCCGATCTGCGACATAGGGGAACCAAGCGGGCCCATACTGTAGGGGAGCACATACATGGTGCGGCCCTTCATGCAGCCGTTGAAGAGGCCCTTGAGCGTTTTGCGCATCTCAAAGGGATTGACCCAGTTGTTAGTCGGTCCGGCGGCTTCTTTGGAGAGAGCGCAGATGAAGGTGCGGTCTTCGACACGGGCGACGTCGCTCGCATCGGAGCGGGCGAGGAAACAGCCAGGCCATTTCTTTTGGTTCAGCTTGATGAAAGTCCCGCCGGTAACCATCTCGGCGCAGAGTTGATCGTATTCTTCTTTGGAGCCGTCGATCCAGTGGATCGCATCGGGCTTGCAGAGCTCGACCATTTTTTCAACCCAACGCAGAAGATTTTTATTGGTGCTGAGTGGCGTGGAGAGGCTGCGATTTTTCATGTGAAGTAATCTACGATCGATCGTGAGATGAGTAAACGGGAAAGCCGGCCAAAGCTGATGAACAGAAGTTAATTTCAGTTCAGCATTAGCCGGCTGCGTGATGATAGGGACCGCTCAGCCATAGAGGCGGTCCAAATTCTAAGTGGGATTAGAACTTTTTGGTAACCTGCGCTGACCAGCTGAGGCCTCGAGCCATGGTGTTATAAACAGCGGGATCGTAGCCGCGCGAGTCGCTGGAGAGCGGCGGCTTAGCGTCGAAGAGGTTATTCACGCCGACGCGGATGTCGGTTTTGTTGAGGTAGGCGTTACGAGCGACAATGCGGTAGGTCGCGTAAACATTGTAGCTCTTGGAGTCGTGTACGGTATAACGATAAGAGAGAGCGCCGTTGTTCAAAATGGGCGTAATATAACTAGGGGATCCGAGCGACTCGTAAGTTGTTTGAGTGGTGGTGGCGTTCACATCGGTGTAACTCCCGATGTAGTAGAACCCGAAACCCGCGCCCCATTGCTGACGATGCCAAGTGAGCGTGCTCGCTCCGCGCCAATTGGGTGAAGCCCCGCCCGCAGAAACAGAATTGGTGTTGCGCAGTTCAGTGCGTGCTGCGCCGATAACGCTGTAGTTGTGGAAGTCATTCAACTTGGTCCAAGTGGTGTTAAATACGAAATTACCAAAAGCCAGTTTCGGGAAACGGTAGTTGAGATCGAAATCAAAGCCGTTCACGAACTGAGAAGCCTTGTTAAAGTAGGTCGTGCGGAGGAAATCAATCGAGCCCACAACGGCACGCTGATTACCCGGGACTTGCTTAGCATTGTAAGCGGTGAAGAAATCGCGGTCGGCTTGGGTAACGGCGAGGCGAACGACCGAGCCGTCGCCCCGGTAATTAGCCGTACCAGAACCAAGATCGATGGAGTTGATGTTCTGGCCAGCAGCGAGTGCTGCCTGCGTGGCGGCTTGGAGCGCGGCGGTGTCATCAGCGATCGAACCGGAAGAAGAGATAAGGCTCTTCTGCTCAATTTCCCAGTAATCGACAGAAACTGAGAGACCCTTAACAAAGGGTACATCAATCACTACGCCGCCGGATTTGCCCGTAGAGGTCTCGGGTTTAAGCGCGCGATTACCCGAGCCGACGCTACGGCGATTGGACGGACCGTCGGTGGTGAGACCCGTGACGGCGCTGCGATAAGAGTCGGTACTGCCGGTAACTGTGCGTATAAGTGTGCCAGTGAAGAGTTGAGCGAGGTTAGGCGCATGGAAACCTTCGTTATAAGAGGCGCGACCCATGATCCAAGAGGTGGGTCGCCAATTGACACCGTACTTTGGCTTAGTGGTTGAGCCGAAATCGGTGTAGCTCTCATAACGAGCGGACGCCGAAAGCTCAAGCGAGCGCACGAGCGGCAGCGTGAATTTATTGCCGACGAGAGGAACCACAGTCTCGAGGTAGGTGGCAGCAACGTGGCGGTTACCGTGCGTGTCAGAGTTAGGCGAGAAGCCAAGAAAGTCGTTACTTTCAGGGTTGAGGCCGGAA
The DNA here is from genome assembly GCA_037142955.1 of Opitutaceae bacterium. Classification (GTDB taxonomy): domain Bacteria; phylum Verrucomicrobiota; class Verrucomicrobiia; order Opitutales; family Opitutaceae; genus Tous-C4FEB. The sequence continues at coordinate 181,262 of JBAWZQ010000001.1, read as the reverse complement.
CCGGCTGGATTAAGGCCGGCATAAGGCGGTCGATAGTCGTCGTATGACTCAGAGCGAAATTCACCGCCTAGAGCGCCGCCGATGGCATTGCCACCCCAGATGGGGAATATTTCTCCGGACGCGCGAACGTCCCCACTGCCAAGTTTCGTAATACCGTTGCGGATGAATTCAGACCTAAACGTCGAAGTGACGCTGTCAGGATTTTGATAGTTGCCCGTCGCGACGAGCGTACCATTTTGCACAGCGAAAGTACGCGTGAAGGGATTAAAAGCTTTGGCGGGATCCGTCTGATTGATAGCAGCGATCAAAGCCGATTTACGGCTTGGCCCAGTTTCATTTTCGATGACCCGTGCTGCAGAATAAAGTAGCGCAGCTTCCCAGGACCAAGATCCGCTGAGTTTGCCACGCAGACCGATGACACCGCGATAAACCGAGTCATCGACATAGTCAGTACGCGTGGCGAGATCAGAGAGACGTTTGTTGGTGATCGAGACCGCGGAAGGCGTACCGGTCAGACGCGCGGTGCCGTCCGTATTAGCGGCGCCGGTCGGAGACCAGAAGCGCGTGCCAAAGGGATTATAGGGGTTAGTCGCAGGAACAATGATATATCCATCGGTGCTTTGCGTGATGCCGTCTGCTTCGCGATAGGTAACGGATTGGGCCTGGTAGAGGCTGGCATCAGCGAACGCGGTGATACGGTTCGTAAGATCAAATTCGCCGCTAGCAAAAATGTTGGTGCGGTTCGACTTAGGCTGGATGACGCGCACGGCGTTATTGTTCCAATAATAATCGGCGGTCACACCCGCGCGACTCGGAGTGGCGGTAGCGAAGGCGGCCCCACCCGTGCCGTTAGGCACTAGGTAGAAAACGCCCGTGGTGGCAACCAAGGTAGCCGGTACGCCTGCGGGACGTGCACCCGTAAAGGCATTGACCGAGCCATAGGCATCAGTGCCACTAACCGTACCCAGGAGGTAATTGCCGTATTGGGTGGTAGCCGAGCGTAGATTGAATGTCGTAACCGTGGATAGGTTCCAGGGCGCAGGAGCGCGGTAGCTGTTGTCCGCCTCGGCGGAAAACGAACGGTCTCGGGCATACATTGCTTCACGGCTATAGTAATCGGCGGTGATCATCGCACGGCCACGGCCCTTCAAAAAATCGAAGCCGTGAGTGAGCGTCGCGCGGGTTTCTTGACCGTCGCCGTAGCGGGTCTCGCCAAAGCGCAACGCGAGCTCGGTGCCGCGGAAATTTTTATTGGTGACGTAATTCACGACGCCAGCGACCGCGTCGGTGCCGTAAATGGAAGAAGCGCCATCGCGCAGGATTTCGACACGCTCGAGACCGCGGTTAGGCAGGGTGTTGACGTTAGTGGAGAGCGTGGGAGCACCGGCTTCAGACTGGCTGATCGGGTGCGGCGTGAGACGACGGCCGTTGAGGAGTATGAGCGTGTTGCTCGATGGAATACCACGGAGCGAGACGCTGGCATTGTCACCGCGAGCAGTGGCGCCGAGGGTCGCCGTTTCGTTGCCGGGGAGGCCTGTAACCTGAGGGAGCGCAGTCAATAATTCTGAGGGCTGCGAGGCATCGCGCACTTCGAGTTCGCTGGCGGCCAACACGGTCACGGGCAGGACTTTTTCCTGATCGAGACGCTTGACGTTAGAACCGGTGACGGTGAAGGCCTCGAGCTTGACGGTCTGATCGACCGACTGAGCGGAGGCAGGGAGGGCCAACACGGCGCTCGCCAACAAGGCGACAGCGAAGTTTGGACGTCTGGGGTTAGCTGGTGTTATCATGGTGGTTTAGGAAAGAAGGAACAGGTAATCGTTAAGGGAAAAGTTGGTGAACCGCAAACGGGGCCATGCCTTTATTGGAGTGGGCGATTCCGGGAGCCGTGGCGAGGGTCCAGTTAAACTGCGCATGATTCGTCGCAGCCGCAGCGCGCGCCTGGGCATAGAAAAACTGGCCCCGTGCAAAACGATACAGCCCCTGCGTATCAGCCTCGGGTGTGTGACGGAGCGCCGAACTTTTTGGGTCGATATCCGCTTCACCCAGCAAAACCACAAGCGGACGCGCCCACGCCGCACGTAAGGCCGCGACATCAATCGTGCTTCCTTTGAGTCCGTAGGGAAAAGCCACGTCGAGACTCGATAACGTGTACCAACCGGCGTTGGCCGCTACCGCCCGCGTATAACGCGCCTCAGGCATAAAATAAACAAAACGGTGCACAAACTGCGCCCCTGCCGAATGCCCGAAGAGCATGTAATCTTTACGATGATGGCCAAGTTGCGGTGCGAGCGCGTCAAACAACGGCTCGATCATTGAATAAGACCAACGTTCGCGCGGAATCGGACGACCTGTCTTGTCGAACATGTTGCCAGAATTATACGCTTCTTCACCGGGAAATTCTGCTTTCGAAAACTCAGGAACAACCACTAAAAACAGCTTCTGAGTGGCAAGTTCGATCCAATCATCAAGATATTCTTCGGCGTTGCGCCCTACCCCATGCATCACAAACAACACCGGAGCATCAGCTGGTGTCGCCGCAGAGCGAAAATACCAAACACGCAAGGTATGCCCGCCGTGGGTAAACATGAAGTTTCCGCGCGGCGCTACCCCAGGTGCAGCCGCCCGCGCGACCAGCCCGGACCAGCCGAGAAGCGCCATCATGATGAAAATATAACAAGACTTCGTCAAAATACGGAAGGAAAAGATATGATGAGAAAAATCCAAGAATCGAACAAAATTCGAAAAAATGACCCGCCATACCAACTAGGTGCCTTTAGTTGCCTAGGGAGAGACTACGACAGTGGGTAGCGTAGACCTACCCAATCGAGCACAGTCTTGCAGTGTGCGCCGGCCCAATCCCTAGTTAATCCCGATACTCCCTTCGATTCATTGCCCAACTCGTTGCCATGATAATTGATCGCCGCGTACCCTCGTTATTTCTTGCCGGTGTCATCACCGCCACCACGTACAGCTTCGTCCCGCCGCACGCGCGCGCTGCCACGCCAGCGAAACCTTCACTCACCGCCACCCCCGCGAGAAACTGGGAATTCAGCGAGGACGGAGTCACGTTCGACACGCAATTCTCCGCCGCACGCATCAACGCCTGCACGCGTACCATTAGTGATCACTACGCCGTCGTTACTTCACCGGAAAATCGCCCAATAAACGCGAGTCCATGGTTCGCGTTCCGCGTCACAGCCAAAACAAAAAAAACTATCAAAATTCACGTCAGCTGCGAAGGGACTGCGCTGCGCTACATCCCTAAAATCAGCATCGATGGCGCGAGCTGGATTGCATTGCCCGCTGAAGCTTACAACCACGGCCCAGCCGCCAATGAGGGCACGATCACGTTGAAAGTCGGCCCGGAGCCGCTGTGGGTTTCGGCGCAGGAAATTATTTCCACCGAGCACCTCGAAGCGTGGAGCCGCACACTGGAACGCCTGCCGTTTGTCACGCGCAACGAAATAGGCCGCTCCGAACTCGGCCAACCGATTTACAGTCTCGAGATCAACGCCGTGCTGGCCGGCACAAAGCCCAACTTCATCACCGTCGTCAGCCGCCAGCATCCGCCCGAAACTACCGGCTCGCAGGCGTTGCTCCGCTTTATTGAAACCCTAGTCGCAGAGACGCCGCTCGCGCACCGCTTTCGCGAAAAATTCGCCGTAATGCTCGTGCCGCTCGTAAACCCCGACGGCGTCAACGGCGGCAACTGGCGCCATAACGCGAGGGGTGTCGACCTCAACCGTGATTGGGGCGTATGGGAAAACTCCGAGACCCGCGCCGTGCGCGATCAATTTCAAGCCCTGCGTGCGCGCGGTCCGCACTATTTCCACATCGATTTTCATTCGAGCTTTGTGGATGGGCTCTACACACAGCCTGACGATTGGCCCTCACAGTTACCCGGTTTCACCGCCGCATGGATCGCCGGCATCACCACTCGACTGCCGCACAACACCCCCAAGCGCTCCACGCAGCGCAAGCCTACGATCACGACCTCGCACAACTGGGCGTATCGCGAATTCGGCATTCCTACTTGCACGTACGAAGTCGGCGACAACACGGACCGAGTTATCCTTCAAGCCATTGCCACGGCCGCAGCGGAATCCCTGATGGAGCAACTACTAGCCGCTGAGGCTACTAAGCCCACTTTTACTGCACCCGTTAAGCCGTGAACAAACTCTGCATCTTCATCGGCACGACAATCGGCGGCTACCTAGGCTGGTGGTTGGGTGTGACCCTTGGCTGGGATTTTTTCACCAACTTCATGCTCAGCGGCGTCAGCAGTCTAGCGGGAGTTTACGTGAGCCGGATACTCGCGCAGAGATTTTTAGATTGAACGCGCTACAGCTAGAAAAAGGAGGTAAACCAAGGTGGTTATTTCATCAGCTCGATGTGAACCGAAACATCGCTGACGGCGTTACGAGCTGAGGCCAGCAACGCGTCTTTAACACCGTGCGCGATATCGAGTACCTCGCGCACCGTGAGCTCGCCATCGACACGCACCTGAATGTCGACGAGGTGGCTCGAGCCGCTTTTGCGCACCCGCATTTGTGGAGCGCCTAAACGCCTGGCACGTCGAGCGCGACCTCGCGGATTACATTTTCCAAGGCCGCCAATATCGCGGTGTCCATCGCATCGGCCAGCGCCTTGTTAAACATGATAACACCGTTAAGTAGAATTACTCCGCCCGCCAAGAGCGCCAACCAGCCGTCCGCAACCTCGTAAACGGGCTATCCGACAACGCGGTCGCGATTCCTACAAAGGTCGCTGCGCAAGTCACCGTGCCCGAATAATGATGCAACACCTCCACTTTCAACCCCGTGCTGCCCGCCGCCTCGCCCGCTTGATTCATCCGGGCCGAAAACCACATCTTCACCGCTACGAAGCCCGCCAACAACGGCAAAGTCGCCCGATGCGACGTCGTAATCTTACAAATCGCGCTCCAACCAATCCAGCCTGCAAATACCGCCGCCACCAACGCAGCTAGCGGCTCAGCCTTACCGTAACCATAACGATGATCCTCATTGTGCGGCTGGACGGCTACTTGTAATCCCATCCACACCAGCAACGAAGAAAAATGCAGGCATAGACTCCGCCCCATCAGCGATCAACGCATAGGTATGACCTAAAATTCCCCAGATTTTAGCTACCGCGAATAGCGCGTTTAAAAAATACCGTACAGCACCAGCCGTGCACTAGCCTCCGCGCGCCGCTGCGTCGCGGCGTGGCGAAGGGAAATAAATGACAACATGCCGATCAGACTAAACGCCCGACCGCCCCGATTTCAACGTCACGAGTTGACCCGTTCTGTCTCTTAATTCATCGTAATTACTTCGCACATTATGGCTGATTCCAACACTCTCATCGGCACCGACCCAGTCCACCAATTCTCCGTCTTCGTCGAGAATCGCGTCGGCCGGCTCCACGAACTCACGGCGCTATTGAAGACCAATAACGTCCACGTGATGGCGATCACCATACTCGATTCCACTGACAGCACAATTGTGCGTCTTATAGTGGACGATCCCGCGAAAGCTCGCGAGCTCATGCTGAACAATGATTTTCCCTACACCGAATGCGCCATACTCGCAGTCGAGATCGGCGATGAATCTGAGTTAAAAGGTGTACTATCCGCGCTTCTCGAAGCCGAGATCAATATTCACTATATTTACAGTTTCATCAAACGCCCTGAAGGCCGCGCCGCACTCGTTGTAAGTTCCGAAGACGCCGACACCGCCAGCCAAGCGCTCGGCAACCGCGGCTTCCGCATCCTCACACAGCGTGACATCTCGCGTTGAACGCGAGGGATGCGATGATTTTTAACTGCGCATAGATAGCGCTCAGCCCTTCACTTCGCCCATTTTTTCCCCGTCCATTTCGTAAATGCCGGTGAGGTAACCGTTCTCGAAGGTAGCGCCGACTTTAAGCGTGCCGTAAAACGAAATCGGCACATCCATCATAACGGGCACACCCGCAGGTATACGCACGACGACCCAGTCATTGATATTTGGCACAGCGCCAAAACAGCACGCCATCTGGCTAGCCATGAGCATGAACTCTGTGCACTTACCTTTTTCGAGCTTGGTCGGCTGCATGAAGCCCGTGATCACAGCTTTTTTTCCGCCCCAACTTTTCACGATGGCCGGAATCTGTTCATTGCCAGTCGGAGGCTGGATGTTGGGGTTGGCCGCTGGGTCGAAATCGGGCGGGACAAATTTAAATCCGCTCAGGCGATCAAAGCCCAACTTGAGATATCCGTTTTCGAGCTCAGCAGCCGGGATGTTCGCCGCGGGGGACGAAGCCACCGGGGTAGCGACCGCGAGCGTTGCAGGAGCAACCCCCGCTAAAGCCGCGCCACCGCTGCTAGATTCACCGTCATTCGCCGCGCCGTTGCGTGCGGCCGCGGCCATTGGGCCGATTCCACAGCACAGCGAGTGGTCCGTGAAGCCTTGGGGAAACAAGGCCGCCGAGGCCGAAACGGCTAATAGCCCCGAAATCAACATTACGGAAAACGCGCGTATCTTCATAAAAAGAACCATAGCGCTCCGACCCAGTTCGTCAATTTTTCGTACAAGTATGCGCGCTAGTCGATTCGGGCCACGGCGATTAGCGCACGTTCGACTCAAAGCTTAGCGTCATCGAGCACAGCGTCATCCCAACGCTTGATGTCCTTAGACTTTTCATTTGCAGAGGCGTACTCGACCTCGGGAGCTTCAATAGAGGGCAGATATTTCCCGAGGTCTATCATTCCAGAGGCTAAGGCTGGAGGGGGCGCCGTATCTTAAAATTTAGGGGGTCGATGCTGTAATCGTATATTTTTTTGCCGTTGCGGTAACACGTGTAGCGATAGCGCTCATCACGTAAGGCGTGGGACCCTTGGCCAAAAGTGGAGAGAACCGGTTTTGTCCGTTTCTTCGCAGTACCGCTAATTAACCCAGTGAGATCAAAGCCATCGAGGGCATGCGCGGCACGAGGTGGGTTTATGTTCGCGCGTTATTTGGTCTTAGCGTCGAGCGCTTGGATTTTGAGCTCTTCGATGGTCGCGAGCGCCGCGAAGCCGGTCGTATAAGAGCACGCGACCTTGAACCAAGCGCGGTGGCCTGCGCCAACGGCCGAATGCTCGGTCATACCGACAATGCCGCCATAAGCTTCAGGATCCGGCCCACGGTATTGGTTGGCGATGCACCAGGAAAGCGCCTGACGTGCCGCCGAAAGATGGCGCGTGTCGCCGGAAGCGCGATAAAGGCGGTAAAACAACAACGACCACAAGGCCGTACCTTTCTCGCTGATGCCGTTGCGCTCCACCGCTTGATCCGCGATGAAAACCCAACAGCCGTCCGCCCGTTGCCACTTCATCATCGATTCGGCCAAGCGCCTAGCTCGCGTCAGATAATCGCCCTCAGGCACCGCCTCATGTGCAGCGAGCAATCCTTCCATCGCCCAGCCTAAACCCCGCGTCATGCGGATCGTCGGCATGACGCCCGTGCGGCGGTTCCAACCGCGTTCCCACAAACCGTCGTCGCGAGAGAGCTTAGCGAGATGTTGCTTCATGTAGTCGTCGGCTTGTTTTTTATAACGCGGCTCCTTCGTAGTGGCATAGAGCGCGCGTAAGCCTTCCACACCAAAGCCAGATTCATCGATCGTGTGTTCGGACCATGCACGGCGATCCACGTAATAATCTTGGGGCACCAGCTCGTACTCCTTCATTAGACGCGCAGTTGAAGCGGCGAGAAGTTCCGTAGCGCGCAGGTATTCGACATTACCCGTGGCTTGGTATAAGGGAATCCACGACCAACCGGACAAAAAGAGCGCATCGGACACCGCCGCGCATTGCTCGTAGCCAAAAGGTAGATCAATCGCCCGGCGCCAGCGCGAGAGTGTGACGCCGTAGGCAGGATGTTTGGGGTCAAGAATCCGCAGTGCTAGTCCACTGCGCCCTATCTCGTCGGCCCGATTCGTTAAAAAATGCGGCGAAAATTGCCGAGCAATCACGGATATTTTTTCAGCCTCAAGCAAAGCTGAGACCGCCGGACCCGCACCCCAGATCCAGTGCGAAGAACGATATGTCTGCGCATCAAGATCATAAAAGAGATGCAGGCCGCCGGCGGTGGGACTCGCGGGATTACGATTTTGCGCACGCAGTAGGTAATTCACCGAATCCAGCAAGGCGCGCTCGAGGTTAGACGTCGTCAACGCGATGGCGGGCGCGCCGCCGATCTGTGCGGAGACAAAAGGCTTGGGCTCGATGCGGAGCACTTCGACTTCCTGCCCCGTGGCAGTATCAAGCATTGTGACAGTGCCCGCCCAAGATTCCGCGAGCGAGGCTACAGAATATTTCAAGGCGCCGTTGATGACCGGCACGTGCGCCGACAAATAAAAATCCTGCAGCGGCACCGACGGTTCGCAATAAACGCTGTTTTCCCAAGACTCGAGAATCTCAGCGGCCACGGGCATTTCAATTTTTCCGGTTTCTACCTGTCCGTGAAAATGATGATTCACCGCCACCACCCGCGGCGCGGTTTGCCAACGCAACACGCCGTTCATGCCGGCGTTAAGGCCGAGATCTACGACGGGGTACCAGATTTCTTTATCAGGTTTAGGCGAAGGCAGCACCGTCTCCGGCGCAGGATGATTCGGCGCGATGTCGGTGATCTTACTTATGGTGCGGTTGCGCGCGCTGCGAAAGCGTAGTTCAACGGATTTTTTATCAAGTGGGACCGTGAGTCTGATCTCGAGCGGCGCATATTTGCCGGTAATTTTTTCGGCTTCACGACCGAGTTCCACCGCCGCGGGCACTGGCTTGGCGGACGAACCCGCGAAGGCGCGCGCGCGGATGAGCGCCTCAAGGAAGTAGTAATCGGCGTAATTGATCGGTCCGTCGATTTCGCTGTTTTTGGGGAAATTGCCGGTGGCGTGTTTGAGGATGAAGCCGCCGTTGGTGCCGGGTTCAGCCAGATATGTCGGTGAGGCCAGGCTGCGCAATTGCGTCTCGGCAAAGGCAGCGTAACGCGTCGCCGCGACCGGATCAGGAGTGAGGCTGGAAAGTTCAAAGAGCGCCGAACTCATGATCGCTGCCGCCGAAGAATCACGCGGCGCGTTGGGCTGACCCGGCGCGTCGAAATCCCAATATGGAATTTTATCCGCTGGCAGGCGCGGATGATTCATGATGAAGCGAGCGACTTTTTCCGCGGTTTCCAAATAGCGAGCTTCACGTGTTTCCCGAAACATCATCGTGTAACCGTAAAGACTCCATGCTTGGCCACGCGCCCAAGCGGAACTATCCGCCGTGCCTTGATGCGTGATGCGGCGTAGCACGCGGCCTGTCGCGGCATCATAATCCACGACGTGAAAGGTGCTGCTATCGGGTCGGAAATGATTGGCCAGCGTAGTGTCCGCGTGCGCGATTGCGATATCCTGAAGCCGGGATTCGCCGCCGTTGCGTGCGGCCCAGGTCAGCAATTCGAGGTTCATCAAATTATCAATGATAACTGCAAAGGTGTATTCCTCAGGACTGCGATCCCACGATTTGATCGAACCGACCACAGGCGAGAAGCGCGTGGCCAAGGACTGCGCGCCTTTGAGCAACACAGAGCGATAGGCCGAGTCACCGGTAAGCCTGAAAGCGTTGCCGTAACTGCTATTCAAGATAAAACCAACGTCGTGCGTCCGGGTGTTGAGCTGCTCCGACTCAAGCAAGCGCGTGAAGCGTTCCGCCGCCGCACGCCAGTTTGGCATTTTAGTGCCTTCGTAAAGATACCAGAGCGCACCGGGGAAAAATCCGACCGTCCAATCGCGCTCGCGCACAGTAACGAGATTTCCTTTCTCCATGGTTCGCGGCATGCGCTCCTGCGTCGGCAGGTGGGCAATCATCCACTCGTATTGCTGCGCTGAGGTATATAACGCTTGCTCGATGACCGAGCGCAGCTCCGGTTGATGAGTGGATACGTCAGCCGAAGCGAGGGCAGAAACCAATGAAACGGTAAAACAGAGTGATAAGCGAGCGAGCGAGGGCATGAAGATACAGGGATTCACAAACACGTCTTAAAGTAGGTGGGGGTTAACTAAGCATAAAAGAGACTGCGAATGCAAAGCGTGCAGTTCAACGCGCCTGCGGCTTACATCATTAACTCAGTCAAGCGCACATGTCGAAGCCCTGCGATGAAATTTCCTGCCGTTGGATGTGTGATTTGGGAAAATCTTGGTCTACACTGGTTCGCGATTGCCTTTGCGCTTGCGGCTAGCCCGCGGTGGATACCAATCGATCTCAGTCCCAAAACCTCCATGGCCCCTACCCTTGCTTCACTCGGAATTCGCTCCCTGCATATCTCGACCGCCGCCATACCCGTCGAACACACGTCCGCTCGCGAACTTTCCTTACTCACTGGTGCCAAAATCTCCCTCACCGCCCGCCCCGGCGCCGGCGTGAACGTGTCTCTGGTTTCCCGCCGCTGGGGGGAAAAATTGCCAGCCACCGCTCGCGACCAACGCGGTTGGATGTGGCTCCGCATCGCCGACGGCGCCGGCGAAATCACCGCCGACGAACCCGCGCTGCTTTTCGCCGCCGTGCGTTTGCTCGTCAACGGCCTCAGCGATACCGCGCGCGAGCAACTCGAGCGCGGCCTGTTTATCGCAGCCAGCTTCGCTTGGCACCGCCCGCACTGGGATGGCTGCAACACTCAATACTGGCGCTCCGCTCGTGGCTTCGATCCGGAGCAGTATGCCGCCACGCTAGCCGAGAGCGGTTTCACTCACTGCGAAGTCAACGGCCTCCAGGCGCACATGCCGTACGAGGACCTCGTCACCGACGAATATTATCCACAATTCTACACCTACGCGCCTGGCTTCAACCACTTCCTTGCCACGCCACTCACGCGCGGGCTCTGGCCCGAGATGTACCTCGAAGCCAACCTCAACCACTTGAAAAAACTCGCCGAAATCGGCCGCCGCTACGGCCTGCGCCCCGGCGTGTGTATGTTTGAACCACGCTCGATGCCGGAACGTCTTTTTCAAAAATATCCCACGCTCCGCGGCGCACGCATTGATCATCCATTCCGCTCACGTCTGCCGCGTTACACGCTCGCGCAAGACCACCCGATTTCCGTTGAGCATTATCGCGCCGCCATCGGCCAACTTGTCCGCGCCGTACCCGATCTCAGTTACATGTCAGTCTGGACGAATGACAGTGGTGCCGGCTTCGAGCACACCGCCTCGCTCTACGTCGGGCGGAACGGCGGGCCTTACATGATCCGCGAATGGCGCAACCACGACAAAGTTGCCGCCGCCGCAGGAGCGAGCATCGCGCGTTTCCTCAAAAACCTCCAGAGCGCAGCCGCGGCCGTGAATCCCGATTTCGACGTCTTGCTCCGCATCGAGCCGTTTAAAGTGGAACACGAACACATCAAAGCCGCACTCGGCGGACACGTCGGTTGGGAGGCGCCGTCGCTCATGGTCAAGGGCTACCACGTCCCTTACAACCACCCGCGTTATCCCGAGCAAGCCGGCGTCGGCGGTTCGATTTTTCAATCCACAATGGACGTCGGCGAAGCGGAAGCGCTGAAGCAGACGCGCGCCCAAGGCGTAGAACCCGTGCTTTATTATTCGCCCGGGCCGGTGATGAATCAAGAGCCGCTCCTTGGCATCCCGTTCCCACGCGCGCTTCACCAAAAACTTCTCGCCGTCCGCGACACCGGGATCACGCGCATCAGCGCATTTGGCGGTCTGGCCAACACCACCGCCACGCCATTCTGGCCGAATCCCGAAGCAATCCGCGCCGCGCAATTTTTCCCAGAAACACCCATCGACGACATACTTCTGGCCTACGCGCGGCGTCACGTCGGCGTAAAGAACGCGCCCGCGCTCGTCACCGCCTGGGACGCGTTCGAAGAGGCCGTCTCGTGGCAACCGACGGTGCCGCTCTTTACCGCGTTCGGCTTCTGTTGGCAGCGCACGTGGGATCGCCCGATCGTGCCCGACATCGCCGCGATTCCGGCCTACGACCGCGCCTATTACGAGAAGCACGGCTGCTTCCAATTCAACAACCCGAGCCTCTTCGACCTCGGCAAAGATGTGCTCTTCGACCTAATCAGCCGCGAACACGGCACGAACAGCACGCGTTACTTCGATCGCAACGTTTTCCCGCGCCTCGATAAACTCATCGCGCGACTCGCCCAACTCATCACCGCCACCGCCGTGACGCCGGCCGCGCAGGCCGTGTTCGTTGATCTCCACGACCGCGCCCGCGCGTATCGTTATTGGTGCGGCTCATTGCGCAGCGTCTGCGCGTGGTGCGCCGATGTCTACGGCTACCTCGCCGCGACCAAAGCCACTGAGCGAACGCGCCACGAGCAATCGCTCCAAGCCACCATCGACCTGGAACTCGCCAACACCGCCGCGCTGCATGCGTTGCTCACGACCGCGAAGACCGAAGTCACCGCCGTCTCCGCCGTCGGCAACAACACGTTCTTCTACGGCGAAGACCTGCCGGAATTATTGCTCACGAAAATCCGGCTCATGAAAAAATACCGGAATCGCAAACCTCACATTCCCGCCGACACGATGTGGCTCCCCGCCCCCGGCACGACGTGGCCGAAGTTTGACTAAACCCACCCGAGGCGCGGCGCGTTCAGCCGCCGCGGACCTTACGCCGAAATTCCGAAGGCGTGAGGCCCACGACTTGTTTGAATGCCTTGGAAAAGTGAAACACGTCGCAGAATTCCAACTGCTCCGCCAACTCTTTGAAGCCTTCGCTGCCTTGATAAAGGGCCGCGCAGGCGCGCTCGATCCGCTGGCGTTTCTGGTGTTGGCCCGGCGACACGCCGGTGCGCGCCGCAAATTGTTTTCGGAAATTATCGTAACTCAGCCCGACCGTTCGCGCCACGTTTTGGGGCGTCAGCCAGCCGTTGTCGCCGGGATTACCGAGTAATTGCAACGCCTGCTCCAGCCACGCCTCACGGTGACCGCGAGCATCGGCGTTGGTCGCCAGGATGTCGCCAAGTAGATGAAGAAACCGCCCCATCGCCCGTAGCGACGCCCCCGCGCCGTGCCGCGATTCTGCGCCCACGACTTCCTCAAATCGACGTCGCCAATAATCCACGGGTTCCAAATGCAACACCGGTCGCTCGGGCGTGAGCAAACCTCGCTCCCGCCAAAAATCAAATTCGGGGCCATTAAACACAAAGTAGATCTGATTCCACCCTCGCCCACGCTTCGGACCGTACGCGTGCGCGAGCTCCGGTAAAATCAACACGAGATCACCCGAGACGAGATCGCGTTTCACGCCGTTGGCGTCACAATAATAACCCTCCAAATCCACCATGTAGATGAGCGAATAACTCCCGAGCACCCGCATCGCTCGTGGATCAAGCCCACGGGCATCCATGAGCGAACCCGCCAACTCGAGTTCGCCCAGCGGCGTACGCACCGCACTCGTCAGCCAAGGCTGGGTCCGAAATGGGGTCGGCATAATTGCACCAAAATCTACATGCCAAATTCCATTACAACCATTTTCTTGGCTTCGTTTCCAGTGTACTCTTGGGTAGGTTGCATCTCTGCCACCACTCCCCTAAATTTTGCCACTTTGCACATGAGCACCGCCACCCTGCCCCAAATCTGGTCCTACGGTCATCAACTTGAGATGACCGAAGATAAGTTCGGCCTCCTCCGGGATTCATCCGACGCCGCGACTGATTTCCTCGAGCTACGCCGCCGCTTCGACACCGATGGATACCTATATATGAAGGGCTATCTCGATCGCGACCAGGTTCTCGACGCTCGCGCCAGCCTCACCGAAGGCCTCGCGGAAGCCGGCGTCCTCGACGAAAATTTCCCGCGTATCGATGGCATCTGCAAACCCGGCTCAGGCTATGTCTTCAAGCCCGAGCTCACCAACAACAACCCGCGAATCCAGAATCTGCTTTACTCGGGCCGCCTCCCTGATTTCTACCGCCAATTTTACGGAGAAGACATCCGCCACTACGACTTCACTTGGCTACGGGCCATCGGTCCCGGCAAAGGCACCAACCCTCATTGCGACCTCCCTTACATGGGCCGCGGCACGCACAAGCACATGACGTGCTGGCTTCCTTACGGAGACATATCATACGAACTGGGTGGGCTCATGGTCTTAGAAGGTTCGCACAAGCGCATGGATCTACTCCAGAATTACGTTTACCGCGACGTCGATACCTTCTGCGAAAACAAACCCAAAGACGCCGAGGCGGCCAAAGCAGGCAAATGGTCTTTCACAGGAACGCTCTCGCACAACCCGCCCGCAGTAGTAAACAAATTCGGCGGTCGCTGGCTTACCACGGAGTTTGAAGCAGGCGACTTCATCACTTTCGGCATGTTTCTTGTGCACGCCTCGCTCGACAACCGCACCGAAAACCGCCTCCGCATCTCCAGCGACGCCCGCTACCAACGCGCCAGCGAGCCCATCGACGAGCGTTGGGTCGGCGTGAATCCCCCCGGCCACAGCCTCGCTGGCAAACGCGGGCGTATCTGCTGAAAATCTCTCAACATCGCCCGCCTTAACCAAGTAGATGAGCGCCGAAACCGCCACTCCAGCATCCCGCCCTGCCTCGGGCCGCATGGCAGCCGTTAACGAGATGGCTCGCTTACTCCGCGTGTTGTTCGAGGTCGAGCGTGAGTTCCTGCGTACCGTAACTACGCTAATTTACCGCGTCGGCGATCCGGAGTTAAAATATCTACTTTGCCAGCACGCTTGGGAATCGGCAGGTCACGCCCGTTTCCTGCGCGAACGCGGCCGCGAACTCACGTCTTTTGGCTCCACCGAGACGGTCCGCGATAGTGTTGGTAAAATATTCACCGAGGCCGTAGGCACCAACTCCCAAGACGCGCTCGTGCTTACTGCCGGCTTCTACAAAGTACTGAAGCCCGCTTTGTTGTCTGCTTATCGGCACTACCTCAAAGTCACTGATCCACTCGCCGATTGGCCGTCGAAAAAACTCGTCGAAGAATTCATCGCCGACGAAGAACGCCATACTCGAGAGATCACGCCCTACCTTAACGGCACCGATGCCCGCGAATGGTCGCTTCATATCACCCAAGCACTCGATGACCTCGGTGGCTGGCTTGGCCAAGATACCCGCCTGCCCTTGGCCGCCAGCTACGTCTGGCAACACACCACAACTCCTTACAAGCATCCGGCTACATGCAACCGCGGCAAGTACCCGACATGCTCAAGCGTGTTTAGTTACGACGCCACTGAGACTCCGATCGTACGCCCTTGGCTGGTCGATCCCAAGACCGATGCCCGCGTCATCCGCCTCATGGTTTATGTATGGCTCATGATGGAAATGGACGCCGTAGATTACCTCGCGACTGTCTTTATCGACACGCCGCAAGCGCCTTTTGATCTCCACTACGACATGGCGCGCCATCTTTGGGATGAATCGCGTCACAGCCAATTCGGTTTCCGCCAATTGCCTAAGCTCGGCGTAGATCTCATGACAGTCGAGCACTCGCTGGACCTCTACAATATACTCGTTCAAATGCCACCCCATGAGCGCTACGCCATGATGACGATGGAATTTGAAGCCGGAAGTTTCTCTGCCAAAGCCCACGTGATGGATCGCGTGCGCGAGCTCAACGACTTCGAAGCCGACACGCTCCTCGCCTTCGACCGCAACGACGAACAAAACCACGTCCGCTACGGCCACCGCTGGCTCCCTGAGATAATGGCGCTCTGCGGCGAGACTCGGCCAGTCGATGAGTTCGTGAAAGCCACTAAGGAAAGATTCAAAACGGTCGCAGCCATCCACGGTAACCGCACTCCACATTCCCTGCCACCCGAGCGTCGACTGACGGGAGAGAAAATCCTCCGCCTAGCCGTCGAAGCCTCAGTCTGAAGGCAAGAGTAGGTACCCGTCTGTACAGGCGTAACCTGATTAGGCGCTTGATAACAGACTGTTTGAGCCTAATTGAGCCTTTATTGCTCCGAAATTTCATTGTTAAGCGGTCTTAACGAATGAAATTTCCTACTAAATTATCCTATGGGAGCTAATTGCCGCAGTGTGAAACTTTTAGAATAATCCCGTAATCACGCCTTGCCCGAGAAGCCCCTGCCCGCTCTTTTAAACCGAATGTCCCGTTCAACTGCGCGTTCCCTCACCGCCATCGGCGTCCCATCATGAGCAAAGTTTATCGCGCCATTCTCGTGGGCACCGGCGGCATTGCTGACGCCCACGTCCGAGCAGCGGAAGCTACCAAAGGTCGGGTCGTGATCACGGCCGCGGTTGATATCGACGCCACACGCGTACGGACTTTCAGCGATAAGTATAAAATTGCCGGTGCATACACTGATTACGCGGCTGCACTTGTAGCGGAGAAACCGGACCTCGTTTTCATCGCCGCGCCGCCGTCACTGCACGCCTCGATGAGTATCGCCGCCTTGGAGGCTGGCGCTTGGGTTCTCTGCGAAAAACCGTTTTGCGCCTCGCTCGCCGAGCTG
This sequence comes from Opitutaceae bacterium, assembly GCA_037142955.1. GTDB lineage: Bacteria > Verrucomicrobiota > Verrucomicrobiia > Opitutales > Opitutaceae > Tous-C4FEB. Next base: position 164,791 of record JBAWZQ010000001.1, on the reverse strand, counting down.
GATTTGATCGAAGCTGCGGAACGTCGCACCGGCAAATTTGCCTCGTGCGTTTTTCAGATGCGTTTCGCCTCGTCGACTGCTCACCTGCGTAAACTAATCGATCTGGGCCTGCTCGGCCGTCCGCTAGTGGCGGTTTGTAACACCGTCTGGTTCCGCGACGCCTCTTATTATGCGGTACCTTGGCGCGGTAAATGGGCCACTGAACTCGGCGGACCCACCATGGGCCTCGGCATCCACGCCATGGATCATCTCCTTCACCTGCTAGGCGACTGGGCTGAGATACGGGCAATGGCTGCTACCCTAGACCGCGCAATCGAAGTCGAAGACGTGTCAATGGCGCTCATCCAATTTACCAACGGCGCCCAAGCCTCAGTAGTAAACAGCGCCCTCAGCCCGCGCCAAGAAACCTATATCCGCCTCGACTACCAACGCGCTACCGTTGAGCTCACGCACCTTTACAGTTACAACCGCGACAACTGGCGCTTCACGCCAGCAGCACCCGCCCCCGAAAGCGACGCGCTCACGCAAGCTTGGCAGAATTTCCCCGCTGATGTCGGCTCTACCCACGCCGCGCAGCTAGAAACACTTGTAAGCGACATGGATGCCAACCGCCGCCCACTTCTGAGCGGACCTGAAGCACGACGCACGCTCGAGTTATTGACTTCTCTATACAAGAGCGCGTTCACCGGCCAGCCCGTCAAACGTGGCAGCATAGTAGCAGGCGATCCGTATTACAGCTCACTTCACGGCGATGGCACTCCGCGCCGCGCGACAAAATAATTAACTATTTTTGGCACTACCAGCACTGAAAAGCGCCAACTGTCGCGCCCCACGTGACTGGCTAATGACCCTTTAAAGGGAAACAAAATCCCTTGGCGTCGCGCGTAGCTTGGTCAGTTTTAGATCAGGATGTCCCCAGAGCCGCTCAATTCACCCAGCCTACTCGGCTACCTCTGGCGCGCTCGTAGTGCGCTAGCACCGGGCGTTGGGCTGGCATTGTTGCGAAGCCTCGCGATCGCGCCTTGCCCGCTGATTTTTGCGCGCATTATCGATCTATCGGTGCCGGCCGGCGACACACGCAGCGTGGTGCTTTACACCGCACTATTCGCCTCCTTGCTCGGGATGCATTATGTGTTCTCTATTCTAGGGGCCAATGAGCTGGCTAAAGTCATGGCGCGCCTGATGGTTGAATTACGCAGTCGTATTTTCTTTCGTCTGCAGTTTCTGAGTTTCAGCTATCTTGATCGTCAAAAAACGGGCCGCCTACTTTCGAAGTACGCATTCGATACACAGAAAATCGAATCATTACTATACTCGGTGCTGAATCAATTTCTGCCCGTTATTTTGTACAGCACAGGGGTGTTTCTCGTGCTGGCTTTTCTAAATTGGCGGCTTACGGCGATTCTTGTGCTGGCGTTGCCAGTTTGGGCATTCGCAAAGTGGCGCTTTTTTGCAAAACTTCAAATCACCAACCACGAAGCACGCCTCGCTCAGGAAAAACTCACCGGTACCGCTAGCGAATTCATTTCAGCACTGCGCCTCGTGCGTAGTTTTGGTGAAGAGAAACAGGCCGAGCAACTGCTAGACCGCAGCAGCGGTGACTTCGCACGCAGTCGCGTCGATCAATCGTGGGTAAGCGCTGTTTTTGGCACATTCACCTATGTGAGCACACAAGCGATCGCCGCGCTCGTGGTCGCTGGCGGCGCCATCCTCGCAATCCAAGGGCAGATGACGGTAGGCACGCTCGTGGCCTTTATCGCGGGCCTACCGGTAATTTTGGCACCGGTGCAAATGGTGATAGGTTTGAGCGAACCTTGGTTCGCGGGACGAGAAAGCTACGCCAGCATCAAAGAACTCATCGACTCGCCCTACGTCGAAGAATGGCACGGTGCGCGCCGAGAAAAACGACTCTCCGGCGACATTGTTTTTGATCGCGTCACGTTCACGTATCCTGAAACGGAAAAACGCGTGATCGAATCTTTTTCCCTGACGATCCGCCCCGGCGAAAATATTGCCCTCGTCGGTCCGTCCGGCTCAGGCAAGAGCACGTTGGCCAATCTACTCCTAGGCCTTTACGCGCCGACCGCCGGCCAAATACTGATCGACGGAGTACCACAAAGTGAATGGGACATGCGCTGGATCCGCCGTCAGATGGCCGTTGTCATGCAGGAAAGCATTTTGCTTTCCGGCACCGTTGATGAAAATATTCGATTCGCACATGCCGGTGCTACCGAAGAAGAAGTCCGCGCCGCCGCTCGTCTGGCCAACGCTGAAGAGTTTATTTTGAAAATGCCGCAAGGCTACCAAACCCCCATAGGAGAGCGTGGCGTCACGCTTTCCGGCGGCCAGCGCCAGCGCCTCGCCATTGCGCGCGCCATCTTGCGCAACCCTCCCGTGCTCATTCTCGACGAGGCCACCTCCGCCCTCGATTACGAAAGTGAGCGCCTGATCCAACAAGCCCTCGATCGCCTAGCCCAAGGCCGCACTGTAATCACGATCGCACACCGCCTCAGCACCATCAAAAATGCCGATCGCATCGTCGTCCTGCGCGACGGCGCCGTGCTCGAAGAAGGTGATTACAACACCTTGCTTGCGCGTGGCGGCGCCTTTGCCGAACTCATCACCGCGCAAACGATCGGAGCTGATTTCATCAAGGCTGAAACGCCGTCCCTTTTTCCCCCTCCCACCGCCCTTCCTCCCACTTACCCCTCATGAAAACCCTACGCCCATTCCGCTTATTTGCGTTAGTGTTGCTCGCATTGAGCGTGGTCCGAGCAGACGACTTTCCCGGCCTCAAAGTCATCATGACCGCCGATGACTATGCCCGCGCCGGTCTTGACCGCCTCACATCCGACCAAATTGGCGTGATCGATGCCGCTCTCATCCGACACTTCAGGGCCAACGTCAGCGTCGCCGCGGAGCGCAAAGCCGCCGAACAAGTCGTAGCCGCCACTACCGCTGCCGTGGCCACCGAAGGTAAACGCAGCGGCATAGAACGCTTCGGGCTACCCTCGTTTAACGGCGACTGGAAAAATGAGCCCATTCTCAAAGCTCGGGCCACAGGCTGGGTCGGCGGCAATAGCTTCGCTCTGGACAATGGACAAATTTGGGAGGGCGTGGAACCCATTACCGTCGAGCTCGTAGGCCGCGAAGTAGCAATTCAACCGCGCCCGGCTGGCGCCTTTGCTCTGAGTGTCGATGGCAAGAACACCACCTTGCGCGTGCGCCGAGTGAAATAATACCCCCGCACATCACGCCGCACATAACGAGCGCCTCGGCCCTGTCCCTGTGCTCACCCTAGCCAACGCCGAACTTTCGGTCGAACTCCTTGATCCAGCAGATCCAGCCGATCGCCTGCACCAAGGTATCCGTTTTTGCTGGGGCGGCTACATTTGGCAGGTCCAAGATTCCCGCGGTGGCTCACTCCTTGCCGGCCCCGAGTGGCCCCACCCGAATCCTAAAGCTTTCAACGGTCAAGGCCTGCCGGAGTCGTTTCGCTACGCCGAATTTGGCACCCAACGTAACCTCATGCTCCGCGACGGCCACGGCTGGATCATAGGCATCGGACGTGTCGCCCCCGGCCCCGACGGCAAACCCATCGTGACTGACCCCTGCTCATGGCGCATAACGCCCGCGGCCACCGCCCTTGAATTTCAAACTGAGCAATTCGGCGACGGCTACGGCGCCCAACTCACCCGACGCGTCGCCCTAGAAGGCCGCACACTCGTTTCCACTACGAGCCTAACCAACACCGGGGCACGCGCCCTACCATTACATTGGTTTGCTCATCCTTTTTTTGCTCTCAGCGATCGCCTCCTCACCTGCGAGCTACCCGCCGGTTATAGCTTTTCCGAAAATCCCGGCTACGCACTAGACGCCCACAATCGACTTTCGTTCAAACGCCGCTTCGAAAACGAACTCGACGGCCACTTCGAACCCCTCCGCATCGCCCCAGGCCAACCCCTACTCGTCCACCTATCGCATCCTCACCTGAGCGGCCTGACGTTCTCGACCGATTTCACGCCCGATTTTTGCCCGATCTGGGGCAATAGCAATACTTGGAGCATCGAGCCCTACCTTGTCACCGAACTCGCGCCCAGCGCCACCCGAGGTTGGACGCTTCGCTACAGCTTTGGCTCTGTACGCACCTGAACCTAACGACGCGCCTAAGCCATACACGTCCCAAGGGCATTCTCCTACTCCGGCCACACCGAATTATCTAAGCCGTGTATATCTGGCAAAAAAAGATCGACAGCCAAAAGATCTGGTTTCGTCCGCAGTCAATACTCCAAACCTTCATCACCCGAATCAAACGCAGCACATACGACGACCCCGCGCACGCGGACCATATTTCTCCGCTTGAGTATGGCATGATAAAATAAACACGGCGACACTTCACACCATAATTGCACGTTTCTCGTTTTCAGCCCGGCGGAAAGAAATTAGGATAAGTCATCCATGACTAACGGTGGAATCATTATGAGCTCGGTTCGGCCACGAGGTTAAGGCACACCACGCTCTGTACCACATGCCCGCCTCCGTCGCCATTCCCTCCCGCCCAGCACTCATCGGCGCCTTGGCCACAATTTATCTCGTCTGGGGCAGCACTTACTTGGGCATGCACATCGCCGTCGAGACGATGCCACCCTTTCTGATGGCCGCCGCGCGATTCCTTATCGCGGGTGGGTTACTTTTTATATTTTTAAAACTCCGCGGTGCGCCCAAGCCCAGCCTGCGCCAATGGCGCGTCAACACCCTCATCGGCGCCTTTCTTCTACTCGGCGGCAACGGCGCCGTGGTATGGGCTTCGCAATATCTACCCTCGGGCATCATCGCATTGCTGATCGGTATCGGTCCGCTGTTTATAGTGCTGACTGAGTGGGCGTGGCCCGGCGGCTTGCGCCCAACCGTCCGTACTTTTGGCGCTATGATCCTCGGTTTCAGTGGCGTCGTCTGGCTTGCCGCCCCTTGGCAAAATACCTCACACGGAGGCCTCCATCTCGGCGGAGTGATCGCGATTCTAATCGGCTGCGTCGCTTGGGCGTTAGGCTCCATCACTTCGCGTCATGCGAAACACGGCGCCTCGCCCGCACAAGCCGCCGCATTGCAGATGCTAGGCGGTGGCGCGGCGCTATTGCTCGTAGCCTGTCTACACGGCGACTTGACGCGCTTTGATATTAACACGGTGAGCCCACGATCATGGCTGGCGTTTATTTACCTCATAGGCATCGGCTCGTTAGTAGGTTTTTCGACCTTCGTTTGGCTCATGAAAAATTGCGCGCCCGCCCACGTAGCCACCTATGGTTACGTCAATCCCATCGTGGCCGTTTTCCTTGGTTGGCTGATCTTGGACGAACCCATCAGCACGCGCACACTCACCGCCTCCGCTATCATTATCGCCTCGGTCGTGTTGATCACGCTGGATAAATCTAAACCCGCCTAAAAAACAGGTGGAAAGTGTCACATAATGGGTGGCATTTTTTCCACTTTAGCTGACGAAGAATTCGTTCTTATTAGTCCCCTTCCAACAGAGAGAGATTTTAAACCGAGCTCATTGCTCAAGCGCCCTAAATATGTTAATTAATTGTCGTCTCTTAGCCGTGGTCTGTCTCGCTCTTTTTCTTGGCGGCTGCAGCACGATACCTAGCCGCATCAAGGAAAAATCTGCTGCTTTCTCAGCGCTGGACGCGGATACTCAAAATAAAATTAGGCTCGGTCGCGTAGAAGTGGGCTATTCGCCCGATCTGGTCTACATCGCCCTTGGTGCTCCTGACGAACGCCTCACCCAAACCACCAAGGCAGGCACTAGCGAGACGTGGATCTATAACAGCTATCGTCAAGAATACCTTGGTAACACCCGCACGGGTTATAGGCAGTACGTCGTGGTCGACCCTAAAACCCGCCAAGCCGTCGTCATCTACGAACCCGTTTACAGCAGCATTTACCGCGACTGTGTCGACGAACACATCCGCATCAATTTCAAAGCTAGTCAGGTCGAGTCCATCGAACAAGTGAAACACTAGACTGAGTAGCGCCATCTGCGCCAATTCCAGAGAAGGCCCTAACCGACAGGAAACAGAGTTGTCACGCTACGGCGGGCTTACATTCTTAGCGAAGCATGTCTTCGCCTACCCCGAACCACGAGGATGTGGTGCACAGCGAGCCGTTCCTCCGCTCCTTGATGCGCCGCCAACTCACCCTGTCCATCGCCTGCGCTGCCACATTCCTCGTGGCTTTGCTGGGCTTGCCCCTACTTAACTACCTCGCACCCGTCTTGATGGCGACCCGCGTAGCCGGCTTTACCCTGAGTTGGCTCATCCTTGGAGTGCTATTTTTTCCCTTCGTTTGGATCATCTCATACGTCTTCATCAAGCGCTCCCTAAGCCTGGAGGAAGCCGAAGTTCAAGAACTCCGCCGCTAAGTTATGAACCTACACCTTGCTTTCTTTGGCGGCGTCGATCCTTGGATCTTCACATTTTCTTTTATTACAGTCGCGGTGACGCTCTGGATGGGTTTTCGCTCCGCAAAAACCTCCAAAACCGCCAGCGACTTCTTCGTCGCAGGTCGCTCGGTCTCTGTGGGCTGGAACGCCTCCGCCATCTCCGGTGAATACCTTTCCGCGGCGTCGTTCATGGGCATTGCCGGCATGGTAATGTCATCGGGCTACGACGCCTTATGGTATCCGGTCTGTTACGCCTGCGGCTATCTTTTCTTACTGTTGTTCATCGCTGGGCCGCTGCGACGCTTCGGCGCTTACACAATTCCAGATTTCGCGGAAGGCAGGTTCGATTCTCCGATGTTCCGCAAGATCGCCGTGTGCTTTGTGCTGTTTATTGGTTTCTTTTATACGATGCCGCAGATGAAGGGCGCGGGCGTGACGCTTGCGTACATATTTCCCGGCCTACCGTATTGGGTCGGCGTTGTGCTCGTTGGCGCGGTGATCACGCTCAACGTCGCCCTCGGCGGCATGAAAGGTATCACGCTAGTCCAAGCGGTCCAATATTGGATCAAATTGTTCGCGATCACAGTGCCCGTGTTCGTGCTGATGGCGGTGGTCGGTTTCTACAACAGCCAAGTCGGCGCAAATGTCGCTGCGGGCGAGATGAAATCCAGTATCTCTGCTATCCAACCTAGCACCAAGCCTTCAGCTGGCATCGAGCGCAAACCGCTTGTCGCAAAAGCTCCTGCGGACACAGCATGGATAGCCCCGTTTGGCCCGCTGACGACCAAGGCCGTCAACGCCGCTGCCGCGGCACTTCCCGCCGAGCAGCGCGCCACGTTCCTTACCGAGCACCAAAAGCCCTACTCACTCGTTTACACCTACTCGCTTATCATGGCGCTAGTCTGCGGCACAGCAGGTCTGCCGCACATTCTTGTGCGTTTTTATACCAACCCCGACGGGGTCGCCGCGAAAAAAACCACGATGTGGGTCATGATATTAATCGGCGTATTTTACGTGTTTCCGCCGGTCTTCGGCGTGATTGGGCGCAATCTCATGCCGGAGCTCTACAGCGGCGTCGGTGCGAAGGGCACAGACAAAGTCGTGCTCGAATTACCCACCTTAATCAGCGCCAAGTACGGCGTGGTGGGCTCGATCTTAAGCGGAATAACGTGCGCCGGTGCCTTCGCGGCATTCATGAGCACGTTCAGTGGACTGCTCGTATCCATGACGGGCGCGCTCGCCCACGATGTCTACGGACGCATGTTACGGCCAAAATCTTCATCCGCCGAACGCATGGTCGCGTTCAAACTTGCCGCCATTTTAATCGGCGGGATAGCCGTTACGCTCGGCTGCTTCGTCGAACCGCTCGAGATCAACTTCATGGTTGGCCAAGCCTTCGCAATCGCCGCCGCGAGTTATTTTCCGCTGCTTTTCATGAGCGTATGGTGGCGCGGCATGACGATGAAAGGTGCCGCCACAGGGATGTTGACCGGCGGACTCTGCGCACTCGGGGCTGCCGCCCTCACCAATCTTGGCACGCTCGCTCTCGACAAGGGCCCCATGGGGAAAATTTTCGCCAACTTCGCCCCACTCAATGGCTATTGGGCCGAGCACCCGCTTTTGCGCATCCTCTGTGAACAACCCGCCATCTGGAGCGTACCGCTCGCGATCACGCTCATGATCGTCGTCTCGAAAGCGACCTCGGACCAGGTGCCCGCTGATATTCGCATGAAGATGCTCGTACTGCACGCGCCCGAAAAACTCGGCCTCAAACAGGAATACATCCAAGACCACCAAGCCGGCGCCGGGCATTAAGCCAGCGCGCCTGTTCGTTTTTAAGTTTTTGGAAACAATGTCCGTTTGGCGCTGAGCTCGTTTTCGAGCTCGGCGAGAAACGTCGCTCGCGTGATCTCTTTCGCGCCGAGGCGCTCCATGTGCGGGGTGAGTTGCTGGATATCCAGCCACGCTTGGCCACGCTCACGGAGATAACCAGCAAGATACCAAATAGCTAATTTTGAGGCGTTGTCCTCGAAGTGAAACATGCTCTCACCGCCGAAGAAACCGCCTGCATCGACGCCGTATAGCCCGCCCACAAGCAGGTCGTTTTTCCACACTTCGACACTATGCGCTCCGCCCGCATGATGGAGCGCCGTGTACGCCGTAATCATCGCTGGACTGATCCACGTGCCTTCTTGGCCTGACCGCGGCGCAGCTGCACACGCCGCGATAACCGCCGAAAAATCGCGATCAATTGAAAAACTCCAACCTGGTTTCCGCGCGGCTTTTTCCAACGTACGCCCCGGCGTAAATTCATCGAAAACTAAAACCGCGCGCCGCCGCGGACATGCCCATGGAATCGGCTCATCGGGTCGTCCGGGCCAGGGAAAGATTCCGCGTGCATACGCCTCACGTAAATTTATCACCGATAACGCCTCGTCGCCGGTCACCAGCACAACTTCGCGCCCGCGCGCGAGGTCAGTACGGTTGGGAAATTTCAAGTTCGACATCTTTGTGATAGCGCTTCGGTTCGCGCGTTGGCGTTCACTCGCGCTTGAGCTCGCGCGTCATGAGAGCGTTCAGCGCGGCAGCCGGTGCTTTGCCGCCAAACAAAATCGAATGCATCTCGCGCAAGATCGGTGCATCAATACCGCGTTCGACGCACAAACCGTGAAACGATTCCGTCGTGCGGAAACCTTCGACTACGGTCCTACGGTGCGCGATGAGTTCGGCGGCCTTATGGCCTTCACCAATGCGCTGGCCAAATTCCCGATTGCGGCTCCAGGCGCCATGACACGTCGCCACAAGATCGCCGAAACCGCTCAGTCCGTAAAACGTCTCCGGCCGAGCACCGAGCGCCGCACCTACGCGCACCATCTCGGCGAGCGCGCGAGTGAGCAGCGCGGCGTTGGCATTGTCGCCGAGCCCAAGACCTGCCGCGCAACCCGCGGAGATGGCATAAATATTTTTTAGGCAACCGCCGTATTCAAGACCTGCGAGATCATCGCTCGTGTATACGCGTAGAGTAGGACCGCTGATGGCGGCCTGAATTTCCGCAACCAACTCCTCGCTACCGCGCGCGGCGCCCAGCACCATAACAGCGGGTAAACCACGCGCGACTTCTGCGGCGTTGGTGGGGCCGGTAATGGCTCCAACGGGCACCTCGGGCTGCACAGCGGCGATCACTTGGGTTGGGCGCAGGTGTGAACCGATTTCGAGACCCTTGGCTAGACTTACAATCAAGCGAAACGGAGTCGCTGCGCTATGCGCGGCTTGCACGCGGGCCGTCGTCTCGCGCAAGGCCTGCGACGGACACGCCAGTAAAACCACAGTCGTCGGCGCCAACGCCATAGCGAGATCTGCGGTCACACCAAGGGTGGTCGGGAGCACGACACCCGGAAGATATTCTCGGTTTTCGCGTGCCGCGAGCAACGCCGCAGCTTGCTCCGCGCGTCGCGGCACCAGTGTCACCGAACGGCCCAGACGCGCCAAGTGCACTGCAAACGCAGTGCCCCAAGCTCCGGCTCCGACGACGCAAAATTTCATGGGCCGAGGTTAACCACGAAACTCGCCAAAGACACAAAAAAGAAGACGCCTAAACTGCGTGTTTCCAAGAATCGAGATTTTGACGAGTGCTCGGTTATCACTTGAGGAACGCTGGGATTTTTTCGTGGGCAATCATCGACTCAAAAGTCTCGCGAGCGGTTACGAGCTCGAAAGCGCTGCCCTGGACCATGACTTCGGCTGGAAGGGCGCGGGTGTTGTAGCGGCTCGACATCGTGGAGCCATAAGCGCCCGCACTCATCAGCGCGATGTATTCACCTTCGCCGACTTCTTGGAGTTGACGGTCTTTGGCGAAACAATCGCCGCTCTCACAGATTGGTCCGACGATGTCAGCCACGAGCGCACGTCGCGTCGTGTCGCGATGCAGCGGAACAATTTCGTGAAACGCTTCGTACATCGCGGGACGTACAAGGTCGTTCATCGCGGCGTCAACAATGAGGAAATTTTTTCCCGAACCACGCTTTAGGTGCTCGACGCGAGTCAGCAGGACGCCGGCGTTGCCAACCATGAAACGGCCGGGCTCAAGGAGGATTTTAAGACCGAGCGGATGCAGAAGTGGCACAAGTGCCGCGCCATAGGCCTCAGGGGTCAGCGGTCGCGTGGCCGCAGGCTGCGCGTCCCACCAAGCAGCGTTGCCGCTGGCAAGCGCGTCTTTATAAACAATGCCGATACCGCCACCGATGGAGAAGTAGGTGATACCATACTTCGCCTTCAACTCGGCGGCGAAAGGCGCGACCTTAGAGACGGCTTCTGCAAAGGGCCCGATTTCTGTTAATTGCGAGCCGATGTGCATTTGCACGCCGCGTAGTTGGATATGGGGATATTTTGAAGCCGCCTCGTAGGCGGCCGCGGCAAACTTGAGTGGGATACCGAATTTGTTGTCGCTCTTGCCCGTGGTGATTTTGGCGTGGGTGTGGGCATCGACGTCGGGGTTGATACGGATGGCGATGGGCGCCTTGACGCCAAGTTTGCCGGCTACGTGGTTAATCCGGGCGAGCTCGGGCTCGCTTTCAACGTGAAAGGAGAAAATGCCGCTCTGCAGCGCAAGCTGGATCTCCGCCTCAGTCTTCCCGACGCCGGCGAAAACACTGCGTTTCACATCAGCGCCAGCCGCGAGTACGCGCCGGAGTTCGCCACCGCTCACGAGGTCAAAGGCGGCACCGAGACGTGCAAAGTGCCGAAGCACAGCGAGGCCGGAATTGGCCTTCATCGCGTAACATAGCTGCACGTCTAGCCCCGTGAGGCTATGAGCCAAGCGGTTATAATTATCGGCCATCGTGGCAGCGCTGGTGACGTAAGTTGGGGTGCCGTAAAGACGGGCGACTTCGGCGAGATCGACGGACTCGCAGTGTAGGTTTTGGCCGACGTAGTGGAAGTGGTGCATAAAAAAGATGGAAAGAAGGAAACGGTGCGAGTTTCGCCTTGAAAAAACCAATCCAAAATTACGATTTATAAGCGTGCTTCGCTTCCTTCAAAAACTGCTCCATAAACCAGCCATCCGTTTCGGATTGGGGCGGGATCGTCAGGGAAGCCGTTTGAGGGATCCCCGTTTTGTGAGTTTCATGGCTCAGAACAACCGCAAGACGCTCGATACCGACCTCCAGGATGCCGTATTACGTGGGCAGAAGCTCTTTCGACATGCACTCATCGCGGCGGTGATCGCAGCGGTAGCCTGGTTTGCACTGGAAAGCGCCCAGGCGCTTTCAATTTTCTGAGCGCGGCCTTGCCGTCGGCGACAGGAACGCCTTGCTTAGAACTCATGACGCCCCTTCGCATCTTTTCTCGCAGCCTCAGTTTTACGCTCGCCCTAGCCTTAATCGCGCTCGTCGCGGGTTGCGGTAATGGTTTCAAGCTTACAGGAGTTAACGTGAGTATCGTAGGTTTCAAACCCAGTACGTCGAACAAACTAGAAGCCACCGCGGTGATGACTTTGCGCTACACCAGCGAGAACGTGATCCCGATCGGTCTATCGGGTTCAAACCATAAGCTATACCTGAACGGCGTCTACGCCGGTAAAACTCAGAGCGAAGAAAAGCCGTTGGGTTTGGCTCCGTTAAGCGCAATCAATCAAGACGTGACGGTGAAATTCGAAAATCTCGCGCGCCTGCAACAACTGGTGACAGATGCAGGCCAAAACACGACTGCTTATAAAATTGAGAGTGTGCTTTTTGTGACAAGCGGGGAAGAAAAATTGGACATCAAAACCACCGGAACCGGCAACGTGGATCTGCGCCCGCTCGTAGCAGGCTCGCGTTGATTCGCTGGAGGAGGGTCAAGGCCGATTAAGGCAGCTCGTAAACCTCGACGATTGATAGACCCGTGCCACCATCAGACCCTGAAACGGTGACCGTATAACCCGCACCACCGGGACTAGCCGGTAGACTGATCAACAGAGCAGCATCCTTAGCGCCGGCAACCAAACCAAATGCTCCGACACTGGAGAAAACAGAGGCGAGCGACAACGAATAATTATCATTTTCACCAACGATATCTTGTGTTGAGTTACGTACTGTAAGCTTTGGATCAACGAGCGTTCCACCGATATTAAATGGAGAAGCGGCAAGACTCGGCCCAACAGCGCGAATGAGTAAATTTTTTGAACCTGAACCGGCGACCGTAAAACCTGCTATCAAAACATCACCGCCAGTTCCAACAAAATTAAGGGCTGAAAGGTTGGTCAGACGAGGTGAATTCGCCACACCAATATCATAAGCTTCCACAATCAAATTGCCAGCTGATGGTCCAGAGACCTGAACCGTGCGACCCCCTTGGATACTTGTAACGGTAGCGGCATCAAGACTTGTAGATGATGAAAAAGGAAAAGCACCAACCGCAGCGATAGCCACACTAGTTGCAGAAATTCCACCCCAATTATCGTTTGAATCGACCTGATTTGGGCCGTCAAAAATAGCTAGTTTAGGGTCGGACATAGTACCGGGAATATTAAACGGCGAGCCTCCTAAAGTTGGTCCTGCAGCACGAAACAGAACGGGCTTAACCCCACCCGACATGGTAAGCCCAACCGTAAGAATCTGGTTTCCAGAAAGAGTTGTTCGCACGGAAAGATTACTCAAACGAGATGCAAGAGCGCTAGTCACAATAAGCGTAGCCGCAGGACTCATTACAGTCCCTGAGGCGTTTGTTGCTACGACATCATAGGTAGCAGTATCCGACGCCAATAGTTTCAAAAAGGAAAGCGATGAATTGGTGGCACCCGGAATAAACACCCCATTCTTACGCCATTGGTAAGAAGGAGAACCAGTTGCTACCACGGATAAAGTAGCTGCAGTGCCTACAGAGGCTGTTATACTCACAGGTTGAGCAGTAATCACAGGAGCATCCGCAACAGAATTTATCGAAAGCGATGCTGTAGAGCTGGTTACTGAGCCAACGAGATTAGTTGCAACACATGTATAACTTCCCTGATCAGAAGTTTGAATATTAGTTAATGTAAGGGTGGTGTTAGTCTGTCCTGATATAATTAAACCATTTTTTTTCCATTGCAGTACAGGAGAAGGACTACCTGTAGCTGATAAACTAAAGGTTACATTAGCTCCAACACTTACAGTTTGGCTGGAAGGTTGTGCGGTAATAACAGGCGGAACATTAACAGAGAGAGTTGCAGCATTACTTGTTGCTGATCCATATAAATTTGTGGCAATAACAGTGTATATCCCTGCACTAGAGGACTGAATATTAATCAATGAAAGAGTAGCATCAGTTTGTCCGGGTATATCTAAGCCATTTTTTTTCCACTGAAATATTGGAGGAGGGGTGCCTGATACTGAAACAGTGAAAGATGCGTTTGCTCCAGCTATTAGGGTTTGGCTATTGGGTTGTGTGATAATTACGGGAGAAGAATTAATTGTGAGTGCTGCCCCGCTACTTGTAACGGAACCAGAGCTGTCTTTAGCCGTAAAATTATAAATTCCTACGTCCAAGAGATTAACACTAGAAATTGTGAACACCGGAGAGTTAGCACCAGATAGCTCAACATTATTTTTGTACCATTTATACGAAATATCAGACAAACCGGATACAAAAGCTGTAAATGTGGCTGAGCCGCCAATTGAAACATTAACATCCGTTGGTTGAGAGGTAATCGTTGGTCCAGCAGTAACCCCGCCGGTAACGGTCAAAGTCACCGCGTTACTGGTGGCGGAACCTTGTGAATTGGTGGCTACGAGGGTGTAAGTGGCAGCGTCAGCCGAAGTAGCGCCGGAGATTGTAAGAATCGTGGAGGTGGCGCCGGCAATCGCCGTAGATCCTTTAAACCATTGCAGCGTGGGTGTAGGCGATCCGGAGGCAGCTGAGGTAAACTGAGCCGTGCCACCGACGGGAACCGTTTTCGAAGTGGGCTGAGTGGAAATTGTTGGCGCGGAGTTAGGCGCAGCAGCGATGTTGATAACGTAGGTGAACGTTGTGGAGGTGTTTTTAGCACCGGCGCTTTCCCACGCGGTGAGCGAAAGTAAAAATTGTCCCGCGGAAGTGGGTGTGCCGTCGAGTTGTAGAGTAGATGCGTTGTTAATCAGTCCGCTGGTGACTCCAACGGTGGTGGTACCATACGCTTTCAGGGAGAGGCCGGGAGGGACGCCCCCATTGACCGTCCAGGAGCTCGCCGCGGATTGGGCGCCTTTCACGGAGAAAACCACGGTATTGAAAACCGTTCCCACTGTACCGCTAGCTGGACTTGGGGTCGAGGCGCTCAAGGTGGTCGCACCTGCCATACTGTGAACCGCGCCGAGTGCGCCGAGTGTAGAGGCGGCCGCTTTGAGGACATTGCCAGCGGTGGAACTGAGGACGAAATTACCTGCGCTCGCAGCGACGCGGATAATCGGGGTCCGCTGAAGCAGCGCGATGAGCAATGCGCCGGGGAGATTCAGCCAATGCAAACGACGATGGATGGCAGCGAAATAGGACATGGACGGTAGAAAACCGATGACAGCAGCGAGATTAAAAAGTTGCTATAAAAATACGGCGACGCGAGACCGCGTGCTTAGTTACAGCCGCAACCGCTGCCACCCACGCCGCGGCCACCCGCGGCGGATTCACGTGAGAAATAAACATGTTCGGCCAAAGCGAGCGCAAGGGGATCGCGGTCGGGGCGCATCGTATAATCGGCGAGCGTAGCGCGCTCCCAAGGTTGAACTAGGGCGGTGGTCGTGGCACAGCCGGAGACGAGTGCGGTAGCGGCGAGCAGAGAGGCGAGGATGAGACGAGAGTGCATGGGATTTCTTGGGAAAAGCGTGAAGTGATTTAGGATTTTTCAGTGAGTAAGAGTTCAAGTTCAGCGCGTAGGAGTTGGTCAGTAGTAGTTCCGTGGTAACCAGCGTGAAGGTACCGGACTTTACCATCGCGGCCGACCACATAAGTCGAAGGCATTGCGGGAACAACAACGCTTCGGACGAGGTGTTGGGCGACGTCGTGGAGCGCGAGAAACGGCGGGGCTTGTTTCTTCACGAACGCGGCGTAGGCGGAGGCTTTTTCATCGACGCTGACGCCGACAAGCACGACGCCGCGGGGGGCATAGTCTGAGTTGATTTTGCCGAGCGCGGGAAACGATGCTTTACATGGCGCACACCACGAGGCCCAGAAATCAACAACGAGGATTTTACCCTCGGTCGCGGGCATAGTGCCGCCGGCAAGGCCGGCGGAGGCGAGCGCAGGGAATACGTCTCCGACTTTGATTTCGGCGCGCACGACGGTGGCCGTAAGAGTAAGGACGAGGGCGAAGAAAAAAATAGAACGCATGGGAAATTTTTTAAGTTGCGACGTAGTTCCAGAAACCACGGGTTTGGGCGCGGGTGGAATCGGTGAGGACTTGGCCTTCTGCGCCGGGTTGAGCTTGGATAAGCTCGAGTCCGGCTTTCACACCCAGGACGAACGCAGCGGTGCTCAGGACGCCGGCTTGTAAACAGGTCGGTGCAATAATGGTGGCTTGACGGCAGCCATTGGCGACGGGGCGGCCCGTACGCGGGTCAACGATGTGTCCGTATCGAACGCCATCGATGACGATTCGGCGCAGATAATCGCCAGAGGAAGCAACGCCTTGACCACGCGTAAGTGCAAGGGAGCCTTTGAGGGCGCCGGGCTTGGCGGGGTCTTCGAGACCGATATGCCACGCGGGGCGACCAGGCGGGAGTCCGACAGCGCGTAGGTCGTGACCAAAATCGACGAGCGCGGCAGTGATGCCGTGATCCCGCGCAATCTGGGCGACGATGTCGACGGCCCATTCCTTGCCGAAGCCACCGAAGTCGAGGGCCATGCCGGGTTCGGGGAGAAATATGTGGCCGGGGGTAAGTTGAATTTTTCTCCAACCGACAAGGCGTTGGGCGGCGGCGATCTCGGCGTCGGTGGGGAGACGCGGTGACGGGGCTTTGTAATCCCAGAGGTGCAGAAGTGGCAAAGCCGTGGGATCAAGCACGCCATGCGTCATGAAATGCAGACGGTCACAGAGAGCGAGAAGGCCCTCCATTTCAGCGTCGATGGCGACGGGCGCGTGGCCGGCGGCGGCGTTGATGCGGGAGATAAGGCTATCGGGACGGAAGCGGGAATATTTCGCTTCGAAGCTGGCTACCCAGGCAACGGCGGCGGTTTCAAAGGCTTGGGATTGGGTGGAGGAAGTCGCGGTGTATTGAACTTGGCAACGAGTGCCGAGGGCGGACCAAGTCAGCACGCGCAAGGGAACATCCGACATCGTCGTGGTGACGAGGGGCGGCGGGACGCGGTGACTGGGAAGAACAAGTGCCACGAAGAAGGCCGGGGCGAACGCGTGAGAGTATTTTAGCTTACCAAGCCAGGCGGGCGCCGAGAGTAAGAATGCCAGCGCGAACGTAGGCGCTAGCAGGAGTGATACCGTCGCGACCGCGCATGTCGTAGCGCTCGAGTGCGGCGTCAAATTGCAGCGCTTCGGTGGCGTTGAAGATGAGTTTTAGACCGGTAGTGTAAGAACGCAGTGAAGACAGTCGGTAATCGGAAGAATAGAAAGGACCGGCGGGATTAGGACGGCGGCCGGGAAGAATCGAGGTACGGTCGAGGTTATAGTAATAAAAATCGGCGGCGCTTTGTTGGTAGACGCGGAAGCCGGGACGAAGAATAAATTTTTCACCGAGTCGCTGGAACCATGCGGTCTCCGCGGTATGGGCGCCGGTGCCAAAGGAGTCACGGTAGTAGCGGTAGCTGGTTTCAAGGGCGCCACGAAATGAGGGAAAGGCTCGGTTGAGGGAGGCCAGAGCGATCCACTTGTCGCGCTCACTGGGGCGATTTTCTCCAAAAGTCTGGCTAAGGAAAATACCGGGCAAAAGCTCGATGTTTTTTTCGACGAGCTTGTAAGGGTCACTAATATATCCCGTTGTGCGGCCCCATGTGGCGTTAACCGAGACGGAAGTACGCGAGTCGATGAGCTGGGTGACGCCGACGATGACATCATTGGAGCGTTTTTTGACGCGATTGGGTTGAAAGAAGACCTTCACGTCGTCGTCGGTACCAGCGACTCCGGTGAGAAGCGTAGTGTTCTTTTGATTGAAATCGGTGAGAGCGTTGAGGGACCAACCATTCGAGACGTAGTCGCTCTCACGTGAGTTGCCGAAACCGACAGAGAGATTGATGCGAGCAAATTGACGGGAGAAATCGGCATTCCAGGCTTTGCGGCGATCGTGGAGATCCGTGAGGCGTACTTGGTCACTACCTTTGGGTGCAGGTTCGCCGGTGGGCGTGGCTCCGGTGATAGCATCGAGGGTACCGGTGATACGAGCATGGTAATCGGTGCCGATGTCGTGCTCGATGAGCGCAGTCTGAGTATCGACAGCGACACGGCCGCCGGATTCGCGGTAGTCAGACCATTTATAGGCGACAGAATTCTCGGCGCGAGCGCCTCGGGGCGAGAGAACAGCGAGAGCAGCGGCGAGGAGTAGAGCGGGAGACGGACGCGATGTCATCAGGTGATCATATAAAAGTAATCGAATCGTGATCTTAAACAAGCCTTAGAACGAATCCCAAAACCACGACCCGTCAGCAGCCCAAAGCCCCTATTTATTTGGCAACTTCTACAGAGGATACGCGAAGTACGGCAGTGAGCGGAGTACCCGAGGGCGGGGCGTTGAGCGTAAATTGCTCGATGCTGATATAGGGTGAGCGGGCCTGAAGATTGAGGTAGAATTTTTTCAAAGCATCCCAGTCGACTTTGGTAATGGTGACTTGGAGCGAGTGCACGGAGAACTGCTCGCCTGTGACGTCGCGTTGTTCGCCGAGGCCGGGGGTGACGCCGGCGGAGCGGGCAAGTTTATCGACCTCGGCGTAAAGGCGCGTGGCATCAAGCGTCTGGGCGGCGTCGAGACGAGCGGCGGCTTTCTGGGCGGAGGCGTCAATGGCGGCGCGGTTGGCGAGCCATTGCTTCTGCTCAGCGAGGGATATGCTGGTGGAGCGTTGCTCACGCCAAAAAGTACCGACGCGAGTACTGAAACCGGAAAACCACATAACGACGCCAAGGACAGCGAAGGCGACAAGGAGGAGTTTCTCGCGGAAAAGTCGGGCGAGGAAGAGGGCGCGGAGGGTTCGGATCATGGCGCGGCGGTGACGGCGGGTTTGACGGCGCCGGCTTTGAAGGTGGTGGTGACGGTGAAGGTGGTGGTGGGCGAACCGGGGGCGTTACGCTGGCCGCTAATTTCGGCGTGAGCGACCTCAGGGAGCGCTTCAATGGCAGTTTTGAACAATGTAATTTCGCCACTATTATCCGTGCGGGCGTCAATAGTGACGCGTTCGAGGTCCTTGGCGTCGGTGACGACGCGAGAGAAACGAATCGTGCCAGGAATCCTAGCGGCGACGACGGAGATCATTTCCATCGGGAGTAAGCGCTTAGTGGAGAGGTCTTCGATGCGCGTGGCGAGAGCCTGAGCATTCATGATTTTCTCGACGGTGGGGCGCTGGGCGGAGAGTTGAGCGAGGCGCACTTTTTGCCAGGTAGCGCGAGTAGCACCGAGTGAAATTTCGCCGAGGCCCATAAACAAAAGTGCAAGAACGCATCCGACGGCGACGCGCCAAAACATGACATCGCGGGCGAGGCTGCGGCGGCGAGCCAAGAGGGCAGTTTTATCACGGACATCGAGATCAGCGGTGATCGCAGCGGGTAGTCGGGAGGTGATTTCACCAGCGACAAAAGTGAAATCGCCATCGCGCGCTGCGGGCTGAGCGACAGGAAGGGTTGCAAGATCGAGGACGCTGATGCTACCGCCGACCATACGGAGGAGCTCGGATTTGGCGGCTGCTAGAGCTGCCTCATTGGAGGAGACGTCGTCGGTTGCGGGCGCGAGTGGCGTGGTGAAAATCTGCACAGGACCCTCAGCGACAGCGTGGACCGCCGTAAGGCTATCGACGTGCGTAAGGATTAACGTTGTACCAGCGGCGAGCGGGGCACCGAGAAGGGCGGCAAAGGTGGGGAGGACAAGATCAGCTACGTTCCATAGATCAGTTTGTTCGGCCGTGACGCGGCGGCGGTAGGCAGCGAAAACGAGGGCGGCGCTAGCACCGGACGGATAATAGTAACCGTAGTAAAGCTGGGCGACGGGGAAAGGAGCAAGAGACTCAAGGGCGAGTTCAACCTGAGATGCCACGTCGGCGATGGGTGTCCCAGCGGCGATAGGGATAGCGCGGGTGAAAAAGAGCGCATCGGGCAGCAGACAGACCTTGGGCGGCGGGGGGCCGGCGCGAAGAAAATGGAGGGGCGAATCGCTCATCGGAAAAGGTTAGCGGAAGGAGAAAAAAGGAGAATGGCTAAGAAAGGGAGAACGTTTGATAAAAAAAGCGAAAAGGATGGCTCAGACTAGGGAGTAGGTGGCGGGGGTGGAGGAGGTGGTTGAGGCTCATTTTCGGCGAGCTGAAGGATCGTAAAGGGGTAATTCAAACGAGTGCTCGCCGCAGCGGCGGTGGCGGCGGAGGAAGGAGTGGTCGTGGGGCGGGAGGTGGTAGAGATGCTAGCAGAACTGGCTGCTTGTTCATCTGACGTGTTAGCGCGGGTATTGGTTGCGGTCGTCAGCACGGTTGTTGCCCCGCCATTGAGGGGGGAAACGACGGCGTCGAGGCGGTATTGGGCTCGGCCTTCTTGCACGACTAGGCGAATACGCAGGGCGCTGATGGTGGTGCCGAAGGAGTTGGCTCGGCCGGCGGAACCAAGGAATTTACGGGCGTCGTTGGTCGCAGTAAACCATCCAGGGCCATTATAAGCAGATTGGCCGGTGCCGGCAAGGTAGTCGGAAAGTTTAGTTTTCTGCGTTTCGTCGAATTCACCGAGAGCAGTGAGGACATCGGATTTAGCACCATTAAGGTTAGTGCGCTGGAAATTGAGGAGAGAAACGTTGTCAACGAAGCGTCGGTAAAGGTCGTTGGGGCGACCAGCTTCGTCGAAGAAAATCGTGCGAGCAAAGTCGATAGCGGTAAGTTCGCCGTAGGAGCGCAACGAACGTAGCGGCGCGACGTAGGGCAAGGCGGCGTGCTCGTAGTCGGGGGATTGAGCGGTGGTATAGGTGTGGTTCCGCTTCATCCAGCCGAGCATGATGTCGGTGAGTTTCTCGGTGTCGTAGTTAGTGAGACCGAAGGAGAGAAAGAGGTTTTGGAGCTGATTAGCGCCGGCCTGGGGGAGGGAGAGTTTACCGCTTTCATCTTCGAAGGTGACTGTGACGGTGCGGCCCTCAGTGGGGATGTAGCCGGCAAAACTGAGAGGGTCAGACCAACCTTCGGCGGGAGTGTGGAGGCCGTTAAAGACGAGGCGAAATTCTTCAAGCACGGAGAGCGTGGTCTCGAGGGCAGAGTAAGCTTCCTGACGGAGACGACGGGTGTCGGCTTCACGAGCTTCAACGATGAGGTCATTGGAAGCTTTTTCTAGGAAGACGGTAAGCGCGAGAGCCGTAAAAATAAGCGTGACCATGACGATCACCAGGACGCTGGCGCGGACGGAGGAAAGAGAGCGTGCGGTCATCGCCGGTTAAAAGTTGGGCAACCCTTGCGGGGTGTTGCCGAGGTTGACGACGGTCTCGCGGGTGAAAGCACCATAGGCAAATTTCAAACGGAGGCGCTGTGGGGCGGTGTATTTGCCGGAGTTGTCTTTCTTGACGGCGGTCTCGGTGGTCCAGCGCAGTAAGGCGGTGTCGTAGTAATCGTAAGCGATAGCAGTGACGAAAGGGGTAAGGATCGTCTCACGCGGTGGATCGGCTTCGAAACGAGGTTCGAGTCGTGACTGCCAGAGCAGGATAAGACCTTCGTTTTGTCGGGCTTGCAAAGAACAAACCACTTCGGGAAGCGCGGGGCCGGGCCAACTAATGAGGCGAGTACCTGCGGGAAGTTCAAAGGTAAGCAACGTGTCGGTAACACCACCACCGGGGCGGATTTCCTGGGGCGCAACGGGGCTAGCGTTGGCGCGAGCGGAGGGCGGCAGGGTGGCTGCTCGGAGTTCACGATCGAGAGCACGTGTGACGGCGCGGACGTGTTGCTCGAAAAGGCGGATGTCGGTGTTTTTGCCCCAGAGTTCACCCATGGAAAACACAAAGGTATTGAGAGCGACGAGCATCAAGGCGACGAGCGCGAGCGAAAGGAGTATCTCAAGGAGCGTGAAGCCTGCACGGGGGCGCGAGGGGAGAGAAAAAATGGGACGGCGCGAGCTCATTTTTTCTTAGTACCTTGAAGCTCCGCGATGCGATCGCGCACGGCTTGGCGGAGCTGGGTTTTTTCGGCAGCGTCGGACCAGGTTGGGCGCAACACCGTAAATGTCTGAGTGGTTTTTTGAGCGTCACCACCCTTAGTCATGTCCGTAACTTCGCACAAAAAAGTCACGGTAAACAGATCGGGCATCACGGTGCTGGCAAGCGTGGCACTCCAACGAACGTGACGGTTTTCGAGCGAGTCAAATTCTGCGCCGGCTTCTGCTTTGGCGCGGTCGGGTTGGGCGAGAAGTTGGGCCCGAGCGAAGGCGACGTCTTCGTCGCGGGTGTTACCGCGGGCGACAGCCTCGTAGCTGTTGAGAATATTAACGTACGTTGAGCCAAGGACGATAGCCGAGAGCGCAAAAATCATCAACGCCACGAGGACTTCGAGTAGACTGAAACCGGAGGCGTAGCGCGGGACACGCGCGGAAAGAGGAAACGCGGGCGAGATCACGGCGTGGATTTGGGTGGCGGGAGTACAGGCGAACACGTCCAGGGATCGAGGGCAATGATGTGCGCACCAGCGTTGACGCGAATCTGAAGACGGAATGGCGTACAGGTACCGTCGGCGTAAAATGTCACGCCGCCAATAAGCGGTTCAGTTTCGACGACAGTGCCACCGAGAAGGATGGAGCCGCCGGTTTTTTGGGCAGCGAGAAATTCAACCATGAGATCAGTGCCTGAGCCGATAACGGGGATCGGGAACGCTTGGATATTACCGTCGGGCAAAGTGAGCTGGAAGGCTTTGGTTTTCTCGTCGTAGCGGAGGTTGAGATTTTGCTCAGCGTTCAGGGCCGTCTTGCGGGCAGTGCGGACCGTACTCCAAAAAACATCGTCGGCTGAAGGTGGCTTCTCAGCGAGAAGCGCGGAGGAACCCCCGATAAGAGCACCCGCAAGTAACGCAATGAGCGCAAGAGTAAGGAGCATCTCGAGCAGCGTAAAGCCGCTGAGAGAGGTCCGGGAAACAACAGGAGCGAAGTGCCCCACCCGCGCGGCCCGGCCGCCTGCCGCCGGTTGCTGGCCGCACTCGATCATGAATTATTTTCCAGGAGTGGCGGCCGCAGAGGAATCCCAGTTACCGATATCGTCTTCAGTACCGTCGGCTTTGTCGGGGCCTTTGGAGTAAAGGTCGTAGCCACCTTTATTTTTGGTGCCGGGATAACGGTATTGGTAGGGCTCACCCCAGGGATCGAGCGGGACTTTGCCGCCTTCAATGTAGGGGCCGCGCCAACGGTCGGCTTTACTAGCGGGAGCGGTGACAAGGGCCAGAATGCCTTCAGCGCTCGATGGGTAATCGCCGAGGTGAATACGGTAGGTCGTGAGCGAAGTTTTCATGCTCTCTTTGACGAAGAGCGAGGCGGTGGTGACTTGGGCGCCGCCGAAGATTTTATCGACGTTACTGATAGCAAGGCCGGCGAGGAGCCCGATGATAGCTAGCACGACGAGGATTTCGAGCAGTGTGAAGGCGCGGCGGGCGCGAGCGGAAAAGCTCGAACGCGAGAAGGATGCAGGTTGGGTAGCAAACATGGTGGAGATCAAATGTGGGTATAATCGGGTGATTGTCGAGACGCTGGCGGCGGCTATAGGTTGCAGGAAAATAGCGAAGAAACGCACTCAATCGACCAGAGGTACAACGTGGAGGCCGAAAAAACCAAAAGCCGCCGATTAGGGGGGATTTTGGTTACAGAGGCGGGTCGA
Source organism: Opitutaceae bacterium (assembly GCA_037142955.1). Taxonomy (GTDB): domain Bacteria; phylum Verrucomicrobiota; class Verrucomicrobiia; order Opitutales; family Opitutaceae; genus Tous-C4FEB. The sequence continues at coordinate 141,400 of JBAWZQ010000001.1, read as the reverse complement.
GGCCGGGAGGAGTGAAACGGACGTCGTCAAGAGTACCGAATTTTTTATCGGGGCCAGCAGAACGGATTTCCATGCGGTCGCTGGCGAGAGCATGAAAAAGGTAGGGTGTGCCCCAGCGATCAGTGAGTTCACCCGCGGCGTTGATTGCGGGGTGGTCGCGCGGCATAAGGGGCAAGCGATAGGGATTTTCGCCGAGGAGGGCAGCGGTGATCTCGGCGTTTTCACCGAAAGGGTGACCCAGACTAGGGAAATTGATGCGCCAGTTAGTGAAAAGGTCGTTAATGAGGTTAAGGTCGCGGATGATGTCAGATCGCGGTGAATTTAAATCGGCGGCGAGTGAGGCGGGGGCTTCATAGGGTGCGGAAAGAACGCGCGGGGGTGGCGAGGGATTTTTTTCTCGACGGACATCAACGACTTCGGGAGAGGGGACTGGAATAACAGCTGGGCGGGCAGCGACAGGCTGAGGCGTGTGCGCATGCGTGAAAAACCACCAAACGAGCAGGCCCAACAAGAGCGAAAGGCCGAGGGCCGGAAGCAGACGGCGCGATGTCATGCGGGAGGTGAGCACGCGGGCGCGGAACAGTGCACGCGTGGGATGACAAACTTAGAGGAATCCGACGTTGGCGCGGGAGAAGCGGCCGATATTGGGCAGGACGGTAGGAAGATTGGTGGCACTGACACCAAACCAAGTCGCGAGCGTGGCGCTGTATTCGTCGACGCTGGTCGTGGGAATCCAGTTGCCGCGGGTGCCGGAATCATCGGGGCCACTGCGAATCAGCGTGGGCATTTTGCCGTAGATGTCGCCGCCTTTAACGGCGCCGCCGACAACGAAGTGGTGGGAGCCCCAAGCGTGATCGGAGCCGTCGCCGTTGGTATTGAATGTGCGGCCGAAGTCGGAGGCGGTGAACGTGGTGACTTGCTGGGCGGCGCCGAGTTCAACGGTGGCGTTGTAGAAGGCGGAAACGCTACGGGAGATATCAGCGATGAGGGTGGCGTGAGCGCCGAGTTGAGATTCATGGAGGTCGAAGCCGCCAACCCGCGCGAAGAAGACCTGGCGTTTCAGACCGAGTTGAGGGGCGGCGGCGATGAGACGAGCGATGGTGCGCAGTTGCTGCCCGAGGCTGGTGTTAGGAAACGCTGTGGTAAAAGGTACCGTCTGCGCGAAGATGCTGGAGACAAGCGCACTGTCGGAAATAGCGTTGGAAGTTAGCCCGGAGAATGCAGTCTCGAAGAGGTTGCTATTTTTTGCAGCAAGCAGGTCGTTTTGTGCCTTGGTGCGGATGGCGGCGAACGAAGTGCCGGTGGGGGCACTGGAGCCGCTGAGCGTGATTGCGCCGGTGGGGCTGACGGAGTATTGGACCACATTGCGGCCGACTTGAAAGGAGTTTTGGCCGTTCAACGTGATCGACATGGAGATCGAGTTATTGGAGTTGAAGGCGTCGGTGAGATCGGCGAGGCGGCCACCCCAGCCAGAGGCAAAGGCTTTATCTGAGATGCTGCTCTGCCATTCGACCTGTTGGTCGTTGTGAGAGAACAGCGAAATGGGGAGAGGGACGGAGCGCGCGAGGTACTGGGCGCGGGTGGTAGGTACGGCGAGAGTACCAACGTTGGCCATGAACGCCATCTGGCCGGAATCAAACAGAGACTTGAGCCCCGTAGTGTTGGTGCCGGCGACATCGGAGTTGAAGCTGGGGTGAATGGCCCAGGCGCGGCCATCAGAGGTCTTGGGCTTGATGCCTAGCAGGGTGTTTTGGGGAAGGGCGAGAGCACCGCGACCACCAGAGACCGAGGCGTAGCCGGTGTCCGAGGTCGCAGAGCCATATCCGTCAGCGTCGTTGGGGATGATAAAATTATTGGCGTCGTTGCCACCGGCGAAAAAGAGGCAGACGAGGGCTTTATAATCGGAGGGTAATGCGCCGGCTGTGTTAGGATTAACGGGACCATTGTCTGGGCTAGCGATAGCTCCTGTGAGGCGGAGTTGGGCCAAGGTTGACAACATGCCGGTGGCGCCAACGGCTGAGCAGCAGGAGCCTATGAATTTGCGGCGGGCAGGATCGAAGGTGGGGTTTTTAGGATTCATGGGCAGATTATTTTTGGACGGAGCCTTCGGGTGAGGTGACAACGAGATAAAGAGCGGAGCGGACTTTTTCGAGATCGGCGGTCGAAGTAGGCATACGCGTGAGAGCGGAGACAATGAGGTTGGTGTCCGCTTGAGACATGGTGCCGCCGCAGAAGATGAGGTTCATATAATCGACGAGTTGCTGCGGAGCTTTAGCCAAAGGTAGTAGGTCGGTGAGCGTGAGTCCGACGGAGGTGGCCGTGGGCGTGCTGTAGATGATACCGTAAAGGTAATTAGGGACGGAGATGGCTGTCGTATCATTGAAAATCTGAAATTCCGGAGCATACAGTCCGGCGGAAGCAATGGCACCGGGATAGATGTAGTCGGGTTCGTAGAAGTTAAATACGGTGTTAGAGCGACCAGCAGCTTGGGCGAGGGAGCTTTCTGGATTGCTGAGACTGAAGCCGCTGCCTGCGGTGTAGCGTCCGCCAGGCGTGGTAGTAGTGGCCCCGCCGTAAGCACGAAGCAGGGCGGTGGCGCGCAGGAGAGGCTCCTTGGCTTTACCGTGGCTTACAGTGTTGAGGAGCGTAGAGGAGCGGGCTTCGTAATCGGTGAGGATAGCGCGAACAACCGCACCGAGGTCGCCGCGGACGCCGGCGCCGTTGTTGGCAAACACAGAGGCGACGCGGTATATGTAGCCGGGGCTTGGGTTGCTGGTGACAAGACGCTGAATCAGCTGACGAGAGATGAAGGGGGCGGTGTTGGGGTGATTAAATAGCGTATCGAGGGTGTCCTGGAGGTCTTTGGCTCCGCCTTGAGTGGCGGGGATGACCTTGCCGGTTAAGATGGTTTTCACGGTGTCGTCGTGAAACGCCGGGTAGAGCACCATAGGATTGAGGTAATTCTCACTCAGGCCGCCGCCGCCAGTGAAGCTAGGATTGGTTGATTGGTAGTAGCCCCAACCGGTGAAAACTTTGGCCATCTGCACGATGGTGTCTTGGGTGTAGGTAGGGATGGGTTGGCCGTTGACGTCGAGTTTGAGAGTGCCATCGGGCTGGAGTTCGTTGAGACCGATGGTGAATAGCTGCATGACCTCGCGGGCGTAATTTTCATCCGCTTGGGTGAGCATAACACCCTTAGCATCGTAGGTCGCCTTACGGTTGCGGAGGGCACTGAGGTAAATGCCCATATTTGGGCTTAACGTAACGTTTTCCAGGAGCGTGCGGAAATTCCCAAAGGCGCCGCGAACGAGTAAATCATAGTAATTAGTGTGACCATCTTCCCAGTTGGCGATGGTGCTATTTTGGTCGGAGGTAACGAGAATCTGGCTCAGAGCGTAGGCCACGCGCTGACGAAGCTGGTCAGGGGCATTGACGGCGAGTTTCCACCAAGCGTGTTGACGATGGACAGCGCCGATGCGAGTGTTAAGCGCGCCGGTGGTGGTGTTACCGCCCGCGCCTCCGGTGTTGTTGTTGGCAAAGTCGGCACTGGCTTCGACGAAGTGAAGAGAGGCCGGGAGTGCCATCTGCTCATTCAGCCAAGCGTTGTAGCCCTTATTGATTAGGGCGTAGACATCGTCATTACGGGCACCGAAAGTGGCTTGGGTGAGAAAGCGCGCGGCATCTTGGGTGGTGATTTTGGTGAGGTCGATGGCAGGAGCGGCGACGGGAACATTGAAAGCAGCCGTACCGGAGGTTTTCGCGAAATTGCCCGCGAGTTCACCGGTGGTAAATTTGGCGGTGTCGATCGAGATCGAAATGCGGCCGGCCTTGAGAGCAGCGATTAGGTCGGCGGTCGTATAAGTACCTGAAGGTGCGAAGTCCCAAGCGGCGTAGCTGACTTGGCCCTGCGGGAGATTGTAAACGTAGTTACCGTCAATCTGCAGGTGTGCCACAATCTCAGGCGAGCTAAGGCTGGAGAAAGAAACGTTAATATAAGCAGATTTTTCATCAGGTGCGAGTTGAATGGTGCCGGTACCGTAAGCCGTTGAACCGGTGACCGTCGCCGGCGTGCGCAAGTTGGAGATGAAGAGCGATCCTGAGTTATAAAAGAAAGATCCGCTGGCACTGTCGTTGGTACCGAGGCCATAGCTGTTGTTGGCGAGAAGCGTGAGGGTAGCGATACGGTTATTGAGGTTGGCATTATTGGCCTTGGGTACGAGGCTTACAGTCGCCGTGGACGCACCGGCAGCAAAACTAGCCACACCACTGACGGGTAAATAATCGACGCCAGATTGAGCAGTACCGCTGAGCGAGTAACCGACCGTAATGGACTTGGAAATATCCCCGACGCGATTGATCGTAAAAACTACGGGTGAGCTACCACGTGAATCAGCCGTAGCAACCGAGGCGGAAACGCCCACCGTCGAAAGCGTTTCAGACGAGAGATCGTAAACCTCTACAAGAGAAACGCCGCCAGTTCCGCCGACGCCGGCCACTTGGATCGTGTAACTGCCGGGGTTAAGATCGATCACGAGGGCCGCATCGCGGGAACCTTCAGCAAAAGGAAACGCACCAGCTTTAGCAAAGGCGGCAGAAAGAATAGCAGTGTTAGCAGCGGTGCCGGAGGACCAATTATCATTCGAGCCACCGGAAATGATGACAGATTTGTCATTATAAATCGAAAAAACGGGATCCGCAATAGCACCGCCCACGCCGAGCGCCGTCAGCGCTGGACCGGCAGCACGAATCAGCAACCGACGCGGACCGGTGCTGGGAGCGATGACAAGGCCGGAGATCAATACGCCATTGCCGGCAGCGACGACAGCGCGGGTAGAGAGATTAATTAAGCGGGCGGAGCCGCTGATGTCATAAACTTCCAGTAATCCGATGCCGGAGGTGTTGCCGACACCACTAACCTGGGCGGTGTAAGCGCCCGGAGAAAGGGTAGCGACAAGGGCGGCATCATTGGAGCCGTTGGCCGTGGTGGTGCCTAGGGCAAAAGCGCCGGCGGCAGTGGTGGTAGCACTGAGAACCGCTTGATCGTTGTCTGAGGAGCCCCAAGTATCATTTTGGAGGACGAGTTGGCCGTCGCTGTTGTAAATACTGAGCGTGGGATTTGCGAGAAGCGTGCTGGCGGCCAGACCAAAGCGAGCGAGCGAGTAACCCACGGCGCGAACGAGAACTTTTTTGGGCGCGCCGTCGTTAACGACGAAGCCAGTGATCATGATGTTGGCGCCCGTGCCGATCTGGCCGCGCGTGGAAAGATTGGCCAGACGCTGATCGTATTGAGCGGCGGAGGCGAAGTGAGGTCCGCAAAACAGGGCAACGGAAACTAGAACGGCAAAAATCGAAGAAAAGCAGCGCATTGATTTCATGATGAAGCTGGGGGCTGAGGAATTGAGGCCTTTGGGGTGAAGAGCCGCTGTTAGGTGCTAGTGGATTTGTTAATGAATAAAAAATCCGCCTCTGTCGAGAGTATGATAACGTGGTATAAAAATAACTTTGTGGATGGCAAAGTCAAAGCGGCGAATATACTCCATTTTAGGCCCCTGCAGACATAGGTCTTTGGTAATTTTGCGCTAAAAATTGGCCGTAGATTGAAAACCGCTAATGCCACCTGGCTCAACCTCAGCTTTCCGATGTTAATCCTCATCATCTCCCTCATAACTCGTCGTTTAAAGTTACCAAGGCTGGCCTGTACTGCCAGCCTCCTGTTACTTAGCTTACCCTTATGGGGAGTGGGCCCGTATCGCAATCGCGACAACCCGAGCGCCAAAGATTCTGCCGAGGGGACCTATCCCGTGCCGTATCAACTCCCAACCATCGCCGAAGTCACGGCAGTGCTCACCCGCGTACGTACCTACCTCGAAGTTGCTGCTCCTCTTCGACTTATCGACAGCAAAACCGGACAGGAAATCACCGATTTCTCCCATCCGTTGGCAACCGCCGTCGCCGATCGCGGTGAGGCTGAGTTTGGGCCACTCATGTACGAGATGGGGGTAGTTCACTCTGCGATGTTGCGCGCGACCGAGGTAACCGGTGACGACCGCTACGCCGCCTACACATCAAAACACCTCCAATTCATCGCCGAAAAACTCCCCTACTTCCGTGCTTGCGCCGAGCAATTCGGCACGGATAAGAACGGTTTTCGAACTATCCTAGAGCCGCGGGCCCTCGACGACAGCGGCTCGATGTGCGCCGCGCTCATTCGCGCCCGCCACGCCCAAGTCGGACCAGATCTCAAAGCGGTGATCGACACATGGATCGAGTGGATCAGCAAAAAACAATACCGACTTAGAGACGGCACCTTCGCCCGCCAACGTCCCCAAGCCCAATCGCTATGGGCCGACGACGCCTACATGAGTATCCCCGCGCTCGCTGAGATGGGCCGACTCACCGGCAAGAAAGTATGGTTCGACGACGCCGTAAGCAACGTTGCTAGCATGACAACCCGTTTATTTGACCCCGCCAAGGGTCTTTATGCGCACGGTTGGAACGCAGCCAACCCCGACGCACCACGCTTTTACTGGGGCCGTGCCACGGGCTGGGTAGTCATCGCAATGTGTGACTTGTTAGATGTGTTGCCGGTCGATCATCCAGGCCGCGCTGCGGTACTCACACAATTGCGTACGACTTTAAAAGGTGTGGCCGAATACCAATCCGGTTCGGGTTTTTGGCACCAAATGGTGGATCGTAACGACTCGTATTTAGAAACTTCAGCGACGGCGATGTTCACCTACGGTATCGCTCACGCCGTCAACGAGGGCTGGATCAGCCCCACAACCTACGGCTCTATCGCTCAAGCCGGCTGGGTCGCGCTCAGCACCAAAATCAACGCCCAAGGCCAGATCGAGGGTACGTGCGTGGGCACGACAAACGCGAGCGACCAAATTTATTACTACAACCGGCCGCAAAGTGTGAAGGCGTTGCACGGCTACGGCCCGACGATGCTAGCGGGCGTTGAAATGATCCGGATGTTAAAAAACCCGGCGTTCACCATTGATTACAAACTGCGTACGTATCATTATGTACCCAAAGGCGGTGGCACGACGAGCTACCGCGAGCATAACTAAACAACAAAGACGGTCAGGAGGCGCGGCTTACTCCGCAAGAGCTCAACGGCCGCACCAACCGCCGTCGACCGCCATAACGTGGCCGCTTAAGTAATCACTCGCAGCTGACGCGAGAAAGATGATCGCGCCTTCCATGTCGCTGGGTTCACCCCAACGTCCAGCGGGAATGCGGCTGAGGATTTCCTTAGAGCGCACAGCGTCGGCTTGCAGGGCGGCGGTGTTATCGGTGCGCATGTAGCCGGGCGCGATAGCGTTCACGTTAACGCCCTTTGACGACCATTCGTTGGAAAGCGCCTTGGTGAGCTGGCCAACGGCGCCCTTGCTCGCGGCGTAACCGGGCACGGTAATTCCGCCGAAAAACGTGAGTAAGGATGCGATGTTGATAATCTTGCCCGAGCCACGCGTGAGCATGTGTTGGCCGGCAGCGCGACAGGCGGTGAAGACACCGTTTAAATTAACGTCGATAACAGCATCCCAATCGGCGTCCGTGTGATCGACCGCAGGCGTGCGTTTGATTATACCGGCATTGTTTACAAGGATGTCTAGGTGACCCTGCCAATCGATCGCTCGTTCAATGAGACGCTGGACAGCGGCGCGGTCGCCGAGATCGGCTGCGATGGCACAAGTTCGCACCCCAAGATTAAGGGCGGTGATTTCAGCGACGACGGGAGCGAGCTTGGCGGCATCACGGCCATTGATGATGACGTCGGCTCCAGCGCGCGAGAGGGCGATGGCCATGGCTTTGCCAAGGCCTTGTGAGGAACCGGTGACGAGCGCGACTTTACCGGAGAGGCCGAATTTTTGCTGAAGGAAAAAAGACATATAAGAAAACAGGAACCGCGAAAAAATTAAAGAAGTGACGAGATCGGTGCGGGATCCATGTCAGAGAAGACTTGATTGTCGCCGCCCATAGCCCAGACGAAACGGTAAGCGCCGGTGCCGACACCGCAGTGGATCGACCAAGCTGGCGAGAGGATGGCTTCGCGGTCGCGCACGACAAGGTGACGCGTGGCATGCGGTTCGCCCATGAAATGCATTGCGATGTTATCTCCGAGATCAAAGTAGAGATAAATTTCTGTGCGACGGCTGTGCGTGTGCGGTGGCATTGTGTTCCAGATGCTGCCGGGTTCGAACTCCGTGAAGCCGAGAACAAGCTGACAGCTCTTGATGCCATCGGGGTGAATGTACTTCAGAATCGTACGGCGGTTAGCCTTGGTGACGTCGCCGATGGGTGCGGCCGATACGTCGGTGCGACGGGCGAGCACCGTGGGGTACTTAGCGTGGGCTGGCGTACTGATGAAATAAAACTGGGCTTGGCCAGCGGTACCGTTTTCAAGCATGACGTCTTTTTCACCAAGACCGATGTAGAGACAGTCAAGCGTGGCGAGTGTGTGCACCACGCCACCAACGCGAACAATGCCGGGACCCGCGCCGACGTTGAGGATACCGATCTCACGGCGTTCGAGGAAAAACGAGGTGCCTATTTCCTTGTCAGTCGGAAGTCCAAGCGGCGCGGTCGTGGGCACGGCGGCGCCGACGATCATGCGGTCGAGATCGGTGTAATGCGCAATAACGGCGCCGGGTTGGAAGAGCCCGTCGATATGGAAGGTCTCGCGTAGCTGCTCAGTGGAGAGCGTGTTGGTCGCAGAGGGCGTAGGAAAATAATGAAGTTTCATGACGGACGATAGGAGCGCGGAAGTTGTAGGCGGATTTATTTGGAAGCGACGGTGATTTTGATCGGCGAGGCGGCGCGCATGGCGCAGGCGGCGACGTAAGCATTCCAGTCGGCCTGAGATTTAAATTCGCCGGCTTTGCTCCAACCGGCGCCCGCGTAATAACTGAGCGGTTGGCCAGTAGTGGCCTTGGCGAGAATGAGCTCGTTGAGCGAGTCGGCGGTGAATCCGACGAAGGAGCCCTTTGGCATGATCAAGGCGGTGCCGAGTTCGCCGTTGGTTTTTTGTGTCACCCATTGAGTAAGCGTACCCGTGGCAGCAGAGGATGTAAGGGCGACGTTGGCGTCCTGATTTTTATCGGCGGGAGTTTTGTTTAATCCGATGGCGACAGTGATTTCCTTGGGGTCGCCAGCGACGATAGTGAAAGTGCTCTCAATCTGGTCGAGGTTGTGGCCGGCATCGACCGTGAAGCGTTTCACCTCGGAAACCTGTGTGCCGGCGGCGTCCCAAGCGTCATAGGTGAGCTCGAACACGGTCCTGACGGGACCGTTGGTGATGACCCTCCACGATTTGTAATTACGGCCTACAAAGAGCGTTTTTCCGTCCCAAATACCTGTGCCGCCACAACCGCGAGAAGGCCCTACTTGGTACATGTCCATACCTTCACCTTCGTCTTTGTGGTAATGATCGTGGCCCTTGTTGTACCAACGATCTACAATAAGGTAATTTACCCGCTTGCACCAAACGTCGAGACCGCTGGTGACAAGCACTTCTTTAGTGACACCGGGAGCGGCGGGTGCGGCGAGTGCAGGGCCATAAGTGCGATGACCGATTTTATCGTTTTCCCAGCCGAAGTCGTCGAGGCGCTCCGGCACGTAACGGCCAAAGGTCTTGATCGGAAACACTGGAGCGACAGAATCAATTTTCTCTACGGTGAACGTCGCAGATTTTTCGCCGGCCGCAAAGTCGTATTGGAATATGAGTTCACCATAGGCGATGCCGACGCCTCTAGGGTCCTTAGCTTGAGGGGCGACGTTAGTAACTTGGTAAGGCAGGACGTGGCCGGCGGCGTCTTTAACGGCGATGCGCTGGAGCATCGCGCCGGGCAGCGCGGCGTTCACTTGCGACCACGGTACGACGATAGTTTCAGAGGCACGTGCGATGGTGAGGTCGTGCGTTACAGTGACGAGCATCTGCTCGGCGGCAGCCAGCACAGATACCGAAACCAGAGCGGCGAGAGCGTGGAACACAGGTCGGAGTTTCATGGTGATAAAAACTAAGGGCGAAGTTGAAGTAACGGAGCAACGGGCGCAAAGACTACGATGCTTATGAAGTTAAACAGCGAGGCAAAGTTTAAGGCTTAAAAATCGGCGCGCGGCGCGGCTGCCAGTTACTACCGAGCACGAACGTGGGGTTGCGATAATCAGAAATGAGTGTGTCGTCACTTGGGGTTTGCAGTTGGCGTGAGGCCGGATGGCGAGCACTTACAGCGCAGGGATCACCCGAGGGTGCACGGCTGTTGTGCTCCCAAAATTTCAGATCGGCAGTAGCGCCTGGCGGCGTGCCAGCAGGCGCGGGTTGCAGTAACCAGCCGACGGAGCCTACGGCGGGGCCGAGCGTGCAATCAACGAGGACAACTTCGCTGTGCGGGAAACGGTGCGGCTCGATGCGGGAGAGAAAATTATCCGTGACCCCAGGTGCGCCTTCAAAAGTACAACGTACAAAAACAAAGCCGTGATTAGTGGCAGGATTACGAATTTGCGTGAAATACGCGCCGCTGCGCAAGGAGCGCGCGGTGCAATTTTCGAAAAATGATGGACCGGTGCCCCACATAAAATCGACATCGCCCTCGATAAAGCAGTTGGAGAGATAGGCCTGACCGTTGATCTGAATTGTATCTTGGAAGCTGTATAAATCGACGTCCTTGATAATTGTATGCGCGATGCTGCTCCCATTGACGATGAGCGCCTCAGCCTGCGTGCCACCCTGCGGCGTGGTGTTGTGGAGCGTGAGATTGGCGAGAGTGAAATCATTCACGCGGTGCGCGAGGAACATTCCGCGCCGATAAATATTGCCGCCGTGCTTCGAGACTTCGGCACTTGGATTGGGCGTACGAGCGGCGAAAGGATTGCCGCCAGAGCTGTTAAACTTGGCATTATTGGGATAAGCGAGGATCGTCGCTTGACGGTCTTCGCCGAGGATCGTCACGCCGTGTTTATCGGTAAAAAAAACAATCTCCCGGTACGTGCCTTTGCAGACGAATATAGTGACAGGAGTGGTGTTGCCCGCGGGAATGTAATCGAGCGCGGCCTGCAAAGTGGAAAAATCACCGGAGCCATCGGCCGCGACGACGAGACGCGAGGCGCCCAATATGGTCGGGACGGACTTAATTGTGAAACACCAAGCGCTGGGCGACTCGAGCGCGGTGAACGTTTCCGTCGCAATTTTTAGCGCACCGGCATCGGCGGTGACGTAGTAACGGTGGCCGTAGGCGAGCACGCCCGGCGGCGGGAACAAAGTGACTTCGCGCTCGTTGATGAGCACGGTGTGATAGTTATAATGGTCTAGCCCGCCGATGGTTTTGATTGCGACGGGCGCGGCGACATCGATCACAGCGACGAGGGCCTGTGTGGCGGCGTCGTGGATGCGGAATTGGCCGGCGGCGCCGAGAACGGGTGTAGCGCTAAACGTGAGACGCAAAGGAGTATCAGGATTAACGGCAGTTGCGCCGGAGGCGGGGAAAAAGTTCGTGGCTGTGAAACCGGCGCGCGCGGCCTGCGGGTAGCAGACCGCTACGTAAAGGAGGAATAATAAAAATCGGGGCATGGGACGATAGGGGTCTAGGAAACAGAAAACGGCTGGGGTGGGCAGAAAAAAGCCGCGCGGTAGATTCCGCGCGGCTGTGAGAATTACGATTTAAACAAGGGCTTAGAACGTGCCCTTCACGCCGATCGTGTATTGCACGCCGAATTCTTCGCGGCGATAGGTACGGCTCCAGCTTGGGGAGACCGGGCCGTAGCGTTGCGCGTCTTGGGCGACATTGGTCAAATTACGCGCATTAACGAACACGCCGATGAGGTTGGAGAAGCGATAGTTGAAGTTAATGTCAGTGTAGATGCGTGGCTTGAAGTAATCGAAGAAACCGTCGTCGGTGTGAACGAGACCGTTATAGGTGATGCTTTGTTGAGTGAGTCGTTGGCGGCCGCGATAATTCCAATTCACCTGAGCGCCGAATTTGTTCTTGTTGTATTTCAAACCCCAGCTGCCGCTGGCGGGAATGAAGTTACTGAAGTCGGCGAGGGTTGAGCCTTCGAGGTGCATCTGCTGGCCATTGGCGTAAACGGTGAAATCCTTCGTCCAAGTTGGGAAGGCATCGACATCGAGGACTTGCGAGTAGTTAAACTCGACGCCGGAGACGTGGGCTGAACCAACATTCGAGCGGGTGGCGACGGTCACGCTGGCCGAGGGATTCGTCGCGGCTGCCGAGGAGAGTAAGTTGGCTGCATCGGGGATGCCTAGGGATTCGAGAACCGCAAGCGTGGCGGTTTGAGGCACGCTGCCACCGACGAAGTCGCGGAAGTCTTTGCGGAAAGCACCGACGGAAAATACGCCGGTCTTCGCAAAGTAATATTCAAGCGAGACGTCGTAGGCGTTGGTCTGGGTGGGCTTAAGCGCGGCGTTAACGGTGGTGATGGCGTAGGTGCCAGAGACCAAGCTGGTGTCAGGCAGCGTGGTACTCGGGATGATGTTACCCAAGTCAGGCCGGCCGATGGAGCGCGCGTAGGCCGCGCGGGCGACGAGATTGTGGGTGACGTTGTAGGAGGTGTCGAAGCTCGGGTAGTAACCGTCGTAGTACTTGGAGCGAATATCTCCACGGTCTTTGTACTGGGCGGCGGCGCGAGCGGCGACGTCGGGATTCAACACCTGTTGGCCGGCGGCGTTGGTGATGTAGCCAGCGCGCGGGTTGTTGAGAACGCCGTAGCCTTTATCTTGAGTGCGCTCGAAGCGAACACCGCCAGAAGTGCGGAGGCGGTTCGACCACATACGAGCGTCAAACATGATGTAGGCGGCACTGATGACTTCGCGAAAGTATTTCGAATTGGTAGCACTGTTGATCGTGGGGTTAGCCGCGCTCGCGAGAGCAAAATATTCGGGGTGCTGTTTCCAAAGCGTGAAAGCGCTGTAGGCGTCGGGATAAGGGACCTGCGGCGTGCCAAAGAGAAAGGGGACGGAGGCATATTGCGGGTCACTGAGCTTGTAGAGGCCAGCGTTGTCGTCAGCGGTATTAGCGACGCCATCAGGCCCAACGAAATTCCAGTTGCCGCGGTTATCAAGACGGATGTCGCGGGTTTCTTCCTGGAGGTTGAGACCGGTCTTTAAGGTGACCGGGAACGAGAGGCCGAGATCGCGCTTTGCGTTGACGCGGGCGGTCTTGAAGACATCAGCGGAGTCTGCGGGATTAAAGTTAACGTTGGAGATGTTGTAATTCGACGCGTTCGCGAGGTCGATTTTGTTTACTCCGGCAGTGTCGTAGACGGTGATGGAAGTCGGCATCAAGTAACTACCTGCGGCGATTCCGGCGAAATTAACCGTGGGGCTAGAAGCCGCAGGGGCGCTCGGCGTACCACGAAGCGTGAGGGTGACGCCGTTAAAATGTGCGTCCTGTTCATCGTGGTAGTGATTCGTCGCGTGAGAGAAGGCGAAGCCGCCGTCAATTTTCCAGATAGGGCCGTTGTGCTTGTAGGTCGTGTCAGTAGCGTAGGTATAGCCGTATTTACGGCGAAACGAAGTGCCGCCGAGGACGACTGATCCTTTGCCGAGCGCGCCATTGACGAAGTCGGGGCTGAACGCGAGGGGCGCCGTGGAGGAGCCAACGTCATAGGTGACAGGGCGATTACTGAAGGAGGCGTTGTAGTAATTCCATTGCGCACCGACGGAGACAGTATCGGTTTTATTCAGGCGGAAGTCAACAGTACCGCTGATGGATTTACGGGCGTTGTTCTTTGGGCCGTCTTGAACCTGGTAGCTGCGCAGGTAGGGGCTGGTGGGGCTGGCTGCCGGGCCGATGGCGGCGGTGGCGTTCGGGGCCCAGTTGGGGTTGGAGCGATGCTGAGGATAGTAGATATTGGATTCGAGCAGCGCCAAGGTGTAGCCGAAGTTTTTCGAAACGGGGTTGATGTAGACGAAGTCGAAACCGGGTTTGATTTTGCTCGAGGCTTCGTTGGTGGGGCCGCGAGTTTTCTTAAAGTCTTTCTCGTCGCCGTTTGCGCTCACGAAAGCGCGGTAACTGAAGGAGGGCTTCGCTTGGTCAAAGGAGCTGCGGGGAACCAAATTGATCGCACCGCCCAGAGCGTCGGCCGCGGTTTCAGGCGAGCGGGACTTAAGAACTTCGATGCGGCCGGCATTGTTAATAGAGATCTGCTCGAGCTCGAAGGTGCGACCAGCGGAGGAAGAGTTAGCGCTAGCGATACGGTTGCCGTTGAGCGTAACCGGGGTGTAATTAGCGGGAACGCCACGCACGGAAATGGTGCGAGCGTCAGGAGAAACGTAATCGATCGTGACGCCAGGGAGAAATTTCACGAAATCGCCGAGATTACCCTCGGTGATATCGCCGAAGGCATCGGTGGAAACGACATTTTTGATCGTGGGCGAAAAACGTTGTTCGTTAATCGCAATGGAGGCAGCATCCATTTCGACAGCGGCTGCGACTTTAAAAGCGTCGAGCTTGAGCACCTCACCGTCTTTGTTCGCGGTTGAGGATTTGGTGGACAGATTGATATCAAGGTTCGCAGCGGCACCAGCAGTGACAGCCACGGTGATCGATTGATTCGAGAGACCCGTGTAGAACGCGTTCACTTTGGCGGTGCCCGCGGGAACGTTGCTCAAGCGGAAAAGACCGGTCGAATCCGTGAATGTTTCAAGCGAGGTGCCCTCGACGGTAACGCGGACGTTATTGAGGTATTTACCGTTGTCGGTGTTAAGGACGCGGCCTTCGATAGTGCCGGTGGCGGCAGTTTGAGCGGGCGCTTGGCCAGCAAAGAGGAGTAAAACTGCCAGTAGAGTGGTCAGGCGCACAAGGGTGCGTAGGGTTAGGGTGGGTTTCATGTCGGGTTATTTCTGGTTCTTACGGGTTAGGTATGTCCTGCGGCCTCACGACCCCAGTGCATCGGGTGTTCTTGTTCTGGATTAACGTAAAAATGAGCGGGAGGCGCTGAATTATAAGTCATCTCAAAAACACAATTTGTAATTAGGGAATGCCTTTGCGGTGACTTGAAAAAACTAGCGGAGAAAAAACCAACAACTTGGGCAGGAAAAAGTCAAGATCCAAGGGACACGTGTCCGCATTTTCAGCATGACTTTCGAGGCAGGTATGTTCACACAGAAGCCACATGGAACACCCCGCCTCTTCTTCTTCGGACATGACTCGTTACCGCTGGGTCGTCTGCGCGCTGCTGTTTTTCGCGACGACGATTAACTACATCGACCGACAGATTTTGGCCCTCATCAAACCGATCTTGGATGAGCAACTCCATTGGACGAACGAGCAGTTCGGTTACACCAATGCGTTTTTCCAACTTTCGTATGCAGTCAGCTTAATGATCTTCGGTTGGTTGATCGACAAATACGGCACAAAAATCGGCTACGCCGTATCTATAGCGGCTTGGAGCCTTGCCGCGATGGGCCACGCCTTCGTGATGAGCATCGGCGGTTTCTACGTTGCCCGCGTCATGCTTGGCCTTGGCGAGGGTGGTAATTTCCCTTCTGCCATCAAAGCGGTGGCGCTCTGGTTTCCCAAACGCGAGCGAGCCACTGCCACCGCGATCTTCAACTCTGGCACCAACGTCGGCGCCATCGTTGCCCCGTTGGTCGTACCTGCGATCGCGCTCTCCTTGGGCTGGCATTGGGCGTTTATCTTCGCGGGCATTGCGGGCTTTGTATGGTTATTTTTTTGGATACCGTTTTATAACGTCCCTGAGAAAATCAAAGCCACCAACGCCGGCGAACTCGAACACATTCGCAGCGACCGCGACGACACCAGCCGCGATGGCGAGAGAGTGGCATGGTCCGGCTTGCTCGGTTACCGCCAGACTTGGGCCTTCGTCGTCGCCAAGGCGCTCACCGATCCAGTCTGGTGGTTTTTCCTCACGTGGCTGCCCGACTTCTTTAAACAAACGCGCCACCTCGATATCAAACAGAGCGGTTACATGCTCGCTACAATCTATGGTATGGCGACGGTTCTCAGTATCTTCGGGGGCTGGGTCGTTGGCGCGCTCGTTAAATCAGGCTGGACTGTGACCCGTGCGCGAAAAACCGGTATGTTCATCTTCGCCTGTTGCGTGATCCCAATTATTTACGTTAAAGATGTAGGCGACTGGACCGCTGTCGTTCTGATCGGCTTTGCCTGCGCCGCTCATCAAGCTTGGTCAGCCAATCTCTTTACGACGGCTTCCGATTTGTTTCCCAAACGCGCCGTAGCCTCCGTTGTCGGCCTTGGCGGCATGGCCGGTTCCTTGGTCGGATTCTTCTTCCCTATCATGGCTGGTAAGCTCCTCGATAAATTTAAATTAGAAAACAATATCTCCGGCGGCTACGGCGTGCTCTTTGCGATCTGCGCTGGCGCCTATCTCTTAGCCTTCGCGCTTCAGCACATCCTAGCGCCGAACTTCGAGATGACTAAACTCAAAGAAGCCTAAGTAACTTCCGTTACCGCCGGTCAGAATTTCCGAGGCGGCGGAAGTGAGCGGAGCAGCCATTGACACCTCCGCGCACGGGCGGAATTCTTTCGGCTAGAATAAACGTGAGTAAAGCGCTACCCTCCAACCCGCTGCCGCAGATACGTTCGACAGCCGATTTTGCCCGCCACGTCGGCTTAGCACGCACGACCGTTTCTCGGGTCCTCAACGGTCAACCCGGACTCAAAGCTAAAACTATTGAGCGCGTCCAAGCCGCGATGGAGGCCACCGGTTTCACACCCAACGCCTACGCGCTCCACCTCAAAGGCAAACGCACCGCCACCATCGGTATCTGCATGGAGGATCTGCTCACGCCGCCCGCCGTACGCAAACTCGCCGCCCTGCAGCGCCTCCTGCGCGAGCGCAATTACGCCTCACTCATCGAGGTCCTCGACCCAGGCGAAAGTCGCCGCGTTGTCCGACATTTTCTCTCTATGCGCGTCGATGCCGTGGTGTTCATCGGACATTTCATTCCCGAAGAAATTGCTCACCGCCTCACCGAGCTTAACGCCCATGGCACACCGCATCTCATCATCGACCACGCCGGCATCGAAGGCGCCAACTCCGTATCTCTTGACCGCGCAGCGGGCATGATCGCCGTGATCGATCACCTCGTCGGCCTCGGCCATAAAAACTTCGGTTTACTCGCGCTCGGCGGCACCGCGCGCACCGTGCAAGAGCGTATGCAGGGCGTGCACGCCGCGCTCGCGCGCCACCAACTCGACTTCGATACGTGCACGCATTCCCGCGATCACCTCCACGTCCGCACGAGCGATTTCGAATACGGCCGCGCCCTTGCCTTGATCTTCTCAGCGGAAAAAAAACATCCCACCGCCTACATCGCCCGCAACGACGAGATCGGGGTCGGAGCGCTCCACGGTTTCCAAGCCGCCGGACTGCGGGTACCCCAAGATGTTTCAGTCACCGGCTTCAACAACCAAGACATCTGCGCCATGACCAAGCCTGGCCTCACCAGCGTGGATCAACAAATCACAACCACCGCCGAAACCGCCGCAGAACTCATCTTGAGCCAACTCAACCAACCGGTTCGCCGAAAGCCTTGGGTGCGCACGATCGAGCCGCAACTCATCATCCGGGGTTCGACCGGCCCCGCCCACCGCTAAACCTGCCTGGCCCGCGCATCTGCCCGTGAGTTCAAACGTCACTTCTGCCGCCGATCCCACGCGCTTCCTGAGGCGACTCGGCGAGATTTTGCCGCCCGCGCGCGTGCTCGCCGGCCCCGCGCAACTCGCCGCTTACGAGAGCGACGGCCTCACCGCCTTCCGCACCGCGCCGCTCGCCGTCGCCGTCCCTGAAACCCAAACTGAGGTCATCGCCCTCGTCCGTCTCTGCCAGGCCGAAAAAATTCCCTTCGTCGCTCGCGGCAGCGGCACGAGTCTTTCCGGCGGCTCCACCCCCGTTGCCGGCGGTCTAGTCATCACGCTCAACCGCCTCAACCGCATCCTCCGTGTCGACGCCGCCCAACGCCTCGCCGTCGTCGAGCCCGGCGTGATCAACACCGCCGTCACCCTCGCCGTCGCGTCCTACGGTCTTCACTACGCGCCCGATCCGTCGAGCCAGTCCATCTGCACCATCGGCGGCAACGTCGCCTTCAATTCCGGCGGTGCGCATTGCCTGAAATACGGCATGACGTCCAACCATGTCCTCGGCCTCAAAGCCGTCCTAGCCACCGGCGAAGTCGTCGAATTCGGCGGCGCCAGTCGCGAGCAACTGGGACCCGATTGGTGCGGCTTATTCGTCGGCAACGAAGGTCTTTTTGGCATCGCGCTCGAGATCACGTTACAACTGTTACCGCGCGCCGAAGTGTTTCACACGGTCCTCGCCGGCTACCGCACACTCGAACAAGCCGGTGACGCCGTATCCGCGATCATCGCCAGCGGCCTGCTCCCCGGCGCCATCGAGATCATGGACGCGCTCGCGCTCGAAGCCGCCAGCGCCGCCGTCCACGCCGAATATCCGCCGGGCTGCGAAGCCGTGCTCATTGTCGAGCTCGAAGGCCCGCGCGAAGTTGTCGCTGCGCAACGTCCCCAACTCGACGCGTTGATTGCCGCCAGCGGCCCCGTCGAAGCCCGCCCCGCGCGCGACGCCACCGAACGCGCCGCCATCTGGAAAGGCCGCAAAAGCGCCTTCAGCGCCGTGGGTCGGCTCTCGCCCGATTTCATCGTACAAGACGGCGTCGTGCCCCGCCGCCGCCTCGGCGAAGCGCTGCGCCGAATCGCCGAGATGTCCCGCGCCGCCGGCATCCGCTGCGCCAATGTTTTCCATGCGGGCGACGGCAATCTCCATCCGCTCATTCTTTACAGCGGTACCGAATCCGGCGCCCTCGAGCGCGCTGAAATCCTCGCCGGAAAAATCCTCCACATGTGCGTCGAGATGGGCGGCTCCATCACCGGAGAACACGGTGTTGGGCTCGAGAAACGCGATTACCTCGCCACGATGTTCAACGTCGACGAGCTCGATTGCCTGCATCGCCTGCGCGCCGCCTTCGATCCGCTCGGCCTCGCCAATCCGGGAAAAATGTTTCCCGATGGTACCGCCCCCGCGCTCGCGCAACACGGCCTCCATCCGCTCGAAAAAGCTGGCCTCATATCCCGCGAATGAACGCCCCGCTCATGCCCACCACCCTCGCCGAGCTCGCTGCCGCCGTTCGCTCGGCCCCGCGCGTCCTCGCCATCGGCGCGCGCACCAAGCCCCGCCTCTGCGCCGTCGCGCCCGACGTCACGCTCATCTCCACGCTCGGTCTCTCCGGGATCACCGAATACCAGCCCGACGAATTTACTTTCACCGCCCTCGCCGGCACGCCGCTGCGCGAGATCGCCGCCACGCTCTCCGCCCGTGGCCAATACTTACCTTTTGATCCGTACTTACTCGACGCCGGCGCCACTCTCGGCGGCACGCTCGCGGCCGGACTGAGCGGCCCGGGGCGATTTCGTTTTGGCGGACTGCGCGATTTCATCCTTGGCGTGACTTTCGTCGACGGCACGGGCCGCCTCGTGCGCCTCGGCGGCAAGGTCGTGAAAAACGCCGCCGGCTTCGACATCCCCAAATTTTTCGTCGGCAGCCTCGGCCGCTTCGGCGTCTTCGGCGAACTCACGTTTAAGGTTTTCCCGCGTCCGGCCGCGACGCTCACGCTGCGCTTGCCCGTCACCGACGCCAACGCTGCGACCCAAATTCTCACTGCAACCGCGGGTGCGCGTTGGGAAATCGATGCGCTGGATCTGCTGCCCAGCGCCGACTCCATCGCCCTGCGTCTCGCCGGACCCGCCGCCGCGCTGCCGTTACTCGCCGCGGAAATTTTAACGCGTTTCCCTGGAGAAATCCTTGCCGCGGCGACTGCCGAGGCGGTCTGGGCCGATCTGCGTGAACTGCGGTGGGCCTTCGCCGAAGGCCCGTTGCTCAAACTCGCGCTCATGCCGGCGCAATTGCCCGCGCTCTCGACCACCTTACGCACCCACGCCGGTCGGCTCCACGTCACCGCCGGCGGCAACGCCGCGCTCGTCTCGCTCCCCGCGCCCATCGCCAGCCTAGGTTTGCCCGCGCTCACACTCCGCGGCCCCGGCCCACTCTGGCTAGACGCCCCCGCCTCGCCCGCGATCACCGCGGCTGTGAAAACCGCCCTAGATCCCGAAAACCGTTTTCCGTCCCTCGCCGCCTGATGCTCCACACCATCGCCAAAGATAAGTACGGCCCGCTCACCGGCACGATGGCCCACGCCGTCGAAGCCTGCGTGCATTGCGGTTTCTGCCTCGCCGCTTGCCCGACGTATTCCGAGCTCGGCCAAGAAATGGACAGCCCGCGCGGTCGCATCGTACTCATGAAACAGGTACTCGAGGAGAAACTCCCTTGGGTCGCCGCGCAACCGCACGTTGATCGTTGTCTCGGTTGCCTCGCCTGCGAACCTGCCTGCCCCAGCGGCGTGCCTTACCGCGACCTCATCAGCCCGTTCCGCGCCGTCGCCCAGACGAAGTTCAAACGTACCTTCGCTGAAAAGTTCCGCCGTTTTCTGGCCGCGCAGACGATCCCGTTTCCGCGCCGTTTCCGCCTTGCCGCCGCCGCGGGTCGCCTGGGCAAACTCGTGCGTCCGCTCCTGCCCGCGGCTTTGCGCCCGATGATCGACCTCGTACCCGTGCACCTGCCACTAGCCGCCGCTTGGGCGCACATCACGCCGGCGATCGGCGAACGCCGCGCGCGCGTCGCGCTCCTCACCGGCTGCGCCCAACAAGTCCTCGCGCCCGATATCAACACCGCGACCCTAGCCGTGCTCGCGCAACAAGGCGTCGAAGTGGTCATACCCGCCGCACAAGGCTGTTGCGGCGGCCTCGCGTGGCACACGGGCGAACTCACCGCCGCCCAAGCTTTTGCTCGTAAAAACCTCGACGCGTTCCCGGCCGACGTTGACGCGATCCTCACCAACGCCGCCGGTTGCGGCTCCGCGCTGCACGAATATCATCTTATCCTGCGCGGCACGCCCGACGAGGCCCGCGCCGAAGCATTCCGCCACCGAGTGATGGACGTGAGTGTTTTCCTTACGCGCCTAGGCTTGCGCACGCCGCCAACTACGGCGCCAGTGCCGCGTCGCATCGCTTACCACGACGCCTGTCACCTAGCCAATGCCCAGGGCGTTCGCTCCGAACCACGCGAGTTGCTCCGCGCCATCCCCGGCGTCGAAGTCATCGAGCTCGCCGATGCCCACCTCTGTTGCGGCAGCGCCGGCACCTACAACCTCGACCAGCCCGAGATCGCCGCCGCCCTCGGCGAGAAAAAGGCCCGGGCAGTCATTGCCGCTGGCGCCACCGTCGTAGCCAGCGGCAACATCGGTTGCCTCACGCAACTGGCCGCGCACCTCGAGCGCCTCGGCTCGCCCATCAAAGTACGCCACACGTTTCAGGTCCTACGCGACGCCTACACGCCTCAAGGCTAAAGGCGAACCCGGGCGCTGGTGCCCCCGTCCGGAATTGAACCGGAATCCAGCGTTTAGGAAACGCTTGCTCTATCCATTTGAGCTACGGGGACCACTGTACCGGGGCAAATTCCCCGTAAATCGGCTCCTTTTCCACATTAAAATGTGCCGTTGACAATATCCTGAGCCAGCCAAAGTTCTTCTATCCAAATTAAAGCCATGAGCACTACCGAAACCACCACGCAGACCCTTTCCCCGGATCAGATCCCGTTCACCACTCCGGAAGTGATGAAGAATTTCGTGACCGATACCGGCAAGATCTTGCCACGCAAGTACACTCATCTCTCCGCGAAACACCAGCGTGCCATCACCCGCACGATCAAGCACTCGCGTAACATGTTGCTCGCCAAATAATCGATAAAAGAGCCCCCTATATAGGCCGGAGTAAACCACTCCGGCCTTTTTCATGTCATGCCGCGAAAGCCCTCCTCCCGCATTTTCCGCGGCACCCCGCGTAATCTGAGCTACCTCGCACGTTGCCTGCGAGCCGGTGACATCGTGGGCGTCCCGACCGAAACCGTCTACGGCCTAGCTGCTGATGCGCTGAACCCCCGCGCCTGCCAAAAAGTTTTCACCGCAAAAGGCCGACCCACCAGCGATCCACTAATCGTCCACATCGCCACTTTGACCGAACTTGACACCATCGCCATACCTAACGCCGCCGCGTTCCGCCTCGCCAAGAAATTCTGGCCGGGCCCACTCACCCTCATTTTACCTAAAAAACCCGTGGTACCCGCCATCGTCTCCGCCGGCTTGTCGAGCGTTGCCGTGCGGATGCCCTCACACAGGCTGTTCCGACGCTTGATCCAGCTTAGCGGTCGCCCGCTCGCAGCTCCGAGCGCGAATCCCTTCGGCTATATCAGCCCAACCACCGCCGAACACGTCCGCGCCTGCCTAGGCTCCAAAATCGACTTTATACTCGACGGCGGTCCAGCTTACATCGGCCTCGAGTCGACGATTATCGATCTGCGTAATCCGGCCCGCCCTAGGCTCTTGCGGCCCGGGGCGATCTCTCGCGAGGCAATCGCCGCCGCCCTGGGTCGACCCGTCGCCTGGCCCCGCGCCAAAACCGCCGCACCCAGTCAGGCCCAAGTCGCTCCAGGCTCGCTTACACGACATTACAGCCCGCGGACGTCTTTAGTCTTACACACCCGTATAACGCCTGCACTCATCGCCAAGAGCGGACCAAACGAAGCTTTTTTGTATATCGCCAAGCCCGCTGGTAAGACTGCCAAAAATATTTACTGGCTTGATACCCACGGAAATCTGCATGGAGCCGCCCGCAGACTTTTTGCACACTTGCGCACGCTCGATACAACAGGTTATAGCCGTATTCACGCTGAATACGCTAGCGGCCAAGGACCGGCCGATGCCATTAATGATCGATTACGTCGGGCTGCAGCCGTTTAAACCGCCTGCAAAATCTCACCAAGGCGCGAAGAGTTTAGGGTTTGCTTAGGGAAATTGCACTCTCGGCAGGGTCGAGGTCACAGCACCGTCGCCAGCTCAGCTAGCAGCCGCTCGTTTTGCGCCGGGGTGCCGACCGTCACGCGCACCCACTCAGGCAAACCATAAACTTTAACCGGCCGCACTATGACACCTCGCGACTGCAGAGCCGTAAACACCCGAGCGCCGTCCCCCACTTTGACTAACATAAAGTTAGCCACGCTCGGCACCCACTCCAAACCGAGCGCACGCAAGCCCGCCTCAATCTGGACCAGCCCCGCCCGATTCTCACGTGCACACGTTTCGGCAAACTCACGATCATCCAGTGCCCCCATAGCCGCCGCTTGAGCAATGGCATTTACGTTAAACGGCTGCCGTACGCGGTTCAGTAAATCCGCTAATTCGGCTCCAGCATAACCATAACCTATACGTAGGGAGGCCAGCCCGTATATTTTGGAAAATGTCCGTAGACCAATCACCTTCCGACCCTCTGCAATCAAAGGCCGCAAATCCATCGCCGTACCTGGCGCTAGATACTCCGCATAAGCCTCATCAAATATCACGACCACGTGCGCTGGCAAAGCCCGCGCCCAAGCCGTCAACTCCACCGCGTCATTAGCCGTGCCCGTGGGATTATTCGGACTCGCCACAAATACCAATTTAGTTCGCGGCGTGATCGCCCGGGTCATGGCGTAAAGATCATGACGCCATTGCTTCAATGGAACCTCCACTACCTTCGCGCCAAAAAGTAGCGTCACTAGTTTATAAACAACAAAGGCCGGCCCACCGAAAACCACCTCATCGCCCGCGCCCAAAAATACATGCCCGAGTAACTCGATAATCTCGTTTGATCCATTGCCGATCACGTACTGATCCGCGCCGAGCCCGTGCGTGGACGCTAATTTTTGACGTAGCGCGAAACATCCACCATCCGGATAAAGTTCACTGTGCTCCAGTGCCACCTTCGCCGCGGCAATCGCTTTCGGTGACGGGCCCCAAGGATTCTCGTTCGACGCCAGCTTGATGATCCCTGCTGGATCGAGTCCCAGCTCGCGCGCTACATCCTCGATCGGTTTGCCCGGTTCATAAAGCGGCTGCGTGAGCACCGACGAATTTACTAAGGCCTCAAGTTTCATCCCGCCACACGAACACAAACCCCCACCGCCACGAAAGCCTGAAAATCACCCCCTATCCAACTTCCCTTTAGCAACGACGACTCTCCACCCGCACCCAAGTCATGCCAGCCGCCTCCGCCGCACGCATCCCTGGCTCAGCATCTTCAAACACAAGACACCGCTCCGGCGACACCCCCATGAGCTGGGCCGCCAACAAAAACATGTCCGGCGACGGCTTTCCGTGCACCACATCATCCGCCGACACCACCACCGGAAAAAGCGGCTTCAACCCACTCACCTCTAAAGATCGTACCACCACATCGCGCGGCCCGCCTGAAGCAATCGCAACCGGTCGCGTCAACGCCACCCGCCGCGCTACCGCAGCCACGGGTTCGATCACTTTCACCGCCGCTAGTTTCTCCACAAAAAACGCCTCCTTCGCGTGAAAAACCTGCTCCACGTCGACTTTTATTCCGTAGTGTTGCCCGATCAGTTCCGCCACGCGCCGGGTCGGCACGCCTCCGAGCGAGTAAAATAAATCCTCGCTCAAGGGCTCCGCCAAACCTGCCTGCCGCATCGCTATATCCCACGCTACGTAGTGGATCGGCATCGAGTCGATCAATGTCCCATCCAAATCAAAGATATAGCCGGCGAAATCGCCCACAGGAATGTCTAGGTGCATGCGTAAAATCCGACGCTCGCACCCCCACCTCAACTTTCAACCCTCAACTTCCACCCCCGCTCTCACCAGTACCACCAACGTCGCGTCGGAAGTCAGCCCAAAGCGCTACCCCCAGGGTCCGTGTAATCGCCAATTCTAAATTATTCCCCAGCGCCTTCCGCTGAAGCGGCGGAGGCCGCGAATTTTCCAGGGGGTTTTGCCGTCCGCGGTAGCCCCAATGCGATTACCCCTGCTCCCAACGCAAAAACAAAAGTCCCCCACAGGCACACCACCAGTCCACCCAGCTGAAACAACACCCCAGACAACAAGCAGCCCATGAGCCGTCCACCCGCATTGGCCATGTAGTAAAATCCGACATTTAACGCCACTTTGTCTCCGTCTGTGTAATCCAAAATTAAATAGGAATGGACCGCTGAGTTCAGTGCAAATACCACCCCAAAAACGGCCAGCCCCCCCACAATCACTGGTCCAGCCGCCACTCCCGCGCCAAGCAGTAGCGGTATACACGCCGCCACCGCCGCGAGCACAAAGGCGAGCACCGCCGCCACTCGGCCCGTCGGCTCACGTCCGCGCAATACCTCGGGTGCGAGCGACTGCACCACCCCATATCCAATCACCCAACTCGCCATAAATGCCCCCACTCGCGACCCGCTCCAGCCAAGCGAAGCACTCAAAAAAACCGGCACACCCACCACAAACCAGATGTCGCGTGCCCCAAATAAAAAAAAACGTGCGACGGAGAGAACATTAACAGGTTGGCTTTTTGCGAACAAGTCCAGCCACCCCGCCTTCTGCTTTGCCTTGCCCATCGCAGCGGGCAACACCACCCACGCCACCGTCAAGGTCACCACGAGACCCACCGCCATCATCCACAGCGCCCCTGCAAATCCCGCTAAGCTTAGAAGGATCCCGCCAAGAAAAAAACCCACGCCCTTTAACGCGTTCTTCGAACCCGTCAAAATCGCCACCCACTGGAACAGCGCCCCACGCGCTGCTTCCCCATCTGAAACCAACACCTTAATTGCACTTTTCGAACTCATTTTTGTGAGATCTTTGGCGATTCCAGAGAGCGCCTGCGCCACCATCACATAACCGAGCGCGAGCCCCGCTGTCCAAGACGGGTTAAGTTCGGCCAGCATCCCCAACGCCACCACCTGCAAGCCCAAGCCCGCGAGCAAGGTCACCCGCAGTCCCACTCTACTAGCCAGCCATCCGCCAAAAAGATTAGTTACGATGCCAAAAAATTCATAAAATATAAAGATAGCAGCAAGACGCAGCGCACTGTAGCCCTGCTGCGCAAAGTGCAGTAGCACGAGCATACGCAGCGCCCCATCTGTGAGTGTGAACCCCCAGTAAGCCGCCGTGACGACGATGTAATTGCGCAGATTCATGTTACACCTTGGGGGCACCACTCGAGAACACCCGTTTATTTTAAAGCACCCTCGCCACCTTTCGCATAAGTTCAGCCATCCGGTTCGAGTAACCCCACTCGTTGTCATACCATGCGTAGATTTTCACCATACGCTGGTTCACGACCATCGTCGATAGCGCATCAACGGTCGCAGATAGTGGACAGCCCTTATAATCCACCGAGACCAAGGGTCGTTCTTCATAACCCAAGATACCTTTGAGCGGCCCACTCTCGCTCGCCACCTTGAGCAAACGATTAACTTCTTCCACCGTCGTGTCGCGCTTCATTTCAAACACACAATCCGTCAGTGAACCCGTGAGCAATGGCACCCGCACCGCATGACCGCTCAATTTACCGTGCAACTCGGGGTAGATCATACCGATAGCGGTCGCACTTCCGGTGGTTGTCGGAATGAGCGACATCCCTGCGGCGCGCGCGCGGCGCAAGTCCTTGTGTGGTGCATCGACCAAAGTCTGGGTATTCGTCACATCATGCAGGGTCGTGATCGCCCCGTGTTCTATACCGATTCCCTCGTGCATCACTTTCACGATCGGCGCGAGGCAGTTAGTCGTGCAAGAAGCGTTGGTGATTAACCGATGCTTAGCCGGATCATAGAGTCCGTCGTTCACCCCCATCACAATATTGAGCGCGTCTCCCTTTACCGGCGCCGCCACAATCACCTTTTTCACTCCACGCTCGAAATACACCCCTAGATCCGATGGGGTGCGGAACTTACCGCTGCACTCCAGCACGATCTCCACCCCGTGCGCAGCCCAGTTCACTTCACCCGGACTGCTCTTATCAGAAAAAGCAATACTCCGGCCGTCGACCTGGATGGTATTTCCGGCCCCCCTCGCTTCGTGCGCCCAGCGGCCCTGCACAGAATCGAACGTCAGCAAATGTGCCGCGCACTCCGAGCCGCCTTTCGGATCATTAATCAACCCCCAATCAAACTCAGGCCAAGCCCAAGCCGCCCGCAGCGTCAGCCGCCCGATTCGTCCGAAGCCGTTGATGCCAATTTTCGTTTGCTTCATGGGGAAAAGTCTCAGGTCGGCGCCCGCTAGCAGCCGCAACGGTATTGCCTTGGTGCCTTCCCAAGCTTACCGTCCCGCACCCAAGCACAGGACGATTCTATTTTATTTAACCGCGCTAAATCACGTTTAAAAACAGATTGAGTCCGTGAACAGTCCTGCAAACACGACAGATTAGCAGCCAACTCACGCGAGGGCTTGTCCGTTAAGGCATAGATCACCCAATTACCCTGACGCGCTCCCTTCACGAGCCCGCGTTTTCGTAAATACGCCAAGTGCTTGGAAATCTTCACCTGTGGTTCTTCGAGCACCGTTTGAAAGTGGCACACGCATACCGGACCTTGTGTCAGCACATTGAGCAGCCGCAACCGAGTCCGGTGGCACAAGCACTCGTATATCTTGATCAATTCCACTTTCAATTCATATACTCATTTAGGAATACAGTTCAAGAGTAATTCAAGCGTGCTAGCTATGGCAGGACACAAAAAAAGCCGGACTAGGCCGGCCTTGAGATTGCCTCGGTCTCAGCGCCGCACGCCCCGATGCAGTCGGCTGACCGGCTTGGCCGCCGCCGCCGCGACTTCTGCCTGCGCCTTTTCATCAAACAAGGCTGAATAAATGTAAGGAAAGCCTTCGATTTTCTTACGCTCAATCGCCATGCCGGTGAAGCGCTCGATGCTACGCGCGTCACGCACATCTTCCTCGGTGACGAGCGTGAATGCATCACCACTGGCCTGAGCACGGCCCGTGCGGCCAATCCGGTGTACGTAATCTTCAGCATTTTCGGGCACATCGTAGTTGATCACGTGCGAGACGCCCGCGATGTCCAAGCCACGTGCAGCGATGTCGGTCGCAACGAGGACTTCGTATTTGCCCGATTTGAACCCCTCAAGCGCCTCGATTCGTTCGCGCTGGCTGCGGTCCGAATGAAGCACCCCAACCGTGTGACCCTTACGCTGTAGACGGTCCGCGATGCGATCGGAACCCATGCGCGTGCGAGCGAAAATGATGACGCTCTTAAAATCTGTCTGATCGAGCAAAAGCTGCAGGAGTTCAAATTTCTGCGAAGCTACCACAGGGTAAAATGCGTGAGCAATTGTCTCAGCGACGGAGCGCTGGCGCCCGATCTCGACCCGCGCCGGATCTTTCAAAGCCCAGCTGGCGAGTGACGCGATTTCAGGCGGAACGGTGGCCGTAAAAAAAAGTGTCTGACGCGTGTTCGGCGTTTTTTGCACGATGCGTTTAACATCGGGTAAGAAGCCCATGTCCAACATGCGATCGACTTCGTCAAGCACGAGGATATCAACGTCCTTAAGCGAGACGTTACCCTGCTCGATGTGGTCGAGCAAACGCCCAGGCGTAGCCGCCAAGATGTCGATGCCAGCGCGGAGATCTTCCAATTGTTTACCGTAGCCGACTCCACCATAGACGATCGTCACGCGCAGGTCGGTAAATTTAGAGAACTTCTGAAACGCCTCTTCGACTTGTAACGCCAGTTCACGTGTCGGCTCGAGAATCAAACAACGCAATTTACCATGCGTACCGAGTTTCTGTATAATGGGCAAAGCAAAGGCTGCGGTCTTACCCGTACCCGTTTGCGCAGAGCCGATCAAATCACGACCCGCAAGGACAACAGGGATAGCCTGCGCTTGGATCGGCGTGGGCTCTGTGTAGCCCATTTCCTGGACGCCAAAGGCAAGAGCATCCGACAAACCCAACTTACTGAAGGCCGAGTCCATCTTAGGGACATTGACCGGTACCGATGGTTTGAGTGCAGTCGCACGCGGATGCTCGTAATTTTTGTCGATCGCCGGGCGTTCACGCGGCTCGCGCGGTCCACGGCCATCACCGCGAAATTCCCCACGCCAGACTTGATTGCGACCACCACCTCGACCGCTTTGTTCACCACCGCGTGCCTGAAAATTTTGTCGAGAATCACCACCGCCACGGCTGGAACGTCCCTCGGTGGCACCGCGTCCTTGACCGCCGTAAGTTTGGCCCTCACCGCGACGCACACTCTCGCCACCTCGCCGGCTGCCATCTTGCTTACGGGCACCCGATCGAACGAGCGCCGGCGCGACAGGGGAGGGAGCAGGTTTGGACGGGGCTATTTTTTCGCGCAATTTCGCGAGGAATTTTCTGAGCATAATAGGCGAATTAAAATGCCCAACCTCTCTTAAAAAGCCCGCTTTGCAACCACGGAGATGTACTCACAGCTGTCTGAACTAACATAAACGTCTAAAAGCAGGCAAAATCGCTAACTTTACAGACACACACTCACAACTTTTGCGGCAGCCTCTACTAGCCATGCTCGGCGCTTGCATGCTCCGCGCGCTAAAACCACAGCCAATAACACGAAATCTGCACGGCCTTCATGCTTGGCACCCACGTGTGTCTGTCATATCTTTCTGTAAGAGCATTATTGTGAACTTGGCACTTAGATGGCTGTCCGGCGTGCCCTAGATTAAAAATTGTTGCGGGTGGAGCAGTGCCACGGGATCATTGCCACCGTTGGATCCGAATTTGACCTTATCAGAACTGCTAAAATCAAAGGAAAGCGTAACTCTGGGGAAACTGACCCCTAAAAGGTATGCGCCTGATTGCTAAAATCGTGTTTCAAGTCTGCAAGCAGCGAACCATCGATAACCCTACCGCCCTCGGCAACATCAACAAAACCGTCCTCAGGGCGCAAATTTCTTGAAGACCACCAAAGCCACCCTTGCCACCGCTCTTGAAGCCCATCGCCGCGCCCGACGAGTCGTACTAGGCCACTTCTTTTTTTTCCTCGTGTGCTGCATCACCGCACTTCTCCTGCGCCGCGCCTTCAAATTTCCCCCTCAACTTACCTGGGTCCTGCTTGCCGTCTTTGGCCTCGTCTTCTCGGCTGACCTAGCCCGCCTCACTTATCATAATTATAAACTGCAACGCCTACGAGCCGCTGGCCACGACGTGTAATTTACACTTGGGGCTTATGTGTTGTCGCCCAATTCCTCGGCCTAGCAATTCCACCAACTCGCAAAAAATCATCTGCAATTTTTTTGGTAAAGCCAACGAAAACAGCGCCGTCAAACCCGCGTCTCACCCTTTGCCTGGTGCCTCAGCACGCCAACGATGCGCCAAAAATCATCCTCCTTCACTAAAACGTAATCGTAGGGCGCGCTTGAACCATCCTGAGCGAACACCCGAGCCGTCGCCGTAGCTCTCCGACCATCATCGCGCACCAGTCCAAACTCAACTCGCACATTTGACCAAATTTCTGGGTAACCCTGTCTCACCAACTGCACAAACTGGCGGAACGGGGTCTGCATCTGCAACACCGTCGAGGCATAGGCATACGCCTTCTCTATTTGACCCTCGCGAAACGCGGCCAACTGCCCCTCGACTGAAGCCACGATATCCGCCTTCACCTCAGGCTTGCTAGCCGGCAGCATACGATTTTCGGCCGCGACTGCACCGCCTATCGTTAGACCCAACATTAAAAATGCCCAAACAGGTGCGATCCATTTCATAGGACAAACCTGACTGAAATTCCGCGCGCTTGCAACAGACCAAGCTAAGTCGAGTTTCCGACCCTTTCTCTTTTCAAACTATTGATTTCACCTTAGCTCGTAACTTGTGCCTATCACGATCCGTAATGCCACCGCTGTGGATGTGCCCATTATTTTGGAGTTCATTCAAGGACTTGCCGACTACGAAAAACTCTCTCATGAAGTCGTCGCTACCGCTGACACACTCCGCGCTACTCTTTTTCCCACTGATCCCACCACTCGCCCCGCTGCCGCTTGCCTCCTGGCTTTCGCAGCCACCGGCGCGCCCGCGGGTTTCGCCCTTTATTTCTTCAACTACTCCACCTTCCTAGCGAAACCCGGCCTCTACCTAGAAGACCTGTTCGTAAGTCCTGAATTTCGTGGCCAAGGCCTCGGCAAAGCTCTCCTGCTTCATCTCGCCCAGCTCGCCAACCAACTAGGCTGCGGTCGTATGGAATGGTCAGTGCTCGACTGGAACCAACCCGCAATAGACTTTTATGAAGCCCTCGGCGCCGAACGAAAAACCGAATGGACCATCTGCCGTCTAACCGGCCCTGCTCTCGCCCGCTACAAATGAACCCCCCAGCGAAACGCTTGCCCTTTACCCTTTCTCTTTGCCCTTTATTATGAACCGTGCACCGCTAATATCTTAGAGCCTACAACCGAGCATGAGCCTACCTGTCATTTGCTTCGGCCAACAACCCTGTGGCTTCTATCCGCGGCGCTTTCTCTACGCTAAATTCGCAACCGCGCGAAAACTCCAAGCTGAAATCGGCGGAGAGATCGTCTTTTTTTACCACGACAGTGACCACGACCCTCGTGAGACCCAGACAACCCTTCGCCACCGCAGGACCGACGAGCCCCTCACCTTCAACTTCAACTATATTAACAAAATCCAGCGCAAGTTCTCCCCTCTCTACGCAAAAAAAATTCCTACAGGCTGGCGCGAACAGACAGCCCGCCAACTTCCTGCCTACGTCGCGCCCCACCACGTAGAAGCCTTCAAAGCCATAAGCGCCGACACCGTCGCTGATTTCTGCCTCGAGATGTACCGCGCTATGGGATTGCTCAAGGGCATACGTATAGTTCGCTCCAGCGACCCCGCCTTCCGACGAGCCGCCTGTCCGATCATAGATTTTTTTGTCGATGTTACCCACGAGGGTGAAATCGTTCGCGCCCGCCACACCCCCGAAGGCACTCTACAACTTCACGAGGGAGGCAACTCATTTATCAAACTACCCGTCATGCCCTTCGAGGCCGAGCAAATCAGCCCCTCGCGCGATAGCCGCCTTCGCTGGATGCAATCCGTGATTCAGTGCACACACTACATCGCTGGCGCCGGCGAACAAGCTTACCTCAACCACGCCGACGCCCCCGAGATCACCTTCGTAACTCGCGACATAATTGACCGCTCCGACGAAGCTTACGCCGACTGAGACGCTAGATCACGCTCGATTAATGACCCAACCAATTGTTAGCACCAAAAGTATTACCTATTAGGAGCCTATTTTAGTTGGCGAACCGCATTTAGGCCGAGTGCGTGTTGCATCGACTTCCAGGGTTAATACTGCTTAGTTCTTGGTCGTGCCCACTGCTGAATCCCCGCTCTCTCCGCTCCTTGCTTTCGGCGCCCATCCAGACGACATCGAATTCGGCGCCGGTGGCATAATTGCACTCGAAACAGTCGCCGGTCGTCCTGTACATTTTGTAGTCTGCTCCCGCGGTGAAGCAGGCACCCATGGAACACCCGCCCAACGTACCGCCGAAGCCGAAAAAGCAGCCGGTTTACTCGGCGCAACTCTCGAATTCATAGACCTCGGAGGTGACGCACATTTTGTTCCTTCGCTCGCGCACTCGCTCACCATCGCCGCGATCATTCGCCGAGTCCGTCCGAGCCTAGTACTGGCCCCCACGGTTAACGAAAATCAACACCCGGATCACGCTGTCCTCGGGAAAATCGTACGTAATGCAGCCCGACTCGCTCGCTACGGCGGCCTCGCTGAATTACGCGCTACACAAGCACACGCGATCAACACCCTGCTCCACTACGCGATTACCTCCGACGCCGAAGCCCGCGACGCATCCCCCGTGCTTGTTGACGTGTCCAGCGTCGTTTCTACTTGGTCCGCCGCAATGGCCGCCCATGCCTCGCAAGCGGCCACGCGCGACTACGTCGAACTCCAACTAACTCGTGCGCGCTTTCACGGCCTGCGTGCCGGAGTCACTCAAGCCATACCGCTTTGGCCAGCCGATCCACTCGTCGTTAACTCTCTCATGGCGCTCAGTCACACCGCTCGTCGCTTCTAGAATGATGCCCGATTCCGCCACACTCAAAATTGGCATCACCTGCTACCCCAGTGTCGGTGGCAGTGGCATTCTCGCCACGACTTTAGGAGAAGAACTCGCCAGCCGCGGCCACGAGATCCACTTCATCAGCTATGAGCGACCCTTTCGCCTCCCCACCGACACCGCGCGCATCCACTTTCATACCGTCGAAATCAACAGTTACGGACTATTCAAATATCCCGATTATACGCTGCCACTCTCGGTGAAACTGGCCGAAGTTTCTCGCGATCACGGACTGGATCTTATCCACGCGCACTATGCCGTGCCGCACGCGACTGCCGCGCTCCTCGCGCGCGACATGCTCCCGGAGCACCGGCGCCCCAAAGTCGTCACCACGCTCCACGGCACTGACACTACCTTACTCGGCCGAGACGCAGGCTACGGCCCTGCCATCCGCCACGCCCTCGAAGCAGCCGACGGCGTCACGACCGTCTCGGCATTTCTGCGCGCGGAAACGCAGCGCCTCATGAGCGTCAAACGCCCGATCGAGGTGATCCATAATTTTTTCACGCCCCGCCCGTCCTCGCGCACCCGCGCGGCCGTCCGCCACGAACTCGGCGTCGCAGACGACGAGTTTCTCATCTTTCACTCATCGAATCTAAGACCCGTAAAACGCGTCGATCTCGTGCTCGCAGCCTTCGCCCAGATCGAACCGCGCACCAGTAAATTGCTCATTCTCGCCGGCGGCGATTTCACCGTCTTCAAGTCCGACGTCGCGCGCCTCGAGCTCACCGATCGAGTGATCCTTCGCGAAAACATCACAGCCATCGAAGATTACCTCCAAGCCGTCGACCTCGGCCTATTCGCTTCCGAGAGCGAAAGTTTTTGCCTAAGCATCCTCGAAGCGATGGCCTTTGCGTGTCCGAGTGTTTCGACCTCCGTCGGCGGTATCCCCGAAGTCATCGCCGATGGCGAATCGGGCATGCTCACGCCCATGGGTGATGCTAGCACGCTGGCCGCCGCCGCAACCGCGCTCCTCGCCGACCCCGTACGCCGTGCCCGCCTCGGCGCCGCCGCTCAACTCCGTGCTCGTGAAAAATTTTCCTCACCGATCATCGTCGAGCGTTACCTAAGCTTCTATCGTGAGGTCTGCGGCGCCGGCACCCTGCGTGACGGCGCAGGGATGTAAATTCGCTAGAGCAAACCGTAAGAAATAAAGGTTTTGGTAAAGACTAGCGAAGGGTCTTGATAAAAAGAATCAAGGAGTCGACCTGCGCCTCAGATAATACTCCGGCGTAACTAGGCATCGCGTATTCACCTTTTTCAAAACCCGCCGCGATTTTCGCGGTGGGCTGAAGTATCGATTCGCGCACATAGGCTTCGTCGACGGTTATATCGATGGCTTTTCCCGCGACGAAAACCGGCCGGCGACGCCCAAAAAGTCCGCGCCAAGTCGGCCCAGATTTTTCGAGACCTTTATCCTCTGCTGCCGCGTGACACGCGAAGCAGCCGAAAAGTTGGGCGAGGCGTTTACCTTCATCGGCGCTGATGAGTTCCTGCGCCGCCGCGACGGCAGCACGCGGCGTGAGATCGACCGAAATTTCACCAAAGCCTTCCTCCTTCGGCACAAAGTGCGCGAGGGTGTAGGGCGTTGTGTAGGCGTTTTCTGCAAAGGTTACTCCGGCAGGGGTGGCGAGCGACCAGCCCACGCGTAGTTGCATCACTGGTTTCATGCCGGGAACAGCCACAAAGACGCTGCGCCCGTCTTCCGAAAGATACGCAGCGCTCGCCGGCCACGCATCTTGCCCAGGAGTGCCGTCGGCCTTGTATTGGGGCGAGCCATACTTATAGGTACGTTGGTAATCCCAAGTCTGGATAGAATAACTCGCGGGATCCTTGGCACGTGCAGGATCGAGTGCGACATCAAAGCGCAACAACACACCTTGATCCATTGCATAGACTTCACGCGGAAGCGTCACAGGAGCGCCCGTGAAGCGAATACGGCCAATTCCTGCGAGAGCATCATTCACATTACCCCAACCGATCACCTGAAAACCCGCGAGGTAAAGCTGGCCGTCAGCGGGATTCACCGCGCCATTCAAAGGCGTGAAATCAAAGGCTCGCGTCACGCTGATCACCGCGGCTTGGGGACGCGCGGTACGCTCGTTAAAGCGCACGACGAAAAGCTCGGGGCGATTAAAACCGATATGTACCATCGCATCGTTGAGCGGTCCAAGTTTTGCATCAAAGAGCCAAACTTGCGAAAGCGCCGATGCATTCACTGGGTGGGGCAGCCACGTCAGTGGCTCGGCAATCGGCGCAGGATATTTTTCTTTGGGCAGAAAATCGGCTAGGAAGCCGTAGAACTGGCCGTCACGCACGATGTGCAACGGCGTCGATGGGATGTATTGGCCTTGTTGGTCGCTAGCTGTGACAAGACCGGTGCGAAGATTGACCCCGATGTTGGGTTGGCGAAAACCATAGCCGAGCACCGTCGCGCTGCGTCCATCCGCGGAGATGCGCAGAACACTGCCGTTGTGTTTGCCGAGCGTTGTCGCCTGCTGGCCACCCTTAGCTATGACAAACTCGCCGTGCGGCGCGAGTCGGAGCGTCGATGGAAATTCCCGCAAATCTGCGGTTTGAGCAAAGGCGTTGGAAAACAACTCATGCACGTCGGCCTCGCCATCGCCATTGGTGTCGCGTAATCGCCAAATGCCGTTGCGATCAAACACGTAAATCTGGCCATCGCGGATCGCGACCGACATCGGTTCGTGCAAGCCCGAGGCGAAGCGCCGCCAATGCACCGCTTGCGTCGCATCATTGAGACCACGCGCGAGCCAGACATCACCATCAATCGTAACAACAACGCCGGTGCCATCCGGCAGAAACTGAATATCGGCGGGGCGCACTCGACGTTGCCACGGGTTATTGACGGGCAATTTCACGCTATCGACGACGTATGCTTCGGGCGCGGTGGAGAGTTTCACATGGGTCACGACGTCGTGCGACCAACGCGTCATTGGAACCGCAGAAAATGACTGCGCATCAAGCAGCGCCCCAGTTTCCGTCGCCAGGGCGTTGTCGTCGGCCGCAAGATAAACAGTGAACCTAGCGGTTTCAGCATGTGCGCGCACCTGCACATGCCAGGTGGCATTGGTGTCGGCGAGGTCCGCAACGTTAGCGGCTTTAGCGTCATTTTTTAGAAAGAAGGAAATCTCAGGGGCTTTTTTTCCCAATACTAACCACTGCGCGCTGCGTGAAGGTGCGACGTCAAAAGTCCGAGCAATGACCAAACCGCCAGGACCGAGCTTAGCATTCCAGCTCTCGCGCACACCGACACCGCCCACCGTGTATTCTAAGACAACGCCCTTGCCGACCAAACGAATTGCCTCGAAACGTCCCTGCGTCTCAGCGATGGGTCCGCGGCCGACTTCCTCAGGGCTGGGTGCGGGTTGACGTGGATCAGTGAGAGAAATGCCATCACTCGTTTGCCAGCCGGGATAAATACCATTGGCCGACCACAGTTTTCCGTCGGGCTCGGACAACGTTTTTTGACCAGCGGGTGGCTTACGGGTGGGATCTTGGTAGGAGCCCACGGCGAGAGCCTTATCGGTGACGCCCCTTCCTTGCCAGACGGCAGCCACGCGCAACAAATCGGGATCGAAACACACCCAACAGTTGTACCCAAGATTGAGCACAATGCCTCGAGGCGTGAGATTATCATTCGGGAATGAGGCCCCAGCCTTTCGAGCATCGAGCACCGAAGAAAAGAAAGGAAAATTTGTTTCCACCCAAGGGGCAATCTGCGCAGGAGATGGACCTGACTTCTTTTGTGGTTCAGCAGCCGAGCCCGAACCACTAATCACTGAGATCATGAGAGCGATACGAGCCCAAAGGAGCACGCAGCGATGGCGGAAAAAGAGAAATGTGGTAAATGGAGTCATTGAGGCGAGGAATTGCTTTCGGTCCTATAGGGGTAAACCGAAAGCCACATTGACCACGATGAATATCCCCAGTGCAGGAGGGCGAGAAAGAAGAACCTCAAGCAATAAGGTAAACCCCGGGGGCCCGTTCAGCTTAATATTGAAGCGATCGAGCGCGTTGACCTCGATGCATTAAATCGACCACGTTTGCAACGCGTCACCCCAAACTCGTATTACCCATGTCCCTCACCTCAATGTCCGTTGAACCCTCCAACAACCCCGGTAAGAAACGTCTTATCGCCGTCCTGGCTGCCGCATTTTTGGGTTGGATGTTTGATGGGATGGAAATGGGACTATTTCCACTCATCGCACGTCCCGCTTTGCTGCAAATGCAACAGGCTCATGGGCTGACGTTGAATGACGCATTTGTGGCGCAGTGGATGGGGTACGCCACTGCAGCGTTTCTTCTTGGTGCGGCGGGGGGAGGCGTGGTTTTTGGTTGGCTTGGCGACAAGATCGGCCGTGTGCATGCGATGGCGGCGAGTATTTTGGTCTATTCCGTGTTCACAGGCCTAATCTATTTCGCGAAGGAACCGTGGCACCTGTGTGCGTCACGTTTTGTGGCCGCGCTTGGAATGGGCGGAGAGTGGTCACTGGGGATCGCGCTCGTGATGGAGGTGTGGCCAGAGAATCATCGGCCACTTATGGCGGGCATCATTGGGGCAGCAGCCAATGTAGGTTTCGCCCTGATCGCTATTTTTGCAATTTTCTTCAAGGTAACTATCGATTCATGGCGGTGGGTCGCGCTCATTGGCGCGGTGCCGGCGATGCTAACGTTTACCTTTCGCATGTTCGTTCCAGAATCGGAAAAATGGCAAGCTGCAGTAAAATCGAGGCCGGAAAAAATCCAACCTTTGAAGGAAATTTTCGGACCGAAACTTTGGCGGCACACCCTGATAGCGACGGTGTTATCGTCCGTTGCGCTCATCGGCACTTGGGGCTCAGTACAATGGCTTCCGCTCTGGGCGGATAAAATGGCCGGTGCCGCCGATCCGTCAGCTAAAGGCTGGACAGGGATGGCCTCTGGATTTGGTGCCGTTATCGGTTGTTTACTAGGGGCTTACGTTGGGCGATACATCACACGTCGGACGGCGTATTTTTTCCTCTGCCTAGGCTCGCTGATCAGTTGCGCGGTGTTATTTCGCGGGATCGACACATATGGTCCAGTATTTCTATCGATGGCATTCATCGTGGGCGCATTGACCGCGGCATTTTACGGATGGTTACCGCTGTATTTGCCGGAGTTGTTTCCGACGCGCGTGCGAGCGACAGGCCAAGGACTTTCGTATAACGCCGGCCGTATTTTGGCCGCCGTCGGTGCGTTGCAAATGGGCGCGTTGATGCAAAGTTTTGACGGCAGTTACGCGAAAGCTGGTGCGATCATCACGCTAGTCTATGTCTTCGGGTTGGGCCTGATCTGGCTCGCGCCAGAGACCAAGGGTAAACCCCTGCCGGAGTAAACGAGTCCTATCGGACTAAAGTTTCAACTCGGCTGCGTAGCCAGTGAGCTCCATATAGGCGGAACCTACCTCACGACCAGCAGCGTCACGCACTCGGCAGGCGCCTTCCCAATA
This sequence comes from Opitutaceae bacterium, assembly GCA_037142955.1. GTDB lineage: Bacteria > Verrucomicrobiota > Verrucomicrobiia > Opitutales > Opitutaceae > Tous-C4FEB. The sequence goes on along the minus strand of JBAWZQ010000001.1, from coordinate 102,885 downwards.
CGCGACCCCGCCCAAGCGCCCCGTAAGTTCCTGATCCATGGCCAGTGGCTCGAGCGTATAGCGCACAGCTGCACCCGTCATCGGATCGTTCGTAGACAGAGCCACCCGCGCTGGATACACCGCGCCAGTAGTTGGACTTTTCCATGTCTTGAGCACCTCCCAACTAAATTTCTTTTGGGTGGTCGCCCCATCCCTAGCCACCCAAGTCAGTGACGAAGCGGGATCCACTCCACCCCCTCGCGTGCGCAATTGGTAGAGCATTAACTCACGACCGTCCTTGAACTGGACGCCCGCCCAATCCCAACCGACTTGATTTGCATCGAGCTGGCTACTGCTGATTTCGTGATCCATCCAAGCCTCTCCTAGCACCATGAGTTGCTCAGTTTCCAACATCAGTAGGCCCTGAGCCCGCAACCGCGGAAACGTGAGATAATGGCTTGCCGCCGTCGGCGCCGCGCCTTTGCGGGAGACTCCATTCTCGCCAAACACCACGAGCGGCTTCGCCGGGACCAGCGTGAGCGTGAGCGCGGCTTCCGCCTGGACCCCGCCTTGCAACTCAAAGCGCTCCGCTCCGCTTGGCGCGGTCGGATCGCTCATTCGCAACGACCAGTTGCCTTGCCGCACATCGAGTGTCTTGGTGCCCGTTAAGGCGTCCCAGCCAGCACGGTTTAATCTTTCCTGATGCAGAAATTTTCCCGTTGCGACGTCGATGATCGCCATGTGCGCAAGCTGGAACTGCGTCAGATGATCTGGGGCTGCCTGTCGGAAAAACGTCGCTTGAAATCCAAACCGCCGTGACGCAGCGCCGTCCGTGAACAAATGGCCTGTGACATACCACCACTCGAGTTTGAATTCCGGGTGCGAACCATGATCGCGAGGAAAAGAAAAACTCTTTCCCGCTTGCGGCACTGCGAAACCGTCTGCGGTCGTGAGCGGCATTTGTGCCCAGACCGAAGCCATCAGCCCCAATGCCGCCGCCAAACTCCGCAGAAAGGGCATACACCCTGGGTGCGTACTTACGCCCACGTCCATCACGCTCAAATTGCAGCAACCCCAGCGGAAGCGCCCCAACTCGATCAGCTTTAAACTCATTTTCATTGTAATAGTCATTCCTGGCGATCCGCCGGCAAATCCGCGCCCCACCGTCCTACTCCGTAACTGACGCTGACACCGGTGCCCACCACCGCAAGCGCGAGCCCCAGAAACTGAGTCCAAGGCAACTCAAACGCGAGCGTCCAACCGAACGACTGTTTGTTAATCACGTAAATTAGGAGCCAACCCAATGTGACGCTCAACACCAGACCACCCGCGACCGCCGCTGCCGCCACCATTCCGCCCTCCAGCGCCGCAGCCATGGCTAGCTCGCGGCGCGTAAAACCCAAAGCTCGCAACGTAGTAAGCTCTTCCCGTCGATCCAGCAAGACGCTCGTCAAAGTCAGAGCGAGACCCACCACCGCCACCAACACCGCGATGACTTCAAGGGCGTAGGTGATCGCAAAGGTCTGCCGGAAAATTCGCAGAACTTCAGTACGAAGTTTGACGTTGGTAAAAATCGCCAGACCGGGAAATTGAACGAGCAGCTCTGAACGGACGTTGTCGGCATCTACTCCTGGCTTAAGCCACAAGCTGACGTTAGTGACACGGTCATCGACCAGCCATGCCAATAAATGAGCGCGATCTACCAAAATAGAACCACGCTCGTTACCGTAGTCAGCGAAGATTCCGGCTATGGTCAAAGTCTGCACGCCAGCCGGCGTGGGTATACGCAAGATGTCGCCTATTTTTTTGCCGAAACGCTCGATGAAAGCCTCGCTTACTAAAGCAAGGCGGGCGTTACGCGTCACATCCCACAAGTCCGGATCGCGGGGCGCTGTTACCCAAGGCAAATCGCTACGCGTATGCATCAGGGCGAGATCCGTGCCGGTTAAAAGCGTCGGAATACCCTCAAGCGACAACGGATAAGCCGTGAGGCGCGCCGCAGCAACGACCGCCGGATGGGCCGCGATCCGGTCGGCCGCCGCCGCCGAAATAAAATTATTCGTGGATGCGCTTTGTGCGCCCGCACTCGCGATGTAAAGGTCCGCCTGGAGCGAACGCCCAATCCAGCCGCGCACCGTCAGCTCAAAACTCGCGACGAGAATGGCCATGCCTGCCGCCATTCCGACCGCGCAGTGCAGGGCTGCGACCGACAATCGATGACGCCCAGATGGCCGCCGCAGATGGCTTAACGCAATCCGCGCCGGTACCCACGCCGCTCCGAGCATGCGTACGATTTTCGCCAACAACGGTAACAACCAACCACACATCAAACCTCCGCCAAAAATCCAAAAAAATGCCGCAGCATAACCCGCCAGCGGAAACCGACCGCCACCACCCAGACGCAAGGGTGGTAGCTGCGCTAGCACGACACCGATCACCACCGCACTCGCGCCAACCGCGAGACTCTGCTGCCAACGTCCACCTTCCGCCGGCGGTGCGCCGCGCGGTAGCACTTGGGCCGGCAGGGTACGCGCTGCGAGTCGTGCCGGCCACCACCCTGCGACTAAGCTCGCACCAAGGCCCAAAGCAAGACCGAGACCCAGTTCACTGGGCGCCAATGCCGCCGCTTCGACCGTTGTCGCATAATAGAGTGCGTTGACAGTCTGGCCCACGGCGCGGACCGCGACTTGCGCTCCAAGCGAACCTAGCCCCACACCGAGAGCGCCACCGCAAAGTCCAAGCACGGCGGCCTCGGCCAGCCAAGCGAGTTGGATCGCACGTTCTTCGACTCCAAGAGAACGCAGGATCGCGATTTCCGTGCGACGCCGTACAACCGCACCATCTAGGGCCTGAAATATCAGGTACAAACCCACGAGCAGCGCGATGAGAGATAGTATCGTGAGATTGAGTCGAAAAGCGCGAGTCATCATCTCGGCCGATTCGCGACGCTCGCTGGGCGACGTGACGAGCCAGCGGTCGCGGCTTAGTGTTTCGAGTAACGTCTGAAGTTCCGCCCGCCTCTCCGAGGCTCGAGGGCCAGGCTCGACGAGAAATTCCACGCGATCGACGCGGCCCAACTTCCCCGTGAGCTGCTGCAGATGAGGCAGATCAAGCACAAGCAATGTCGCGGGTGCGCGCGGCGCGTCTTTCGCCGCGGGAATCACCCCTGCGACACGCAGCGTCCGCACGCGCTCGTCAATCACCAGATCGAGTGAATCCGGTACCTTGGGCGAGAAGGCCGCACTAACCCAAACTTGCGGTCCGGCCGCGTAAGCCTGCCAAAAATCCGCCCCCTCCGTCTGATCCCCGCGCGCGCCTCGGCCACCAGCGTCATGGCGTTGGTCAAAATATCCGCGCTCAAGATTGCCCTGACTAGCGAGGTTGGCGAGCGCGAGTAGATCGACCCCTAGCAACGTGTAAGTCGTGCGGCCAAAACCGGCGGCCTCACCCGGGGCCTGCGGCTGAGCAGCCGTCGCTTCAAGAACAGGCACAATGTGAACGGGTCGAGCACCGAGCGCCGCACGAAATTCCCCGAGAACGCTTTCCGGCAAGGTGCCCGCTGAGGCTTGCACGATAAGATCACTCTCGCCTGTAAGCGTATCGCTAAAATGCGTAAAACTGGAAACCGCCGCACGATTGGCCAATCGGATCGACACAAACACCGCCACCCCTAAAGCAAGGATACCGACGAGTAGCAAAGTGGCGCGCGGAGCAATGCGAGTGTGACGTAGGGAGAAGCGCTGCAGCAAGAGACTAATCACGGAGCCTTTCATCCCTGCATGACAATGCGACCATCGCGCAGGTTAATACGGCGGTGGCAAATCGCCGCAGCTTCTTCGCTGTGCGTGACCAGCACAAGGGCGGTACCCGTCTCATCGCTGAGTTCGCGCAGGAGCCCGAGGATGTTGGCACCATTGGCCGAATCGAGGTTACCCGTAGGCTCGTCAGCCAATACTAGACCAGGTCGGTGGACCAGCGCGCGAGCAATCGCGATACGTTGCTGTTCGCCGCCCGAAAGTTGACCAGGTAAAGCGGTAGCTCGCGAAGAAAGACCTACGCGTTCGAGCGCAGCGGCAACACGCACGGCGCGCTCGGCTAGGGGTACCGCAATCAATTGCAGTGGAATTTCGATGTTTTCGGCGGCAGTGAGCGTAGGTAGTAGATGAAAAAATTGGAATATCGTGCCAATTTCTAAGCGCCTAAGACGCGCCAGCGCTACAGAATCAAGGGCGTGAACGGGCGCACCACGAACCGTGATGGTACCGGCATCGGGCCGGTCCACTCCACCAAGACAATTGAGCAAAGTAGTCTTGCCGCTACCGGAGGGTCCGGTGAGCGCAACGCGTTCACCCGCACCGACCATGAACGAAACGTCATCGAGTACGCGACGTGCGCCGTAGTTTTTGACTACAGCAGCGACCGAAAGGACTGGAGATTGAGCGGAAACCATCTTGGCGCAAAGAAAACCAAGAAGTCCCCAAACGCGAGGAGAGGACGTGAATTTAGTGTTACAAGCCTTTGCGAGGATCAGTCCGCTAAGCGATACAACAATCGCGAGGCAGAGCGCAGCGGAATGGTGGAACCCTCAGCTCACGAGCTTAGTGAGCTCAGGAATAACGCCGAGAGGCAATTCACGCATGGTTTCTCCAAAGTAGAGAAAAATCGGTCCAGCTTCGACGGTGACTTGACCGGAGTGGATGCGGGCGACGGCACCGTTGCCAATCCCAAGCACCATTTCCTGGGGATTGATCCGGCGATAACCACGAATCTTCGAAGTGCGCGCCGCATACTCTGGCTCGCCGACTTTAGGATGATGCGGATTGAAGATGCACGGAAACAGACCCAGCGCCGCACGGGTCGGAACATCGACGACGGGAAAATCATTGGTGCAACCGATATTCAGACCGGCGATGTTGCAGCCTGCGCTGGAGCCGTTGAAAACGGCACCTGCAAGGACGCGTTCGCGTAAAAGAGTGAGTTGACCCGTTTCGTAGAGCTCGCGAAGGAGTAAAAATGTGTCACCTCCACCGACCATAAACGCATCGGCTTCTTCGATTTTTTTCAAAGCTGCCTTACCAGAATAATGATGCAGGGATTCCGAGGCGTAGCCGTCTTCGGCAAGCAAAGGTTGGAGCTTTTTCTCGGCGTTGTCTCGCTCGGCCGGAATCGAAGCATGCAAGATGAGAAGAACGTTCTTGCGCGTGCCATAATGCAGCCGATGAGCAGCGCTGACCGCAGGGAGAAGTTTACCGTCTTTGGTGATCGTGCCGCCGCTAACCAGGGCAGAAACTCGGGAGGAGGTATGAAAATTAGGCGCAGCGGGATAAGGAGGGTGATCACCCGGCGCTGCTATAGCTTGGCGGGTGTGCAGGGCGGCGAGGCCAGCAGCGGCGGCGCAGGTTTTCAAAAAAGTGCGGCGATTGGGAATCATAGGTAACGAGTGATGAGCACGGAGTTTAAAGATTAACTGCCGATCAGAAGAATCGCTTTAAAGAAGATTAGGATAAAGCCAACGAGCGCACAGCAGCTGATAAAGCCCAGCGAATCGGCGCGGTCCCAACGAGTGAATTCCCAGTCAGAGCGAGGAAATAATTTACGATGATCAAATCGTTTCGGATCCGCGTAGCCGGCTTGCACGTCGAGGGCGTCTTGTTCGAGGGTGGCCGCGACCGGTGTTTTCAAGCGCACATAAAAACGAGCGACACGAACAGGATCGGTAGGCCGCGTAAGTAGACTGACGACCAAGATGATCAAAATCGGCAACAACGCATCAACGACATAACGCATGGTCATGAGTTGCGCGGAGTTAAATGCGGCCACATCGACACCCAATAACGATACGAGATAAACCTCAGTGCGAAACAGGCCTTTGCCGATCTTGGGTGAATTTAGATCTTTCGAATTAACTCGTGTGACGCCTTCTTCGAAAAATACCGAAACGGGTTCGGTGCGTTGCGTGCGTTGAATCGCATCGCCCACCGACTTAGCCAGGCCAGCAGCCACATCAGCAGCGTTGGCTCGAGCGGAAACGGTCACCACGCGTTCATGAGTCATGAGGGTGAGCGTAGTCGATTGCGCGAGCGGCGTGATTACCGGAACAGTCCAAGGCACGACAGCCACCAACATCAATGTCGCAACCACCTGCACACGCACGGCGATCTCTGTCACACGGCGCCAAAGGAAAATCATCGTGATCGGCACGCCCCAGACCACGAGTAATACGATAGCGAATTTCAACAATACAACGACACTGTTGAGATAAAGTCCCACCGCTACACCACAGGCTAAAACGCAAGGCACACTGAGCCGAGCAATGACCATATAATGACGCGCTGATTTGCCCGGGAAGAGCGGTTCGTACAAATTTTTGACCACGAGCCCGGAGACAACGACTGACTGTGCGCCGAGCCAAGCGAGCTTGCCGCCGAGAATTCCGGTGATCATGAGTCCGACGAGGCCTACCGGCAGTAGCGCACGCGTGAGCAATCCCCAAGCTTGATCGGGGTCCGCGAGGTTGGGTCCAAAAATCGCTACCGCGATCAATCCGCAGTAGCACCATGCGATCGTGACGAAGCGCTTGCTGAAACCACCCGTGACTGCGCCCAAACGGGCAGCCATCTCGTTCTGGGCGGAACCAGCAATGGTCATGTTTGCTTGGGAACCCACGATGCCGACAACTTGGATAAGGAGCAACGCGCCGATGGAATACCAGGTGTATTCGCTGAGGCCACCGCCGCCAAAAAGGTTAAACATCACCGCGGGCACTTTCTCGTGCAGAGCAGTGAAGCCCCCGAGTTTGATGAGCCCAAACGGGATCAAGATAATCGAGATCACGATAACGAGGACCGCCTGCACGGCATCGACCACCGCTGAAGCTTTGAGTCCGCCGAGCATTACGAACACCGCAACGAGGACCGATGAAATGAGGTAAAATAAAATCGGCCGCAGGTAGGTGACGTAGGGCTGAAGCTCACCGCGGATGTAAGAATCCTTAAGCAATTCGTAGCGTGTAGCGGCAGCGGGCGCGAGCGGTGCAATTTGGCGTTGGTCGCGCAGCGAAACAAATTCGTGGTATTCAGCAACCGATTGACTCTCGGCCGGCGAATACATGGCGACTTCTTTGACCATCAGCGGTTGCAGCGTTTTAAGCGCGACGACGTTACCACCAGCAATGCCAACGATCGACATCATGACCGTCGTGATGGCGTAAAACGTCGCGAGAAATTTTCGGCCAAAACGATCTTCAAACAAGTCAGCCATCGTCGTCAGCCGGACGCGACGGAACCAAACGTTGCTGAACCAAAAATAAGGCGTAAGGAACAGTGTGATGAGTGAGAGCCAACCGCCGCCGGCGCCTTGTCGATATACCGAGCTGGCGGTCGTCGTCGCCAAACTTGGGTCGGTCATATTACCAAAGCTGAGGAAAAACTGGAGCCACTTGCCCAGCGAACGACCACCGAGGAAAAAGTCGCCCTGGCCTTTCACGCCATGAGAAAAAAATTTACCGATAGCCAAAACAACACCGATATAAATCAGCACGATCGCTGCATCGAGGGGATGCAGCCCGAGAAGGGTAGAAAGCATAAGAAACAGATGGGGTTAGAGAACGTTAGCGACGAACCGAAGGCGCTGGTAAGGGCCAGAGACCCATGGCGGTCAAACGTGGGGCGAGGCCGTGAATTTTAACCAGCTCAGCGATTTCCAAGGACGAAGAACGCTTGGCGCTGAGCGCGGGATCATCGGCGAGAAAAAGAGTAAGTGCGCCGATGGTCGCCGAAGATTCGGCGAGGAGCTTAGAGTCACTCTTGTCGAAGGTATCAGCGACGTCGTGATAGTAGCGGTTGACCTCGCGGTCGATGAAGGCGCCGAAGGTGATAACATTAACGCCGTCGAGTTGGTACGGTGTGTGATCGCTAGCAAGCCAGGCGACATTTTTTACTCCCTCGCGGAGGCGCTCGACCGGCATCGTGGCAGCGAAACGCGTGAGCACAGGCACCAGCGCAGCAGAGCCGCAGGCATTCACCGACAGAGGATAGCCAACCATGTCGAGATTTACCATCGCGGCGATTGGCTCGGTTTGGGCGATGGCAGCTGCGTGACGCGAACCCCAGAGGCCCTGTTCCTCACCATTATACCAAATAAGTTCGATGGTGCGCAGACGATCGACAGGGTGGGCTGAGAGATATTTGGCGAGGGTGAAGAGCTGGGCGAGGCCAATGCCGTTATCCATGGCGCCTTGGCCTAGATCCCAAGAATCGAAATGCGCGCCGATGACGATTTTTTCCGCGGTGCGGCCGGGAAAACGCACAATCAAGTTGGTGGTTTCGATACTCGCGCAGTGAGAGCGCGTATGCAGACGAACGCGGACGTTTTGGCCGCGCGCGAGGAGTCGGCCCATCCACCGGCCTTCTTCTTGCGCAATACTATAAACGGGAATCTTAACGGGTTCGCCACTGAAGGCGCCGGTACGAGCGAGCAATTGGCCGCCCGCTTCGCGATTAATAAATAGCACGCCGCGCATGCCGCGCTCGACGGCGGCTTTTTCGTAAAGCCCGCGAGGGACGGTGGTGTTGGCGGCAAGCAGACCGACTTTCCCGCGCACTTCGATTTTCGCGAAATCTTCGTCCCGACCTTGGCCAATATCGACAACGTCGGCCTCGAACGGCGCGTGAGGTTGCGTGTAAGAGAGCGCGGCCACACGCAGGCGGCGGGGCTCAGGTAAGGGCGCGAGCATCGTCACTTCGTCGTCACCGCGTACCCAACCGGGCATGGTAAAATTCTGCCGCTCCGGCTTTAAGCCGAGAACGCGGAGCTCATTGACGAGCATATCCAACGCCGCGCGGCTGGCGGGGCTACCCGTGAGTCGCCCGCCGAAATCGTCGCAGAGTCGGCCGAGTAATTCGTAGCCCGAGCGGTCCGCGAGGAGTTCGGTTACCACCGATAGCGGCACGGGTTGGGCGGAGAGGGTTGCGGTAGCTGCGAGGAGCGCGGCGAGGAGTCGGGGTAAGTTCATCGTGATGTCGAGGCGAGGAAAAGGCGGGGTTCACTTGACGCGATCGGTCACGGTGAGGGTGTTGAAGTCGAGCACGCGCTCGAGTTTGCCGTGAGTGATCGTGAGTTTGCGGCTGTTGAGTTCGGAATTGAGATACGGGCCTTCAAATAATTTCCACTTGGCGTAATCGATCGCACGGCCGTCGACCGTAGGGACTTGGTCGAAAGTAAAGGCGAGTTTCTTACCGCGTAGGCTGGTAAATTGAACCGACGGTGTGGGCTCGAGGCGAAACGTAAGCGGGAGTGCGTTGATCGCAGCTTTGAAGGCCCCGAAGTTTTTAAATTCGCTGGCGCTGGCGGCCTGCACGATGGTACCATTTTTGAGGTGTGGGCTCACGAGCAAGCGTCCGCCGAGATCGCGACGAACCTTGGCCCAACCGCTGGAATGATGCAGATATTTCTCCCACTGGTAGGGCGCGAGCGGGCGATAGGCTAAAAAAGTTTGTCCGCCTTGGGCGAAGATCCAGCCGGAGGGATCTTCGCTTAGGTTGATGAGGTCTTTGGAGAAAAAACCGTTGATGTGAGGGAAGCGCGTGTCAGCAGGAATATCGTAGAGGGCGATGACGGTATCGAGGTCTTGGCACACACGTTCATAGGGCGAGCTGCCCATGATTTTATCCGGCGAATCGTAGGAGGGTTTGCCTTCGAAAGTGACGCCTTTAATCATAGGCTCGGGATAGGTGACAAACATGGATTCCATCGCCCACATGGATGAAAACGGATGCAGCGAGAACATCGTGTTATGTTTCCCGCGCGGATCAGCCTCCGCCCACGTCACGTCCCAAACGTGAGCTTGAATGGCGTCCATGAGGCCGCCGCGCGTCGAGCCGACGGCGTAATCACGACGCAGGTAGTTTGTCTTGTAGACCGGAGGAGAAAGTTCGTCGCTGTAACGCCAAAAACGGCGGACGCGCGCGCGGTCGCGTTGCAGGTAGTCGCCGCCGCGATCGGTCGCGATGCGGTAAATGACTTCGGGTACTTCGTAGTTGGCCGCGAGCGGGGCAAAATAAAGCCCCCAGCCGCCGTAGCCGGCCGTCGGCGGTGTGTTACCGAAGAGCAACCAACTGAAATAGGAGGCCATTGCCTGCCAGCGTTCGATAGCGGAGCCTTCATCCGTGCGAGCGTTGGGGCCGCGCAGGACGCCGTTGAGTGTATTGGCGGCGAGCTCGGCGAAGAGCCAGTCGAGCATCATGGCGCCGCGTTTTTTGATCACCGGATCTTTCGCCCAATTGGCGAGGAACTGCAGCGGAATCACATATTCACCGATGTAATGCGTGGGGTTGAATTCGCCTTGGCCAACGCTGGTAGCGAGATCCATCCAGTGAATCAAGTACGAGCGCGCCTCGGCGAGATTCTCCGAGGAAGATTTACCAGAATACCACGACTCCGCCGGTTCGTTGGGGTAAAGTTCGGCCATCAGATAGAGCGAAATATAATACATCGCCCAGTGGTTCTCGGTGTCGCCGCGCAATTGCCGCGTGGTGCGCCACGCAGTGCGGATTGAGGCGAGAGCCTCCGGGGTGAGATGGTCGCGCCCCAGATACGCGATACAGACCGTGGGAAACATCCAGAACGGACCGGTGCCTGGGTCGCTCATCAGATTGATCACGCGCTGCGAGCAGCCATGTAGATCTTCCTTGCGCACAATTTTAGCCGCGATCATGGCGAGATCGAGTTTAGCGGGATCATCAGTCTTAGCCTGTCCACCATCAGCAGCCCAGTTGATGACTTCGTTAACGCGCGCGAGGTATTCAGCGCGACGCTTTGCCGGGTCCAGTACCGGCACGGTAGAGGGTGGAGGACCTTCAAAGGCCGGTTGCGCCGTGGCAAAGAGTGTCGAAAAAGAAAAAATTAAAACAAAGATAAAAGCTCGTTTCATACCTAAAGTAGTTCGAGGGTTAGTGAGCGCTCTTGGGCTGGATGAGGAATTTGTTCACAACCGATCCGGCTAGTGAATCGGTTTTCCAAGTGCGTCCAAAGTCGGAGGAAACATACAGTGTCTCAGCGACGACACTCGCGTATAGTTGCCCGACCGGATCGACGCCGACCCGCCACACGCGGTGCGGCGCGGGCAAACCGGCGTTGCGATCAATCCAAGTCTGCCCTCCGTCTTCGCTGGTCAATACGCCGAGTCCCCAACTTCCAATCGCGAGACGTTGCGGGTTTGTGACATCGAAAGTGATGTTATAAAGCGGATAGGTAGTTGGCACCGCGGCAAATTTTTTCCATGTCTGTCCGCCATCAAGGGAAAGCCAAGCGCCCGAGCTCTGGGTCACTGCTAGCCACACGAGAGGGTCGTGCGGAGATTGCTGGATATCGAAGACCATTTCCTTCGTAGGCAAAACTTGGTGCCAGTGAAGCGCGGCGTCTTCGGTAAGATAGACGCCGAGTTCACAACCGGCTAAAACCCGACCAGCACGCGTGCGATCGATCTGTAGAACTTGCGTATATTTACCTCGGGTGGGCAAACCGTTTTCTCGCCGTACAAGTGTTTGTGCACGATCAGATGAAAATGCGACGCCATCGGGCAGTGCTAAATAGACGTGATCAGGGTCGTGCGGATCAACCGCGACATCGCGCGCCTCCGTCATGGTCCAGTCGTTGCACATGCGCCAGAGTTTGCCGCCATCGAGACTACGCCAAAGTCCGTTTAGGCCCGTGGTGTAAATGACGTTGCGGTCGCGTGGATCGAACGCGAGGGCGCTAATACCGGTGTCGTTATAACCAAGATGCTGCCACTCACCTGACGCATCGCGCTGAAAAACACCGTTGGTAGTAACGATTTTAGAGCCGATCACATAGTTGCGATTGATATTTGCGCAGACAAAAAAATCGTAAGCTGGCGCGGCGGACGCGAGAATCCTTAGAGCCAAAAGGCCGAAGAGGATAAAAGCAGGAGTTTTCGTATTCATGCAAAAAGGAAATAAAGGGCGTAGAAAAATTGGTTCCGAGATTGCGATGAGCGGGAATTTCATGCGAGGTAGTGGATTATTTTTATGAAAACATTACTGCGCCTTGGATTGATCACGCTTTTCTCCTTCGCGGTTGTGAACGCAGCTGATACCGCTACCTCCGAGCAGAAACTTGCCGCCCTGGGTCTCAAGCTCCCGAGCGTGCCAACGGCGATCGCCAACTACGTGCCGGCGGTGCGCAGCGGAAACTTGGTTTTTCTCGCCGGACAAATCGCACGCGGGGCTGATGGGAAATTTATAGCCGGTAAAGTCGGTCGCGAGTTGAACGAGGCGCAGGGCGCCGACATCGCGCGCACGTGTGCGCTGCAACTCATCGCGGTGTTGCAAGCCGAAGTCGGAGATCTCACGCGAGTGAAACGCATCGTTAAGGTCACCGGTTTTGTGAATTGCACAGATGAATTCACCGGGCAGCCGAAGGTCATCAACGGTGCCTCCGATCTGTTCGTCGCGGTGTTTGGCGAAAATGGCCGACATGCACGCGCGGCCGTGGGCGTGTCGTCGTTGCCGGCGGGTGCGCCAGTGGAGATCGAGTTGGTCGCCGAGCTGGAACCCGCCATACCCTGAAGTTGGGCCGCGACCGAGAGAGGTCGCAGCACAAGCCGAGGGAGAACGTGGGTAAGCAGCCATAATGGTTTATAAATCGCGGAGCGAGGCGCGCACGCCGGCGATGACGCGTTCGCACTCGGCGTGAGAATTAAAGATGTGCGTCGATACGCGCACCGCTTCGAGTTTCTGCTCGGTGACAGGACGGCAGCGGAGCTGATGCGATTTTAGCAGGTAGGTAAAAAATTTGGCAGCGTCGACGCGCGGATGAGAAAAGGTAGTAATAGAAGAACGGAGTTCATCGTGCCTGGGCGTGTGCATGATTATACCGTCCAGCTGGGAAATTTCCGTGAATAAGCGCGTGGCGAGTTCGCGGCCATGGGCGGCGATGCGTGCAATGCCGATGCGTTCTTGAAACTGCACCGCTTCGGCGAGGCCGACGATGAGGCCAGCGTTGCGCGTGCCGTATTCGTGGCGCAGGGCGCCAGGTGCGTATTTGAGTTCGCCGGGCAAGTAGGGCAACTCAGCGGCGTGGGCGCCGGTGAGCGGCACAGCAACATCTGTGGTACGATCGTGACGCAGATAGAGTAAACCTGTCTCATGCGGACCTCCGAGCCATTTGTGGCCGCTGAGCGCGAACGAATCACAGCCGATCGCGGCGAAGTTAACGGGAATCATACCAACAGATTGGGCGCCATCGATGTGGAACCAAATGCCACGAGCCGCGGCGAAGGCGGCAATCTCGCGCACGGGCATCACGAGTCCGGTGGTGCACGTGATGTGGCTGACTTGGATCACGCGGGTGCGCGGCGTCACGAGTTCGCTAATGCGAGCGAGGTTGGCGGTGGGGCTGGCGTTATCGGGGACGAAGATTTTTACCTTCACGCCGCGCAGGTTGGCTTGGTTATACCAAGTGAAAGAACCGCCAGGGTGCGCGTGAGATTCGAAAATGACTTCGTCGCCTTCGCGCAGTTTGAGACCGGTGGCGATGATGGACGTGGCTTCGGTGGCGTTGCGCGTGAAACAGATTTCGTGGGGCTTCACGCCGGTGTAGCGCGCGAGCGTCTCGCGGGCCGGCTCGATCAAAGCGTAACCGGTTTCGGAATGCTCCTGGAGCTGGAGCATCGTGGAGAAAACTTTGTCGAGCACCGGCTGCGGCGTGGGTCCGAGACCACCGACATTGAGATAAGTCGGGTTATCAAGCAGAGGAAACTGGGCGCGGATGGCGCGCCAGTAGGCTTCAGCGTTGCCTGTCGGAAAAGGCGGGAGCGGAGCCGCCGCGGTTCTGCTCGTCGAGGCGGCGCGGGTGGGCGAGCTGAGCGCGAGCGCGCCGAGCGCGCCGACCCCGAAATTTTGCAGAAAGGAGCGACGTTCGGTGTTCATGCGATGGATTGGAACGTGAGCGTGTGGTCGAGGTGGAGTTCGGCGCCAGCCGCGAGCTCGAGGTTTTGGTCGAATTGAACCGGCAGAGCAGCGAGGGGATAATTGCGACGCACAAACCAAGGGAGAGGTCCGGGGTTATTTTCGAAACGGATTTTCACGCGGTGCAGCGTGCCGTCGAGTTGACCGTGCCATTCCATCCAGCGGGCCGAAGCACCGTGGACGGCGGGGATACCGTCGAGGCCACCGTCGGCGGTGACTTTAATCGTGGGGTCGAGGTGATCGTCGAGGAGCTCGCGGGCGCCGCGGAATTGGAGACCGTTGTAATGCGAGCCGGGGAGGCCACCGTGCGAATGTGGGTTGCCGAGCGAAAGCGTGCGACCGCTGACGTTGGTGAGGTGACTGCGCCAATGGAGCGACCAAGCTTGGGCAGCTTCGTCGACGTTTAGGACGAGCGTGCGCGTCTCGCGAAAAAGCGTCTCGGCGAGGCGACGCCAGGCGAGCACGTGAGCGAGTGTCGCGGTAGTGCCGGAGGCTTCGAGGCGCGTCCACTCGAGGTGGTTTTGCGAACCGTGATCGTCGCGCCATTTGTAGCCGTCGCCGCGCAGACACGTGGGGCCACCCCAGAAGTTGACGCCGGAGACGTTGTTCAGCGTGAAGCTGAGCGCGTGGTGCCAGGGGTGATCGTTTGGTCGGAAGTTGGTGAGCGTGTCACCGGCGAGCGTGTTAACAGGGTGCGCGTAGGGGCGCGGGGACTCGTTGGCAGCAGTCGTCGGCATGTAGATGTAGCGCAACAAAACGCCTTCACCACAGTGGACGGTGACGGCGGAGCCGAGGTTGTGATCGAGGCGGAGCCTTTTCATGAGCGAGCAATGAGGGGGAAAGTTTCTTGGAAAGTGCCGCCAGAGAATTGGCGCGTCGTAGCCGATGCGTTGGGCGCGACGACCGTGAGATCAATGCCAGCTGGGGCGTTGATATTGAGGGTAAATTGACCGGCATGAATCTGCCAGGCGACTTCGATGGGGCCATGCGGCGTGCAGACACTGCCGGCGGCGTGAGTAAGTCCGCACAAATACGGCTGAATGGTGACGCGCGCGAAACCGGGCGCGGTCGGAGTGACGCCCAAGATGCGTTGGAGAAACTCGAGAGCGGGATGCGCGGACCACGCGTGACAGAGCGAGCGCCAGTAAGAGTTTTCCTCGACGAATGTCGTGAGACCGTAATCGAGCGATTCGTGCCACGGGCCGAGGTACGTCGGCATGCGGTCGTAAAGTCCGGCGCGCACAAGCGCGGTGAAAATAAAGTGCCAGCAGAAGAACGAGCCGGGAGCGAGTTTCGCATCGAGCGGGAAACGCTCGAAGATCCGCTTGATCTCACGCGGACCGGCGATGCCGGCGATAATGGCCCAAGCGTTGCCGTATTGAGAGACTTCGGGGCCGCCTGGACGGTCGAAATAAAGCCCCTCGGTTTCGCTCCACGTGAGCGCGTGCAAAGCGGAACGCAGGCGCGCGGCTTCGGCTTCGAGCGCGGAGATTTCTGCGGCGTAACAGGCGGCGTCGGCGAGGCACAGGAGTTCGGCCATCTCGGCGAGTCCTTGGATGTATTGCGCGCTCAAGATAGTCGTAGGACCGGCATCGGCACCGGGCACGACGCCGCGCGGCCACCATGGGCACCAGTCGGTGATATTCCAAAAAGGCAACTTTGCGGGCAGGCCGCTCGCATCGGTGTGGCGGCGATACCATTCGAGGACAGCTCGCGCACCGGGCAGCAAATCGCGCACTGTGGCGACGTCGCCGGAGCACATGACGTAATCGCGGATGTTGGTGATCCAGTGCAACGACCACGTAGGGATAATCTGCACGAGCCGCGAAGGGTAACGGCTCTGCGTGAGGCCGTCGGATAGGCGCGACCAGTCAAAGTGATACAACGCTTGTTTACTGAGTCGATAATCGCCGGTCGCGAGCATCGCGATCTTCGAGGTGATCATCGTGTCCCCCGCATATTGCATCTGTTCGTAATGCGGGCAGTCCTCAAACGTCTCGTGCGAGCACAACCGCATCGTTTCCAGACTCGCCGTCCACACGCGATCGAGTCGCGCATCGGACGAGGCGAACGTAGAGGCGATGCGATACGGGTAAGCAGTGAAACGTTGTGTGCAGGCGTGCACCGTGAGAGGCGCCGCGCTGACCTTGATGCGCAAGCCAATGTAGCGGTAGGCGCGCCAATGCAGCGGTTCGAAGCGCTCGGGCGCGGCCGTCGTACCATTACCGGCGGGCTCCCAAATATCGCACCAACCAGTGATCTTGCCGCGGCGGTCAAAGGTCCAACCGGTGTTCTCGTCGGCGAAATGCGACGCGAGATTAGCGAGTGGTTGTTTCTTACCGAGCAACATCGCGCCGGGCGTTTCCCACGGCAGGCGCAACGCCTCGGCGTAGGTCAACCGCACGTTTGCGCCCGCCCCGCCAGAAATCACCAATTGCGGAAACGCCGAGGTGAGTTTCGCGTGATCCAAAATCAGATCCACCTCCGCGCCCGCGGGTAAGCTCACCGGTTGGCCTTGCGTGATCAGGGCCAGCCAGTCGGGTGTCGCGTCGTGTCCGCCCGGCCCGAAGACGTCGCTAAAAAAATCCACCCGTTCTTCCTCGAGCATAGGAATCATGCGCTGCACCAAGCCGTAAGGGCTTGTCGGGTCGCGGCGATTTTCCAAACGTTCCGCCTTGAAGAGCACATGCGCCGCCGCCCAACTGGTATCGTCGAAATCGGGCAGGTTCCATCCCGCGGGCAGCAAGCGCGATATTCGATGTTCGAAATAACCAAGATAGCCTTCGAACGTGGTGTTTTCGTTTTGAAACCGATGCGCTGTGTCTACAGCCACGCGCCACGAAGCATCCGTGCGGAGGTTCTGCACGACTTGGCCAGCGCCATCACGCAACGCACCTTCCAGCACCCAGCCGCCTGTGTAGGTCATGATGGAGCACGGCGCGCCGAGCAAAGCCGGCCGATGCGCCACGCGCGACATATCTTGCACAAGAGCCGCGAGCACGTTGCGCCCCGCTCGTAACAGCGGCTTGAGGTCAAATGTCTCGTAAAAATGATGATTCACATCTCCCTTGGCCGGACCGCGCCCGACCAAGACGCCATTACAGTAAAACAGATAGCGGCTGTCGCCGGAGACGTGCACCGTCAGCAGTGCCGCAGCTAAATCCTTGATTTCAAAGCTACGACGAAACAACCGCACTTGATAGTGCGAGGGCGTCGCGGACTCAGGGGCTGGAGCTCCATGCGAGCCTTCAGCTGACCAAATCCAAGTAGCGGAATCAATAAACGGTGTCATGGGCAAGTGGCAGAGAGTAAAAACGGGCTTAAATTTGCAGAAAAAAGGGATTAAACTAAGAAAAGGACCAGCAGACCCAAAGAAAATCGCGCGAAAATGAGGTGCTCACAACAAGCAACGCAGCCTAAGGGAAGTGCAAGGTCCGTTTCAGAATTTTCTAGTCATTTTTCAGATTTCAATCAGTATTTTCTATGAAATTTCACAATGACCGTTTCAAATGCCCCTAAGCCCCCTCGCCTCATTCAATGCGCCTCGCCTTGGTCGATGCACGACTGGCCCTCAAAACGCCGCGAATGGTCGCTCGAGCAAAAGCTCGATGCCATTGACGCCGCCGGTTTCGACGGCGTCTGTGCCTACGTGACGCCCGAGCTCAAAGCGGGCGCCGATCAACGCGGCTTAGTGTTGATGAGCGGATTTGATTGCGGGGATTTAACCGTGGCCAAACCGCGACTCGAAACGCAGAAAAAATTAGGCGTACATTTTATTAACATACAGTTACTTAACCATGATACATCGCCAAAAAAAGCTTCGGCTATGGCGGTCCGTTTGATCAAACTTTCCCGCTCTCTCGAACTGGGTGTCCACATCGAAGTCCACCGCGATACCGCAACCGAAACCCCCGAAAAATTCACCGAGATCGCCCGGCTTTACAAAAGAGCTACACGAGAGATCATGCCCGTCACCTGGGACCACTCGCATTTCGCCATTTCCAAGCACGTGATGCCGAAGGACTATTCCAGCCGTTTACTCGCTTGGCCAGAGTTGATCCAACATTCTCAAATGTTTCACCTGCGTCCATTTAACAGCCAACATTGCCAGGTACCAGTAACGGATGGTCGGGGACGCCCCACCCCTGAATTCCGTGATTACCTGGCTTTCGTCGAGGACCTTTTTACGCTCTGGCTTAAGGGACCCCGTCCCGGCAACACGCTCTGGACGTGCCCTGAATTAGGGATGAGCCACGGGTACCACGTAAGCACCAATCCCCACCCCTGGCCGGACGCCATTGCCGCGCGTAAAGCCTACGCCAGCGCCTGGCGCCGCGCCCTCAAGCGCGTCGCCTAATTCGCCCGTTATGTCTTAATTTTTACCCAAGCATCGCCTGTCGCTTCAGGAACAAAACTCTTGACCAAACCCCGAGATTCAGTGTATTCTTTCTGAAACTTTCAGGTTACCTCGCATGCCCCCCCTGCTCATCGCTGACATTGCCAGAAGGGCCAAGGTCTCGCCCGCGACTGTATCGCGCGTGATCAACCAGCCCCACTTGGTCGCGCCCGACCGGCTCGAGCGCGTCCGCTCGGTGATGACCGAGTCGGACTACGTACCGACACCGCTTCATCGGCGGCGGGGACCCAAATCCCGGCTAGCGACACCCAAAAAAATCGCCGTCTGGTTCGTCGGGGCAAAGAAAAACTCCAGTTTCAATTGGTTTCAAGATCAGCTGCTGCAGACACAGCATTCCAACGATCGCCAACGGCTCGAACTCAGCGTCTTATTCACTGATACGCCAGATGATCTTCCCCGAACCTTAGCTGAGCGCCAAGTCGACGGTGTGATCATCCAAGGCATGGAACCCTCCCCAGCCTGTCTCTCCAAACTTGGCGATTTGCCCAACGTATGGTTCATGACCCGGCGCTCACAGACTTACGCCGGAGACTTCGTAGAACCCGACAACGAGGCTAACGGTCGCATGGCCGCCAATTACCTCCACCAGCACGGCCACAAATCCCTCGCCGTCATTGCCGCAGACTCGGGTTACAGCGCCGTCGGTTGGCGCGTGAAGGCTTTTATTGAGCAAGCCAAAGAACTCGGCCTTACTGTCCACAGCATTCTTGGCAAAACCAAGCCCGTTAACTTTCTAGAAATCGTACCCGTTCACGAAGAAAGCGATGTGCTCGCCAAACGATTCTGCCAGATTAGCCCCCGACCAACCGGACTTTACGTCCCTGTCGACCATTTTTGCGGCTCACTCTTTCGCTCGCTGCGACTGGCTGGACTGAAATCCGAACGCGATTTTGAGGCTATTTTGGGCAATTACAATCCTGTGATCTACCACAACCTAGATCACCTACCCCCAGCGCTAGACATCAACCTGCCGACACTCGTCCGCAAGGTCGTTGATCACCTCGTGTGGCGGATCGATAACCCTAAGATTATAGGGCGTATAGGTATTACCGTAGCCCCGAGCTTGGTGGTCGCAACCAACCAAAGTGGCCAGATGATTGCGTAAGGCCTTGTTTTTTCCCTCGCTCTATATCAATAAATCCTCATTTTTTCCGATCCTTTAACAGCGTTCAATCGCTGAAAAGACCGGCAAACGACCAACCCCCACACAATAAGAATGAAATCAGAAACCAGCACCGCACCCAGGACCAAGAAATACTTGGTTTCCTGTTTGGCTGCGTTGATGGCTGTCTCGGCCCCTATGGGCTTTGCAGCCGACAACGATGCCTTAAAGAAGCTCCAAGACGAAAACGCCGCCCTCCGCAAGCGCCTCGCCGCGCTTGAAGGCAGCTCCACCCAGGCCGCCGCTCCCGCAACCGCTGCTCCCGCAGCTGCTGCTGGCACCGCCGCCAAGGGCTCCACGATGCAAGCCGACGCCGGCGTGCAATCGATGTCGGCCTTCGAGGTGAAGTCCGACAAGGACCAAGGCTACCTCCGCACCAACTCGGTGACGGCTACCCGTATCAACATGGCGATCCAAAACATCCCGATGTCTGTGTCGGTCATGTCGAAGGAATTCCTTGATGATGCTAACATCCGTTCCATCACCGACGTTCTGCGCTACACCTCTTCCGGTGCTGGTGACAACAACTTCGCGATGCGCCGTCCGTCGAATTCGGCCACGCCACAAGGCGGCTTCACCCTCCGTGGTTTCGGCGTGAATTCCCTCCTGCGTAACGGTATCTCCCGCTACATCGGCTACAACGTGAACAACGTTGACCGCATCGAAATCGTCAAAGGGCCAGCGTCCGTATTCTTCGGCGCGGGTTACCCCGGCGGTGTCATCAACTACATCACCAAACAGCCGGTCTTCGCGAAAATCCCGACGACCCTAAGCTACACCTTCGGTGATAACAACATGAACCGCGTGTTGCTGGACAATAACACCCAGCTCTCCAAGAAAGCGGCCATGCGCGTAGTCGGTTCTTGGGAAAACCGCAAGGGTTTTCGCAACTACGAGTTCAAGAAGGAAAACAGCATCACCGCTAACCTGACGCTCATTCCCTTCGACTCCGGCAAGGTGAAGATCACCTTCGAGTTCGAACACCTGGATGGCACCTACAACGACAACCAAAAGGACTGGATTTACCCAGACGGCTGGTTCCAAGCCTACCAGAATCCATCCGCGGCCCTCATTTCCGCCGCCGGCGTTGCTGATGCCACCGCCTACAAAAACCGTATCTTAAACGGTCTGGCCAGCTACATCCAAGACGTTCGCGTCTCCACGGGTAACTACGACACCCCGCTTTACTCCCGCGTCATTCGCGGCGGCTACTACACCGCTAAAGACGGCAGCCGCGTCCACGATGAAGGTTTCAACTTCACCAACCGTGGAACCCGCAACATCAACAACGTCGATACGCCCAGTCTCGCCGTGGAACTCGCGCCTACCTCGTGGCTCGACGCCCGTTACGTTGTGACCAATGAAACCGCTCGTTATGACAGCATCGAAGGCACCATCCAGCCCTACGCAGACGGTCGCACCTTCAACGCCCTCGAAAGCGGTGCCAGCTCCGGTTACTACCGCGCGGTCCAAAATCATCAGTTCGACTTGATCTTCAAGCTCGATGGTTGGGGCGTGAAACATCGCCTCCTCGCCGGTGGCGTGTTCCAGAAACAGAACCAACAATACAACGCCAATCAGCCGAACTTCAATAACGCTGGCGGCAATCTCGGTGGTTTCAACTACTCCCAGATCCCCGGTATCACCAACCCAGCTGGCAATCCCGGCATGACCCTCGTTGGCTCGCAATCCACCGGTGGTGCATGGGGCAACGGCAATACCTCTGATGTTCCCGTCAACCAAGTCATCCGCGACCGTTTCGGCGTGATTAAGACCGTCAATCAGGTCTACTCGCAGTTCGATCCCGGTGCCGAAGTGACGCCTGACATCAGCCGCCTCTTTCTCTACAACCGCACCCTACTTGACGGTTACAAGACCGAATACCAGGCCGGCTACCTCAACTACAACGCCTCCCTCTTGGATGATCGCTTGAATCTCCTCGCCGGCGTCCGTCGTGAAATGAACCGCGACAGCGGCCAGTACCTCACGTCCAACTTCCCGTGGTATGCTCCACCCAACTACGCCTACACCGATCAAGCTAACTATCCGCCATCCGCGTATAACTATGATCCAGGCTACGCCGGTGACTCCAACGGCTTCCAACGCCAAGCCGGCACGTCTTGGATGGCTGGTCTTAGCTACGCCGTCACCAAGGAAATCAACGTCTACTCTTCCTACTCCAAAGTGTTCCGTCTCAATAACGGCACCGCGGCCGGTTTGAGCACGCTGACCTTGCCAGACATTTACAACGCGGCGGCCGCTTGGGCCAAAAATTCAGCCAACCCGAACGCCAACACCACTGGAGCGTTCTCCTACCGTGGCCAATCGATCACCAGCTACCAAGGCTTCTACGACGCCCTGGCCAAGCTTGGTGCCTTTGATGTCATCAAGAACGAAGCCGGCTTCAATGCCGAAATTGGTGTGAAGACCGCCCTGTGGGACAACAAGCTCACCGGTACCTTCGGTCTCTTCCGCTCGGAACGCCGCAACCAAAAGCTGGATGACTCCGTTGCCCAAGCTGCTGAACCGCTTAACGGCGCTTACAGCGGTGGCGGTAACGTCGCCATCTTCGGGCCTGCCGGTAACGCCTACTCAGGTTCCCGTATCGCTCGCTGGCGCACCGTCGGCGTCCGCAACCGCATCGAAGGCGCTGACTTCGAGTTCGTTTGGAGCCCCAAGCGCAACTTCCAATCCGTGTTGAACGGTTCTTGGATGTGGACGGCCAAGACCCTGGAAAACCCTACGGTCAACAAGCCCGGTTCTGCTGCGTATAACACCGTCGCCGCCTCCAGCGCCTACGGCAACAAGATCGCCACGATCAACGCGGACCTCCAATACGGCGAACGCCTCGAAAACGTTCCCGAGTTCTCGCTCAACTCGATCAACAAGTACACCTTCACGGGTAACATGTTGGCTGGTATGACGCTGGGCGCCAATGCTCGCTACAAATCCACAACCATTATTAGCCGCAGCGTGGATTGGAATCCTCGCGCTGGTGGTCTCACCTCCGGCAACTTCCTCGTATTCGACGCCAACGTCGGCTATCCTTGGGAAGTGATGGGCTACAAGATCACGAGCCAACTTGGTATCTATAACGCTCTCGACAAAAAATACATCGAAGGCGCCACCTACATCTTGTCGGCTCCTCGCACCTGGTTGCTGACGAACACCCTGAAGTTCTAATCTTTCCCACGCTCGCATAAGCGTGTGAAATCCGAGGGCGGCGACCGCAAAGTCGCCGCCCTTTTTTGTGCCCGCAGCACAATGCACCGATAAAGCCCAAGCCAAAAAAGAACCCACCGCCCGCCCAAAACTGGACACCCCTAAACCGATGCGATGCACTCACGCATCGAAAGCACTCCATGCCGAAGCCCAGCATCCGCCCTAGCCCCTCGGCCGCAATCACGCAGGATACTCCCGTGTTTTTAAAAGGTATACAAAACTCAGTCCGTGATTTTTGCGGACTTGGATGCGAAACCACCTACCTTTGGCCCCGCTGGCTCGTTCTCCGCTCCGTCGGTCTCATTTTTATAATCATTTTTGCTGGCCTAGTGCACGAGAGCCAAGCCCTCTGCGGCCCCGGTGGCCTAATCCCGCTGAAGGGATTTTTTGCCGCTCAACCCCAAGGACTATCTGAGCGTTTCACTGCCTTCTTTAAAGCCCCAAGCCTCTTCTGGCTCAGCTCGAGTGCGACCGCCATAACCCTCGTAACACTAACAGGCCTAGTCGCAGCCCTCGCGCTTGTCGCCAATCTCTGGCCTCGCGCGGCCTTACTCACCTGCTGGGTTTGCCTGCTTTCATTTGTCACGACGTGGCGGGTGTATTCGGGCACGCAACTCGATCAGTTCATGCTCGAAGCCGCGCTTATCTGCCTGCCCTTCGCTCCCGCCGGCTACCGCCCCGGTCTAGGCGCGTCGTCTCCACCCCGCCCGATTGCGCTCTTCATGCTGCGCTGGCTGGTCTTCCGCGTGATGTTTGAAGCCGGCTTCATGAAACTCGTCGCTGGCGACGAACGCTGGCTCGATTTCACCGCGATGGATGCGCTTTACGAAACCGCGCCGTTTCCGACCTTTCTAGGATTTCTCGATCACCAAATGCCGCACGCCTACCACGTCGCGGAATGGATACTCACCTTCGTCGCCGAACTCATCGGGCCCCTGCTCGCCGTGATCGCCGGACGACGCGGACGTTGGTTTGCGCTGATCGCGTGGATCATTCTTCAAGTCGGTATCCAACTCACCTGTAACTTCGGCTGGCTCAACGCTGGCGCCATTGGCCTCGGCCTGGTGTTACTCGATGACCAGATGCTCGCCAGGGCCGCCCACCGTTGCCGCCTCGATCAACTCGCAGCCCTGTTCACGGCCACTGCCACAAGCCTAACGCGCCCCTCTGCTTTTTGGAGCCGGTACGCTCTCCGCGGCGCCCTCAGCGCACACTTCGCCCTCACGCTACTGATTTTTATCCAAACGTTACGCGGCGCCCTCAACAACACACCCGTCGAATTACCCGCCTGCCTACAACCGCTAAGCGCCATTCGCAGCGCCAACGCTTATACGCTTTACGCGCATTTCCTCCCAAATCGTTTCGCCGTAGAATTCGAAGGCTCCAACGATGGGGGCGAAACCTGGCGCCCCTACGTTTACCGCTATCAACCGCAGCGCCCCGATCAGATCAGCCCGTTCATCGCGCCCTGGTATCCTCGTTTTGAAGCGACCCTCCAGGTCCAAGCCAACACGGCAGAACCGTCGCCATTTTTCGCCACCGTTGCCGCCCATCTGCTCGACCGCAGCCCCTCTAGCCTCAACCTGTTCGCGACCGATCCTTTCCCAGAAAAATCCGCCACTATGATCCGTATCCGTGGCTACCATCTAAGTTTTGTGGACCTCGCCACCCACCGCGCGACCGGCCACTACTGGCGCAAAAACGTCGATGGCGACTACCTGCCGCTTATGTATCAGGATGAGCACCACTCCATCGCTATCGCCTCAACTGAAACCGATATCATTCGCGCCCACGCCCTCCACGGCAATCGTAACGCCCAAAACAAACTCGGCGCCCTCTATGCCTACGGCGAGGGCGTCGCCCAAGACCACGCCGAAGCTACACGCTGGTTCCGCCGCGCCGCCGATCAAGACCACCCACTCGCCCAATATTTTCTCGGGCTCTCCTACGCCGAGGGCAAAGGCGTGAAACAAGATTTCGCAGCGGCCGCTGACCTCTACCGCCGCTCCGCCATGCAAGACTATGCTCCCGCACAAATTAACTTGGGTGTCATGTACGCCCGTGGAGAAACGTTACCCGTCGACGAAACCGAGGCGCTGGCGTGGTTTCTTCTCGCCGCCCAGAGCGGCCAGCCTGATGCCATCAAATTTTCTGCTGCCCTTGAGCGTCGCCTAGGCCCCGTGCGCTCCAAGGTCGCCCGCCAACGCAGCGAAATACTCGCCGCCGAGATCGCCAACCGCACCCACCGTCCCTGATTTCGCCCCGCCGTGTCCAAGAAAAAAATTCAGCTACCCGCATACTCCGAGAGACCTAAGGTAAGCTCGCGAACACGGCCGACGGCGATTGTGGCGCAAGTCGCTAATCTCGTGGGCTACAATCGCTGGCGCGAATTTTCCGGTCTTAAAGCAGACGCCACATTTCTATGGCCGCGCTGGCTCGTTCTGCGTGCGGTGGGTTTCGTTTATATTTTTATTTTTTCAGGGATCATCATCTATGACCAAGCGTTGCTCGGTCCGCACGGCATCGTACCTCTCGCCGAATTTTTTCAACAACTGCGCAGCCAATTACCTGGAACCTTCGAAGCGCTCAGCGAGGCGCCCTCTCTATTTTGGCTGAGTAATGATCCCGCACTGATCACTGGCCTCGCTTGGGGCGGACTCACGGCAGCCATCGCATTGGTTTTAAATCTATGGCCCCGCCTGAGCCTATTTGCGTGCTGGCTTTTCTTTTTATCGTTCGCCTCGACTTGGCGCGTTTTTTCTCCGGCGCAATTGGACAACCTCATGCTCGAGGTCGCGCTTCTGTGTATTCCCTTCGCGCCCGCCGGACTGCGCCCAGGGCTCGGCGAGAAATCACCGCCTCGCCCGCTCGCGCTCTTAATGGTGCGCTGGTTACTCTTTCGCGTGATGTTTGAAGCGGGTATCGTGAAGCTCGCAGCGGGTGATCCGCATTGGCGCGACTTCACCGCCATGGAGATAATGTATGAGACCAGTCCATTTCCTACTATTTTTGGCTACTGGGATCATCAGCTGTCTCACTTCTATCATCTGTTCGAAATCGCCCTGACCTTCGCCGCCGAACTTGCGGCCCCGCTGCTCGCCGTGTGGGGCGGGCGCAACGGGCGCTGGTTCGCCTTCTTCACGTGGACTGCGTTCCAAGCCGGAATCCAACTCACGAGCAACTTCGGCTGGCTCAATACAGCCTCAATCGGCCTTGGATTGCTCCTACTCGATGATCAAATGCTCGCCGCCGCCGCTGCACGCCTCCGCCTATCACGACTCAATAAGCTGTTCAGCGCAGCGTTTCCCATGGCTCCGCACACCTACCCTTCTTCTTGGCGAGACTACACGCTTAGAGGGGCGCTTTGGCTTCACTTTGCCTTCACATTGGTATTTTTAGCCAAAGCGTGCGGCGTAAAACCAGCCACCATGCCGAGTTTTATCACGGAGCCGGTAAAGCTCATTTCCGGTTTCCGCAGCGCGAACGAATTCTCGCTCTATGCCTCCTTCGACCCCATACGCTACCAGGTTGAATTTGAAGGCTCCAACGATGGCGGCCGCACTTGGCGCAGCTACGAATACCGATACCTCCCACAACGGCCCGACGATATTGCGCCATTCATCGCGCCCCACTTCGCCCGCTTCGACGCCACCCTTCAAATCGCGGTTTTAAATGGGCGTAAAACGCCTCTAATTCCAGTAGTTGCCTCACATTTACTCGCACGCAATCAATTAGTTATAAATCTTTTCAAGCGCGATCCATTTCCCGACCGACCACCCACGATCATTCGCATGCGCGGCTATCGTTTAAGCTTCACGAGCCTTGCCGAAAACCAGCGTACAGGTAGCTTTTGGCGCAAAGAATTCGCCGGCGACTACGTGCCGGCAATTTACCTCAACGACCGCGGCGAGATCGCCTCATTCGATCTGACTCACGCGGACGAAGCCCTGCGCGGTGGTCATCCATCGGAGGCCATTGCTCTTCTCGAACAGCAATTTAAAATCGGTAATCTTGAGGCGGGCTTTCGCCTAGCCGAGATCCTTGCCCGCGGTCTCGGAGGACGACCCCAACCCTCTGCAGCCTTGGCGATTCTGCAAGATTTAGAACGTCGCGGCGAACCCGGCGCCACGCACAACCTAGGCGCCTGCTACGAATTCGGTATCGGCAGCCCAATCGATTACTCCAGAGCGGCCGCTGCCTACCGACTAGCCGCCGACCGCGGTTATCTTCTGTCCCTTTACAGCCTCGGTGCACTCCACGCTCAGGATAAAATTAATCCACGCAAGGATATCGCAGGCCTAAGTTTTTTATTTGAAGCGATTAGTCAGGCTCGCGGCAGTGATCCAGCCTCGCGCTTCGTGCGCGAAGACCAAGCCGGCCACGTCAACCGCCTAAAAGCCCGCATGAGCGCGGAGGCGATCGCTGAGGCAGAGGTTCAAGCGGGCTTCACGACACCCAAGCGTCGGAAGCCCTGAGAACTCGTGGACCTAAATCAGTTGGGCCGAACGATATCGATGGACGCCACTTTGCCGTCCACGAACTTCACATGCACTTTGATCATGGATTCAGCCTTAATTTGGTCCGCGGTGTAGTCAGGCTCGACGGAGAAGGTGTTGTTACTGCCTCGGGCTGGCCCGCCCGTCGGTTGCTTCGTGGAGCCATTCGCGCCCGTCGAGCCACTGTAATGAGTCGTCACTTTTTGACCACCCATGTTGCTCTGGCCATCGCTTGAGTAAAAATTGTGGTAAATCCAAGTCATCTCATTTGCGGATGCACCGGGGATTTTTTTCTCCGGATTTTCTAGTGCGATATAAACCATCTCTGGCGTGTAACCGATTTTGATAAATCCACTTCGAATAATTTCCTGATCCGCTGGACTGAGTTGATCAAAAACCGCCTGATTCTCCTTAATCCGACTACTAAAAGTGTTGGTGGTGCCGCAACCGGCCAACATGGCAAGAAGACTCACTGCGAGAAAACTGAATTGGATTTTTTTCATGGCGTTTATTAATTAAAATGGATCGATGCCGAATGACTTAACAGAACTGACGTGCGCTGACCAGAAACGTTGTGCTAGGAATTGACTCTACCAACTGAACGCGACTGTCCAACCACCTTTCTTTGATCTTTAATTAAAACCCTGCGCAAACACTCACGATACTGGCGCCAAAGTCTCCGCCACCGGCGTCCGATATGCCTTGAAGGCCGGGACCGCGCCGCCGAGCGCGCACAACGCGGTCATCAGTAGCGGACACACCCAAAGCACCACGTGACCCGCCGTAACATTCAAGACAACGCCCGTCTGCGCGCGGATGACTTCGGCCACGCCAGCTATTAGCGCAAAATAAATTCCAAATCCCGCCGCTGCGCCGATTGCACCAATACAAGCCGCCTCAGCCACGACCGCACCGAAAATCATCCGTCGACGCGCCCCAAGCGCCCGCAAGATCGCGAGATCCCGCTGCCGCGCGCTCATCGAATTATAAATACTAGCCAACACCGAACCAGCAGCGACCAAAGCAACGAGATACGCGACGAGCGCCAGCACACGATCAAACCATGAGATTTTTCCAAACAGCTCCGTCATGATCGCGCCCACCGGATACGCCAGCGTCATCCGGTTACCTTGTTTATTGATCATCATGTCGAGCATGAAGCCCGCCGTCGCCGTGCGCAGTTGGATCAACACCGCGCTCACATCAGTCGCCGCCTTGGGATCATGCCCGCTCATAGTCTGCACGCCCTTGATCGGAATCCACACGACTTTGTCGGCCGGCGTATTTGTCGGCGCGAGAATTCCGGTCACAGTAAAGACTTCAGCGTGCTGATTTTTCTCATCAAAAGCCAGTCCGTGAAACGGATTAAACGTATCACCCAGTTTCAGTCCAAGACGCTCGGCCGCAAAGCTTCCTGCAACAGCTTCGCGTGAAGCATCTGAGAATATTTTGCCGCCGCCAGTGAGGGTATATTTTTTTCCAGGCGCATATTCCACATTCGTAAACAGCTCCGGAATCGTTCCCACGATTCGGTAGCCGCGAAGGTTATCACCCACGGCGATCGGAATAGCCGTCTTCACGGCCGGATGCTTCCGGATAAACTCGTAGTCAGCCCAAGCCAAATTCCCAGGCGAGGCTTCGAGATGGAAAATACCGTTGAGCACGAGCTGCAACTTCGACCCACGCGCGCCGAGCACCGCGTCAAACGCGGTTGAGGTCGACACGAATGCAGCCTGCGCCTGCGTCTTCACCACCCACACAGTCATAAGCAAACCGCACGCGAGCGCGATACTGCCCGCAGTAATGAGCGTCGAGAGCGCGTGTTGCCGCAAGGAGCGATAAATGATCAACGGCAGCGTCATAAGGCGACTCCTTTACGGGCTTCATTGAGGCGCGAGAAATCTTGCATTCCCTCAAACTGCGCAAGCACACCATCATCGTGACTCACAAGCAACAAGGCCGCGCCATTTTCTCGGCAAACCTCTCGAATCAGCGCGAGCGCCTCTTTCGAGCTCACGCGGTCAAGATTGCCCGTGGGTTCATCCGCCAGCACAAGTTTCGGCCGATTCGCCAAGGCCCGAGCTACAGCCACGCGCTGCTGTTGTCCGGTCGAGAGTTGCCGCGGAAAATGTCCGAGTCGATGCGCCAATCCCACGCGTCCAAGTATTTCAGTAGCATGCGCACGATCCACACCTCGCGGGCCGAAACTCATTCCGAGTAAAACGTTTTCCAAAACGGTGTAGCCTTGGAGTAAGTTAAAAGTCTGAAAAATATACCCAAGCTTGTGCGCACGCAGTCGATCGCGTTTCGCTTCGGGCAAATTCGCCATATCCACGCCGTCGATTTCGGCGCGACCACCATCGGCTGCCAGAATTCCAGCGATCAAATGAAGAAATGTCGTCTTGCCCGAGCCACTCTCGCCTCGCAAAGCCCGCTGCTCGCCCGCGGCGAGTTCAAACCGCGACACCCGCACAATCTCTACCCGCCCGCCTTCGGGAGCGGTGAACGATTTGGTTAGATCGACAACGTTTAACATGGTGCTAAAAAATCAATCGAGCAGCTCCATTTTACTTTTTCTTAGGGCGAGGACGGCGGACCGCTTTTTTATCACTTTCGTTCGAAACTGTTTCCTTTGTTTCGACCGCCTTAAATTTCGAGGCCTTAGCGTTTACCCAGAGTTCTTCTTTGGCGTTCAGATTAAGCCAAAAAATTTCGCCCGCGTGCTCGACGAAGACCGGCTTCTCGCGGGCTTTTTCGGGGACTTTGAGCCCCGCGTTGAGGAGCGCGGCCAGTAATTCTTCAGGTGATTTTTCGAGGTTTTCAGCGACGCGGTCGAGTTTGCCAGCAAAGCCGCCTGTCTTAGTTTCCTTCAACAATAACCGGACGCCGCTCAACACATTAGCCGGAGCCGGCGGAGGCGGAATCGCCGCGACGGGAGCCACGATTTCCGGCGAAGCCACTGGGGTAGGAATCGCAGTGTTCGGAGTCGCATTTACCGAGAGAGCTGCCGAGGTATCGCTGTCTGATTTTTCTCGGCCGTTGATCCACACACCACCACGCGAATCCTGATTGAGCCACCACACGTGTTCGCCGATTTCGACGAAAATAGGTTTATCGGTCGGCAAGGGTGGTAACACGAGCCCGAGCATTGCAAAGCCAGCCATCAAATCGGCGTCCGAGCAACGCAGGCCACGAGCGAGGAAGGGTAAACTTCCAGAGCCACCCGGACCGCGACGGTTACGACGCATGAGCGGCCGCACGCTGTCGAGTAACTCTGGGCCTTGCACGAGCGGCACAGCTGCCAGCGCGGCGGGTGAGGTCACGGGCGCGCTCGCGCCATCGACAGGGAACATTGGTTCAGCCAACGACTTAGCAGGCGACGTCTCCCGAGGCTTCGGCAAAAATACCGGAGCCTCCGGTCGCCGAGCGGTCGCATCCGCGAGTGAATCGCGTTGCATTGCTGGAGCTTGAGATTGCGCCGACGCCGAAGACTCGCCTTCTGGAACCGCATAAGGCGCGGCTTTGACCGTACGAAACACCGGACGAGGCTTCTCCTTCGTGTTAATCCAAAGTTCGCCGCGACGGTTGATGTTTATCCAATAAACATCTCCGTCGTACTCGACGTAAGCTGGAGCGGAGTCTTCGTCATCAGGTATCGTAAAACCGCATTCGCGCAGGGCGCCGATGATATCCGCGTCGCTAAAGTCCCATTTTTTTGCGAGGAAATCCACGCCCACAGACATACCTGGTCCGCGTTGATTGCGGCGCATGTGAGGTTTCATCGCATCGAAGAAAGATGGTAATTCATCCTCTTCGCCCAGCTTATCCCACTCATCTTTTGCCTGTTCTTCTTCGTGGGCCTCAGGGTCGTGGTCGCGCTCAGTGTCCCGTGGTTTACGAAAGCCGTCTTCGGGCGCGGCCTTGTCGGCTAGGGTAGCATCCGGAGCTTCATCCATTCCTGAATTGGGAGCACTGGATGTCGCATTTTTAAATTTCGATTCAAATTCGGCACGCAGTTTATCAGCCTCGAGTTTAGCGGCAGCTGCGGCGGCATCTTGCAACGTCCAATCGCGCTGCGTTGTGCGCCGAGCAAGACCGTTAAAAGCCAGGATGTTGTCCGGCTGAATTTGGAACGAAACGATCTCCCAATCATCTTTGCCGAGATCGTTTAGAAATTTTTCCATGAGCGCAGGCGAGGCGAATCCGCCTCGGCCGCTCGTGATCATTTTGTATTCCCAGAGTGACATAAATTTTTTTACTTAACGCGCTGTGATTAAACACTCCTAAAACGACCAAAGATTGCCGAGCCTAATCGCGGCTAAATTTAACCGCATAAACCCTTAACCTGAACGATTTCATCTTGTCACCGCCACAAGAAACCCCTCCAGCGCATACGTCGCCAGCTGACCACCCGGACCGGTCAGATTATACTCAAAAGCGTGCGTCGCCCACGGCAATTCGACGTAAACATGCGGCACACGAGCCTCCGCCAAACGCGCCTGCAAGCGCACACTGTGTTGATTCCACACCAGCGTATCAATCAAGCCATGCACCAACAACGTCGGAGGCGAACCCGTGCGCACTTTTTGATACCCGCTCGCACTTTCATAATTGGCCTGGGCCACCGAGGGCGGACCGCCCAGATATTGGCGCATCAGTTGCGGTGATTTCAAAAAATCATCCTCCCGTGCCGAACTGTATGCAAAAAACATATCATGCGGCGCGTAAAACGACACCACGCCTCGAATCGCCGGATCGGCCAACCCGTAACCCACCGCCGAAGCAATTTGACCGCCCGCGCTCCTCCCAAATAACACCAACCGCTTTGCGTCCACCCCTAGTTCTACCGCCTGAAGTTTAAGAAAGTTTAGTGCCGCCAACGTATCATCTCGCTGCGCCGGCCAGATTGCCTGCGGCGCTAACCGATAATCAATAGCCGCCACCGCAAAACCCCTTCTCGCCAACCAGTGATTTAAATCCGCGAGTTGCGCTCGATCCCCTCCGTCCCAACCGCCGCCATGAATCACGACTACGCATGGCGCTGCCGCTCGGTCCACCGCACGGAAAAAATCCAACCTCAAACCCGGTGCATATTCGCGCGTCTCCACTACCACCTTTGACGGGCCTGAGGCAAAATACCCTAATAACGCAAAGGCTTCTGCCGTCGGCTTCACTCCACCAAATGCGGCCTCCAGTTTAGCCGGCAAGACCCGTCCGATGCGTTCAGCCTCTAACGTCGGTCGCAACAACATCCCCATAGCTAAAACGATTAAAATCAACGTGACGTGAGCCCATGCAAAGTGCCCGTCGCGCAACGCCCAAGTCGCAACACCCGCTCCTAGGGCTCCCAGCGCCAACCAATGCCCAAATTCACCCGCTAAGAGCGCGAATTTCCAATTCCAGCGCAACGGCGACCGGCGCACCGTGAGCAGGCCCAAAGCGAGCAACACCAGTGCCCATAAAGTTATAAAACCGCGCAACCACTCCATAATAATATAACTCTAAATTCCAAAACCACCCATCTGGCAAAAGTTTACCGCGCGGACCTACCCTAACCAATTTAAAGTATACCCAATTCAATCAGGAAAAAACCATACCATCGCCTAATAGTTGATACTGGTTTATAATCAGAAATATCCTATTTTACAGGTTTTTGACATTTCCCACCTATTCTCTGTGGACCAAGATACCAGGTACATGCGTCGCCTCGATCAACTTCTTGCCAACCTTGGTTACTGCTCCCGAAGCGAAGCTCGCGATTGGATTGATTCGGGCGCCATCACCATAAACGGCGAAATTGCCGAGGGTCCGGCTCAAAAAGCCCATGCGGCTGATGTGCTCGTCGACGGCGAACCGCTTGATCATCCCGACGGACTCCTGCTCCTGCTCCATAAACCTCTCGGTCTTGTCTGCTCCCACGAACTTCGCGAAGGACCCAACGTTTACAGCCTGCTCCCAGCCCGTTGGCAGCGCCGCAATCCCGTTATCACTAGCATCGGTCGCCTCGATAAAGACACTTCTGGGCTCATTTTACTGACCGACCAAAGCCAGCTCGTCCACCGACTCACTTCGCCGAAGCACAAAGTCCCAAAACGCTACCGTGCAATGCTCGCCAGCGACCTTACTCCCACTCGCGCGACGGAGATGGCCACTTTATTCGCCAGCGGTACGCTTATGCTGCCCGAGGAAAAAACTCCCTGCGCGCCGGCCGAGCTCACCATGATTTCTCTGCGCGAAGTAGAGCTTACCCTGACAGAAGGGCGCTATCATCAAGTCCGCCGCATGTTCGCTAGCCAAGGCCACGAAGTGATCGCGCTGCATCGCACTCACTTCGGCACACTCGACCTAGGGGTGCTCACTCCCGGCCAATGGCGCGTGTTGTCTATCGATTTCTTTAATCCTGCAGACAGCGCCGGCGCTACCAAAGCCTAGGTCGTCTGGCTTGCAGCGGCGCCCGCGCCTGTCATGCGTCTACCTTACATGGAAAACATTTCCCTTACCGGCGCGCAAAAATCCAAGCTACGCGGCCTCGGCCAGAAACTCGAAGCGACTATTAGAGTCGGAAAAGAGGGTCTCACGCCCGCTTTTTTCACAGAGCTCAGCCGCGCCATGCGCGCCCACGATCTCATTAAACTACGCTTCGTAGGCGACGTGGACCGGGCTGGTCGCTCCGCCCTCACCACGCAGATTGAAACCTTGGGTCACTGCACCTGCGTTGGTGCCGTCGGTCACACCGCGCTTTTCTACAAAGCCGCGAGCAATCCCGCGGATTCCTCGCTGCCCCTAGGTTGATACCTGCAGTGTGATCACGATGCGCCGCTTCGTATGACTTCATCTGTCGCGCCTTCGTTTATCGTCAAAGCACCCCTTGCGAGCGCGCTCGCCGCGCCCGTGTTGCTGGATTCGCCGCACAGCGGTTTCGATTGGCCGGCTGATTTTCAACCCGCAGCGCCGCGAGCGGCGATTCTCACCTCGTGCGATTTATTCGTCGATGAAATCTGGAGTGATGCCCCGGACGCTGGCGCTACGCTTCTAGCCGCTAAGTTTCCACGTGCCTACATCGACACCAACCGTGCCGAAACCGACCTCGACCCCGCGCTCCTCGACGCTCCTTGGCCAGGACCGCTCGCACCCACCGATTACAGTCGCCGCGGCATGGGCCTCATTCGCCGACTCGCCTTGCCTGGCATCCCGATGGAAACGCGCCCGCTCAGCGTCGCCGCCGTCGAGCTGCGCATAAAGCAACACTATCGGCCTTATCGCGGTGCCCTCGCCGCAGCGCTCGAAGCGATCCACGCGCGTCATCAGGTCGCGTATCATTTGAACCTCCACTCCATGAAATCTCGCGGTAACGAGATGAACGTTGACGGCGGCGCTCCGCGTCCCGATGTGGTGGTAAGTGATCGCCTCGGCACCAGCGCCAATCCTGCGATTACAAACTGGCTTGCCCGACGTTTCCGAGTCGCCGGACTCAGTGTACAAATCAACGACCCGTACCGTGGCGGCGATCTAGTGGGCACATTTGGTCAACCCGCGCGCGGTCTTCACAGCGTACAAATTGAGCTCAACCGCGCGCTCTACCTCGACGAAGCACAGGGGACACGCAGTGCTAATTTCGCCGTCCTACGTGCCAACCTCGCAAGCGTAATACGCGATTTTTGCGGGATCTGCCGCAAGACTTCTCTAGATACCATTGATCGCACGTTTGCTTAAAAAACGTACGACGGCTTGTCAGGGGCTTCATCAAAACTAGCTTTAATCCATGCAACCCCAAGTCGTCGTCGTTGGTAGCTTCGTTCAAGATCTTACGTGGAAATGCGCCGACTTTCCTCACGCTGGCGAAACCGTCGTTGGCACCTTTGTCACTGGTCCCGGCGGCAAAGGCTCCAACCAAGCCATAGCCGCAGGACGGGCCGGAGCGCGAACACTCTTTATCGGCGCCGTTGGTCGCGACGCCTTCGCAGCCGATGCAAAGGAATTTTACCGCACCGAAGGCATCTCTGCTAGATTCATCGAAAAACCGCAGCACGCCACCGGCACCGCCGCAATCCTCGTCAACGTCTCTGGACAGAACGAAATTATTGTCGCCCTCGGCGCCAACTCTGCACTTAGCCCCAACGATGTACCCGTCTCGACGCTCCGATCGGCACTCGTCGTTGTCACCCAACAGGAAAACGATCTCCGGAGTGTCGCCGACATTCTAAGAGCCGCCCGTCGCGCCGGAGCCGTCACGATCCACAACCCCGCGCCCATGCGCGCCGACTTCGACCCCGCATTACTCCGCCACGTCGATATTCTCATTCCCAACGAATCAGAATTCGCGGCGCTCATAAATCAACATGCCGCGCGCGGTGCGAAAAAAATTTCTGCCGCCAGCGTCGCGTCGCTGTCTACGGCAAAACTCCACGCGTTGTGTCGCTCGCTGGGCGTGACGCATGTCCTAGTAACACTCGGCGCCAAAGGTGTTTTCGTCTCGCGCCCCAATGGTCCAACGTTGATTCCGTCGCACCGCGTAAAAGTCGTGGACACTACGGGGGCGGGCGATGCGTTTTGTGGCGGCTTCGCGGCGGGACTCGTTAAATACAACGGCGATCTACTCGCCTCCGCACGTTTCGGCAACGCGGTCGCAGCGCTCTCCGTCACGAAATTCGGAACCGCCCCATCAATGCCTACGGAAAAAGAGATCGCCCAGTTTTTAATGCGATAAACAAAGAAGGCCAAGTTGGCGACTCAGGCGCCGACAGGATGCCACGTGGTCTTGTACTCAAGTGTGTCGCGAATCGCATCGACGCTCTGCGCAGTGGTAGCGAACCAGTCGCGTTTCTCTTCGGCCTTAAGCATGATCGTGCGTTTGATGCTTTCAGCGGCGCCGAGAGCGAGGGCCTTACGCTCGGCGGCGTTCACCACGGCACTGATCGCCCGCAGATGCGTGTGTGTCGCAAACGTAGGAATCATTTCCGCGCGAAACCCTGTCAGTAAATTAACTACACCACCCGGCAGGTCGCTGGTCGCCAGCATTTCTCCCAGGAGAATGGCTGGATAGGGCTGACGCGTCGAAGCCAGCGCGACGACAGTGTTGCCACTGGTGATCGCGGGCGCGACAAGCGAAATCAACGCAAGCAACGGTGCTTCGTCGGGCGTGATCACGCCGATAATGCCCATTGGCTCAGTGATGGTGAAATTGAAAAAAGGCGCGGCAACAGGGTTCACGTTGCCGAGCACCTGCTCGTATTTGTCGGTCCAGCCAGCGTAATAAATGAGTCGATCCACGGCGGCAGCAACTTCACGAGCAGCGGCGGCTGTAGTAGCGCCACCAAGAGCAATAGCGTCGGCCATTTCGCCGGCGCGGGCTTCAATCATTTCAGCGAGGCGATAGAGAATCTGGCCGCGGTTGTACGCGGTACGTTTTGCCCAACCCGGGCCAGCCTTAGCAGCGGCCTCGACGGCATTGCGCAGATCTTTACGCGAACACTGTGGGATATTTGCGAAAAACTCACCTGCGGCGTCTCGTAACGGAAATACACGCGCGCTCTCAGAGCGAATAAATGCGCCGCCAACGTAAACTTTCGGGGTCTTGGTGATAGGAAGTCGGACCATGGTGCGTATTTTCAATTAGATGAATTTGCAGTAATCGAGAAGCCCTTGCCGGCCGCCCTCACGGCCGAAGCCGCTTTCTTTGTAGCCGCCAAAGGGCGAAGCTGGATCAAATTTGTTATAGGTGTTAGCCCAGACAACGCCGGCTTTCAACTC
This sequence comes from Opitutaceae bacterium, assembly GCA_037142955.1. Classification (GTDB taxonomy): domain Bacteria; phylum Verrucomicrobiota; class Verrucomicrobiia; order Opitutales; family Opitutaceae; genus Tous-C4FEB. The sequence continues at coordinate 65,871 of JBAWZQ010000001.1, read as the reverse complement.
GGTCGACATCTTCAGGATGCGAGAGCCTTTGTCAGTCCAAACTCCGGCGCTGAGACCGTACGGGGTGTTGTTGGCCTTCTCGATCGCTTCATCAACGGTGCGAAACGTGAGAATGGAGAGCACGGGTCCGAAAATTTCTTCACGCGCAACACGACTGCTCATGCTCACGCCGGAAAAAACCGTGGGGCGGAAATAAAAACCTTTCGGCGGGAGCAAGCACTGGGGTTGAAACATCGCGCAACCCTCCTTTACGCCAGACGCGACCAGCGCACGAATTTTAGTGAGCTGCTCACGAGAGTTAATCGCGCCGATGTCAGTATTTTTGTCGAGCGGGTCACCGACGCGCAGCGAACAAATTCGAGTTTTCAGTTTAGCGAGGACTTTTTCCGCGATGCCTTCTTGCACGAGCAAACGCGAACCGGCGCAACACACATGGCCTTGGTTAAAAAAGATGCCGTTGACAATGCCTTCGACGGCTTGATCGAGCGGCGCGTCGTCGAAGATGATGTTGGCCGCCTTACCGCCGAGCTCCATCGTCATCTTTTTATCGGAGCCCGCGAGCGAGCGCATGATGATTTTCCCTACTTCGGTCGAGCCCGTGAACGCGATCTTGGCGGGCGTGGCATGGTTCAAAACCGCCGCACCAATATCGCCGGCGCCCGTCACGAAATTCACCACGCCCGGAGGCAAGCCAGCGTCTTGGAAAATCTCCGCGAGTTTCAGCGCGGTGATCGAGGTCGTTTCGGCGGGCTTGAGGACAACGGTGTTACCCATGGCGAGCGCGGGCGCGAGTTTCCACGCGCACATAAGCAACGGAAAATTCCACGGGATCACTTGCCCGACCACCCCGAGAGGCGCGACCCGGCGACCGGGGGCGATATATTCGAGTTTATCGGCCCAGCCCGCGTGATAAAAAAAATGCGCGGCGGCCATGGGCACGTCGAAGTCGCGGGATTCCTTGATAGGTTTACCGCCATCTAGCGTCTCGGCGACGGCGAATTCCCGCGCGCGATCCTGCAAGAGGCGAGCGATGCGATAGAGATATTTAGCGCGTTCGCGGCCGGGCATTTTTCCCCAAACGCCATCAGCCGCGCGCCGGGCGGCAGCGTAGGCCGCATCAACATCGGCGGGGCCGGCGAGCGCGATTTCGGTGATTTTCCGCTCGTTAGCCGGATTAATGGAATCGAAATATTTACCGACCTTCGGTGCGACGAATTTTCCGTTGATGAAAAGATCGTAGCGCGGCTTCAGCTTCGGATCGGCCGATTCAGGCGCGGGATCGAAAGCCCAGAGATCGCCGAAAATAAGTTCGGGCGCACGGCGACCGACTTGGTTGGCGAGGCGTTGGGGGGCGCGGGAGGGTTTCTCAACGACGGATGCGGTGGGCATGGGCGGACGAAAATGGGTGGACTGATTTAGTAACTTTCAGCGGCTTCGCTAAAATAATACGGCGCCTGATATGCGCCGGTTTTTTCTTTCTTGAGCTGGCGGAGCAAGTCGTTGAGCAGCGAGCTCGCGCCGAAACGGTAACGCGTGTTATTGAGCCACGCATCGCCGAGCGTCTCCTTCACCGCGATGAGAAACGTGAGCGCCTGCTTGGCCGTGCGAATGCCACCGGCGGGTTTCATTGCGATGGCAACACCCGTATCGAGATAGAAATCGCGGATCGCCTCGAGCATCACCTGATTGTTGCCGAGGGTGGCGTTGAGCGAGGTTTTGCCGGTGCTAGTTTTGATAAAATCATCGGGACGGATCACGCGCATCGCCAAAAATGAAGCCGCGCGGATGCTGTTGTAAGTTTCGAGTTCGCTCACTTCGAGAATCACCTTGAGCGTCGCGGTGCCGCACGCGGTCACGACGGCAGCGATCTCGTCCTGCACGCGGCCAAATTCACCTGCGAGAAAAGCGCCGCGGTTGATGACCATGTCGATCTCGTCGGCCCCGTCGGCGACCGCGGCTTTGACTTCGGCTAGGCGGGTTTTCAACGGTGCTTGACCACTCGGAAACGCCGTCGCGACCGACGCGATGCGCACGGAGGAATTATTACCTAGGGCTCGACGCGCGTGTCGCACCATCGATGGATAAACACAAACTGCAGCGACGGGCGGAATGCTCACATCATCGTCGGGACGAAGGGCCTTTTGGCAGAGCGAGACTACTTTGCCTGGCGTGTCTTTTCCCTCAAGGGTTGTGAGGTCGACCATCGTGACGGCGGCGCGCAAGCCCCAGAGCTTGGCGGCCTTTTTAACTGAACGCGTACCGTATTTTGCGACGCGTTCGTCGATGCCGATCTGATCGACCGAGCCCACTTCATCAAAGAGCCGCTGCAACGCGGCCTGCGGAGAACGTACCAACATGCACCCACCTTCGCGGTCGCTGGCAGTTAAGCCAAATGTATTTTCGTCGGCTACCGAGCCGGCGCTTTCCAGAATTCGTTATCCACGTGGGCCTCACGCATGACCGCAGCGGCGCGAGCGACAAGCTCGGGTAGCTGCGCGGCGAGGTCCGTTTTTTCACCGAGATCGTGCTGTAAATCGAAGAGGTGAATCGGCGCGCTTGGTTTCAACAAGCGAATGCCTTTCCATCGGCCATCGAGCAATACGGCTTGGCTGAATCCTTTTTCGTAAAATTCCCAGTAGAGGTACGGATGTTTGGCCTGTTCGCCGCGGCCGAGCAACTCGGGCACGAGGCTGATGCTGTCCAAAATTTTAGGCGCCGTCGCGCCCGTGAGTTCGACGAACGTCGCCATCACATCGCCGAAATATCCGACGTGCGCCGAGACGGCTCCGGCTTTGATTTTGCCTGGCCAACGCACGATCCAGGGCACGCGGATGCCACCGTCGGTGAGCGCACGCTTCGTGCCGTTGAGCGGGCCACTCGCGGCGAAAAATTCAGGGTTGTGCAACGGGCCGCCTTCGCGGTGCGGGCCGTTGTCGCTCGAGAAAATCACCAACGTGTTGTCATTGAGCCCGAGCGTTTTCAGCTGCGCGATGAGGTCGCCCACGCGGGCATCCATGCGCGTGATCATCGCCGCTTGGCCTTTTTGCGCATCAGGCCAGGGCTGGTCGGCGTACGGGCCGTAGCTCGGTACTTCTTGGCCATCGCCGAGAACGCGGGCGCGTTCGTTGTTCGCGTGCGGCACGGTGAGCGCGAGGTAAAGGAAAAACGGCCGCGTTTTGCAGCGCGCGATGAAATCTCGCGCCTCGTCGAAAAAAAGATCGCTGGCGTATACAACCCGCTTTGTAGCGTAACCAGTGCCCTCGACCGGGCCGACCTGCGTGACAACGTTGGGCAACGGCACGCGCTCGCCGTTGCGCCAGAGAAAATCTGGGTAGTGGTTGTGGGCGTGCGTTTGGTTCAAAAAACCAAACGAGTAATCGAAACCGTGTTTGCGAGGCTCGCCCTCGTCGCCGGCGTTGCCGAGGCCCCATTTGCCGATGAGCGCGGTCGTGTAACCCGCCGCCTGCAAGACGCGCGCGACCGTGACATCGCCGGCGCGCAACATCTGCGCTTCGGGATTTTCTATGCCGGCGTTGCCGCGTACACGCGTGTGGCCCATGTGCAAACCAGTCATGAGCACGCTGCGTGAGGGCGCGCACACGGTGTTGCCCGCGTAAAATTGCGTGAAACGCATCCCTTCGGCCGCGAGTTGATCGAGGTGCGGAGTGCGGATGATTTTTTGTCCGTAAGAGCCGAGATCACCATAGCCGAGATCGTCGGCCAAAATGAAAATGATGTTGGGCCGGGGAGCAGCTGCCGATGCAAGGCACGCGTAAAACAACAACGAGATTAGGACACATACGAAGCGTGGCGAAAAATTCATGGGGTAACTCGAAGCCAAGGCTCTCGCGCGGCCGCTGGCAAGTTGTGCGCGCCGAGCGCAGCGCTCACGCCGCAGGATAATCCCAGCCCTTGCGGTACTCGCGGCGCAAGAGCGCCGTCGCCGCCGGATCGCCAATGATCACCTCTTTCGCGCCGTCCCACTCGATGCTGCGACCGAGCTTGAGACTAATCATCGCAAGCAACGAACAGTTGGTCGAGCGATGGCCTTCCTCGATGTCGCTGATCGGACGCCGGCCGGTTTTTATCGCGTTGAGAAAATCCGCCCACAGCTCGCGGATGTTTTGCCCGTCGGGCTGATTGAGTTGCGGCTCTTGGTGGATGATAGGGTCTTTGTTGGCGGGATAAAATGTCCAGCCTTGGCGGTAGCCCACGTGCATTGTGCCCTTTGGTCCGTAGAAATAACAGCCGGCCGCTTCGCCTTTTTCGGCGTTGTTACCGCCAAAGAGCCGGGACTCCCACGTGACTGTAAATTGCTCGAAAGCAAATTGAGCGACTTGATGGTCGGGCGCGTCGCTCGTCTGCGCCTGCGCCGTAAAAACCGGAGTACCTTTGATCGGACGGCCGCCCGTGGAAAACACGCGCTTCGGCCAACGCTCATCGGTGACCCACAAAACTTGGTCGAACCAATGCACACCCCAGTCAGCGATCGTACCGTTGGCGAAGTCGAGGTATTGGCGATGACCACGCGGATGAATCCCGCGGTTGAACGGACGCAATGGCGCCGGCCCGCACCACAAATCCCAATCCAGCTCGAGCGGCGCCGGCTCGTTAGCGATAGGTTTTTCCGGACCGCCACCGGGTGTGTTTATAAAACAGCGCACCATGCCAATTTTACCGAGGCGGCCCGCGCGAATGAAGTCTCGCGCACTAATCGTGTGGGCCGACGTACGTCGGTGCGTGCCAACTTGCACCACACGGTCGCAAGCGCGTGCAGCTTTCACCATGGCCTGGCTTTCCGCGATCGTGTGCGCGGTGGGTTTTTCGACGTAAACGTGCGCACCGGCGCGGACCGCCGCGATCGTAGGTAACGCATGCCAATGATCAGGTGTAGCCACGATGACGATGTCGGGCTTCTCTTTGGCGAGTAGATCGCGATAATCACGATAACCGCGCGGTTGATCGCCGCTGAGCTGGATGATTTTTTCCCGCGTGCGATCGATCGCGCGGGTGTCGGCGTCGCAAACTCCTACGATCTCGCACTGGCCGCTGGCCATGGCCTCTCCGACGATATTGCCGCCCCACCAACCGGCGCCGATGAGTGCCGTACGATATTTTTGCGCAACTTTATCCGCGCCGCGCAGCTGCAAATTCACCGCGCTGAACGCCCCGACCGCTAATGTACTCTGAATGAAAGTTCTTCTATTCATGTAGATATCACAAGGTGAGCTGTTTTTAAGCGACGCTGCAACCCACGTGTTTCAGGCAAAAAAGGAAGATCAGACTGTCCGAGGGAAATGAATCTCGGCTCGCTCTATCACTACCATTTTTCCGAGAGCCTCGGCCGACGCAATGTGCGTCGAATCACTCCGACTAACAAACCTGACGGCGCCAGATGCAGCGCTAAATTTATCGCGTGATAACCCCAAGGTTGCTCCCCACTGAGTGCGTAACTCATCGCCAGCGATGCATTCGCGACGGGACGACCGCTTACCGAAAGCCCGGCTGGCGGTGCCAGCAACTCGCTAAATTTCCACCAATCATGAAGGGTCGAATTTTCCCTTACCGCTGAGATGTCATCAAATACGAATGGCCCACCGAAACTGCCCGCCCATGCCGCCAAGACCAGCAGGCCGCTAAGAGTCAGCACAAAACCGCGCCTATGTCCGGGAGGTGATATTTCGCTCCGATTCATGAGGCGAGCGTGGATGTTTTTGCCCAATGGGCGCAAACCCGCGCTTGAGCCTTGGCTACGCGGCCCGTCATGGTAGTGCCCGCGATGCCGAACAAAGCCGATCTTCAACGCCTCCGCTCCTTGCGCGAGAAAAAAAACCGCGAAGCGCTCGGTCTCTTCGTCGTCGAAGGCGAAAAAGTCGTCGCTGAACTCCTCTCTGCCAAATTTCCGTTTTACGAAATCTACGGCACGCCAGCTTGGACCGGTTACAAAACCCACAGTCTTACCCTAGAGGAAATGGCGCGCGCCAGTCACTTTCCAACCCCGTCGTCTGTCTTCGCGGTCGGAGCACTCAAGCGCATGCCTCTCAAGCCCAGTGATCTCAATTGCGGTCTTACGCTCGCCCTCGACGGGGTACAAGATGCAGGCAACGTTGGCACACTACTACGACTCGCCGATTGGTTTGCCCTCAAGCGGGTGGTGCTTTCACCGGATTGCGCCGATCTTTTTTCCCAGAAAGTCATCAATGCAAGCATGGGATCTTTCGCCCGCGTGCATGCCCATACCGCCGAGCTCACAACCGCACTTTTAGGCTTAAATGTGCCCGTACTCGGCTGCGATCTCACCGGCGACGATGTGCACAAACTCCCGCCTTTGAGCGATGCCGTGATCGTTATTGGTAGCGAGGGGCGAGGATTATCATCGGCGGTAGCCACAATGATCACGCGCCGGATAACAATACCACGCTACGGCACCGCCGAATCACTCAATGCCGGCGTCGCCGCCGCCATCGTCTGCGACAACCTCCGCCGAGGAGGAGGCGCTTAGCATTTACTTATCCTTGCCACTGGAAGAACTCTTTTTGGCATCACTCTTACCACCGCCGTGCAACATCGTACCTGCCAGTACGCCGATGGCGAAAATGCCGAAGAAAATTAACGATGCCGCTTCGTGTATCGGTTTTTTTGCCGTAGTGCCTGCAATGGGGAAATAAAAATTGATCTCGTGGGTGTTATTCATGCCCACGTAGAGCATGACGAAAAGCAAAACGAGAAAGACAAAAGTTTTAAAGAAAGTGGCAAAGTTCATGGGTGGTGACAAGATTAAGCTGAGTTAGGCGAGGGCGGCGCGCCCCTGCAAACGGAAACGCGCTACGGCAATTTCAGCTCTGCAGGCTCAGACAGTTTTTTCCGTTAGCTCGTCGTAAGCGGCGCTGAGGTTGCCGCCGAGACGGTTGGGCAAGGGCAGATAAAAATCCGGGAAGCCAGGGAGATTTTCGAGCGCCGCGATTTTGGTTTTTGGCTCACCGGCGGCGATTTGTTTTTCCACATGCGCAAGGAGCGCAGCGATATAATCGCGGAACAAGAGGAGGTCGCCGCGTTGGCCGGTCACACCGTATTTTGCGCTACCGTGACCGAAGACGTAGATCGCGTCGGAAGGATATGTTTTCGCAGCTTCCTCGAGCACTGTTATCCAGTGGCGGAAACTCGCGCCCGCCGGGCGATCCACAACAGGATAAATGCGATTAAACAAAAGGTCACCCATGTGTACGACGTTAGCCTTCTCGAAGGTAACAATCACATCGCCGCTAGTGTGGCCAGTGCCGTGATACTGGGCAGTCACGATCTCGCCCCCGAGCTCACGGCGCCACACATTGGGGAACGTCGTGTCCGCGTAGACTTGTTTTGTGAGCGTGCCGGCTTTTTCAGCGGCATTGAATTGGAGCTTGGGGACGTTCGCGTGCGCAACGATCGACTGGGTCGCGGGCTTCATGATAGCATTACCGCCTGTGTGATCGCCGTGGTGGTGCGTGTTGATCACCACGTCGAGCTTGCGTGCACCACGACCGGGTAAGCCTTCGAGAAACAACGCAGCCGTGTCCGCAAATTGAGTATCGACGACAACAAGAGCGTCTTTGTTGGCGAGCCAAGCGATGGTACCGCCTCGACCGGTGAAGATTCCGACGTCGCGCCGCAGCAGACGAAATGCGGTCACTGCGGGGGGGACTGGAGCCTTGGGCGCGGTCGAAAGGGAGGGAGCGGAAGTAGGAGCGGCGGACTGCGCGCGGGCCATGAGGCCAGCGGAAACCATCAACGATGAGTTAACCAAAAAATCACGGCGATTCATTCAAACATCCAAAGACCCCGCGCCTTCGCTGGCAATCTTAGCGGACTTGGATTTGTCATCGTTACATTATCGCGTCACGCAGGCACGGCACTTGCTAGTGGAGTTGGAAACCAACACGATCATATTGCTTTCGAAGAACCCCATAACGTTCTTTGAATTTTACCCGACCGGAGCCTGCGTGCCCCGGCGAGAGACGTAGGTTTACGTCTCCGTAACTTTACGGGTGAGACGCGCTCGCGACTGACGCGCCCCACCCGGTCTGGTCCCGCCCCAAAACGGAACCTTTGGCCGCGATCGGCTCACGCCCTTTTCGGTCAGACCTTCGGTTCGCCACCGCCGCTTCACCGCGCCGGAGACGCCCCGGATGCCACTAAAGCCAGATGCCTAGAAACTAACCTCTCCGCGCCCTGTGCGGGCGGAGTTTATAAAAAAAGCAAATAGTCATGAAACACGTAAATAAAGTCGCCGTCCTGTTTAGCTTGGCCGCTCTTCTAGCTCCTGCCCTCCGGGCAAAGAGCTTGGAAGCGACCTACCTCGAGACGTGCTGCAAAGATGCCGGTTTTCCGGTGCCGGTCGTGGTGGTTTCCCCATCCGTTCGCGCTGAATACATCGGTTCCACCGTCGAAATCGAATTCGTGGTGGACGCTCAAGGTAAAACCTCCGCCTTCAAAGTGAAGTCCCCCGTAGACATCATGCTGAGCGGCGCTGTCTTGGACGCAGTCAAACAGTGGGAGTTCAAACCCGCGGTCAAAGGTGGCGTGCCGGTGGCGACGAAAGTCGTCCTCCCGTTGCACATCGTTGACGCTGCGGCAGCCAGCCCCCGCCTCGCCTCGAGCTGAACCGACGTTAAGTTAAACGAGAAAACCAACCAAGGGCGCGCCCGCGCAAGTCGGCGCGCCTTTGTCATTTTTACAAAACTGCCGCCGCTACCCGCCCGCGTTTACTTCACTTTCTTCGGGCGGGGCGGGGCTGGCTCCGGTGCCTTGTCCCTTTCGGACGCGTCGGGCTCGGTGGCCACGAGGGCAATTAAAAGTGAAATAACGATCATGGCAGCTATCATCGGTTGGTAGTGGTGTCGGAGACTAAAGGAAGAACATGCGGAGCAACGGACCGTTTGGCTAGAGCGAACCGCCATCACCGGCACAAAGTTAGAAAGCCACTGCCCCTCGCATCCGCGCTAATGGGTGTGCGACCCGCGGAGATGTTCCCTCGCTTGATCGGCCACGGATCGCCGCGCAAAAATTTCCGCGAGAAATCCCGGACACGGTTTGACGCGCCTCAACGCACGCGCACATTCAATACTGTGCTGACCGACGCTTTCGCCGGCCTTCAAAAACTCGTCCTCCCTGATCGCTGGCAGGCCGAGGCAATCCGTGCCCTTGAGGCTGGTCGAGACGTTGTCATCGACGCACCCACCGGCGCGGGCAAAACTTACGTCTTCGAGCGCTGGGCTGAGCAAACGAATTTCTCACGCCGAGCGCTGTTCACTGTCCCGACCCGCGCCCTAGCCAACGACAAATACGCCGAGTGGCGAGCCCGCGGTTGGCGCGTGGGCATCATCACCGGCGACATCACCATCGACCCCACGGCCCCGCTCGTCGTCGCCACCCTCGAAGCTGTCCAAAGCCAGATCGCCTCCGCCCACCCCACGCGCCCCAACGACCTCGAGCCCTTCCACCTCCTCGTCGTCGACGAATATCACTGGCTCGCCGATACTGCCCGCGGCAACCACTACGAGGGAGCCCTCCTCTCCGCACCGCCCGAGCTCCAACTCCTCCTCCTCTCCGGCGCCGTCGCCAACCCTCACGACGTCGCCGCTTGGCTCCAACGTCTCGGCCGCAACGTCGAAGTCGTGAGCCACCGGGAGCGACCAGTCCCGCTTGAGGAGGTAGAAATCGACGATCTTATCTCCGGCCTCCCGCGGACCATCGAGGGCTTCTGGTCACGACGCATCGCCGGCGCCCTTCGCGAAGGCCTAGGTCCGGTTCTGATCTTTGCCCCGCACCGCCACGATGCCGAACGTCTCACCCGCCAGTTCGCCCGCGAGGTACCGCTTGCCGAACCGCTTAGTCTTACCCCCGAGCAAGAACAACTCGCCGGACCCGCCCTGACCAAACTCCTGCGTCAACGAGTCGCCTACCACCACAGCGGCCTCGCCTATACCCAACGCGCTGGGCTAATAGAGCCCCTCGCTAAAGCCGGCCAACTCCGAGCCGTCTTCGCCACCCTAGGCCTCAGCGCCGGCATCAATTTCTCCCTGCGCTCCGTACTCATCACCGCCTCCCACTTTAATCTCGGACCCATTGAACACGAGATCCCTCCTCACGACTTACTCCAGATGGTAGGCCGAGCAGGTCGCCGTGGTCTCGACGAATACGGTTTCGTCCTGGTCTCCAGCTCCACCCCGCGCCTGCGCCGCGCCGCGCCGCTTCGACTGAAACGCGCCGCCCCGCTTCCTTGGGCATTTTTCCTGCGTCAGCTCTACCCCGGCGCCTCCACCGCCGCCCTAGCCGCGGCCAGTGCCACCCGATTCTTCACCGACACCCCCGTCGTATTCGGTGCCGAAGCTACCTCTGCCCTCCCGCTCGAGTCTTCGCTACCCTGCAACCACTGCACAGATACCGGCCGCGCCCGCCTGGTCCGCCGCGAGCGCGATCCTTTTCTCTCCTGCCGGACCTGCACCCACCGCCCAGCGTGCCTCGACCTTTCAGTCCAAGCCACCCCGCTTTGGCAATGGCAACGCGTGGGCGTGCTTGATCGAGATCTCCAACTCAGTGCCCGAGGAGCAATCGTAGCCTGCTACCTTGGACCAGAAGGCCTAGCCCTCGCTGCCGCACTCGAAGACCGACGCTACCCGCTCGACGCGCTGCTCTTTGATTGCGCCAATCTTTTCGCCGCTGACCGCTTCTCCGGCACCAACCCCCGCCGACTCGGCCGCCTAGCCGCAATCTGCGAACGAACCTACCGCCGTACCACCATCGAAGGCTACCTGCTAGAAGGGATCCCACCTGGCTACGGCTTCGGCGCGAGCGATGTAGTCTCTGCCATCGTAGCCACCCACGAATCCACCCGCCAGGTCGTCGAAGCCCAAGAGTTTGCAGGGCGCGGTGATGTAGACCGCCTGCTGACTGAATGGCGCAGCTTGCTCCGGCAGACGGCACGCTCCGCCCCGATCAATTTACCCGCCGATATCGCCACGCGCCGAGATCGCCGAGCTGCCAATGAACTGTTTTTGGCCGAACGATGGGATACCTTTCGCGCACTTTGCCGCACGCAGCTGGCCACCGCCAAAGCCGATACGCTACCCGCGCTACCACCTCTTACCCCCGACCAACGCCGCCCGGTTAACCACCGCTTCACCCGCGCCGGCAGCTTCGTCTCAAGCCGCCCCGCACCCTAAGAAAAAAAGCTCATAGTTGGTGAAGCCGGCCCACGCGCTTAGTAGATCTCTGCTACGATACCACCGATCCACTTTGTTAAAGGTTTTCAGGACCATTCACCCAGCCAAATTTTCGGGGTATTTTCATCAACATTCTGTGCATAGAACGCACCGATGCTTTTGGAGGGAATCGAGTTAATCTTTTTTGATTTTTTGGATTCGTGGTACGAGCGCGGTGACGTGCATGCGCTTGATAACGGGATAGATGAGTTAAACAGTCATTAGGGCTGGATGGGAGAGTAGGCAACTAAGCGCCGAACCATATTCGGTAACCTCAAAATACCGGCAGAACTAATAACCAGATTTTGTTACGTACAGGCTTAAGGAGTAATGTGTCTACCGTTCACAGAACGAGCACAGCGAGTTTTGTAAACATACCCTAGGAGCACCCACCGTGTGCTCTCCACCCAAGACCTGAAGGCGATGGCATTCAGAGTCCGATGGTGCGATTCTAATCGCAACAACTTGCGCCTAAAAATCTCCCATTTTGAGCTGAGAGCAGATGAAAGACTGACCTAAAATATTTAATGCTCACGCCTGAATGAGGGGTTTAAAACGATCTCCCCGCCCAGCCGGAAGTGATCCGTCCAGACCCGCTTCAACGCAGCAGGCGGTCGATTATCGTATGGCGGCGCCTTGATTTCAACGTTATGCCACGTTCCCGGGCCAAGGAGCACCATTCGGTCGTAGACGCTCCGATTGAGATGCGTGGGCTTAAAATCAACGGATTCGCCGGCCTCGACCCCGAAGCCAAATAGCGATGAACCCCGTTCCACAAGGGTACTGTTCGTATCGCCGAGTACCACGATCAACCAACCGGGATGGGACGCATGTTGATAACGCATCCAGGTCTTAATGGCTTCAAGCTGCTGACGATGCTTAGCCAACTGGTTACCGATGGGCCGGATCAAATGGATCACAAGAAACAGGGCACGGTGATCGCCGTTCTGCATTTCAACCAAGAGGTGCTTACTTAAGATACGATCAAGCTCAGGCGTTCGGGAAGCCGAGTTCACCGTCCAATCGGGCAACTTGTATAACAGGCCGACCTCTTCACCGGTCGCCGTATCGTTACCTTTGATCCAGAGCCCCTGCATTCCCGCTTTCGCCGCGAGCGCGTCCACCTCCGCTCGACCTCCAGTCTCTTGAATTCCGACAACATCGTAACCGCGAATAAGGGAAGCCAGATTGCTGAGTTTTTCGTTGTACTGGGCGACACTCATCCGCTGCTGCTCATCCAGCTTACCCCGGTGCTCAATGCGAGGATCGAAAAGCAAATAGCAGTTGAGTGTCGCCACCTTGATCTCTGCGGCGACGGACACCGCGGTAGCCAATAAAAACAGGAGCAAAGTTGATGGAAATTTTCGGAGCATGAGTAAACGGCAACCGATCAACCCAACTGAGGTTTTGGGCACTTTTTGGCCAAAATTAGGTCAAAAACAGAGTTTTTAAGCCAAATTTCACGATTTTAGTGCGTTTTTAAGGGTTTCGCCGTCCGTCAAAATTTAAGGGCAAGGCAAAAACAGGTAGCGGGTAGAAAAATAAAAAAGGCGCGCCGCCGCGAGACTTCGCAGGGGCGCGCCGGATAAGGATGGGTTAGTTAAGGTCGAAACGATCGGCGTTCATGACTTTGTTCCAAGCGGCAACGAAGTCGCGGACGAACTTGGGACCGGCGTCACTCTGGGCGTAGACTTCAGCCAACGCACGAAGTTGCGAATTGGAGCCAAACACGAGGTCGACGCGGGTCGCTGTCCACTTGACGTCGCCGGTGGCGCGGTCGCGGAGTTCAAATTGCTCTTCGATGGGCGAGGTGGGTTTCACGACGTGGCCCATGTCGAGCAGGTTGACGAAGAAGTCGTTGGTGAGCGTCTCGGGCCGCTTAGTGAAGACCCCGTGTTGGGATTTGCCGTGGTTGGCGTTGAGCACGCGCAAGCCACCGATAAGAACCGTCATCTCTGGGGCGGTGAGACCCAGGAGCTGGGCTTTATCGACAAGGAGTTGCTCGGCGGGGAGTGTATAGCGAGTCTTCGCGTAATTACGAAAACCGTCGGCTTGTGGCTCGAGGACGGCGACGGAGGCGACATCGGTCTGCTCGACGCTAGCGTCGGTACGACCGGGCGAGAAGGGGACGGTGATCGAGTGACCGGCTTGGAGGGCGGCGTGTTCAATGGCGGCGGCGCCACCAAGAACGATCAGATCGGCGAGGGAGATTTTCTTGCCGCTAGTCTGGGCGGTGTTGAAGGCGTGTTGGATGGCTTCGAGGGTTTTGAGAACCTTGGCAAGGCGGGCGGGCTGGTTGGCTTCCCAGTCTTTTTGGGGGGCTAGGCGGATGCGCGCGCCGTTGGCGCCGCCGCGTTTATCGGAGCCGCGAAAGGTAGAAGCGGAGGCCCAGGCGGTGGAGACGAGTTCGGAAACAGCGAGGCCGGAGGCGAGAATCTTGGCCTTGAGGGCGGTGATATCGGCGGGGTCGACGAGCGGATGGGTGAGGGCGGGGACTGGGTCTTGCCAGAGAAGGTTTTCGGCGGGGACTTCGGTGCCTAGATAAAGGCACTTAGGGCCCATGTCACGGTGGGTGAGCTTGAACCAGGCGCGGGCAAACGCGTCGGCGAATTGCTCGGGGTGCGCAAGAAAGCGTCGGGAGATTTTTTCGTAGGCAGGATCGGCGCGCAGAGCGATGTCGCTGGTGAGCATCGTGGGGCGATGTTTCTTAGTGGGATCGTAAGCATCGGGGACGGTAAGGGCAGCGTCTTTGGCGACCCATTGGTTGGCGCCCGCGGGGCTCTTAGTGAGTTCCCATTCGTAGCGGAAAAGGTTTTCGAAGTAATTATTGCTCCACTGGGTGGGCGTGGTGGTCCAAGTGACTTCGAGGCCGCTCGTAATCGTATGGGCACCTTTGCCGGTGCCGTAAGAGTTGGCCCAGCCTAGGCCTTGTTCGGCAAGGCCAGCAGCTTCAGGTTCGCGGCCGACGTGGGTGGCAGGGGCGGCGCCGTGGGTCTTACCGAAGGTGTGTCCGCCGGCGATGAGAGCGACGGTTTCTTCATCGTTCATGGCCATGCGGGCGAAGGTTTCGCGGATGTCGCGAGCAGAGCCAAGCGGGTCGGGCTGGCCGTTGGGGCCTTCGGGATTGACGTAGATGAGGCCCATCTGGACAGCGGCGAGGGGGTTTTCGAGTTCACGGTCACCGGTGTAGCGTTGGTCGCCGAGCCAAGTGGATTCAGCACCCCAGTAAACGTCTTCTTCAGGTTCCCAGACGTCAGCGCGACCGCCACCAAAGCCGAAGGTTTTAAAACCCATGGATTCGAGGGCGCAGTTGCCAGCAAGGATCATAAGGTCGGCCCAGGAGATTTTCTGACCGTATTTTTGTTTAAGGGGCCAGAGGAGGCGGCGGGCTTTGTCGAGGTTGGTGTTATCGGGCCAACTGTTGAGTGGGGCGAAGCGTTGTTGACCGGCGCCCGCGCCGCCACGGCCATCGGCTGTGCGGTAGGTGCCGGCGCTGTGCCAGGCCATGCGAATAAAAAACGGACCATAATGCCCGAAGTCGGCCGGCCACCATTCTTGGGAGTCGGTCATGAGGGTGTAGAGGTCTTTTTTAAGAGCTGCGAGGTCGAGCTTCTTGAACTCGGCGGAGTAGTCGAATTCAGCGCCCATGGGATCGGAGAGCGCGGAGTTCTGGTGGAGCATTTTTAGATTAAGCTGATTAGGCCACCAGTCGCGGTTAGACTGGACACCGGCGTGAGTGGGCGCGGCGGTGGCTTTAGGTGTAGTACCGTGGAGGTGAGGGAAGGGGCATTTGCCACCGGTGCTGCCAGATAGATTTTCCATAGTGTTATAAGTAATAAAGGGGAGAAAATTAAGGGGTGCGTAAAAAAGAAATAAGATGAGGCGAAAAGAACGACCCTCAGGTTGACGCAGGGTATCAGTGAAGCGGATAGCGGAAGCTGATTTCAGCAGTGTTTATGGCGGCGACAAGCAGGAAGCGCGGAGTTACGTCACGAAATAACCGAGCGTGGGAGCAAAAACGACAATTGTGTGACGAAAATAATGGGTAAATTCCAAGAAACTCAGCTTGCGGAAGAGGTAACCCGTACATTCGCTAGACGGAAATATTTATGTTCGAGTCCACCTCCGCCCACCGCCCTGGCTTCTTGAGCCGCGCCACCACTGCCCTGACGCAGTGGATTGATTCCGATTACTGCCCAGACGGGGCGGATAAGATGCGGGCTGAGCCCGACCGAGTCGATTTCGTGCGCGTGATGCCCTTCGTGGTGCTGCACCTCGCGTGTTTCGCGGTGATCTGGGTGGGCTGGAGTCCGGTCGCGATGTGGACGGCGGTGGCGCTCTACTTCATTCGCATGTTTGCGGTTACAGGCATCCATCACCGGTATTTTTCGCATAAGACCTACAGCACCTCGCGCGGCGGGCAGTTTTTCCTTGCGCTGTGGGCCGCGACGGCGACCCAACGCGGCTCGCTGTGGTGGGCCTATCATCATCGCCATCACCATCAGCACTCCGACGACCCTGAGGATGCGCACTCCCCACACGTCCACGGTTTTGTGTGGTCGCACATAGGCTGGATAACTTCGCGGCGCAATTTTCCCACTGATTACACCAAGATCAAGGACCTCGCAAAATTCCCTGAGTTAGTCTGGCTTAACCGCTTCGACCTCTTCGTGCCCCTCGTGCTTGCGCTCTCGCTCTACGGCACCGGCGTAGCGCTGGAACACTTCGCGCCCGGCCTGGGCACGACGGGTGGGCAGATGCTGGTCTGGGGATTCTTCATCAGCACCACGTTTCTGTTTCACGGCACGGCTTGCATTAATTCTATGGCGCACCTGATGGGTAAACGCCGTTTCAAGACCGAAGATGATTCCCGCAACAGTTTTATTTTAACCCTGATTACCCTCGGAGAGGGCTGGCACAATAACCACCACCGCTACCAGAGCTGCACGCGCAACGGTTTTTATTGGTGGGAAATCGATCCCACATACTACGGACTGAAAGTGCTATCGTGGACTGGCCTAATCTGGGGCTTGAAGCCCGTGCCGCAATCCATCCTGGACGAGGGCATGCGCGCTGATCACCACGCCTCCGTTGCCGCCGCCGAGACCGCTCGGGCTGCATCCGCGCAGAGTTCGCACGACTACGCCACCCTGCGACGCGTGGTGCCGGTAGCCACCGCGATGGCCGTCGCCACCGCGACCGCCACCTCAGCCAACCTGCCCAAAAAAGCCGACGACCCCGCCATCCGCAAAGACCTCAGCGAAGAAGCCCACGGTCTAAAAACCCGGCCGGTGAAGTCCCCGATCGAAGGCCCGCAGTCGCCTGAAGCTTAAACCTGACTCATTGAGCTCCCTGCCCGAAGCGCCCCGGCGCCTCGGGCTTTTTTGTTTTCCTCAGCCTCTGCCCTGCCTCAAGTGTAACCTATGAACACCTTGCCAGCGCCGTTCGCCGCACCTTCGCAGCCAGAAACCGTCAACGCTCTGTTTTACTCGCCGTAATTCGCTCCATGTCCCACCCTCGTCTCGCCATCATCGGCACCGGCATCGCTGGCCTTGGCTGCGCCCATTTTCTGCAACGCGACTACGACCTAACGCTGTTCGAAACAGCGGACTACATCGGCGGCCACACCAACACGGTCAACGTCACCGAACCGGGCACCGGCCGCTCAGTACCGATCGACACCGGCTTCATGGTGTTTAATCACGCCACGTATCCGCTGCTCACGCGTCTGTTTCGCGAACTGCGCGTCGCCACCAAAAAAACCGACATGTCGTTTAGCGTCCGCCACGCCGACAGCGGATTGGAATTTTGCGGTTCCTCGCTCAACCATCTTTTTGCCCAGCGCCGTAATCTCTTCCGCCCTCGTTTTTACCGGATGCTTGCCGCGATCAACCGATTTAACCAAGAAGCCGTCGCAGCCCTCGCCGATCCCGCCTCGCCGATTACCACCGAAACGCTCGGCGAGTACGTACGACGTCGCGGTTACGGCACCGATTTTTTTGACCTCTATTTGGTCCCCATGAGCTCCGCTGTCTGGAGCACCCCACCCGAGAAAATGCTCGGCTTTCCGGCGGCGGCTCTGCTCCGATTTTTTCACAACCACGGATTCCTCGGCTTGGACACTCAACACCAGTGGTGGACCGTGGAAAATGGTTCCAAGAGCTACATCGCCCCGCTGACCGCGCCCTTCGTCGAGCGCATCCGCCTCAACACCGCGGTGGGGAGTGTCACCCGCACGGCACAAGGCGTGACGGTCTCGACGGCCACGGGCGGCAGTGAAATATTTGATAAAGTGATCCTCGCCTGCCACGGCGATCAAGCCCTCCGGCTCCTCGCCGATTCCACTGACGCCGAGCGGCGCATCCTCGGATCGTTCCACTACCAAGCCAATACCGCCACGCTCCACACCGATGTCGCCGTCATGCCGCGCACGCGCTTGGCATGGTCGGCGTGGAACTATGAGATCGCGCGTGAGGCCACCGGGGCAGTCTCCACCGCCACACACTATTGGATGAACAAACTCCAAGGTGTCTCCGAGCTTGAGAATTATTTCGTCACCATCAACCGCCCCGAAGCCATCGATCCGAAGCGGGTTCTGCGCCGGATCGCATACGAACACCCTCTATTTAGCCTCGCCGCCACCGCCGCCCAAGCCGAGTTGCCCGCGCTCAACCAAGCTGCGCTAGGTACGAGCGAGACGTTCTTCGCCGGGGCCTGGCAACGGTATGGCTTCCATGAAGATGGTCTCCTGAGCGCGCACCGACTCTGCTGCCAACTGCTGAAACGCGACCCTTGGCCCGAGCGCAAGTAAAGCTCACGCTTCCGCATTGCCTCACGGGCTAAACGCGTCTCGGTTTTTCGCGTGGAAACTACGCCGCTGAGTCCCGCCCAAAAATCCGCGCTCCTCAGTCTTCTGGACGACCCAAGCGCTACCGTGCGCCGCGCCTTACTCGCGCGTTTCACCGCCCTCGGGGCCAACGCTGCGCCGTTTCTGCACGAGATTGCTCGCGGCGCCCACCCCGCCCTCGCCCATGCCGCGACCAGCTTCATCGAAGAACTCCAGCTCGCAGACCCCGTCGGCGAATTTCTTAGCTTCATTCGCTCACTTCATTACGAGCTCGAAACGGGTGCGCTGCTACTCGCCCGCACCGTCAACCCGCAACTCGACGTCGGCGCCTGCTGCGAACAACTCGACGCCATCGCCGAGCGTTGCACCGAGCTGATCGCCGAGCCTGCGACTACTCGCGAGAAATGCCGCATCATGAATCGCGTGCTGTTTCACGAGTGGGGCTTTCGGGGCAATGTCGAGTATTACACCGATCCGCGCAACAGCTTCATCGACGAAGTTCTGACCCGCCGCCAAGGCATCCCGCTCTCGCTCAGCCTCGTCTACCTGCTGGTCGCCCAACGTCTCAGCCTGCCGCTCGAGCCCATCGGCCTGCCAGGCCACTTCATCGTGGGCTGCTACGACGACGAAGAGCCCTTCTTCGTCGATCCTTTTGACCGCGGGCTGTTTCGCGACGTGGAAGAAATCACGACGTTTCTGCGCAGCCAGCATCTCGAACCGAAGCCCACCGATCTGATGCCCACCTCCGTGCGCGAGGTCCTGTGCCGCAGCTGCCGCAATCTGGTAAACCACTACACGCTCGCCCAAGATTCCGAGCGGGCAAAACTCTTTGCCCGTTTCGTCACCGAATTTGAGCAGACGCATGCGCGCGAATCCGCTTGATGCCCCGCACCCGCTTAGCAGCTGGTTTGCGTCCAACGATTTCGTTTTTGCCCGCCGCGCCCTTCGTCTCCTGACTGACCGCTTCTGAACGCACACCCCGACAGTTCCGCCGTCCTCACCCTCGCTGATCTCGCCACGTGGTCCTACCCCGGCACGGCGCTCGCCGTGCTGGGGCAGCCGATCAAGCACTCGATCAGCCCGGCGATGCACAACGCCGCCCTCGCGGCTCTTGCCGCCGACAGGCCGCGCTTTGCCGACTGGCGTTACTTTCGTTTTGAGATTCAACCTGAGGATCTTCCGCGCGCGCTTGCGCGATTCCGCGAAAAAAAATTTCACGGGCTTAACCTTACCGTCCCGCACAAAATCATCGCCTTCGATCGCATCGCGGCCATCGACCCCGCCGCCCGTCCGATCGGCGCCGTAAATACCCTTGTACTCACGCCGTCAGGCTGGCGCGGCCACAACACGGATGGCTACGGCCTAGCCGCCGCCATCCGTGAAAACCTCGGCCTCGATCTGGCTGGCGCCCACGTGATTCTCGTCGGGGCCGGTGGCGCCGCGCGCGGGGCCGCCGTTGAATGTCTCCAACGCCGCTGCGCATCCCTCTGGATCGCCAACCGCACCCTCGCCAATCTCACCGCGATGCTGAGCGATCTCGTCCCGCTCGCCGGAGGTATTCCACTGCGCGGCTTCACGCCCGACACTCCACCCGTCGATTTGCCCAAGGGCACGCTTGTGATCAATGCCACCAGCGCAGGCCTTCGCCCCACCGACGGCCTGCCCGTCGATCTCACGACCTTGCCCAACGTCACCGCCGTTTTTGACATGATCTACAATCCACCGCACACGCCGCTGCTGGCCCGCGCGACAAAGTTAGGCCTGCCTAGCGCGAACGGTTTAGCAATGCTGGTTCACCAAGGCGCCAAAGCCCTTGAGATTTGGACCGACGTGCCCGCGACCACGACCGCTCCGATCATGGCCACCGCCGCACGCACCGCGCTGATGCGCTAGCGCCTGCTTGCCCCCACATCGCTTCGCCCCGAGGTTTTTTCCATGTTTTCCGCCTACGCCATAATTACCGTCGCCTATCCTTGGGTATTACCCACTGCGGCCGCGTTGCTGGGTGCGATGGTTGGCAGTTTTCTGAACGTCGTTATCTACCGCGTGCCCGCGGAAAAATCCGTCGTTGCGCCAGGCTCACACTGCACCTGCGGAAAACCCATCGCCTGGTACAACAATATCCCTGTAATCTCTTGGTTTATCTTGCGTGGACGTGCACGGTGCTGCGGCGCCACTTTTTCCTTTCGCTACCCTTTCGTCGAATTGCTGACGGCAGGTCTGTTCCTAGCCTGCTGGTTACACTTCCCGCCCGTGGTCGCAATCGTGGGCTGGGTATTTTTGGGCTGCTTGGTGTGTGCGACATTCATTGATCTCGATCACATGATTATCCCCGACACGTTTACACTCGGGCTCGGGGTCGGAGGCGTAATTTTCTCAATGCTCGTGCCCGCGCTCCACGGCCAACACAGTGATTTCTTCCTACTCGCGAGCATCCGAGCCGCGACTATTTCCCTCCAAGGCCTGCTTATCGGCTCAGGTCTGGTGCTTTGGATCGCGCTACTTGCTGAGATCATTTTCAAAAAAGAAGCCATGGGGTTTGGTGACGTAAAATTCGTCGGTGCCATCGGTGCGTTCACTGGCTGGCAGGGTGCGATCATCGCCATTTTCGGCGGTGCAGTCATCGGTACCATCTGGGTAGCGATCGCGTGGCTTTGGCAAAAAATCGCTGGCCGCTCTGCCGCTCCAGCTGCCCTGAAAGCCGAAACCGCCGAAGGTGAGCCAACCGCAATTGGTCTCGGCGCTCAGGTGCCGTTTGGTCCGATGCTCGCGATTGCCGGGGCGATTTATTTTTTGTTTCTACGCGGTTTTGTCACCGCGTGGTTCGCGCAATTCGGCGAAGTGTTCTAAGGCGCAGCCGTCGCGCCCTCGCTTAGAGATAGGCCGCCATTACGCGCCGCAAGGCCGGACGCACCACGCGAGCGAGCGAGCTATTAGCATAGCCCATCCACGCCACTGGCGTAGTCGTATCGAGCGGATGACGCAACGAACCGCCCGCCGGTGCCTCAATCACGCAACCGGCCTCGCGCGCGATCAACGCCGTGCAAATATCATAGGGGTGACAGCACAACGTCGCGCTCGAAAAACCTAACTTAGCATAGGCCATGGGCCGTAAGTCACCCAACATCCGGTCATGCCCGACGATCAACTCATGCAGCTGTCCGCCCGTGCAAATATATTGGTCATCAAAGACCAATTGTCCGCCGTTTTTTCCGTGCACTCCGAGTTCTTTCCACAGTGTTTCCTCGATGGCGCCGAGCAGGCCTTTGCCTTCGGGGAAAAACCGCGCGAGCGAGGCAAACCCGTGCTCAAAATGTTTCATCGGCGAAGGCCGAACGGTTATTTTTTTCCGGCTGCCGCCACACACATCGACCGCTTCCGCAACCACACCGCCACCGCGCACCGCGCTCAGTTGATCCGCGCGCCATTGCTTACTGGTGGGCAACTCTGTCATTGCCGCTACTAAGATGTCTGCGAGGTGATTTTTAGCCCCACGCTGCAACGCGAGCCCAGCCAGACTCCAGGCCGAGCGTTTGTCGTACATGAAACTTCGCGTGCCATCGATCGGATCGAGGATGCACTTGAAACGCGTTCGCTCGACGGGCGTGCCGCGCGGAAACGTCGCCGGCTCCCCGTCCCCATCCGCTAAGCCTTCCATCACTAACTGCACCGGCCAGTTCCGGGGCCAATGCGCCTCAAACCACGCCATGATCGCAGCCTCACTCAATCGATCGACTTGGTAAATCGTATCCGCGGCTGTCACGGCCGCGACCCGCGAGAACGTAGCCGCTTGGCGGACGCGCGCGGCCACTAGCGTATCGCGAATCGAATCCTGCAGCGCACACAAAAGTCGCCGCGCCCGATGCAGTTCTGCCGTCGTCAAGGTGGGATTCATGGATAAAAACAATCAGATCAACGCCGCGCCGTCACCGGTTTGCGCGTGTAAAATTTCTGGCGTCGCGCCGAATTTTTTCTGGTAAGCCGCCGCCACCACACGAGCCTCGGACTCACCAAATGTTGCGTTGGTCAGCGCCATCACCGCGCCGCCGAAACCGCCGCCCGTTAGCCGTGCCCCGAACACCTCTTGCGAGGCCACCAACGTATCGACCAGAAAATCCAGCTCCTCAGTGCTATTCTCAAAAAGCGACTGTGAGCTGCGGTGCGAGGCGGTGAGCAACTGGCCCACCGCGACCAAGTCACCGGCCTCGAGTGTGGTCCGCGCCAAGGCCACGCGCGCGATTTCATCAACGACGTGACGCGCCCGTCGTGCAACTACCGGCAAGAGGTTTACTTCCGCCGACGCGAGTGCGGCGCCATTGGTTTCTACCAGTGACCCGACGCCGAGCACCCGCGCCGCGGTCATGCATTCGCGATGCCGCGCTGCGTACAGCCCATCGACCAGCGCGTGCTTGGTGTGCGTGTTAAAAATCCAAAAATGCGCGGCCGACGGCAGGGGTACTGTGGCAAAGACCGGCCCGCGACAATCGATCCACACCAATTTATTTTTTTGCCCAAATCCCGACACACCTTGATCAAGAATCCCGCATGGTACGCCCACGAAATAATTCTCCGCGTGCCGTGCAATTTTCACCACTGTCTCGCGCGGGAGACGGGCGCCAGCCATTTCTAAAAACGCCAACGCCGAAGACAACTCAATCGCTGCGCTGCTGCTCAAGCCCGCGCCGGAGGGCAGATTCGACATCGCCAAAAAATCAAAACCCGCAGGCGCCGCCACGCCGAACTCGGGCAGCGCAGCCAAGACGCCGAGTGGATAATTTACCCAGCTTTCCGGGCCCGAGCGTTTCGAACTATCTACAGGGTTCGAGATGACGCGGCCGGGACGTTGGTCACTCGCCCACTGGCGCCGAGCGTCCGCCCGCCCCGCTAAAGCCACCCAAACGCCACGATCCAGCGCAGCACCCAGCACCGTCCCTGCGTTGTAGTCGGTGTGGTTACCGATAAATTCAATACGGCCTGGAGCATAAGCGCAGATTTCGGGCGAGCGGCCATAGGCGGCGCGAAATTTTTCTACGAGTTGGGCCTTCATGCGCGGTTAAGTTTTAGGGCGCGGTTGAAATCTGCGAGGCGGGCGCAAGCGAGCCGGCCGGTGGAGGTTGCGTCGCGGGGAAATCTGCCGGCACTTCGCCCGCCCGGCCTTGCACGAGTAAACGCAGTAGATGTGCGAGTGTTTCTTCTCGCGGGCGATTGCGCTGGAGCGCGATTTGATCGGCACGCTTCAATAACTGAGCCGCCATCGCTGAGGCCTGGGCCGGAGGGGCGCCGAGACGCTCGCAAAGCTGAGAAAGCTGTTCTAATTCGGTCATGTTTGCTCGGGCACTACGACGATTTCTGCCGGGCCAGCAACCTCAAGTGCGAGGGGTTGCGCCGGTTGCCAGGAAATAAGTGAAACCATGGCTAGACCGATAAAACCTCCCCCCTCTAGGTCTACGGCCGAGCGAAGTTCGCCGACTTGACGTTCGTCTAGCCACAACGCTGCCGGCAAGGTCGGCGGGGCACTGGGTCCACGTACGCGCTGCAAACGCCGCCTCACTTGGCCCATGGATTTTAAGCGAGCCATCACTTCTTGGCCGAGGTAACAGCCTTTTGTGTAAGAGATGGTCGCTGGCTCGAGTCCGCCTTCGCCGGGTAGATCCGCCAGCCCGATATCCGCCGGTACCGCGGGGATCCGCGCCGCGATTCGAAGCCGCTCCATGGCAATGCGATCAATCTCAGACCAGCCTATAAGTTGGGCACGGGCATGAGGGAGTTCGGTCAGGGGGAAAACCCACTCGAGGGTTTCTCCGGACACTCTGCGACCGGTGAAACTTAGCCCCACCCGAGGAGCCTGCGCAAACCAGGCCCTCACACCCGCGCCCACCAAAGTCAGGCCAGTCCACTGCGTCGTAAAATCCTCAACGATGACGTCATCGGCGATGATATAATCTTCCAAACGAGCCCTCAAAACAGCGGCGGTTACGTGATAACTCACAATCCAAAACTGCCCGGCCGAAGCCCCCGCGATTACAAAACTATCAGCCACAACCTTACCTTTCTGGTTGAGCCACAAGCCATAAACTGCACCAAGGGAGGTCAATCCGCGCAGATCGTTGGTAAACTGGCCTTGGAGGAAATTCGCCGCATCCTCGCCGGTTACGCGCAACACTGCGGAGTTTTTTCCGCTATAAAATTGCCGAAGCGATGAATTTTCCTTGGTTTTTAACATATTGTTTTAAAATAATTTATAAATCTCGTGATAGATTTTGATAACTTTGAGTTGACGGGGCAAAGTTAAAGTGTACCACTATTCATGTCAGATTTAAACACTTCTCCCGCCTAGCGGGAGTTTTGGGGTAACTAAGAAAGCAAAGGCCGGTCACATAGGGGTATGTGACCGGCCACTTTTTTGCCCAAATTCCTCAGTTTTAGGGCAATCTGGGACTTGCCGAGGCCTGTTCATACCCGCCAAGATGACAACTCATGCAACGCACTTCCGACATCAACGTCGTAGCGACCCGCGCCCTACCCACGCCCGCCGCGCTTCTGCGCGAATTGCCCAAGTCGGAGGCCCAAGCTGCTTTCGTGACGCACTCGAGGGAGGATATTCACCGGATCCTATTCACCGATGATCGGCGCTTCCTACTTTTAATTGGGCCGTGCTCGATTCACGATATCGAGGCGGGCCGAGATTACGCCCGCCGATTAGCCGCTCTGGCTAAAGAGGTCTCGAATCGAGTTCTTATTGTGATGCGGGTGTATTTCGAGAAACCTCGCACAACCGTCGGCTGGAAGGGCCTCGTGATGGACCCGCACCTGGACGGCTCACATGACATCGCCGCCGGCCTGCGCCTCGGTCGAGCATTTTTGCGCGATGTCCTTGATCTAGGCTTACCCACCGCGACGGAATTTCTCGATCCTATCACGCCGCAATATGTGGCTGATCTGGTTTGCTGGGGTGCCATTGGGGCGCGCACGACGGAATCCCAAACGCATCGCCAAATGGCCTCCGGTCTATCGATGCCTATAGGTTTTAAAAACAGTACCGACGGCACGCTCCAAGCCGCCGTCAACGCCATCAAAGCCGCTGGGCAACCTCAGACCTTTCTTGGCGTGAACCTCGATGGGGCTGCTGCTGCCGTCGACACTCGCGGCAACCCCAACTGCCACGTCGTGCTTCGTGGCGGCTCGAGTGGGCCGAATTACTCTCCGACCCACATCGCTCAAACCGAAGCCCTCTTAGCTAAAGCTGGTCTGCCGCAGTCGATCTTGGTTGATTGCTCACACGATAACTCCTCAAAGAAACCTGAATTGCAGCCCGAGGTGATGCGCGCGCTCTTGGCGCAAATCGCTGCTGGCAACCGCTCCATCATGGGCGCCATGGTAGAGAGCAACCTCGGGGCCGGCAACCAGACTTTCCCCCAACCCAAAGAAAAATTGCGCTACGGGGTGAGTATCACGGATGGATGCATCGACTGGGCCGCGACCGAGACCATGGTACGCGAAATCCACGCCAGCCTAGCCCCGCGTTTTAATTAAGTAAACGCTCGCGCCTAGGCACCACAAAGACCGGCTTGAATATTGCCAAAAAAAGTCAGTCTATCGTTTGATCCCAAGTGAATTATATTATAGTTAATAACCAAAGTTAACCCCCAACCCATTTTTTACATCATGAGCGAAAACTCCACCCCCGCCACCCCGCGTTGCGAATACACCTACGCGTTCCTGATCATCCGCCTCTGGCTTGGCCTACGCGCCTTGCTCGCTGGGCTGGAAAAATTTGAGAGTAAAGGTAACTACTCTTTCGTCGGCTACTATGAGAATATGAAACGTATGGCCACCGGCATAACCGGGGCTTCCTTCTTACCGCTGTGGTCCACCAAGCTGTTCGCCGCCAGTATCGGCTACATCTTGATCACCCTCGGCGTGGCGCTGCTCGTCGGCTTTAAAACCCGTTGTACGTTGTTTTTCATGGGCCTGACCTATGTAGCCCTCTCCTTCGGCCTCATGGCCGTGCAGGAGAGCGACGGCGTGGCGTGGCTTGGCATGCACGTCGCTCTCGTCGCAGGGGGCCTCGTGCTCGTCCAACACAACCGCTACGCCGTAAGCCGCGGTTAAGCGGACCCGGCCCCAACGCCCCACCTCTGCCCGCCATGTCCGACTCTTTTTTTTCTCCCGTCACGCGCCGCGATTTTTTGAGCACGAGCGCCAAGCTCGGGGCTTTCATCGCCGCCGCGCCCTACATCGCCCGCGGCGCCGAAGTTGTCGCCAAGTCCGATCAACTCAACGTCGCTCTGATCGGCTGCGGCGAACAAGGTCGTATCCTGACTAACGCCGCCCTCAAAATCCCCGGCATCCGCTTCAAAGCGGTGGTCGACATCTGGGGTTACAACCGCACCTACGCCGAGCGTCTGCTTAAAAAATTTGGTCACGACCCGAAGCCCTACGAGGACTACCGCCAGATGCTCGCCGAGATCACTGATCTAGACGCGGTCATCATCGCTACGCCTGATTTCAAACACGCCGAACACACCGTAGCCGCCCTTAAGGCCGGCAAACACGTTTACTGCGAGAAGCTGATGTCCAATACAGTGGAGGGCGCTCGCTCGATGGTTCTTGCTGCGCGAGAGACAAAAAAACTTCTCCAGATCGGCCACCAACGCCGGAGCAATCCGCGTTACCGCCACGCCAAGGAGCGCATTCATCTCGAAGGCCGACTCCTCGGCCGCATCACCAACATTGCCGGTCAATGGCACCGCGCCGTCACCGACGACTTTGGTTTTCCCAACGGCCAAGGAATTCCGGAAGCCAAGCTTAACCAATATGGTTTCGCCAACATGCATGAGTTCCGCAACTGGCGCTGGTTCAAACGCTACGCGGGTGGACCGATGTCTGACTTGGGCGCCCACCAGATCGACGTGTACAACTGGATGCTAGGTTCCAACCCGACCATGTGCATCGCCAGCGGCGGCGTTGATTACTACAAAACCCACGAGTGGTACGACAATGCCATCGCCATCTTCGAATTTCCTACGAAAGAAGGTACGGTTCGGGCGACCTACGAGGTGCTGACCACCACGAGCGCGGGCGGCGGCTACCATGAATACTTCATGGGCGACGAGGGCGCGTTGAAGATCTCCGAAAATCCTAAATACACCAAACTGTATCGCGAAGCCCGGGCCCCCGAGTGGGACAAGTGGGTCACCAAGGGTATCGTCGCCAGCCCGACTTCAGGTGAAGGTGCCCCCGCTGCCGTCAAACCCTGGGAAAAGCTCGGCGTCAAAAAACTCGGTGGTCCTTCCAAAGCAGGTACGGTCGATGTGCGCGAGACGGCCGCTTTATCTGCTTGGGACATACCCGTCACGCTCGACAAAGCTATTCACCAACCCCACCTCGAAAACTTCTTCGACGCGGTTCGGCTGGGCACACCCCTCAACTGCCCAGGCGAATCCGCGTTTGCCACCGCTGTCACCATCCTTAAAATCAATGAGTCCATTGCCGCCGGCAAGAAGCTCAGCTTCGCGCCGACCGACTTTGTCGCCTAATTCCTTCCTTCTTCACCATGAATCGTTCCCGTCTCTCCCTGCTCCTCGCTCTGCTTGCGCTTAACGGCGCGGCCCAATCCCAAGCCGCGGACACCGTGCCGCTGCAAATCGAGCTGCCCAAGCCGCTCTTCGCTGGCACGCCGCGCCCTATTTCGTTGCCCAACCTCGAGAAACCCCGAACGGGTAAGCGCCCGGACCTGATGGTTCCCGCCGGCACCGTCAACCTCTCCAAAGGCAAAACCGTTACCAGCAGCGACTCGCTCCCTGTCATCGGTGAACTCACCTTCATCACTGACGGAGATAAATCCGGCACAGACGGCACCTATGTCGAGCTCGGGCCGACCCCGCAATGGATCCAAATCGATCTCGGCGCTCCGGCCAAAATCGCTGCCGTCGCCATCTGGCACTTCCACTCTCAAGCCCGCGTCTACCACGACGTCGTGGTCCAAGTCTCCAACGATGCCACCTTCAAGACCGGTGTAACCACGATTTTCAACAACGACGACGACGATTCCTCCAAGCTCGGTAAAGGCACCGACCAAGCGTACATTGAAAGCTACGAGGGTAAAGTTCTCGACGGCAAAGGCTCAATGGGCAGGTATGTAAGGCTTTACAGTAACGGCAACACCTCCGATGAGCTCAATCACTACTGCGAAGTCGAAGTTCACGGCTCACTCGTGAAATAACTTCCGGCCGCCACCCGCGGTGTAAAAAAAGAGGGCGGACCACAAGTCCGCCCTTTCTTGTGCCCGCACCACTCGCGCCTTTAAGCTCGGCCCCATGTTCGCCCCTGCCCTGAGACGCTGGCTACCCCTCGCGCTGCTCACCCTACTCGCGCTCGGGCTGCGAACCTATGAGCTCGAGCACCGCCCGCTCCATGCGGATGAGGCCAACCAAGCCGTGAAAACCGGCGAGCTAATCGAGCACGGTCGCTATGCATTTGATCCGCGCGACCATCACGGTCCCACGCTGTATTACGCCGTGCTACCGCTCGCGTGGCTGCGAGGCGAAACCACTCTCGCCGCGCTCAGCGAAACCACCCTGCGGCTCGTTCCTGCCCTCGCCGGCACCGGCGGGGTTTTATTTTTATTTTTCCTCGCGCGGCCGCTGGGCTTTGGCCCCGCTTTCCTGGCCGCCGCCCTCATGGCCGTCGCGCCGGCCTGTGTTTATTACAGCCGTTATTTTATTCAGGAAAGCCTCCTAGTCAGTTTTACCCTCGCGGCCATGCTCACTACGCTACGTTGGTGGCAAAGCGGCCGGCTAGGATGGGCTTTAACTGCCGGAGTCTCCCTGGGGCTAATGCAAGCCACCAAGGCGAGCGCTCCCGTGTTCGTCGTCTGCGCTCTCGCCACCGCTCTGATTTTCGCTGAGTGGCGGCCCGTGACACCTAAGCTTATCCGCAACCTTGCGTTGATCTTCGGCACCGCGCTCGGCGTCGCTGCGCTGTTTTATTCATCTTTTGGCACGCATGCCACCGGGCTACATGACGCGGTCGCGACGTACACGTTCACCTCGGCCCGGGCCACCGGTGAAAGCGGTCACGAAAAACCGTGGTGGTACTACGCCACCCTTTTCGGCTGGGAAAAAAATGGAGGGCTTATCTTTCAACAACTCGCGTTTAGCACGCTCGCCCTTACCGGTGCACTTCTGGCTTTTGTCACCCGCCAAAAATTCCTCCGAGCTGCCGCCGTATACACTCTGCTAATATTTTTAGCGCTCTCGTTGCCGCCATACAAAACCCCTTGGCATGCCGTCCACCTCGTTCCCGGTCTGGCGGTACTCGCGGCCGGCACACTCGCGCTCATTCCTTGGCGAACGCTCGCCGTGATCGCCACCGCTAGCCTGCTTTTTCTCCAATTGAGTCAAACCCGGCTTGTCGCGTTTCTACGTGAAGCCGACGCCCGCAACCCGTATGCCTACGTCCATAGTTCGCCCGATGTGCTAAAAATTCGCGCACTGGCCAAAGCCGCCCTTGCGGCCCGACCTACCGGAGTCATACGCATCATCAGCGAAGAATATTGGCCGATTCCGTGGTACCTCCGCACGTTTCCCGCCGGCAGCGTTGGGTATTGGTCCACGCCACCCGCCGATTGTGATGGCGCCCTGGTGGTTGTTTCGGCCGCTCAAGCGAGCGCCGTGCGCGCCCGTCTGCGCGGTAATTACCAAGAAAGCTTCCTCGGCCTGCGTCCGGGATTTCTTTGTGTCGTGTTTACACCCGTGCAACCCGCACCATGAGGCCGCACTATTCGCTGGTAGTTCCATTCTACAATGAGGGGGGGAACATCCTGCCGCTGATTGAGAGCGCAGTCATGGTGCTCGATTCCATGGGCCACGATTACGAAATTGTGTTGGTCAACGACGGCAGCACCGACAGCACCGCTGATGAAATCGCGGCCTGCCTCGCCCGCTGGCCGCGTTGCTGCGCGCTTCACCAACCAAGCAACCTTGGCCAAGCCACCGCGCTGCTTGACGGCCTGCGCGCCGCCCAAGGGGAAATCATTCTCACGATGGACGGCGACGGGCAAAATGACCCACGTGATTTTCCTCTGTTAATTGCCCCCGTCGAAGCTGGCACGCTCGATATCGCGTGCGGCTGGCGACATGAACGCCACGATTCTTGGCTGCGCCGCAAAATGTCCCGCCTGGCTAACGGGGTGCGTAGCCGCGTGCTGGGCGATCACCTTAACGATAGCGGCTGCCAACTGCGTGTCCTGCGCCGAGCAACGATTACCGCTCTATTTCCCTTTGAACTGCTCCAGT
Organism: Opitutaceae bacterium; assembly: GCA_037142955.1. GTDB lineage: Bacteria > Verrucomicrobiota > Verrucomicrobiia > Opitutales > Opitutaceae > Tous-C4FEB. The sequence continues at coordinate 35,485 of JBAWZQ010000001.1, read as the reverse complement.
CTTTTTTACCCGCTATTTTGATCGCCGCTGGTTTCCGCTTGGGGGAATTCAAAGTCCGCCACCACCCGCGCACCCGCGGCCAAGCCCACTACGGCCTACGTCAACTCTGGCTTCGTCCCACCCTCGCCATGTTCCGCCTCCGCCGTCGCCTCAAAGCGAGTGGTTCCTAATCGGTGATAAATTTTTTTAACTCGGTAAAAAAATATTTTTGTTCGATGAAATTTCCAGAGTTTCCTGAGTTCCAGCACGAGGCGATGGCAACGAGGTTTGCCCTGGTCATTGCGGACCAATTGCCCGACTACGCGCGTCAGGCCGCGACTGCGTGCTTTCGGGAACTCGATCGCTTGGAAAGCGAACTGAGTCGATACGTAGAATCGAGCGACATCGCTCGGGCCAACCGTCTCAAGCTCGGTGAAACCATCGTGATCGGCGAGGACGCGCTGCATTGCCTAGTGCTCGCCGCCGACGTCTCGCTCGCCACCGATCGTGCCTTCGATGCCGCGTACGCTTCGGAACGCACGCCGACACAATCTGCCGATGCTCCGCTCTTCACCCTCGATCCCGTTACGCACACGCTCACCTCACATACCGCCAGGCTGCACCTGGATCTCGGCGCCATCGGTAAAGGCTATGCCCTGGATCGACTCGCGGCCGTGCTGAACGATTGGGCCATCACCCAGGCATGTCTGCAGGGGGGCGGCAGCAGCGTCCTTGCCCTGGATCCGCCCGCCGGCCAGAGCGGTTGGCCCATCCGTATAGGCGAGGACCAACATCAGCGCATGCTCTCGCTCACGCGTTGCGCTCTCAGCGGCTCCGGTCTCGCCGTCCAAGGCGAACACCTCGTCGATCCGCGCACTCAAACGGCCGCCCAGCGGCGCGAGCGCACCTGGGCCCTCGCGCCGGGCGCAGGATTATCCGACGCGCTCTCAACCGCGTTTTTTGTTTTAAGTGATAGCGAGGTAGCCGCGTTTTGCGCCACTCATCCGCAGGTCGGCGCCGCCCTAGCCGATGCCGACGGAAAACTCCTGACCTATGGCGCGCTCACCGCGCGGCTCGACTAAGGTCAACCGGCTAGCCCCAGCAGCCGCGTTTCTTCAACCAGCAACCGCTTCTAACATCTACCTGATCGCCAAAAATCTTTCGTGCGCTTCGCCCCAAATTCACAATGATGAATTTCCTTATGAAATCCCCTATTCGCGTCGCCGTCACCGGAGCTGCCGGTCAAATCGGTTACTCTTTGCTTTTCCGCATCGCCTCCGGCGCGATGTTCGGTCCCGACCAACCCGTCATTTTGCAGCTGATTGAAGCCCCGATCGAGAAGGCTCTCAAAGCGCTCGAAGGGGTCGCGATGGAGCTCGATGACTGCGCCTTCCCCCTTTTGAAGGGCATCGTCCAAACCTCTGATGCGTCGGTCGGTTTCAAAGACGCCAACTGGTGCCTTTTGGTGGGCGCTAAACCCCGCGGCCCTGGCATGGAGCGAGCTGATTTACTCAAGGACAACGGCAAGATTTTCATTGAGCAGGGTAGAATCATCGATGCCGTCGCGGCTGCTGATGCCCGCATCGCGGTGGTCGGCAATCCCGCCAACACCAACTGCATGATCGCCGCCTCGCAGGCTAAGCGCCTGCCGGCCGATCGTTTCACGGCGATGGTGCGTCTCGATCAAAACCGGGCGCAAAGCCAGCTCGCCAAAAAAGCCGGGGTCGATCTTACCGCGGTCAAAGACATTTTCATCTACGGCAACCATAGCCCGACCATGTTCCCGGCCTTCGCCCACGCCACGATCCATGGCCAACCGGTCAGCTCCATCATCACGGACAGCGCTTGGCTCCAGGGCCCATTCTGCGAAACCGTCGGTAAACGCGGGGCCGCCATCATTGCCGCCCGCGGTCTTTCCTCCGCCGCCTCCGCCGCCAACGCCTTGGTCGACCACGTGCGCTCCCTGGTCACCCCTGGCGCGATTCACTCCATCGCCGTTAAGAGCGAGGGCCGCTACGGCTTTGATGCCAACGTCTGGGCCGGCATGCCGGTGCGCACGACGAGCCCCGGTAGCTACGAAGTCATTACGGGCTACGCCATGGATGAATTCGCGCAATCGAAAATCGCCGCTACCAACAAAGAACTCGCCGAAGAGCGTGCGTTCGTGGCCGAGATGATTAGCTAAAACGAGTCACCACTTCATCGTTTTTTTAGCGGCGCCTTCACCGGCGCCGCTTTTTTTGGGTTCTCGGCGCAGGAGCCCTGCAGGCCAGAGCTAAGAACCGCTTAGGCTGTTATAACATGCCTGCGAGCACGCGTGCTTTCGTCAAAGCAAAGGCGCGTCGCAACTGCGCAAAACCCGCCACTAATTCCCGCGGCGAGCCCGCGCGCGCAAACTGCATTTCCAGGGTCGCACCGTCGCACGCTACGACTGCATCGACGCCTTCAGCGTGCAACGTGCAGCTTCGGCAATCCGAGGGGTACTCCACCCTGAGACCCACGCCTGCCGCCTGGTCCTTAGGGTCAAGCCCCTCGACCGCGTCGATCACCGCTTCCACGCGCACGCCTTTTTTAAGGGTGAACCGCACAGAGGAAAATTGGCCGGAAAACAACGCATCGAATTCAGTGACCTCCACGAGCTCCGCATGGCGTAAGCTGTGCAAGGTACGCGTCACCCTGTAACTCGCTGGATCTGCCGATTCGAGTGCATAGCTTAATTCGAGCGTGAAATCCTTAGCTACAAGTACCGCCGTCGGACTCGACACTTCGAGGGTGAGCTGGGCTCGTTTGTAACCGAGCCCGGCCTTGGCCGCCTGGAAAAATTTTTCCCCTTCCGCCGCAAGTTCCTCCGTGCACAATTTGGCGAGGAACGCACTAGTCGCCGGGTTCACCGCGTCAGGTACGGTGTGATGCGCCTTCTTGAAACCGGCCAAATTCTTCACGAGTCCGCCGCTGCGCCCCACCAGGCACACGCCTCGGATAAACGCTGGCGGTTGCTCAGCCGAATTTTTCATCCCCCGATTCAGCCTGCCTCCGCCGACAGAGCCACGCAAAAAAATCTAAATCGGCGGAGTTTAAGCCGGCATTGCGCCCAAACCGATTTCTGTGCGTTGATACGCTTCTTTTCCTGTGCCTGCCCCCACTCCGATTCCCGTCGTCTGCGCCGTCATCGAGGACTCGTCCGGTCGTATCCTCATCGCCCAGCGCCCAACCGACAAACACCTCGGACTTAAGTGGGAGTTTCCCGGTGGAAAAGTCGAACCGGGCGAAGCCCCTGAGGCCGCGCTTCTGCGTGAACTCAGGGAAGAACTGGGTTGCGCGGTAGTCATCACTCGCGCACTCGAGCCATTTCACTACGATTACACCCGAGTGGTCATTGAAATGTTTCCTTTTGTTTGCCAGCTAGCAGCGGGCAGCGCCGCGCCCGTGGCACTTGAGCACGTCGAGATTCGCTGGATCCTACCGGCGGAAATTTCCAATTTCGATCTCGCTCCTGCGGATTGGCCAGTGGTCGCGCGTTACCGCGCTGAGCCGAAACCGAATTGTTCTCACGGATAATTCGCCGCCGATTTTTTTATCTGACCCCCGACTAACCCCATAGCCCCTTGAAAACATTTCACCTGCTACTGAGCGCGCTCGCTTTAGTGATCAGCCCTGCAATTGACGCCGCGCACGCTGCGAAGCTGGATCTATTCGCGCTCGAAAATCTCCGACCGGCCCTGCCGATTATTCCCGAGCGCTCGTTTAACCTCGCCGATTACGGAGCCCGGGGCGACGGCCACACGCTCAACACCGCGATGTTTCAGCAGGCAATCGCGGCCGTCCAAAAAGCCGGTGGCGGACGTCTGATCGTGCCTGCGGGCGTGTTTATCACCGCGCCTTTCACCCTGTGCTCTAACCTCGAACTCCACCTAGATGCAGGTGCCGTCATCAAAGCGCCCGAGACCTTCGCCGCTCTGGGTTTGCCCGATCCGGCCACTTTTAAAACTCAAGCGGAGGCTAATGCGGTATATAAAGTTCCTGAGCCTCTCATTAGCGGAAAGAATCTTCATGACGTGGCCCTAACGGGAACCGGTGTCATCGACGGTAGCGGTGCTCACTGGTGGGCCTGGTCCGAGCGCGCCGCCCGTAACCTCGTCCGCACCGAACCCGGCCGTGTCGTCTATCGCCGCCCTCACCTCGTTGTTATCAACGGTTGCGAACGCCTGCTTGTCTGTGATCTCACGCTGTCCAATTCCTCGATGTTTCACCTCGTGCCCAAAAACATCACCGACCTCACTATCGCGCGCATCAAGGTCCGGGCACCTTGGGACGGCAGCGGACCTAACACAGATGCCATCGATCCCGGCCCCGGTACCAATTTTTGGATTCACCACTGCGATATCGACACCGGGGACGACGACATCGTGATCAAATCCGGAGGCACCAATATTTTAATCGAAGATAATGTCATTAAACACGGCCACGGTCTGTCTATCGGTTCAGAGACAAGCGTCGGCATTCACAACATGCTCGTGCGGCGCTGCAGCATGGAAGACACCGACACAGGTATTCGCATCAAATCGATGCGCGGTGCCGGCGGCCTGGTGGAAAACATCCGTTACAGCGATATTACGATGAAAAACGTCTCGACCGCCATCACCCTACAACTCGACTACGTCGACAACAACCGACCCGACTTTAAAGGCGACCCGGCGAAAATTCCTGCCATCCGTCACATCGTACTCGATCACCTCACCATCACCGGCAGTCGCAACGCCGGTATCATTCACGGCCTTCCGGACAGCCCGATCACTGATATCACCCTCCGCGACATCACTCTTACCGCAGAGAAAGATTTCGACCTCCGTCACGCCGATCATCCCCGCTTCGAGCGGGTAACACGCACCATCAAAGCCGGCGTCGCGCCCCCAAAAATTCCTGGCGAACATTAATTTTTGCCCCCGTATAATCCTTACCAACAACCGATGAAACCCCTCCGTTTTCTCGTCCTACTCGCGCTGGCTGGCGCAGCCGACTGCATCCACGCACAGACCAAGTCCTCTGGGCAAACCGCCACTTACACCCGCACCGAAGATGTCGTCTATGGCCGTAAATTTGGCACGGCCCTAACGCTCGATGTCTTCCAACCCACGGCCACCAAGCCCAACGGCTTTGGCATCATTCAAGTGATCAGCGGAGGCTGGGTTTCCAGTCACGCCAACATCTCACCGGTTAGCATTCAAACCTACTTGGATCGCGGCTACACGGTTTTTACGGTCGTTCACGGCTCACAACCCAAATTTACCTTGGCTGAAATCGTACCCGACCTACACCGCGCCGTTCGATTCATTCGCCACAATGCGGCCCGCTGGTCCATTGATCCCGCGCACCTCGGTATCACCGGGTCCAGCGCGGGTGGCCATCTTTCACTTACCCTTGGCACGCAAGGTGGTCCCGGACCTGTGGAAGCCAAAGACCCCATCGATCGCGCGAGTAGCGCCGTTCAGGCCGTAGCCTGCTTTTATCCGCCAACCGATTTTCTAAACTACGGCCGTGAAGGTGAAATCGCCGTCGGCCGTGGTATCTTGAAGGACTACATCCCCGCCTTCGGTCCGGATGCCCTTACGAGCGAAGGTCGCCAAAAACTGGGCCAAACCTTTTCCCCCGCCCGCTACCTCAGTGCCACCAGCGCACCTACGCTCATCATCCACGGCGACGCCGACCCCCTGGTCCCGATTCAACAGGCCCAACTCTACCTCGCGCGCGCCACCGCCGCCGGAGCTACCGCACGACTTATCGTGAAACCCGGCGCCGAGCACGGCGGAAAAAATTGGCCCGATATAGCCGGCGATCGCCGGCGCATAGCCGATTGGTTTGATCACTACCTGCGCGGCCTGCCGATGGCCGCTACTGATGATTAAGAAACACCGTAGCCCCATCACTTGAGTTTACCCCATGAACCCTTCCATGCTCTCCCGTCGCAGCTTTCTTTCCCAAACCGCTCTCGCCACCGCGGCCCTGACACTCGGTGCGCGCGCCGCCGCACCCGCTACGCCGCCGCGTCGGCCGATCATAGTGTTTTCCAAACCCTTCCAAAATTTAGGAGCCGAACAAACCGCAGCCTACGTTGCAGAGATCGGCTGGGACGGTATCGAGTGCCCCGTTCGCGCTAAAGGCCAGATCGAACCCACCCGCGTCGCCGACGATCTCCCACGCTTTACCACCGCGCTCCGCCGCCGAGGTCTCGACCTCTACCTTGCGACCACGGAAATCACTAGCCTATCGCAAAAAAACGCTGAGTCCACCCTGCGTGCCCTCGCCCAGCACGGGGTGAAACGCTTCCGCTTGGGCTACTGGAAATACGAACTCACCCGCTCCCCTGCCGACCAACTTAAAGAAATTACACCGGCCCTGCGCGACCTCGCCGCTGCCTGTAAAGACCTGGGCCTGCAGGCTGGTTTTCAAAATCACTCGGGTCACAACTATGTCGGCGCACCCATCTGGGATGTGTTCAGTCTCATCCGCGACCTTGATCCCGCGCATTGCGGTATGTGCTTTGACATCGGTCACGCCACAATCGAGGGCGGCCTTTCTTGGCCGACTCAAGCCAAGCTTATCGCGCCGTTTTATACCGCAGTGTACATTAAAGATTTTAGCTGGCAAAAAACAGCCAAAGGCTGGACTGCGGCTTGGTGCCCACTGGGCGAAGGCATGATCAACCGCAGCTTCATCACGACGCTAAAAAATTCCACTTACACCGGTCCGATTTCCCAACACCACGAATACGAACTGGGCGATGTCCCAACGATGACCGCGTATTTTAAAAAAGACCTCGCCGTTCTCAAAACCTGGTTGGCCTAAATTCCAAGCCTACGGCATGGACCGTGAGCTTCTGTGGTAGGCTCAATCGTGCTCGTTACCCTCACTCGGCGCACACCGTCCGACTAGCGCTTATCCGTCAGGTTAACCCCCGTTTGCTGCATTTCCCAAATGAGTAGTCTAACTTATTTTTGTCTTACTTATTTTATTTGTCTTACATTTTAGCATTATAATATGATTTTAAAATGCCGACTATTTCCGAATCAGCTTACGTCACCGCCAAAGGACAAGTGGTCGTGCCCGCGCGTCTCCGGCGCAAATTTGGAATTAAAGCCGGCACCCGGATTAACTTTAGCGAAGTCGACGGAAACATTGTGATCGAGCCGGTCACCCGTGAATTCATCGATTCGTTTTGCGGCCTATTTAAGGCGAAAGCCGGAGCAGAGTCTGCGGTGCAAGCGCTTCTCAATGACCGGGCCAAAGAGCGGGCGCAGGAAGATCGTAAGGTTGTAGGTGATCGAAGCGCATCATGAAACCTATCGTGCTCGATGCCTCCGCCCTACTTGCCATGTTTTACGGTGAAGCTGGCGTCGATGAGGTGCGCACGCTCTTTCATCGCGCCAACGCGGCCGATCAACCTCTGCTCATGACCGCCGTAAATTGGGCTGAGACACTATATCGCATCGAGAAAAGCCAAGGGCCTGTCGGATTGAGCGCGGCGCGCCAGCTTGCTGCGAGCGGGCCGCTGTCAGTTGTACCGGCCGACAAAGAGCAAGCTGAGTTGGCAGCAAGCTACAAAGCTGCTGGTTTATTGGCGCTGGCCGAAGGCTTTGCCGCGGCCCTCGCCAAATTACGCCAAGCCGAGCTCGTGACAGCCGATTATGATTTCAAGACGGTGGAAAAAGAGATCAAAATTATATGGCTTAAAAAAGCATGACGCACGCCTGACTCAACCCACACAGAAATGAAAAACTGTTTGGTCGATGCGGCCGTACTTTACCCGACAAGTGCGTAAAATTTATTCCAAATTAGCCCTTTATGTCGTAGGGGCGATGTTCGTGTTGTAAGGCAAGCGAAGGCTTAAGGAGCTCAAGATTGGGTTCTCAAGCCAAGTCCACAACGGGTTTATTTTGTGGCTTATAAACACCGAATTATTCGGCCAGCTCATCGCCGTTTTCAGATCAAACTCCGCTAGCTTACCAGAAATTTTTGCGCAAGCTCGGCGGAACCGGCTGACGGCACAGGACTGAATCGCTTACGTCGAAACCCCCAACAGTCCGCGCGAAAGCTGGAAATCGACGAAGCCCCCACTATTCGCAACCGGCGTGTAGGTACGCTCAAGGGTGGTCGTGATGAGACGTTGTAATGCGAGGCGGTTGGCCGCGCGGTCATCCGTGAAAACATGATCAACATCCACTAACGCCGCGGCCGGCAGCGCCCCCGTCTCTGCGATCTGCAACACAGGCAACATCGGGTGACCCTGCTGTACGCTATTACCGACGAAGCCGACAAACACCTGAACACCACAACCACCAAGGCCCGCGAGATTTTCCACCCAATGATCCGAATCCGTCTGCACCACGTGGAAACCGGACGCCGTCAACGGCTGGCCATACGCGAGCGTCGCGTGCAGCGGCGTGCGACCCAACATCGCGCCGACAAAACGCGCATCCGCCAACAGCGCGTCGCTCTCCGGCACGAGCACCGAGCCGCCACTGCGCAACACCTCTTCCATTAAAACGATAAGCGCCGACAAACTCGCGCCGCTCAACGGCCCGACCGTGAGCACGCCCAAATTAAGATCCGCCAAAAGTTCCGTTGCACTATTACTTCCCTCAGCGGGTGCAGGTCCGGTCGCAAGCGCAGGCGCAGCGGAAGGGCGCGCGGCTTTTTCGGCGAACCACGTCTCGACCTTGGCGAGTGTCTGGTCGATGCCGCCGTCCAGTTGCACGCTCGCCCAACCAAAACGCTCCAGCGGCAAGCCGGCGTTTTCAAATTGCAGACGCATCGAATCGTTGGGGATTTTTTCGCAGCCGTGTTCGAGTAAGAGCGTCGCGGCGACATTCGGGTGCGTGGCATACCCGCGATAGGTGCGCAGTAAAAGTTGGTACATCGACTCGCCGCCAAAGCCGCAGCCTTCACTATGCGTAAGCGCGAGAAACCGCGTAAACCCAAGCGCAGGCGCGAGGCCTTTGGCGTTCATCCGCTCAGCGGCGAGGCGCGCGATCTGCGCCGAACACATACTCGTGGGCAACACGAGGCCGATGCGGTCCCGATTCGCCCGCCGTCTAGGCGCCGCGCCCGCCACTGCTGGCGTCGGCCGCGCAGCGCGCAAGGGCTGGCCATCGGGCGCGGGGCGCGCGCGGATGGCAGCGACCCGAGTCGAATCCGTCTGCCGCCAGTTGCGCCAGAGCGAGGCCTGCGAATGACCCGCGTGTTCGCCGCGAGTTTTTTGGCCGGAGGCGGTCGCGAGGAGCAGGTTAAAAGACTCCATGGTGAGCGCGTCCATCGACTCGCCGTCGAGATAACGGCCGGCGTTGATGTCCATCTCCTGGATAAGTAGCTGGTGGCGCCGCGTGGTCGTGGTGAGTTTCAACGTAGGGACAAACGGGAAGTTGGTGATCGAGCCGTTACCCGTGACGAAGAGGAACAAATTGCACCCCGCGCCGACTTGGCCGGCGATACCCTCGAGGTCGTTGCCAGGGCTGTTCATGAAATAAAAACCAGGTGCGTCGAGCGGGTCGGCGTAGTCGATAACGTGATCCACGCGGGAGCGCGGATCTTTTTTATGCACGGCGCCGAGGGATTTGAGCGCGATGTTGTAGAGCCCGCGGAAACGATTACCGGCGGAAGGATTACTCTCGGGCGTGATCCCGTGCCAGGCGAGGCGCGTGCGAAATCGCTCAATGCACGCGAGCAACGCCCGCGCCGTCGGCAGGTCGCGCACACGTTTCATCATGTACGCCTCGCCGCCCGCAATCTCGTCAGTCTCGCACAACACACCGATGCCGCCGTGACGCACAACCTCATGCACGATCGAGCCCGCGAGCGGATTGCCCGAGACGCCAGAAAACGCATCCGAGCCGCCGCACTGCAATGCCACGCGCAACGCACTCACCGGCTCCGGCGTGCGCGCTTGCCCCGCGACCGCGGGCAACCACCCGCGCACGAGCGCTTCACCCTCGGCCAGCGCCGACGCGAGGCCGCGCTCGATGCTCAGAAACGCGTGCGGCACATCGGCCAGCGGATAACCGCGCGCCGCCATGAATTCGCGCAGGCGGGCATTCGTGATGGGCTCGACCCCGTAATCCACGGCGAGCACCGCACCGACATTGGGGTGCACGATGAAACCCGCGAGCGCACGCAACACCTCGGCGGCGTTGTTGGGCTCCGTCGGTCCGCCGCCTTCGGTGTGCGCGACGGCAACGATGCCATCGAGCGCCGGATACAACCGCGCGAGCCCTTGTAAACGCGCCGTGAGTTGACGCGCAAAACTCGCCGTGCGCGACGTTGTGCCAAGGATGACAACGGTGTTGCGCGTGCCCACGCCGCGCTTTCCAGGCCGACGAAACCCAGCAAAGGTGCGCTGCTCCGCCGCCAACGCGAACGGTGGCGCCGGCGTAAACGTAGCCTCATCCAAAACAAACGGCACGAGGTGATCGGTAAAATTAGCCTGAGGCGGGAGCGCAAAAGCGAGTCGCCGACCCGCGAGCGATTCCAGCGTCGAGGCGTTGCACACGTAATCGCCGGGCGCGATGGGCGCGAGCGCATGACCGAAAGGCAGACCCCACGACAGCAGCGCCTCACCGCGCGCGATGCCGCGCACCGCGAAGCGATGCCCCTCGAGCACCGCGTGCGGCAATGCACACGCGCCGCCGTCGAGCGCGATCACCGTGCCCGCATCCAGCGGGCGAATCGCGATCGCGACATTGTCACCGGGCGCAGGCAACCGCCCGACGGCGTGAAAAGCAAGAGGTTGAGACATCTCTGCCTAAAGATGCGCGCCCCGCCCCGCGAGTCAGGGCAAAAAACGCTGAACTAATCGTAGATTCCCATGCAGCCAGGCGTTCGCTCGGGAGGGTGAGCGGGCGGGCGCACGGTGCGCCCGCGAGTGCAAGAGATGACGCACGTGCGAACGCTTCAAAAAATTATTTCGGGCCCGCGCCGAAATCGGGTACGGGGAGTTGCGCGCCGCCTTGTTTGCACGACTCGTGCGCGATGAAACCAGGCACAAGGTAACGCGCCGCTTGCCAGACATTCGTCGGCGGCGGTTCGCCGGTCACGCAGGCGCGCACGAAATCATCGGCGAGGAATTGGTGCGAGCCCCAGTGGTTATTGGGCAGCTTGGCAAATTCACGAGGGAGGCGTTCAACGGGTTGCGCGAGCGCGGTGCCGCCGTGCGTTTCGGGCCGTAGTTTAAATAGATCGTCGATGCGTCGCGTGTCGCCGAAGGAGTGGCCGATGACGACCGCACCGGCCATGGAGTATTCGAGCGAGGCGCGCGTGCCCCACACGCTCATAAATTCACCCCCGGGATGGCCGACGCGGCGAAATTCATTAATGCGCGCCGCGGCGCCGTCGCTCATTACGCAGAGCGCGGTTTGGTTACTGAAGGCGTTGGCGTAGTTGTTGACCTTCGGGTCGTAGATGCCGTCAGGGTGGTGATCGACCCAGCCGTGCGCCGCGACGCGCAGCATGTGTGCTCCGGTCACGCCGATAGCTTGGCTCATCGTGTGCGTGGGATAATGCATGGGCGGCGAGCCGGCGATTTTGATAAAATTTTCCGGCGTGGTACGGGCCGCGATGATGCCGCGCGAGTCGATGCTCGTGATATCCCAGTCGTGATAATAACCGGCCTCCATGAGGGTGATATCGCCAAAAAATCCTTTGCGGTGTTGTTCGCGCGCCCAACACACGTGCGGATAATAATAACTCGTCTCGCCCATCTGATAGATTTTTTTTGTCTGCTCGACGGTGCGCACGAGCGCCTGCGTCTCCTCAATCGAAGCCGCACAGGGCACTGCCGAGTAAACGTGTTTACCCGCGCGCAACGCCTGTATCGCTTGCGGTCCATGCATCCAGTGCTGCGTGAATAAGGCGACCGCATCGACATCGCTGGCGAGCACATCATCGAGCGTCGCACAGGTCGCAGCCACGCCATACTTCGCAGCCGCGGCCGTGCGTTTTTTTTCGTCGAGATCGGCGAGGAGCACGCTCTTCACCTGCGGGTGCGCATTAAATAGTGGAATGAAGTGTTGCGCAAATTGCCCCGCCCCGACGATGCCGATTTTGATGCTCATGGGCTTAGGTTGTCGCCGGGTTCACCGCTTGGTTTCAACGCGAAAGCAGCGGATTAATCAACTTCGGGTGAAAGTCTTAAGGAGGCCTTTGACCGCCGAAGCCGCCCAACTCGCTATCGTCGGCACCGATTATCTCCGTAAACCTATCTTAAAATTGCTGGTGCTTATACTCGGCACCTTCAGACGGTTTTCGCTTTGGGCCAGTGCCTGACTTTGTTCAGCATACCTCCAACCTAAACGCCCCCGATGCCCACGCCCCCCACTGATCTCTCCGCTATCGGCGACCTCGAGCGCAACCCGGAGCGTTCCCTGCAATTTGAATTTGTCCGCGCAACCGAAAATGCCGCCCTCGCCTGTCTCCCGTGGCTCGGCCGCAATGCCAAAGAGACCGCCGACGATGCCGCCTGCCGCGCCATCCTCGGGGTACTCGAATACGTCGATATTTGCGGCGAGTGTGTGATCGGCGAAGGCATCAAGGACAACGCCCCGGGAATCTTCATCGGTGATAAACTGGGCACTTGGGCCCCAGGCAGTTGGCACGTCGACATCGCCGTTGATCCCATTGACGGCACCACCAATCTGTCCAAAGGCATGCCTAACTCCATCTCGGTGATGGCCGCGACCTTTGCCCCGCCTGGCGCCCCACGCGCCATGATGAGCCTGCCGTCCTTTTACGCGGAAAAACTCACCTACGGCCCGCGCGTCGTCGAACAGATGGAGCTACGCCGTGTCCCGGCCTTCAATCTGGATACTCCTCTCACCAACATCCTCGACATCGTCGCTCTCGCGCTAGGTAAACGCGTGCGCGAGATCGTTGTCTGCACCATGGATCGACCCCGCCACGCCAAACTGATCGAGGAAATCCGTGCCTCAGGCGCTGCGCTACGGCTCATTTCAGATGGCGATATCACCGCCGCCGTCGCACCGGCGCTGCATGACGCCGCCGTCGATCTTTACTTCGGCATTGGCGGCGCACCCGAAGGGGTCTTAACCGCTGCCGCCCTGCGCGCCCTAGGCGGCGACATCCAGTTGCGCATGTGGCCCCGCGACGAGGCCGAACGCGCCGATCTGGCCAAAAACGGCGTCACCGAGGCCCAGCTCAAAAAAATCTACCACGCCCACGAACTTGTGACCGGCGACAGCGCCATCTTCTGCGCGACCGGCATTAGCGACAGCCCCTTGTTGCCGGGCGTGCGCGTGAGCGGCCACCGTGCGATCACGCATTCGATCTTGATGCGGGCGAAAAGTCGCAGCGTACGCCGTATTGAAACCGTGCACGACTTGCGCCACAAAACCATCCGCCTCCGCGGCGACTCCCGCGAACGCACCGTCTGAGCCTAGCTCAGGGCAAGTGTAAGCGCCGAGTGCGCCGAGTTTTCGAGAGGTATTCGAAGCGACCCTTGCAATCTTGGTCGAGCGAGGCATGGTGAATGATGTTCTTTGATTGGTATCGCACCCAATCGAATCAACGCGGCCCTAGGGCCGCGTCGTTACAACCCATTTTGGGGGTGTTCTGGATTCGACCCTTGGTTGGAGTGCGCTGCTGCCGGTCGAGAGTGAAGGTCTCTCGCAAATCCCTCTTCAAAAAAATAACAGGCAACTACGAAGAAATGCCCCTGGCTGCTTAATTAACAGCCACGTTTGTCCACCAACACCTGCTAGGTGAAACGAACGTCGACAGCAGGTATAGTGCGCGGAGCGACTCGCGGTTTGCGCACCGTATCTTCATCCGGGAGTTGGTTGGGAGCTGAGCGCGCGTTTACGCATAGCCCCGACGAGATTAATATAACGCTATACCGGTAGATGCGGCGTGCGAAGGTCAGGGGCACGCGGGTTCAACTCCCGCCACCTCCACCATTTTAGTAATCCATCGCGCCCGTTCGCGCCGATGGACTTACGCAACGTACCCGGCGTGCGACCAGGGATGAGATCGCGGGCGGGCAGCTGGAAGGGTCGCGCGGCGCGGGCGCCTTTATCCATCCACAGTCGGGTGATCGCAGGGTATAAGGACTACAATCAAGCCGGACTCTGCCAGAGCGGCACTCGGGAATCACCAAGCGAATCGGGCGACCGCTGAGTTGAAAAATATGCGGTTGGCGTAATCATCCCGCTTGGCGGGGTCGTACCCACCAAAAAACGAACGGATACCCAGATCCAAATGCTTTCCAGCCGTCAGTTCTCGGCGAAAGCCCGCAAAAACATCAAAGAGGCCATCCAAGAAAACGCTGCCTTGGATGCCCGGCAGGAAATCGGCGCGAGCAAACAGACTCCAAGCGTGGCCTAATCCTTTTTTGAGCTCAAGATTCGCGACCGGAATCGCGATGAAATTTGTGTCTGAAAAACCGGTTCCCGCACTCCTGAGCTCAACCTTAGCATACCTCATTATAGCAGAACCGCCCAATCGGATATAGTCGCCCTGCGGGTTTTTAAAAATTGGATAATTGGCACTGAATCTAAGCGTCGGGAATTGGTACTCGAGAGTAGCCGGAGCTCGTTTTAAAAATGACTTACCTTTAGCATTTAGGTCGTTGCTGATAAAATCCGAGTAATTGAGACTTAGCGGCTGGTAGATGGCACCGAAATTCCAGCCATCCTGGTTAACTCGCCAGTATTCAAGCCGCCAAGTCGCCGCAGATTTACGCCAACTCGCGGTCGCGTTTTGCTGCTGAAAGCCGCGAATTTCTATATTCTTAGTCGTGATCAAGCCGGCCTCTACTTCGAGCCGGGTAAAAGTTTCAGCCGCCCGCGCTCCTAAGTTAAAAGCGAGGGAAATTAAAATCGTGATAAAAATTTTACTCATATTTTATAAATAATTTGGGGTCGGCCCCGTAATCATAAATTAGTTTTAATGCCTGCGGTGGTAGTGAGGCCCTGAATGATACGTTCTAACTGCACCCGGTGGATGCTAAGATGTCCGGCGGCCAAAGCATACCAACCATGGGCGTCGAGCGGCCCAAACCAGGGGTGAGCAAAGCGAGTATGAGTCTTTAAGTTGGGCACTGCGGTAACGGTAGTAAGCAGGGCGTCACACGATGCCTCGTAGTCAGCGATCACGGAATCGGCAACTTGGACCTGGGGTTTTACGGCTGCGGTGCTGGCTCGACCAGCCGGAGTCCGTCCTGCGGAGAGCTCACCGATGATGCGGCTCATTTCCAAATGAACGATGCGCAGATGATCCAATGTCATCACCATGGACCAGTTGCGACTACTGTCCTCCAAGCCACGGGGTCGGGCGATTAGGATCGGTTGCGCCCTCGCCGCCGGAGTAACCGAGAGGATCAATTGCTCAATGAGTCCGCGTTCCCGGAGGAACTGAGCCGTAAAGCCATCGCGGTTGCCCACCGCCCGCTTGAGCCCAAAAAAAATCTGAGCAATCAGGAGCTCAGGCTTGGGTAAGCCCGCGCCCGGAGGGGCTAAACGAGGAATTGGCTGAGGCGCAGTCTGCATTTTACTTGTGATTTACAAGTATTTTACTTGTTGATTGCAAGCGCGAAGCCCCGTCGCTTTTAACAGAGGGGTATGCCGCGCAAGCCCGTCGCCAAGCTGATGCTATCTGCCCGTCGCTCGCCCTGTCCGGTTGCCTGCGCGCTGGATCTATTCGGGGATCGCTGGACCTTATTGGTGGTGCGCGACTTGGTGCTTGGGTCAGAGCGGTTCAAAGAGTTCGCGGCCGCCCCGGAGGGTGTACCGACTAATATCCTTTCTGACCGACTGAGCCGACTGGTGACTCACCACGTGGCTGAGTTGGTTCCCGCAGCAGACGGCACGCGACATCCCGCCTACCGGTTAACCGAAAAGGGACGAGCCCTCATCCCTATTCTGGCTGCGGTCCGAGACTGGGGTCTGACTTGGGAGCGGGGAACCCAAGTGATGGGCACCCCCAAACTCCCCCGCGCCACCTTAGGTTAATACTCCGGCAATCCGGCATCCCCAAGTATTCCCTGTATTCCACTGCCTCACCCTCGGAATATCCCCGTGTTCTTGGGATTTGCTCCACGAGTATCCCCTGAAAATTCCTGTCAGATTCCTGCCAATATTCATGCCTCTTGGCGCCAACTCCTGCCAAAGCCTGCAAAACGCCAAAAAGCTTCGAGTCGCTGGGCGTGATGCAGTTACTTAATTTCCAAATATTTACATAACCATAAAATCTGGTTTCAACTCCCGCCACCTCCACCATTTTTATAACCCATTGTGCCCGTTCAAGCCGATGGAGTTATTCAACGCGCCCAGCGTGTGACCAAGGATGAGATCACGGGCGGGCAGCGGAAAGGGCGCACGATTACAGGATCGCTTTTTTTGGCTCAATTCATCTCAATCAAATCGGGTTAACCTAAGTCCAATGCTTAGTAGCTGCCCTTGATGCCAAACGTAAGCAGTGCGCCGTAGTAATCATAGCGGGAGAATCGTGCGAACTCCGGCGTTGTGGGCCCAAATTTGAACAGCCGCCGTGGATTTTGGAATAGGTTACGCGCGGAGCCATAGAGCGCCAGTCGTTTGGTGAAGCGGTATTCGAACGAGACGTCGGCAATCACCCGCATTGCGATGCCTTGGTAGCTTCCCGCCGGCGTGGTCGCATTGGTAGCCAGCACTGCCGTCCTCTGCGGCCCTTGCTCCGACACGTTTACGCGTACTAGAGCTTTGCGCGCCGTGTAACTCACGCCCCAGTTGAGTAGTCGAGGACGAAACGGCAGAAAATTATCCTTTCCCTCACCAGAGATGCTGAGCCTGGTTGTGTTGATGTTGAACTGCAGCCCCTTCGCCCACTCGGGAACAAACGCGAACTGTCGCAATGATTGGCGCCAGCTCAATTCCACGC
This sequence comes from Opitutaceae bacterium, assembly GCA_037142955.1. Classification (GTDB taxonomy): domain Bacteria; phylum Verrucomicrobiota; class Verrucomicrobiia; order Opitutales; family Opitutaceae; genus Tous-C4FEB. The sequence continues at coordinate 18,589 of JBAWZQ010000001.1, read as the reverse complement.
CGCTGATCTCTGCCTTGTCATGCGAGTTGGTTGTGGTGATCAAATCATAGTTGGCATATTCTGAACCGAGTCCGTATCGCTCGAGGTCAGCGGGTGTTGCGGGGCGCTGCACCGAAGTGAAAAAACCGGTTACGTCCTTGCGGAAAAAACTGACGGACGCCACGGCGCCTTTGACGTTGTAGGATTCTAAGCTGAGGTCCCAGTTGTTGGCATGCCACGGGGCTAGACCGGTGTTGTTCTCGTTGATCGAGGGGGTCGATGTCGTGGTTGAAATGTCCGTGATGGTCACGCCCGGTATTATCTGAGTTATATTGGGTCGCCCGATGGTTCGGGCATAGGCGGCGCGCACGAGCAGGTCACTCATGATTGTGTAGCTGCTGTTTAGACTGGGGTAATAGCCACTGTAGCTAGACTTGGAGTTGGCGCCGCGCTCCTTGTATTGGAGTTGTGCGATCTGTAGAGCATCGGAGGTGATAGCGACCGGTTTTCCGTTGGTACCGAGGACCAAGTTGCCTTTAGTGTCGCGCTGGTATTTAGCGTTTGGATCGTTGAGCGGCCCGCTTCCATTGTCGTCGGTTTGTTCAAAACGCACGCCGGTCGTCAGCCGAAGTCTGTTTTCGAGGAATGAGATATCGGCTCGCACATAGGCGGCCGAAATCGCTTCCGCAAGTAGCTTGGAGCCGTTCACCCCGGAGATATAGGTGGTGGCATTGTTGATTGTGAAGTAGTCGGGATGGTCTTTATAAAGGCGATAGGCCTTAACGGGGTCGATCCAGAGAAGCTTGGAACCATCATGAAACTTCCAATTCTTGCTGAAAGTGGTGTCGATCAGATCGTAATTGCCCACGATCTTCCCCCCGGCGGCAGTTGGGGGACTCACTGTCCAAGACCAAGTTTGATTGCGAATGTCGCGCTCGGTATTTTCGTAAGCGAGCCCGGCCTTAAATGAAAACGGGTTGAGCCATCTAAAATCTCTCCCGACATCCAACTTGGCCACCTGCTCGTTAGCCTTCAACGGGATGGTATTGCCCGTAGCTGTCGCGAGCGAGAAGAGATTGACGTCATTGGTGTCAACTGGCGTGCCCGCGGCTGTCTTCGCCGTGATGGTTGGCGACACTTGGGAGGTGATTCCACCGAGATTTTCTGCGCGAAGCGAAACGCCTGAAAGCGTGGCCGTGAACGTTCGGAAGATACCGTCCTCCAAGGTTCGTGTATTAAACTGCGAGCGAGATAATCCGACGGTCATATCTGCCTTCCAGATGTCGCCAACATAATGGTAGCCGATTTTGCCGTTCACTGATTCTCGAATCTGGTTATAAGCTTGAATGTTCTGCGAAACGCTACCGACTGCATTCGCTGAACCTTGGGAAAAATTGGCGCCTCCTGTCACTCCTGCGCCATAGGTGTAGGTGAACAGAGGCACATAGTTGTACGCATGATCATCGGTATATTGTGCGAAGACCGAAAAACGGTGCTTTGAGCCAAGCTTGAAATCCGCCGTTGAGGACAACAACCGTCGCTCGCGCGGCACGACGATGGGGTCCTTCTGCCACGCGGTCTGGATGTTGTTCACGAGATCCCAGGTGGGGATGAGGATATCGCGCAACTCAACTCTGGCGCTGTAGCCGGCGCTGAACGATAGCGCGAGCGAGGGATTGACGGGTAGCATGTAGGTGACATCGAAGCCTGGCTGCGTGACGCTGCGGTTCTCGTTTTTGTATGCAGGGCCCCGACCGCGCCCGAAATTGCTACCTAACCGGCTGAGCGGATCGATCGTCGTCTGGGTGCCAAATATATTATAGGTTAGGGCTCGACGAGTGAGGCTAAGATTACTCTTGGGAATGATATTTATCGTACCACCGACGGCGTTCGCGGGCAGATCTGGAGTGGGCACCTTAGTGACCTCTATTCGATCGATATTTGCGATGTTGGTGCCGATAAGATCTCCAACCCGCGAATCGGCGTTGGAACCGGCAAATTGCACACCGTCCAGTAGCATGAGCGTGCCGGACGATGGCATGCCGCGAATTCCCGCATCGTTGGGTACGACCGGCGCCTGATTGATTTCGACGCCAGGAACGAATTTCAGGAATTCGCCCGGATTGCCTTCGCCGAGGTCACCGAACTCTTCGAAGGCGACGACGTTTTTGATGTTCGGTGCTGTCTTACGCTCCTGCAACGCGGCAGCTTCCGCGCTCATCGCGCGATCCGACACTGTAAACGCATCGAGCAGTACCGATTTTTCGTCCGAACGAGCCGGCGCGGAACCTCGTGAGCTTATAACCAGTTTAAAGTCTTGTTGGACAGTGGCGCCGGCGCCGACTGACAGCGTTGCTGTTTCCGTCTGCATCGCGGTAAACGAGGCTCTCAGCGTCACTAGACCAGCCGGGAGGTTGGCTAAGCGGTATTCGCCTATGTCGTCGGTGTAAGTTTCGAGCGTCGTACCTTCGACTTTGACGAGCGCCCGTCCTAGGTACGTGCCAGCCGCGGCGTTGAGCACGCGGCCTTGGATTCCGCCGGTGTTGGGAGACTGGGCGAGAGCGACAACGGATAACAGAAGCCAAACGGTTGCCACTTGGCATACCTGCCGGAAGAAAGCACTATAAGAGTTCATGATTAAAAAGTTTGATCAGGCCTAATTGGCCGCTGTTAGTCTATAAAAGAGTCTAAATATTTTGGGAAAGTGAGTCTCCTCGTGACTATAATTAGAGTTCTTCGCAGCAGAGATCGCTAAACTCTACGCCGCCACTTGTTAAATATTCATGACGGACTATCGACGATTGGGTGACGTCGGGTTTTCAATCTGGCCGTGACCACTTAAATACCCTTCCCACGGAATATCCCAGGAAGGCTGGCTAGATCAGAATCCACCACCACCACGAAACGCCGAATCTAATCTTGCTTTTAGTCATATATTCGCATATTATTTCTGACAAAAAAGAACCCTTCTCTTGAGTAAACACCGAGATTCCATCAACGCCGCCCTCCTCGACCGCATCCGGTCCGGGCCGAAGGATCACGTGTGGACGCCGCCCGATTTTCTAGACCTGGGCAGTCGGGCCTCCATCGACCAAGCCCTGTCCCGCAACTGCAAAGCCGGCATCCTCAACCGCGCCGGGCGTGGTCTGTATCAAGTTCCCCGACACGACCCGGTGCTCGGCCCGCTCGGCCCCACCCAGTCTGCCATGCACGACCTGTTGAAGCGCAAAGCCCAAGGTGCCCTTTTTCCCACCGGAGCCCACGCCGCCAACATGCTCAGGCTGAGCGACCAAGTGCCGATGCGCCCAATGCACCTGACCACTGGCCCCACTCGACGCGTACAGTTTGGGGCGAAGGGCTACGTTGTTCTTCAACACGTCTCTGCTCGTTTCGTATCGACAAAAAATCGCCAAAGCGCGCTCGTGATTCTCGCCCTACGCTGGATCGGTCGCCGCCACATTAACGACGACATCCTCGCCCGCCTCCGCCGCAACCTGTCGGACGCTGATCGGGCCGCTCTACCCGCAGACGCAGCCTGCGCCCCCGATTGGATTGCCCGAATTTTTCACCAACTCGCCGGTCCCATCGCTACTCCGCAAACCGATGAATAAGTTCCTGCAACTTTCCGCCGAACAACGACGCGACGCATGCTTAGAGGTGTACCAAGCCATGCAGCTCGACGCGCCCAGCGTGGAGAAAGATTTCTGGGTTTGCTGGACCCTGCGAGAGTTGTTCGCCCTACCCGGGCTCGGCCGGCACCTAACATTCAAAGGCGGCACCTCCCTTTCCAAAGCCTGGCAGCTCATCGCCCGCTTTTCAGAAGACATCGACCTGATTGTGGACAAATCCGCGCTCGGCATCGCGGCAGATGCCTCGCCCGACCACGCCCCCAGTAAAAAACAACGCCGTATTCGCTTGGAAGCGCTCATGCTCGCTTGCCGTGATTGGGTGCAAAACCAACTCCAACCCGCGCTCGCTACCCGCCTCGGCGCCACCTTGGGCGACATCGGCTGGAGGCTAGAGGTAGATCCCGACATGGCCGACGGGCAATGCCTGCTCCTGCATTATCCGTCCGTGTTCACCGAAGCGTCCGGCAGCTACGTGTCGCCTATTGTCAAAATCGAGTTGGGGGCACGGTCCGACGACTGGCCGCACACCGCCAGACTGATCCGGCCATACGTGCTGGAGCATTTCCCCCAGATTGACGCTGATGCCACCTGCTCCGTGCAAGTGCTCGCCGCCGAGCGCACCTTTTGGGAAAAAGCATGCCTGCTTCATGAAGAAACTTTCCGCCCAGCCGATAAGCCCCGCAAACACCGCATGGCACGCCACTATTACGACCTATGGTGCCTGCTGCGCGCCGGCGTCGGCGAACGTGCATTAGCCGACACGGCCTTGTTTCAACGCGTGGCTGAGCACCGGGAGATTTTCTTCCGTTACTCGTGGGTAGATTACAGCACCCACAAGCCCGGCACCTTCCGTCTCACGCCACCGACGGAGCACGCGGCGGCTTGGCGAGCCGATTTCCAGCAAATGCTCGGCCCGATGTTTTTCGGCGAAGTCCCGCAGTTTAAAGAGATGATCGCGGCTGCCGCCGATTTCGCGACCCGCTTCAACGCAACCGCCAAAAGGGCATAGAAAACTACGCTCACTAAAATTCTAGAACCAATCTTGCCGATATAGCTAGAAAAAGGACGTTCCAGTGAACCGTTCACCCCTGCGGCAGCGCGATGACACGGCGCGACAGCAAGTTTATGGGGCGAATAGGGCTGCGAGCGGAACCACGTTGTGCACAAGTTCAGCCTGATACTCATTCGCTTTGAGTCCGTGAACCGAGACCATGACGAGGAACAAGGCTTTGCGGGTGCCGGTGACCCGGCGAAACACCTCCAGCTTCGAGCGGAGCTCGCGGGCGTAGGCTTTGTCGATGACGAACTCATGTTCGCTGAACTTCATCTCGCACACGCTGATCACGCCATCCGCCCGGTCGAAAAGCAGGTCGATCTGAGCCCCGGTGTCATCGTTATTCTTGGCCTGGTGCCGCCATGAAGCGACCGGCGCTTGAACCCCAGCGATACCAAGCGCCTTCTTGATCTGAGCGGAGTGCCGGAGGCAAATATTCTCAAACGCATAGCCACTCCACGCCACGCCCGAAGGGGCGAGTCGACGACTCTGCCAGTCCGTGGACGCGCCCCGAGTTCCCTGACCCTCCACCCATCGGAGGTGAAACAGACTCAGTTCGTCGATCAGGCGAAAACAAGGATCCCGGGTCGCCTCGCCGAACGGCATCATCCGGCAGATGAAACCCGAGGCCTCCAGTTCATCGAGCACCTGCGTCAGGGCCCCGCCGGACTCCAGTTTGGTTGTTTGAATGATCTCGAGTCGCCTGAGGCCGGACTGGCGCTTGGCCAGGGCGCGGACGACCTGTAGGTGGCGCTCATGCTTCTCGAAGAGGGCGGCGAAGACTTGGCCGAACTCGCCGCGGAGCGGGGCATTGGGCGCGAAAAACAGGGACTGGATGTTCTGTGCGGCAGACCACCCCTTGCGCACATGGTTGAGATAAAACGGGACGCCTCCGATCGCCATTGCAAGCTCGGCAGTTTGCTTGTGGTCGAGAGCCACGCCGTTGGCTTTTAGATAGTCGTCGATCTCGGGCAGGCTAAATGGTTGGAGGTGGATGCTGCGGGTAATCCGGTTGTGCAGTCCACCTTTGTGCTGAAGAACCTTTGCGATCATCCACGAAGCGGCCGAGCCGCAGATTATGACGATCAGGTTTCTTTGTCTGGTCCCCCAGGTATTCCAGAAATGGTCGAAGGCGGACAGGAACCCGGACCTCCGCCCGGCCAACCAAGGCAGCTCATCAAAGAAAACCACCTTACGTCCGCCGTCCTTCATGATGGGCTCTAGGTAGGTGACCAGATACTGAAAAGCCTCCGTCCAGTCGGCTGGCGACGCCAGCCTCAAGCCGGTAGCCTGCTTCATCTGGTTCACGAAATTCTTCAGCTGCTGGGTTAAAGGGGCATCGCACACTCCGGTCATCTCAAAGCAGAGTTCCTTGGCGAAGTAGGACCTAACGAGATAGGTCTTTCCAATGCGCCGACGGCCATGGATGGCGACCAATTCGGGGCGGCCGGAGGCGCTTGCCTCCGCGAGCTGCTCTTGCTCGGATGCGCGACCAATCAAAAAGGGGTGGGTGCTCGGTGGTGTAGTCATATCTAGCCGGAATAGCCACAAATTAGTCGATTCCGGCGAAATATAGCAACATCATAAATAGCCGGAGTAGCACATTTCTCCCTGATTCCGGCTGAATACGCTTCAGGAGATTGACCGAAAGCACATCTTATTTCCGACGCAAAAGCCGGCTTGAAACATCCGGGTGGTGCGCTAAGGTGGAGGATATGAGCACGGTCGCAGACATTGAGCAGGCCATCGAGAACCTGACACCGGAGCAGTGGATCGAAATCCGTCGCTGGATGGAACGTCGCACGCCGGTCCCGGTAAGCGCGGTTACCCCGATGCGCCCACTGCCGAATTTTCTCGCGCGTCAGGAAGCCATGTTTGGCGAGCGGGTGCTGGAGGATTCGCAGACGGTACTGGATAACCTCCGGGCGGATCGCCGGTGATGCGCTATTTCGATTCCGGAGTCCTGCTAAAGCTGTACCTGCGCGAGCCCAATTCGTCGCAGGCCGTGGCGCTCGTGCAGGCGACGGGCTCGGCGCCGATGCTCACGGCCTTCCACCGCCTGGAAATAAAATCGGCAATCGGCCAGAGGTACGGACGCAGCGAAATTACCGCTACGGAGCACGATAGATTATTGGCGGATTTCGCAAACGACATCGCGGCGGGTGTGTTTGCCGAGACCACTCCCGGCTGGCCGGCGGTTTTCACCAAGGCAGAGGCTCTTGCTGCGGCGCATGCGTCTGCGAACCTCTGCCGGACGCTGGATACGCTCCACGTCGCGCTGGCCCAGGAACTTGGCGCGACGGAATTTTGCACCTTCGACTTACGACAGGCAGCGATGGCGAGAGCCGCCAGCCTAGCCGTGGTGCCATAGGCGCAGATGGATGTTGAACACCTCCCCATGTCTGAGGACAGGGGGAGGTTTAATAGCCGGTGATGCCTCCGCTACAACCGCCCCACCCTCGCCCGAGGTACCGGGCTTAAATTCGCAACCGAAGCGGGTGATATATCGTGAAGCCGCCCCACCCTATTTGTGCCCCAGTAATGACAGACAAGCGTTGAGCCATAAAAAGGGATCCAAATTGAAGCTCAGGGCGATCGCTTGGGCTTGACCTACGTATGCACCACTAGCAGCCAAAAATCACCCGCTAGACACCCGCTGAATGAGCCAATTTTGAGCTTATTTTTAAGAAATTAAAAAATGGAGATAAACAAATTAACCATTTATTGATTAGCTGTTTATGCGTCAATGAAAGACCCAAGTAAGCCCGGTTCAACTCCCGCCACCTCCACCATTTTTATAACCCATCGTGCCCGTTCACGCCGATGGAGTTACTCAACGTACCCGGCGTGCGACCAGGGATGAGATCACAGGCGGCGCGCTGATTTAGCAAGATCGCTAGGCACCGGACATGGAGGTAGCCGTAGTCGCGGGGATCGGCTCCGACCGGCCGTGGCCGGTTGTAGACGCTCATGGTTGCTTGGAGCATGCCACCACCACCACGAAACGCCGAATCTAATCTTGCTTTTAGTCATATATTCGCACATTATTTCTGACAAAAAAAGAACCCTTCTCTTGAGTAAACACCGAGATTCCATCGACGCCGCCCTCCTCGACCGCATCCGGTCCGGGCCGAAGGATCACGTGTGGACGCCGCCCGATTTTCTAGACCTGGGCAGTCGGGCCTCCATCGACCAAGCCCTGTCCCGCAACTGCAAAGCCGGCATCCTCAACCGCGCCGGGCGTGGTCTGTATCAAGTTCCCCGACACGACCCGGTGCTCGGCCCGCTCGGCCCCACCCAGTCTGCCATGCACGACCTGTTGAAGCGCAAAGCCCAAGGTGCCCTTTTTCCCACCGGAGCCCACGCCGCCAACATGCTCAGGCTGAGCGACCAAGTGCCGATGCGCCCAATGCACCTGACCACTGGCCCCACTCGACGCGTACAGTTTGGGGCGAAGGGCTACGTTGTTCTTCAACACGTCTCTGCTCGTTTCGTATCGACAAAAAATCGCCAAAGCGCGCTCGTGATTCTCGCCCTACGCTGGATCGGTCGCCGCCACATTAACGACGACATCCTCGCCCGCCTCCGCCGCAACCTGTCGGACGCTGATCGGGCCGCTCTACCCGCAGACGCAGCCTGCGCCCCCGATTGGATTGCCCGAATTTTTCACCAACTCGCCGGTCCCATCGCTACTCCGCAAACCGATGAATAAGTTCCTGCAACTTTCCGCCGAACAACGACGCGACGCATGCTTAGAGGTGTACCAAGCCATGCAGCTCGACGCGCCCAGCGTGGAGAAAGATTTCTGGGTTTGCTGGACCCTGCGAGAGTTGTTCGCCCTACCCGGGCTCGGCCGGCACCTAACATTCAAAGGCGGCACCTCCCTTTCCAAAGCCTGGCAGCTCATCGCCCGCTTTTCAGAAGACATCGACCTGATTGTGGACAAATCCGCGCTCGGCATCGCGGCAGATGCCTCGCCCGACCACGCCCCCAGTAAAAAACAACGCCGTATTCGCTTGGAAGCGCTCATGCTCGCTTGCCGTGATTGGGTGCAAAACCAACTCCAACCCGCGCTCGCTACCCGCCTCGGCGCCACCTTGGGCGACATCGGCTGGAGGCTAGAGGTAGATCCCGACATGGCCGACGGGCAATGCCTGCTCCTGCATTATCCGTCCGTGTTCACCGAAGCGTCCGGCAGCTACGTGTCGCCTATTGTCAAAATCGAGTTGGGGGCACGGTCCGACGACTGGCCGCACACCGCCAGACTGATCCGGCCATACGTGCTGGAGCATTTCCCCCAGATTGACGCTGATGCCACCTGCTCCGTGCAAGTGCTCGCCGCCGAGCGCACCTTTTGGGAAAAAGCATGCCTGCTTCATGAAGAAACTTTCCGCCCAGCCGATAAGCCCCGCAAACACCGCATGGCACGCCACTATTACGACCTATGGTGCCTGCTGCGCGCCGGCGTCGGCGAACGTGCATTAGCCGACACGGCCTTGTTTCAACGCGTGGCTGAGCACCGGGAGATTTTCTTCCGTTACTCGTGGGTAGATTACAGCACCCACAAGCCCGGCACCTTCCGTCTCACGCCACCGACGGAGCACGCGGCGGCTTGGCGAGCCGATTTCCAGCAAATGCTCGGCCCGATGTTTTTCGGCGAAGTCCCGCAGTTTAAAGAGATGATCGCGGCTGCCGCCGATTTCGCGACCCGCTTCAACGCAACCGCCAAAAGGGCATAGAAAACTACGCTCACTAAAATTCTAGAACCAATCTTGCCGATATAGCTAGAAAAAGGACGTTCCAGTGAACCGTTCACCCCTGCGGCAGCGCGATGACACGGCGCGACAGCAAGTTTATGGGGCGAATAGGGCTGCGAGCGGAACCACGTTGTGCACAAGTTCAGCCTGATACTCATTCGCTTTGAGTCCGTGAACCGAGACCATGACGAGGAACAAGGCTTTGCGGGTGCCGGTGACCCGGCGAAACACCTCCAGCTTCGAGCGGAGCTCGCGGGCGTAGGCTTTGTCGATGACGAACTCATGTTCGCTGAACTTCATCTCGCACACGCTGATCACGCCATCCGCCCGGTCGAAAAGCAGGTCGATCTGAGCCCCGGTGTCATCGTTATTCTTGGCCTGGTGCCGCCATGAAGCGACCGGCGCTTGAACCCCAGCGATACCAAGCGCCTTCTTGATCTGAGCGGAGTGCCGGAGGCAAATATTCTCAAACGCATAGCCACTCCACGCCACGCCCGAAGGGGCGAGTCGACGACTCTGCCAGTCCGTGGACGCGCCCCGAGTTCCCTGACCCTCCACCCATCGGAGGTGAAACAGACTCAGTTCGTCGATCAGGCGAAAACAAGGATCCCGGGTCGCCTCGCCGAACGGCATCATCCGGCAGATGAAACCCGAGGCCTCCAGTTCATCGAGCACCTGCGTCAGGGCCCCGCCGGACTCCAGTTTGGTTGTTTGAATGATCTCGAGTCGCCTGAGGCCGGACTGGCGCTTGGCCAGGGCGCGGACGACCTGTAGGTGGCGCTCATGCTTCTCGAAGAGGGCGGCGAAGACTTGGCCGAACTCGCCGCGGAGCGGGGCATTGGGCGCGAAAAACAGGGACTGGATGTTCTGTGCGGCAGACCACCCCTTGCGCACATGGTTGAGATAAAACGGGACGCCTCCGATCGCCATTGCAAGCTCGGCAGTTTGCTTGTGGTCGAGAGCCACGCCGTTGGCTTTTAGATAGTCGTCGATCTCGGGCAGGCTAAATGGTTGGAGGTGGATGCTGCGGGTAATCCGGTTGTGCAGTCCACCTTTGTGCTGAAGAACCTTTGCGATCATCCACGAAGCGGCCGAGCCGCAGATTATGACGATCAGGTTTCTTTGTCTGGTCCCCCAGGTATTCCAGAAATGGTCGAAGGCGGACAGGAACCCGGACCTCCGCCCGGCCAACCAAGGCAGCTCATCAAAGAAAACCACCTTACGTCCGCCGTCCTTCATGATGGGCTCTAGGTAGGTGACCAGATACTGAAAAGCCTCCGTCCAGTCGGCTGGCGACGCCAGCCTCAAGCCGGTAGCCTGCTTCATCTGGTTCACGAAATTCTTCAGCTGCTGGGTTAAAGGGGCATCGCACACTCCGGTCATCTCAAAGCAGAGTTCCTTGGCGAAGTAGGACCTAACGAGATAGGTCTTTCCAATGCGCCGACGGCCATGGATGGCGACCAATTCGGGGCGGCCGGAGGCGCTTGCCTCCGCGAGCTGCTCTTGCTCGGATGCGCGACCAATCAAAAAGGGGTGGGTGCTCGGTGGTGTAGTCATATCTAGCCGGAATAGCCACAAATTAGTCGATTCCGGCGAAATATAGCAACATCATAAATAGCCGGAGTAGCACATTTCTCCCTGATTCCGGCTGAATACGCTTCAGGAGATTGACCGAAAGCACATCTTATTTCCGACGCAAAAGCCGGCTTGAAACATCCGGGTGGTGCGCTAAGGTGGAGGATATGAGCACGGTCGCAGACATTGAGCAGGCCATCGAGAACCTGACACCGGAGCAGTGGATCGAAATCCGTCGCTGGATGGAACGTCGCACGCCGGTCCCGGTAAGCGCGGTTACCCCGATGCGCCCACTGCCGAATTTTCTCGCGCGTCAGGAAGCCATGTTTGGCGAGCGGGTGCTGGAGGATTCGCAGACGGTACTGGATAACCTCCGGGCGGATCGCCGGTGATGCGCTATTTCGATTCCGGAGTCCTGCTAAAGCTGTACCTGCGCGAGCCCAATTCGTCGCAGGCCGTGGCGCTCGTGCAGGCGACGGGCTCGGCGCCGATGCTCACGGCCTTCCACCGCCTGGAAATAAAATCGGCAATCGGCCAGAGGTACGGACGCAGCGAAATTACCGCTACGGAGCACGATAGATTATTGGCGGATTTCGCAAACGACATCGCGGCGGGTGTGTTTGCCGAGACCACTCCCGGCTGGCCGGCGGTTTTCACCAAGGCAGAGGCTCTTGCTGCGGCGCATGCGTCTGCGAACCTCTGCCGGACGCTGGATACGCTCCACGTCGCGCTGGCCCAGGAACTTGGCGCGACGGAATTTTGCACCTTCGACTTACGACAGGCAGCGATGGCGAGAGCCGCCAGCCTAGCCGTGGTGCCATAGGCGCAGATGGATGTTGAACACCTCCCCATGTCTGAGGACAGGGGGAGGTTTAATAGCCGGTGATGCCTCCGCTACAACCGCCCCACCCTCGCCCGAGGTACCGGGCTTAAATTCGCAACCGAAGCGGGTGATATATCGTGAAGCCGCCCCACCCTATTTGTGCCCCAGTAATGACAGACAAGCGTTGAGCCATAAAAAGGGATCCAAATTGAAGCTCAGGGCGATCGCTTGGGCTTGACCTACGTATGCACCACTAGCAGCCAAAAATCACCCGCTAGACACCCGCTGAATGAGCCAATTTTGAGCTTATTTTTAAGAAATTAAAAAATGGAGATAAACAAATTAACCATTTATTGATTAGCTGTTTATGCGTCAATGAAAGACCCAAGTAAGCCCGGTTCAACTCCCGCCACCTCCACCATTTTTATAACCCATCGTGCCCGTTCACGCCGATGGAGTTATTCAATGTACCCAGCGTGCGACCGGGGATGAAATCGCGGGCGGGCAGCGGAAGGAGCAAGACCGCTAAGCTAGCCTAGCCCGTCGACACCATGTCCGCTAAGATCGTGATCGATACACCGAAAGGCTCGAGTCGTTTTGTCGCGATGGGCCCCGCTTCAGGATCAAAGTGAGCCCGAAACTCCGGGCTTTCGATCAGCCGAGCTGCTCGAAGTAGACCTCCGCAAATAGGTCGCGAAATCGGCCTCAATAATAAATAAGTGCCCTACCCATTGATCTGCGCTTCGAGCTGAGTAAGGCGCGCGATCACCTCGGCCCACGTTAGGGGCGTTCCGAAAAACATTGGGCGCATTTTGCGGTAATCGGCTTCCAGAAACTTGGCATGATACGCCGCCGGCAGCAGTTTAAAGCTACCTGGCTTAGCGGTCGCATAACTTGCAGTCCTTGATGGGTAAAAGGCCTCCTTGAAGCTCACGACACGCTTGAGTAATTCAAGTTCTCGCAAGGCCCTCTGCCCAGCATCCGTACTTGAAAGCACCGCCAAATCAACATAGTGCCGTGCGTATTTCTCCTGCGGGGCTTTTTCCTCCGGCCGATGGGCTTCTGCGTGCAGGATCGTCGCCTTCTCCCAAAAGGTCCGCTCCAAATTCAAGGTTTGAACCTTGATGGTCGCGCTCTTCGCAAGATCCGGTATCGCTGCGACGACGTAGGGCATGATTTCTTTTTCAGTTACAGGCCAAAGATCCGCTTTCGCACCGCATTCGATTTTTACCGTACGGTGATTGTATTCTTCGCCGCTCGCCGCGGGCACCACGCTAGGATAGTGGAAAAGCAGGGTCAGTCGGGTTTCATCCCTTTGATCCACTTCATAGGACCAACCTTCGGCGCCCAGAGTGTGCTTCGTCGAGGCTTCTAATTTAGTCTTCAACTCGCCCGCAACCCATTGTGAGCAGGCTGCATGGAGCGCTTCAATGCGCTTTTTCCTCTGGGAAGCACTCGGCGCTTTCTCCGGATCATGTTGATCGGTGTCAAAGCCAAGGAGTTCTCGACCTATCGTAATATCCACGTCTTCCGAGAATCGTTCAATCGCAGCATAAGCCTTCGATAATGATGTTCCGCCCTTGAAGACGATGTGCCTGCCGAAACCATGCTCAGCATTGAAGAGCTGACTGAGGATCCAGCACACCCAGAAGTCCTTTTCTACAATTGAAGTGATGGCGAAGCCCAACTTGAGGGCGGTAGCATCAAATACCTCTGCGCGTTGCTTGGGTGTTAGTTTGATGAGGGCGTTCATGGACCACGAGCTCTGCTGTAATTTCTAAAATAATGGGCTGCATCCAGCGCGGCAGTCCACTGGAGAGTTTCCCTAATTCACGCTTAGTCTTTGGCTTTAGCTGAGCGCGAAGTTGGGCGATGACACGGGGACCAACGTTTTTTAATCCGAGATGACGAATCGCCTGGATCACCAAGCGGGATGATCCGCGGGTGCCCAGCAGTCTACTGGGGGCAACCCGCTCGAATCTAATCAGGGCCTTGCCCAAATTAATCGGAGGTATGCTTGCCGTGGTTTTGATCACCAACTGCGCCGGCACCTGCTCCGATAATCCAAGCAGATTGGCTGCATGCGCTCCCGCCACCTCCCAAGACGCACCTCGCGCGCGCATCACGGACTCTACCACGGTCAGGGGGTTGGGGGCCGTTTGACCCAATAAGGGATGGGCCCTAGGTCGCTCGTAGAACCCGCGACGGATACGGCGGAGCTTTCCCGCTTTCACCAAACGAGCGAGCGCTTGCCGGATGGCTGCTGGCTGGACCGGGAAATGACGTTCAATATCCTTAGATGTAAATGGCAAAGGATTCTTTTTTGACCATGATGACCTTAAAATCTTTTGATCAATTGGATATAATACATTCATCTAATTTTTATTGTCACAAACTATGTATAATTTTTGTGATAATGCAAGTTCGAATTCCTAAACCAAAACTCTACCAGGAATGCTCGCTTGGACTCCATAGCGATGGCTCGCTTCGATTATGAATCCGGAGCTTTAATTCTTTCGCACTAGGCAGCGCGGAATTTACCGCTAGCAGCTAAAATCACCCACTAAACACCCGCTGAATGACCCCATTTTGAGCTTATTTTTCAGAAATTAAAAAATGGAGATAAACAAATTAACCATTTATTTAGCATTGGCTTATGCATCATTTAAAGGCCCAAGTAAGCCCGGTTCAACTCCCGCCAACTCCACCATTTTATAACCCATAGTGCCCGTTCACGCCGATGGAGTTACTCAAAGTACCCGGCGTGCGACCGGGAGTGAGATCGCGTTCTGGTCGTGTTTGTTATTGACTGTGGTGTGACTAAGTCACACCTTAATAAAGTGGAATTCATCGAATCGCTCATCTTTTCCCGCATCATCAAGGATTTGATCAGCGACGAAGAATACGCTAATTTCCAGACTGAACTTGCTCAATATCCTGAGAAAGGCGGTCCTATGGCTGAGTGTGGCGGAATCCGCAAAACTCGCATTGCTTTGCCGGGCAAGGGCAAAAGCGGCGGGGCCAGAGTCATTTACTACTACCTAAAAAATCACCAAACCATCTACTTGCTCTACGCCTTCACGAAGGGTGAAGCAGACAATCTCTCGGCGGAGGGAAAGAAGTCCATGCGTGAGTGGTCCCAACAAATCAGAGCATCCTACCATGAATAAAAAACATGCCTTTAACGAAAAAGAACTGATGGCCAGCCTGCAGGAGACGTTGGCCCATGCCAAAGATAAACTCACCCTCAAGACGACTATATTGCCGAACTCGCCTGGCAAAATGTCCCCGACTAAAATTGCGCTTATCCGGCGTAAGCTAAAGGTGAGTACTCCTGTTTTCGCAGCCTACTTGAACGTCAGTGCTGATACCGTGCGCGGTTGGGAAAAGAACCGTCGCCAGCCATCTGGACCCGCCCTTAAGCTACTGGAGATTGCCAGCAAAACTCCGGCCGTATTGGTCGGATAAGCTTTGAGGCTTATTTTTCAAAAATTGTTAAATAGATATCTAACCGCTCTTCATCCCTCCCACTCGCGCCGTCTCTAACACTGCAACCTCGGACGCCGGAAATTCCGACGAGCTCTCTTGGGAGAAGACGATATCGTCTTTGTTTCAGGAAACTTTACCCGTCGGGAGCAACCTGAACGCTGCCACGACGATGGGTTTCGCCCAAGCAGGCGTGTCCTTTAACTCATCCCGGCCAGGAAAGTCGATCACCCCATTCAAAACGGAGAGGACCAGCTTGAGTTCGGGCACCTCGCCTTTGTGCGGATCGTTATCCGCGGAATTATCGTAGACGCGGAGGTTGGTGACGTGAGGCAGCAATTTGATCAGGTTCACATGGCTTCCGATCCAGCGTTTCCGGATGTCGGACTCGGGAATGGTATGCCCGCCATGCTTGACCCGGGATGCGACGCGCTGCAGGTGCAGTTCGACGCTGATGAGACCGGCAAACCAGATGTTGAGCGTGGCTCCTTTCTTCGCGGCCTCACTCAGGAGTTTCGTCATAGTTTCACCGCCGAGGGTGGTTTCGAAGTTGTAGTCGGTCTGATTCGCAATGGCTGATTCGAGTCGTTGCTTGCCTTGCCTCCAGGCGAAAGCATTCGCCTCCTCGGCTGTAAGGGCAGGAGAAGCCAGACGTGCGGCGCGGGCGACTAAGTCGGGGTTGTAAAACGCACCCCCCGTCTGCTGGAGGTAGGCTCCACCGATGCTGCTTTTTCCGGCGCCGTTCACACCAGCGAGAACCGTGATGACGAATGGCTGGAGTTTAGGAGGCATTCGCCTTAACCGCTTTGACCGCGGCCTTACCTAGGTCCGCGGGGTTTGCCAGAAACAGCGCTTGGACGGCTTGCTTCGATTCGGCTGCCTGCATCTTTGCCACCAATCCGTCAAACTCGCCCGCCAATTGGTCCAGTGGAGCGCGAAGCGCCTTCTCCAGCCGAACGTATTCCGCGGCCGGCATGATCACTAGTTCCGGACGAGAATAGCGGTTGATGGCGAGAGCGCCCTTGGCCGCTAGCGCGGCCACGTCGCGATACCGGTTCTTCACCGTCGAGGCGTCGACCGACGGCAGTTCGCTCAAAATGGGGTCAATAGGAACAGTCAGGGCATTCATGATGTTGGCAATTTTGTACATATTGCACAAGATGTCTACAACAATACCGATTCAGTTAAGCGTGTTTTTGACATCCTCCCGGCCTTGAAAGGCCAAGATTTCTTTTGCCTGCGTAGGTAAAATCGCGCAAAAGCAAAACTGAGATTGCCTCGGATGATTGGCCACTGCAGGCCTCAGATTTTGGTCAGGCTGAAGCCCAGGGCGATTACTTGGGCTTGGCCTACGTGTGCATGTGCACCGCTGGCAGCCAAAAATCACCCGCTAAACACCCGCTGAATGCCCTGTTTTTGAGGCTTACTTTTCTAAAAATTATAAAATGGATATGAATAAATTAACCATCTATTTAGCAGTGTTTTATACATAATTAGAAGGCCCAATAAAACCCGGTTCAACTCCCGCCACCTCCCCCATTTTTATAGCCCATCGTGCCCATTCAAGCCGATGGCGTTACGCAACGTATCCGGAGTGCGACCGGGGCTGAGATCGCGGGCGGGCAGCTGGAAGGGTAGCGAGGAGAATTACGGCTGGCGAGCACGCAACAGCCGATATGAGCATCGATGTTAAAAATGTGCTGAATTAAAAATACCTAGAGGCTGTGGCTTGGTCCAAAGCATGGAATTGGCGGTAGATTTAGCTTGCATAGTGCAAGTCAGATATCATGACTTGCATTGTACAAGCTACTAAATTGATCGCAAACCCAGTAATATTTTTATGTGCGAACGTGTACTAGTGACGGGTGTAACGGGATATATCGGCCAGCACTGTGCGGCCGAATTGCTCAAACATGGCTACGAGGTGGTTGGCACGGTCCGATCTCGTTCTAAGGCTGAAGCAACCCAGTCTGCACTGGCGAAAGTCGCCTCTATCGATCGGTTGACCTTCGTCGAAGCAGACCTACTTGCCGATCCGGGTTGGGAGCAGGCGATGCAAGGCTGCACGTACGTCTTGCATGTCGCCTCGCCATTCCTGCTGGCAGAGCCAACGGACGAAAACGAGCTGATCACTCCCGCTGTTGAGGGCACCAGACGCGTCATCACTGCCGCTCAAAAAGCTGGAATCAAAAGGTTGGTGTTAACTTCATCGACCTTTGCCATCATCGCGGGAAAAGACACGGGCCGCTACGGTCCGGGCGACTGGTCTGACACCGCCGCGAACATTGGCGCCTACGCCAAAAGCAAAACTTTGGCAGAGCGAGCGGCCTGGGAGGCTGTGAAGGGTGGGAATTTGGAACTCACCGTCATCAACCCGGGCGCGGTTTTTGGCCCCTCGTTGGGCGCAAAGCTCGAGGGCCAAAGTGTGACCATGATGACTAAAATGATCGAGGGAAAAATCCCCATGATCCCGGACATGGCAATGGGGATGGTCGATGTGCGCGATGTGGCGAGACTTCACGTTGCGGCGATGACCGCAAGCGGCGCAGCCGGAAAGCGATTCATCGCTTGCACAGCGGAACCGATCGAGATGGCAACCGTGGCAAAAGTCCTAAGAGAGGCTGGCTACAATAAAGCCCCGAGGATCAAAGCGCCGACATTCCTTTTGAAATTAATGAGCCGTTTTGATCGCGAGGCTAGAGGCATGTTGCCCTTCATCGGCAAGAGCGCCTCCTATGACAACAGCGCGACGTTCCAGCTTTTGGCCTGGAAACCAACCCCGATGGCTAACTCCTTACGGGAAATGGCAGCGAGCATTTTTCAATAAAAGATCAAGGCACTCGACCTTGAGAATTTCCACAAAACTAAATCCACCGGAAACAATATGACCGAAATTACCGACGTAAAACCAGCCTACTTCATGGTCCAAGTTAAAGCAAAAAACTTGGAGGAACTCTCCGTGCGCTATGCTCAAGCCGCGATAGCAAGTTTGATGAATCATGGCGGACAAATGATTGCGGGAACACCCATGCCAACTGTGCTAGAGGGAAAATGGGAGGGAAGCTGGGCCGCTATCTTACGTTTTCCAACCATGGAAATGGCTCAAACTTGGTATGGTTCCTCTGAATATAAGCCCTTGAAGGAGCTGAGGATCAATGAGCTGACTGACGGCGGACAAATTCTGCTCGTTGAGGGGCTATGATTAGATCGCTCTTGGCTATCCAACAAGTTCTCGGCAGTTGGGCGCAAACGCATCTGAAGGACTTTCATAAGGAGATATTGCCCA